>NZ_JAKGAP010000008.1 GCF_021532375.1 Paenibacillus alkaliterrae
CACTGCGTAAACTAGGGAACCGCCGTATACCGAACGGTACGTACGGTGGTGTGGGAGGTCGGCTACTCAAATAATGAGTAGCCTCCTACCCGATTATTACGACGGTTTATTCAATGGATTCTTAAGTCTATATTCTTATGTCTATGGTAGTAGATAACGGTAGATAATTGACATACTTCCCCACTGTAAATACTTTACCGACAATTTTCGATTCAGAAAAAGGGAATGCAACAAATTCAGACATTTTACACCTATTGGTAAAAATATCTTTTTCTATTAAACTTACAATTAAAGTAAAAAAAGGGTTGTGGTAGAACGAATGTCATAAAATTATAGTTTATCGAAACCAACGAGGAGAGTGAAACAAAGGGAAGAGGATAATGTCCTTTTATTATCGTTTAGAGAAAAATCAGCTTAATGTTTTTAGAAAATGTACTTAAAGAAAGGGAGAAGCGGATATGAGGTATATATGGCGTACCAAAATAATGGTTGCGGTCATGCTTTGTTTTACAATGGTGCTGTTGTTATTTGGACCGTTCAACATGCTATCTTTTGCACTGGAGTATGCTGGAGTTCGAGAGCCAAAGTCCAATAAAATGGAGCCTAATTTCTCTAAAGAGGAGCGGTATATCATCAAATATAAGAATGTTGCAAAAGGGAAACAGGATCTAAAAAAGAAAAACAAAAAAGCTGGAAAAGAATTTAAGCATGTGCCTTATATTACTGCTGAACTTACGACGACTGAACTTGAGGACCTGCGCAAGGATAAAAATATCGAGTTCATCGAGAAAGATCATCCAATTGAAGTCATGACTGAAATCACTGAACAGTCAGAGCAAGACCTCTATACGGACAATATTAAAAGTGTCGGCGCGTTCCAGGCACATAACCAAGGTTTTTACGGGGAAGGAATAAAAGTCGCCTTACTAGACACTGGGATCGATAAAGAATCGCCTGAGCTGCGGATCGCGGGCGGGGTTTCTTTTGTACCGGAAGAATCCGATTACGATGATTATAACGGTCATGGTACAGCTGTATCCGGAATTGTTTCTGCCATTCAAGACAATAAAGGTTTAATTGGCGTTGCGCCTAATGTCGATTTATACGCTGTAAAAGTATTGAACACAGAGGGGATTGGGACATATAGCCAAGTGATTCAAGGCATCGACTGGGCCATTGATCAACGCATGAATGTGATTTCAATGAGCTTTGGCGGTAAGGCAGATAGCCTGGCTCTTCAACAAGCAATAGCTGCAGCAGATAGCCAAGGATTATTAATCGTCGCGGCAGCGGGTAACGAAGGATCGGGCGAAGAGACTGAATTATATCCCGCCCGCTATTCTGAGGTACTCTCCGTAGGTGCGGTCAATGAAGGGAATCAACGGGCAAGCTTCTCCAGTACGGGTTCGCAGCTTGATCTTGTTGCGCCAGGAGCCATTATATTAACGACAGGCTTGAATGGTGAGTCTGTCATTCAATCCGGGACATCGATGGCGGCACCGCATGTTACCGGTGCGGCAGCGGCACTATGGGCTAGCGATCATGCGTTAACAAACCAGGATGTGAAACAGAAGCTGCTTGAAGCGGCTACATCATTGGGTGAACCAAATGAATACGGTAGAGGATTAGTCAATTTGGCAAAAGCGTTGGAGTTAAGCGAAGAGCCGCCTGTGATTCCGATCTTGCATAAATCAGAGATGGAAGTATTCGATGCTGAAGTAACCGCAATGAGCAAGAAGTTAATGAGTCTTAGTGACCATGCCATCCAAATGAAGAATATCCCTTTAGCCAAACAAATCGACAATGACTATAATTCACTCATCATCACTAACAATGAGTTGTATTCCGAACCAGAGATTCCGGAATCCAAGGATGAAGTCGTCCAATCACGTGTACTAAACGATTATTATTCCAAACACATCACTGAATTTGAAAAGCTGAAAACGGTATATCAAGAAGCTATTGCACAATATACAGAACAACTTCCGACATACATTGAACCGGAAACAGATTCATTAAGCGTTCAGTCCATGCAATTATTACTCAATACTCCTGTCGATGTGAGTCTTGCAACGGGGGCTTACGAAGTTTTCAGTTTTACCCCGGCAACAAGCAGAGGTTATAAGATTTATACCGGTCCGTATGGAGGTGCCGGAGGTTCCAATGATACCGTTCTTGAACTATATTCAGATGCGAATCTAACGACGCTCATTACTTCAAATGATGATTCGAACGGTACACTATTCTCTGAAATCAAGCCCACGCTTACCGCTAACACGACATACTATGTTAAATTGCGTCATTTCAGCTCCGGCGCTGTTCATGCACGGCTGACGGCAGAGGTCTTTACACCTGCTATTTCACTAAATTCGCCGATTGATGTTGATTTGCCGACAAGCGGAAGCCAGATTTTTAAATTTACGCCCTCCAGCTCCGGATATTATAAGATCTATACCACCTACTATAACGGAAACAGTTCAAGCGGTTCCAACGATACGGTTCTCCATGTCTATTCGGATGTAAATTTATCTACCCAGATCGCTTATAATGACGACTCCAACGGCACTTTATTTTCACAAGTCAAAATGAATATGACTGCCGGTAAGAGTTTTTATATCAAACTCAGGGGTTATGGTAATGGTAGCGTACATGCGAGAATTAACGTAGTTCCTGAACCGCAAAGCTTTCAGTCAATTGACTTAAATACTCCCATTGATGTGAACGTTGGACAAAACCAGTATATGGCCTATTCGTTCACACCGACTATTACGGGGAGTTATCGAATTTATACAGGTCCTTACGGCGGAACGGGGGGATCAAGTGACACAATTTTGTATCTATATGGTGATACTAACATGACCAGCAGTCTCATTTATAATGATGATTCAAACGGTACTGTATTTTCTGAAATCAATTATACGTTAAGCGCTGGAACCACCTATTACATCCGACTTACAGGTTTTGCTGGCCGAAGTATAAGCACCAGGATAATGATAAGTCAACCAAAAAATTCTTACGTGTACGACGATGCTGGTAGATTGGATTACATTACGCTTAGTACCGGAGGAACCTTGGATTACCAGTATGATGCTAACGGTAATCTGAAAAAGAAGGTATTCCTGCCTTAAAAGAGTTTAAATTCAGAACGTTAAGGGAGAGGTTCTTTTGAAGTTTAGTATAAAATCGCGCATCGTATCCTTTGCGTTGGTCATCGCTCTCATGATGAGCTTATTTAGTACTTATGAACCCGTAAATGTGTATGCGGAAGCCTCCAGTTCAGATACGCTGACCGTTGATAGAGTCATCGAACGTTTTGCGGTCACGTCAGCATTTATTGACGCAGAAGAAGCGGACGGCTATTCCATTCACCAGGTTTATGCGGCCTTGTTCAGGGCAGAGAAAAGCGGCATTTCTTACGAAAGCGCGAAGCTGGCCTTGTATCCGGCTGAAACCAACCTGTCCACACAGGCTGAAGGTGAAGTGAACAACGCGCAGCTGCCGCTTGATGTGGTGCTTAGCGATCCTGCTGTCCAGTTGGAAGGGGAGCTCTACGATCCGGAGAAGCATCAACAAATTCAGGAAGAGACACCTGCAGAAGAAAAAGAAGAAGTCGAAGAAGAAGAAGAAGTCGGAGCGGAGCCGGAAGCGGGCAGTGAATCCACGCCTAATCCGAATCAAGAAGAGGAGCAACCAAGCCCGGTTCCGGATGAAACGCCGCTGGCGACAGACGCGCCGGTGACCTCGCCAGAGCCGACGAGTGAGGAGGCAGAAGAAACATCCGATCCTGAGATACCGGCTGAGGAGGCATCCAACGATCAGGAGCAGAACGAAGAACAGGCAGACGCTGAGAAAGAAGAATCCGGCAGCCAGCAAGCTACCGAGTCGATGTCGGCTATGGCGATTAGCGGGGGGCAGGAAGTTGCTCCGGTATATAATAAATCCTCCTTTAATCAAGCGCCTTATTCCATCAACAAGGATCAGGAATCCATTTCTACACTGACAGGTGACTTGTCCTTACACGAGACGGACATGATGCTTCCGGGACGAAACGGACTTTCCTTCGCCCTGACGCGCACTTACAGCTCGTCCGAAGCGGCGCTTCATGATTTGGATCACGGTTATGAAACCTATCCGGCGACGCTTTACAAATATTATGTCCAGTTTAACGCGATACGCAAGCAGCAGTTGTACAACATTGTGTATGAAGAAGCTAAATACGTAGAGGAAGACTTCGACGGTAATGGTACGGTGGACAATACATCGATGGCGATCGATTGGTATGATGTCACGCACAGCACGTATTCATCCGCTGAACAAGCCTGGCAAGTAGCCAGCCAGGGGATTTCCTATTCTACGCCTTCCGAGTCCCGTACGGAGACGACCTATTTGACCGGCAGTACGAACTCGTTTGTCTCTTCTATTCCTTACAATCAAGGCGGCTTCAGCGGTACGCTGTACAAGTCCGGTTCGTCTTTTGTCTCTTCAGGGTCTTATACTCCCGCAGATTCCCGGACGGAGACCTCAACGTGCAGTAATAACAAAGTTGGCGTATATAATGCGCAAGGGAACTGGGTACTCGTCAGTTCGGATCCGGATTGCCCAGATTCCAAGTTCTATAGCAGCGGCGGCTATACCGGTACTTTATATCGGACTACAACCGATACGATCAAAACCTGTGCTTCTACAGGAACACCAAACTACCAGTGTACGAAGATGTGGCAAGCCAATTATGCGGGTACAGTAACCAAACCGGCCTCGGACACGAGGGTATATCGACAAAACTACAGCGGAACCGTCACGAAACCTGGTACGAACAGCACCGTCCGCTATGGAAGCTGGCAGGGCAGCGGTACCTATAAAGAGCGTCTTAAATATGTCATGTCCGATGTGAGGGTCATCGGTACAGAAGGCAGCGGCGTGGCCACGACGCGGACTACGCTGGCCTACGAAGACTATGGCATTGCGCAAAGTTTGGCCACCCAGATTCAAAACTCGCCAGGAGCTCTTGCAGAAAGCTCAGGCGGCTATAACTATTATGTCAGCAGCAGCCCAGGCACCAGCATACAGTCAATCGCAGACGGCACGACAACCGGCTACCGCTATATCAACAAAACCAAGCAGCCGCTAAAAGAAAAGCTGTATGCCATTGGCAAGGGCTGGTCCTGGAATTTGCCGTTTGTGGAGACGGATAACAGCAAGCAGTACGTTCATCTGGCCGATGGCGGACGGTATGAAGTCGAGAATGGCACGCTGAAAGATTACACCTGGCTTGTACTAAGCTTCGCGCAGGATACCACCGTTAGTACAGGCGGGGAAACGTCCCAGTACGTTCTGTCTTCGGTCGATGGCACCTTGAAGCAATACTTCACCAGCGACGGCCGTCTGCTGCAGATAAAGGATGCTTACAATAATGCGATTACGTTTTCGTATGCCGATCATCCTGCGTATGGAACCAAAATGCTTAGTTCGATTACCGACAGTATTGGCAATTCGATTGCGATCACCTATACGGCTACGGAAGTGCGTTTGGTGAAGGGCAATGAAACCGTCGTCTATCAGAAAGAAAAAATCAACGACACGGAAGTGCTGAAGTCCGTGCAGGATGCAGAAGGCCGTCAAACAACATACTCCTACCAGATGGCGTCAGCCAAATTCAATCTGATTGGCTATGATGAAGGCCGGGCACTGTCCAATCCGTATGTATTGTTGACCAACGTCGTTCATCCAACAGGAGCGAACACCGCTTATACGTATGAGCCTTCGCCGGTTAAACGCTTCATTGGTTCTTCCTCGTTCAAGGAAGCTTACCGTATGAGCAGCCGGGCCGATGTGCTGACGTATGAGAACGACACGATCAGACGGTTTAATGAGCAGTCCATAACCTACACCAGCGATTTCGCCCAAACGTATGGGCAAAGCTTAACGTTCAGTACGACTTTGCATCAAGGACAGTTGGCGACCGCCTTCAATTACCGCGCAGCCTATGTCAACGATTCGCAGCCGACGCAATACTACCTGGAGACACAGGTGGCGAGCGGGGGCGGCATCACGAAAACGACGACGAATACGTACACCAAGAAAGTAGGCTCGCGTACGTACGCCGTAGCCTATCCGACGACAGTGGTCACAAGCGATAATCAGACGTCGGATACGGTAACCTCGTCGGTGCAATACGATGATTACGGAAATGTGACCCAATCGACGGATGGACTGGGAGCTGCGTCGACCAACACCTACGATCCGGTGAAAAAATGGCTCACCAGCACCTTGCAGCAGGTAGAGAGCAATCAATATCTGTACACGGATTACACTCGCAACGAACAGGGAAGCCTCACGGGCACCACGGTGCGCAAAACGAACGCCAGCGGCGAAATCCTGCAGCAGGTAAGCTTTGGCGGGTTCGACAGCTATGGCAATGCGACGACCTCAACGGTGGCCAATGGTACGAAATCGCAGGTTTTCACCATCACCTATGATACCTTGCATCACGCGTATCCGGAGAAACAGCAGATTCAGGTGAAGGATGCAAATGGCGTCAGCAGCACGAGCACCACACAGTTGGAATATGACGCGCCAACTGGACGCATTCTTGCATCGATCGACGGCAAAAATGCCAGAACTGCATATGCGTATGATAAGCTGGGACGTATTAAAACCGTCACGTATCCGAATCAAACCACGCTCAGCGCCGCGTATGACGATGCGCAGAATACGATCACCGTAACCGATGAGCTCGGACGGCAAAGCCGGACGCAGTTCAATGGCTTGGGCTGGCAGCAGGAGCAAGGGGTGTTCTTGGCCAGCGGCTATAAACGCTTAGCACTTACGGAGTACTTTTCTAACGGCCAGATGGAATGGACGGAGGATGCGACCGGCAACATCACAAGGCATGAGTATGACGTTTGGAGCCGTCCAACCAAAACCATCGCTCCGAATCTGTCCGAGTCGATGATCGCTTACAATGATGCACTGCGGGAAATCGCTGTGACGGATGCGCTGAATAACCAAGTCTTTGAGGTGTTCGACAAGTATGGCCGTACGATCCGGACAGAAGAAAAGGCGGCAAACGGCAATCGCACGGTTGTCAGCCAGATCAGCTATTACCCCATCAATGGCCGCCCGTATCAGCAAACGGATGCGAAGCAGCAGATCACCACGCATGCGTACGACCTGTTGGGACAGCTTATGTCGGTCACCAACGCCAAAAATGAAATGACGCAGTACCGCTATGACCAGTTGGGCAACCATATCAAGACGATTTTTCCGGACGGGAAAGAAGTCAACAAACGTTATGACGAGCTGGGACGGCTAATCGAGAACATCGACCCGCTGAATCAGAAGGATACGTATTTCTATGATGCCAATGGAAATCGCAGCATGCTCATCGATAAGATGGGACAAAGCTTCACGTACGCGTACAATAGTCGGAATTGGCTAGAGTCCAAAATCGGCCCGACAGAAACGATCTCTTTTGATTATTATGACGATGGTTCGCGCAAATGGATGACCGATTCCACGGGTACCACGAACTATGCGTACAAGCCGTATACCGGCGAACTGGAGATGGTGACGTATCCGGATGGCAAAAACATTCAGTACACGTATAACGATGCAGGCCAGCGTACAGGTATAATCACGCCGTTTGGCGATGTCGTGGTCTATGGCTACAACGAGATTAACCAGTTGAAGACCCTGTCGTGGAACGGGGATGTAGAGGCGGATTACACGTACAAGACCAACGGCCAGCTGTGGCAGGCGAACCTGGGCGGCGGCGTGGTGCAAGCGGAGAACGAGTATACGAACGGACTGTTGAAAGAGCTGAAGCAAGTCGGTCTGCAGGGGAATTTTAACCGGACGTACACGTATGACCGTGATGCAAACAAAAACATTACCGATATTATGGAGAAAAACCAGACAACGGTGACCCGAGACGACAACTTTTCGTATGATAAACTAGACAGGGTGGAGACCGCGAGCGCGTTCCAGGAAAAGTATACGTATGACAACCGGGGCAATCGTCAGACGCTGCAGTCCGATCAGAATCTGGAGCTGCCTGGAAACATCGATTACGAGTATGACAAGTGGGACCGCCTCACCAAAGTCACTCGTCAGGACGGCACGAACGTATCCTATCGTTACAACGGCGACAACCTGATGGTAGAGCGGAGCGAGAATGGACAGACGACGCGTTACTATTACGATGGGCAGCAGATCATAGCAGAAGGACTTGTCCAGCCGGATGGAACCGTCTTGGAAAAGGTGAGCTATCTGCGCGGCCACGGGCTCTCCATGCTGGAAGAAAGCGATGGTACGAAGGGGTACTATGTCCACAACGGGCATGGCGATGTCGAAGCGATTCTGGGTGAAACCGGCCAAACGCTGAACAGCTACACGTATGATATATGGGGAAAACCGCTGTCTGCCGCGGAGACGGTATCCAACTCCTTCCGCTATTCGGGCGAGTATTGGGATGAGACAACGGACTTGCAATACCTGAGGGCTCGCTGGTATGATCCGAGTATAGGGCGGTTTATTAATGAGGATACGTATGAAGGGGAAGTTACCAATCCTCTAACGTTGAATCTTTATACGTATGTAGCGAATAATCCTTTGAATTATACAGACCCTTCTGGACACATGATGGTTGGGGATGAGCGTTTTAAGGGGACAGACATTTACGCTGAATTGCAATATCTAACTGACATGTGGAATGCGACAGATGATAAAAATTCAAGAGCTCAGATTCATGGCGCGGCAAATGCTTTGCGTGTAATTGGTGATGCAGGGCATAGTTATTCAGTTATTAGGTCCAAAACTTATATCTCATCAGACACGGCTACTGACCCGTTTACAGGTAACGTATTTAATGGTAACCCTAATGGGGCTGGATTATCTTCTCTAGATGTAAAAACACTACAATATATCTTAATAGACCGCAATACTGCAGTAGTGACAAGTGCTGGATTCATAGGTCAAACTGAAAATTATTCTACTGGGAAGAAAGGTAGAGCTTCTGTAAGTGGTCTTTCTGTAACTAGCCAAGGACGACAGTTACAGAGATTTAATCCAGGTAACAATAATTTAATTGTATCTGCAAAAGTGAATGTAGCTGATCCTCTCGTTTGGTATGCGGCAGCGATTAATGACAATCTTGTTTTCACAGTTAATCTGACGACGGGTGCAATCAAATTAAGTGGTTCAATTGACGGATTTCCAGCACATGAAATCTGGGTAAGATCTTCCGAAAGCTCAAGTTATAATAATATCTATTCTTATTATTCAGGAAGCCTTACTGATCTTGGACCGATAAAAGGGAACAGCACAATTAGTGGGACTTACATTCCTAAGTAAGAGGGTGAAGGAAGAATGCTTAACAAATTAGTTGGATTTAGTCTAACATTACTTTCAACAGTTGGATGTTTCGTCTTATTTAAGTTACTGATTCATGGGGAGACTGATATCCAACTTCTTTTGACAGGTATATTTTTTATCATTCTGTATGCCAGTCCATTTATCTTATTTGGAGGAGTAGCATCTTTTGCAATAGATAAAATTCATTTAAAAACTTCAAATATTTTACTATATGTACTGTTGGGTCTGTTAATATCATTAATTGTTATTGGGATATTTAATCTTACTTCTTTGGATATATTGATATTTATAATATTTACTTGTGTTGTTGGTGCTCTCGTATTTCAATTAAGTGGGGCTATCAAGAATAGTATAATGAAATATATTATCGGGGTTGGTATTCCAATTTTAATTCTTATATTTATGTACTTGTTTTAATATTTCACCACATGGAGTAGATGCCCCATGTGGTTTCTTTACCACATGCGAGTACTTACTCCATGTGTTTTTTTTTGTCTTTTATCCGTAGCCCCTATCTGTTATCAGCTACGTAAACGTTAAATACTCCCCACCAAGAAGTCAAGCGAGGACTGGTGTATTGCTAGTTCTAAACTACGTTTACGGTTTCTTATTCAAGGTTTTTCTACACATGATTACAATCAAATTACCGACTTTACTATTGAGTGCATTTTTTTGAGAGAGGCCTATGTAACTGAACATAAGCCTCATTAATGTATGATAGGTTGCTGTTTAAAACTAACTATCCTTACGAACATGCTAAAGAGACCACCACTTCATATAAAGGTAAGGATCGATAGCGTGGTAGGTCGGCGTGCGCTTGTAGATGCCGAAGTGGAGGTGAGGAAGGAATTTGCCCTCCGTTCCTTCGGGACCGTAACCGGTGCTGCCTGCGTAGCCGATTAGCTGCCCAGTCGTTACGGTTGCTCCAACCTTGACCCCTGCGGCATATTTGGATAAGTGCGCATAATAAAACTCGGTCGATTCATCTACGCGGACCGTAACTCGCCAGCCGCCATACTCGTTCCAGCCGGCCTTGACAACCGTGCCGGCCATTGCGCTGTAGACCGGCGTGCCTTTGTCGGCAAACATGTCAACGCCCTCATGGGCGCGGACCGCCGAACCGTCAGCTGACCAGGAGCGCGCCTCGGCGTAGTTGTTCGAGAACGGCGTATAGGTGCCCTTGGCGAGCGGAAATACGCCGTTCAAATAAGCGGAAGGTTTTTTCGGAACGCGAATTTCGAGTCCGGTCCAGATATTGTTCGGATTCGTCAACTGCGGATTAGCGGCGATGAGCTTGGCTAGCGGGACGCCGTGCCGCTGCGAAATGATCCACATCGTGTCGCCCGGAAGGACGCTTACGGACGTGAATTCGGGAGGAGCGGGGACAATCAGCTTTTGACCGGCTGTTATGTAATCCGAGGTGAATCCGTTCAGCTTTTTGAGCTGCTCTACCGTAGTGCCTTGCTTGGTGCTAATCAGCCATAGGGTATCGTTTTTCTGAACCGTATAGGAAGCGGCGGAGCCAATTCCGGGCGATACGGTCAATAGAGCGGCCAATGCGGTACCGCAAACTAGCTTTTTCATTCTCAAATTCATGCTGTCTCGTCCTCTCTATGCAGAAGAATGGCCCTTCGTTTCCATTTTAATAGAGAAACCGCTTTAGTTTTAGAAGTAAATGTTGGGAATTGGCTGCGGCTGCGGGAGCTGCATGGATAGAGCGTTGTTTCATATTTTTATATGTAATATGAATATTCTTTCATTAAACAAGGGGACGTAATGAATTATAATGTGAATATAATTTCACTATAAGATGAAGAGGTGTTTAGATAAATGCGAAAAAAACTCAATTATACGCCGCCGGCCAACGGCTATCCGGAGTGGAACAATAATCCTGAAATCTATCAATTGAACCGGATGGAGGCACATGCGTCGCTCATGCCGTTCGATACGATCGAGGAAGCCTGGGAGGGTGACCATCGCAAATCGGCGAACTATCTTTTGTTAAACGGCCAGTGGAAGCTTGCTTTTGCTCCCAACGCAGAGTCGAGAATCGCGGGCTTTTATGAAACAGGCTTCGATCACAGCAGCTGGGACGAGATTACCGTACCTGCTCATTGGCAGCTGCAGGGTTACGATTATCCGCAGTATACGAATGTAAGATACCCGTGGGATGGCAACGAGGATATTAAGCCTCCTTTCGCGCCTACGGCGTATAATCCGGTAGGTTCCTATGTACGAACCTTCACCGTCCCTGCCGGCTGGGAGGGCAAGCCTGTTTTTATTAGCTTTCAAGGCGTGGAGTCGGCGTTTTATGTATGGCTGAACGGGGAATTGGTCGGGTTTAGCCAGGATACGTTTACCCCATCCGAATTTGATCTGACGCCATACCTCGTCCAAGGCGAGAACAAGCTGGCGGTTGAGGTTTACCGCTGGAGCGATGCAAGCTGGCTGGAGGATCAGGATTTCTGGCGGATGAGCGGCATTTTCCGGGACGTTTATTTGTATACGACGCCTGAGGCGCATATTTATGATTTCTTCGTGAATACAGTGCTGGATGAGCAATATCGCGATGCTGAGCTAGTCATTGATGCGAAGCTGATCAACTATTTCACTAAGCCGCTAGGGGCCGTTACCGTGGAAGCGGCCTTGTACGATGCCGATCGGTCGCCAGTATTTGAGATACCGTTAACGGTTAAAGCGACCGTCGACGGGGAAGAGCTTACAACTGTCCGAATCGGTACTGACGTACGGAATCCGCTCAAATGGAGCGCCGAGCAGCCGAACTTATATACGTTGATTTTAAGCTTGAAGACGGAGGACGGCACGCTGCTTGAAGCGATTAGCTGCAAGGTCGGCTTCCGCAAGTTTGAAATCAAGGATGGATTGATGCAAATCAACGGCAAGCGCATTATGTTCAAGGGCGTTAACCGCCATGAGTTCTCCTGCGACACGGGCCGCGCCATAAGCGAAGCGGATATGCGTAAGGACGCAGAGCTGATGAAGCTGTATAACATTAATTCCGTCCGGACGTCCCATTATCCGAACAATCCGCTTTGGTATAAGCTTTGCGATGAATACGGCTTGTACGTCATCGATGAAACGAATCTCGAGACGCACGGCTCCTGGTTCTACGGCCAAAAGGAGTTAGGTGATACGGTTCCAGGCAGCAGGCCGGAGTGGACGGGCGCCGTCCTGGACCGCTGTAACTCGATGTTCCAGCGTGACAAAAACCATGCTTCGATCGTAATCTGGTCACTCGGCAATGAATCGTTTGGCGGAGACAACTTTATCAAAATGCATGATTTCCTGCGTGAAGCCGATCCGTCCCGCGTCGTTCACTATGAGGGGACATTCCACTTTCGCGCTTCCGATGCGGCGTCGGATATCGAAAGCCATATGTACACGAGTCCGCAAGGTGTCGAGCAGTATGCCCGCAGCAATCCGCAAAAGCCGTACATCCTGTGCGAATACAGCCATGCAATGGGCAATTCATGCGGCGGGCTGCATGTCTATTGGGATATTTTCGAGAAATATCCGGTGCTGCAGGGCGGATTTATCTGGGATTGGATCGACCAATCCATTCGCGTGACGGACGAGGACGGTACTGTGAAAATGCAGTACGGAGGCGATTTCGGCGAGTCGCCGCATGACGGAAACTTCTGCGGCAACGGTGTGATTTTCGCGGATCGTACCGTGTCTCCAAAGCTTCAAGAGGTAAAGAAGGTTTACCAGAATGCGAAGTTTGAAGCGGTTGATTTGGCAAGCGGAGCGGTGAAGGTGACGAATCGCCATTTGTTCAGCGCGTTAGACCGCTTTACGTTTGCCTGGCAGGTGGCGATCGATGGAATTACGGTTCAAGAGGGAACGATCGAGGCCGTAACAGCGCCGGAGGAAGAAGAAACGTTAACTATTCCATACGCGATGCCAAAGCTGTCTTCCGTCTCTGAAGAGGCCGTGCTTACGCTGCAGCTGCTATTGAAGGAGAAGACGTTATGGGCGGAAGCGGGTCATGAAATCGCGTTTGAGCAATTCGTGCTGCCGGCGCCGGTTGAGCTGGCCATTGGAGGTAAAGCAGTTGCGCCTCCTCTTCAAGCCGATGAAATGGAGCAGGCTCTCGTTGTGAGCGGAGAGCGCTTCGTCGTGAAGTTCGACAAAGAGACAGGCTGTCTTTCTTCGTATGTATGGAATGGAAGCGAACGGCTCGCGCTAGGGCTCGCACCGAATTTCTGGCGCGCTTATACCGATAATGACCGAGGCAACAAGCAGCATGAACGCTGCGCCGCTTGGCGAATCGCAAGCACAGAACGCACGCTGCGCGGAATGACCTGGGAGATCGGTGCAAACAAAGTAAGCGTTCATGTAAGCTACAGCCTGCCTGCGACAGCCGAATCCCGGTTAGCGATGGTATATACCGTAAACGGTCACGGCGAGGTTGAGGTCTATGAAGAGCTGCAGCCGGGCGCGGGATTGCCGGAAATTCCGGAGGTGGGCATCCTCTTCCACATGCCGCCGCAATACGGTCAGGTAAGCTGGTATGGCAAAGGGCCGGACGAAACCTATTGGGACCGCCAGACAGGCGGCAAGCTGGGACGCTACGCTGGCAAAGTTCAGGATCAAATGGTTCCGTACATCCGTCCGCAGGAATGCGGCAACAAAATGGACGTACGTCAGGCGGCTGTGACGAACACCCAGGGCGAGGGCATCGTCCTGAAGGGTGCACCGCATTTTGAGCTGAACGTTCTGCCGTATACTCCTTTCGAGCTGGAGGCGCATGACCATATCCATAAGCTGCCGGAAAGCGATAAAACGGTTGTCAGGGTCAACCATAAGCAAATGGGCGTTGGCGGCAATGACAGCTGGGGACAGCGTCCAGAGAAGGAATATACGCTTTATGCGAACCGCGTGTATGCGCATCGCTTCACGTTTCAAGGGGTTTAATGGCCTTCATATCGCCGGCCGTTACAATGCCCAACACGTTTCATCCGGCATATGATGAAGGAGCAGTATCCGACAGGATGGCAAAAAAGGAGTGTTCTTATTGCTTCGGAACCATTCGAAACGCCGGAAGCCACCACGGGCCGCCGCCAAGAAACGCAAGCCCGTTGCTTACAAGAAGCGGAATAAAAGACGCTTTAACCAGGACCCCGGTTCTTTCTTTCCGGCCTATTCCAAGCTGATAGAATCGGTAATCGGGGTGATAGGGGATCAAATTTTGAACATTGAGATCAAACTGGCCGTGCAGCAGTTTTTGATTAATGAGACGATTGATGAGTGGAACCGGAAGGGCGGTTTTAGCGAGAGCGAAGTGAAGAGCCTGTACGAAAGGACTTATCAGTATTGGAAAAACGATCTTAAGGAGCAGGGCAAGCCGTTTGCAGAGCTGGATCTGATGAAGCGCCCGGCACTGGAAGCGTACAAGAGCAAGCTTGAAGAAACCGGGATGGCGGAGTTGGCGAAACCGGCTCCTATAAAACCGTTTGTAACCAATCCGAGAAGGGAGGAAGACGCTGAGCTTATCTTCCAGATGAAAGAAGAAATGAAGGTTTTAAAGCGGGAATTTTTGAAGCAAAAGCTGGACATGATGAAACGCACCCTAAGTAAAGACACGGTATAGGCGGATGCAAGCGCCTTATACCGTGTCTTTTTTTTTCGTCTTCAGCCAGTGAAAGCCTTCATGTTCCCGGAGGCTGTTCCTGAGTCGCGGCGGGAATCGGCATCGTTCCAGGCGGCAGGACGGCAATGCCAGGTGCAATCTCGACCGAGCCGGGAGGCAGCTGCATGCCGGGAGGAATAACCGTTGCTCCCGGCGGAATGGCCTCGGATGGCGGTTCCCCGCCTGGCGACGAAGGTGCGAATCCGGTTGGAAGCGTTGCACCGGGTGGAAGCAAAAGCCCGGGAGGGATGCTGACTCCTTGCGGGATGGCGGTGCCGGGCAGTAAATCGCCGATGAAATCGGCTTCCCCCGGAGCTGCAGCTGGAGCCGGATCCGGTGCTAAAGCCGGGGCTTGAGCACCGGCCGGGGAGCTCGGGACCTGTGCGCCTTGCGGTGTAATGTTGGTCGTTGTGACCACAGGGGGCAAGGCTCCGGAAGGCTGGGATCCGTTGAACAAGCCGATCTGCATGGAGCCGCTGAGCGTTTCCAAATTGATGGAATCGACAATAATATCAAATTTATCAAATTCGTTATGGATGTACATGTTGGAAGGCTGACGGTTCTGGTTCATTTGCGTCACGTTGGATTGAATATCGGCGAGCTGGCGCTGCATATTCAGCAACAGCTGCGATGTTTGCTGCTGGATAAGCTGCAATTGCTGCATGGATTGAATCATCATCGAGCCTGCGGCGGATGTTGGATCTGTATATGGGTAAACGTAACGATACGGGGAGGTACAGGGATATCCGTAGGTATAGTAATAAGGATAACCGGTATAAGCGTAAGGGTGCACGTTCAAGTTGACTTCCCTCCTTAGAGATTCCCGTTCCCGCCGTTGCCAAGATCGTTGATTCGGTTAAACGGCGTATTGAACTTGTTGTTGTTCCCGGAGTTGAAGGCACCGGCTCCGCCATGCTGAGCGGTTGTCGTCCGGTTGGCGTTTTTCGTCCGGCTGGCGTTGTTGTTGCTGTTGAAGTTCTCGGTGGCCGTATTTTGACTGCTGATCGGGTCAATGACTGCAAAGTCTCCAACGTTAAAGGAGGCGGAGCCGCTCATCGTCGTGACGTTGATGTTTTTAATATTGATATTGACTTTTGCTCGTTGAGAGCGGCGTCCTAATGGCATCGTTTTTCATTCCTCTCCTTTACCGTTGAAACTCTTACATCGATTCACATCCAATCCGGTAGTATCTTCGTTAATAATAGGATATGTTTCTCGCTGTTAAAGAACAGTGTTTTTCGGAAAATAGGCTTGTTTCTTTCATAACATATAGCAAAAAAAAAAAGGAATAACAGCGCTGGGCCGTTATTCCTCGAACCATTATTTTCTAACGTACAGTCTGCTTGTTTCTTCCCAAATGCCGCCCGGCTCAAGCGCGACCAGTCCGATTTGCTCTGCAGGCAAATCTACGTTCGGCGCGTTAACCAGATTTAGCTGCGGCTCGGGACAGAAGAAGCCCGGCGTCGCATTGTTGTTCCAGATCATCCACTGCTTGTAAGCCGTGCCGACGTCATAGACAAGCGTTACGTTATTGCGCGTATCCGTAAGCTTCATGGCGTTGCGGCCGTTTTGCGGCTCAGTCGTATAGTGGTTGTCCATCGACTCCCAGAAAGGCGAGATGCCCGTTGTCTTCATCGCTTCCTCATCGGCTGAAAGCGGCTGGTATTTGCCGGTCGGCAGCATCCGCTCGTTAAGCTCCCAGCGTTTGCCGGTCGTGAGGGTGAAGCGATAATCATCCGACGTGCTGTTCGGCGCGAACGGCGCATTAATCGCGGTATGGAAGGCGATCATGCAAGGCATGGCGTCGGTTCCTTCATTATGTACGGATACATGCTGCAGCAATCCCGAATCGTTTAGCGAGTAGCGAAGCTTAATTGTAAAGCGATGCGGCAAGTATTGGTAGATCGTGTGGCTTTCATCGATAGAAATATTGAGCGAGACATAGCTTTCCGTCTTGTTCGTGCCGAAATCTTCAACGCTCCAAGCAGCGGTATGGAAAAAGCCGTGCAAATGGTTGCCGGTCTTCGCTTCGTTAACGGGAAATGTATACGTTCTGCCGTTCCAAGTAAAGGTACCGTCCTCATAACGGTTGGGAGGAAACAGAACGGGAATGCCGTGAATGCCCGGATTCGCTCTGAAGCCGTCCATTTCCTCAGCCGATGGCTCGCGAAGGAAGGTGTAGTTGTTTACTTTATCGCGGAATGCGATGAGGTTCGCTCCAACCGCCGGCAATACCGCCGCTTCATATGCGCCCCATTGCAGCCACACGGCTTGCTCATCATGGAATGATTGTTCGAATGCTTGTCCTTGCGTAGACATGAGAAACCTCCTATGTATTCGTATAATATTCAACCTAAGAATAGCAGGATGAGAACAAACAAACAACCGCCCTATTCCACGTTTAGCGGAAAAAATGCGGTTGCTTGTACGCTATGGCGTAATGCGCAAATCCTTGTTCGAGGCGCGCTGCGAGAAGAGCTGTTGGATCACATATTGCTTGCGGCGATTGACGGACACCTGTTTGGATTCGGAGATGTCTGAGCCGAAATAAATGGTGCCGCCTTCGATCGTTTTGATTTTGCCAATGTTAATGTACCAGTTGGAGTTGATTGGATAGAAGCTGCGTTCGTTGGTGAGCTGATCAATCTGTTCGGCAGTCAATCTCTTCTTTATATTATAATTTCTGCCATGGAAGCTTACGATTCCTTGAATACCGACCTTGAAGTATAGAACATCCGACTCCAGTTCGAAATCCTCATATACGTTCCGTTCGCTCAGTACTTTATTCACCATCTCATTTTCCCCCTTTAGAAATGTGAACCACTGATTTGTTAGCGCTTACATTGTAACATGTCACAATACGTTTTGTGAAGTCTTTTATTTTAAAAAGACATTGTTTGCTGAAGCGGCATGTGCTATGGTCTCTTTAATGCCAAAAAAAAGACGGAAGGGTCGGGTGCGAATGAGCGACAATAACGCACAATTAAGTTTCAACGGAGTCTTCTACGCAGGCTCGTACGGAGATGCGGATGAGCCTACGATTCATGTTTGTGCCTTTAATGGTAGGACGAATGAGTTATCCGTTATTCAAAGCGTATCCGGATTGGAAAATGCTTCATACCTCGCGCTTCATCCGGGCGGCCGCTTCTTATATGCGGTAAGCGAAACGGCAGCAACGGGCGACGCGGTCGGCGGCTCGGCCGCAGCTTACGGGATCGAGGCTGACACAGGCCGGATTAGCGCAGTCGGCAGCCGCTTGCTCTCTTATGGAGCCCATCCCTGCTATATTAGTACGGATCAGGCGGGCCGGGCGCTCTTTGCGGCAAATTATACCGGCGGCAACGTTGTATTGTTTCCGCTTTCGCCGGAAGGCGAATTAGCGGCAGCCTCGTCGGTGCAGCGGCATGAAGGCGAGCTGGGACCGAATGCAGCCAGGCAGGATGCGCCTCATGCGCATTGCATCACTCCGCTTGGAAATTCCGGCTTTGTTTGCGCCGCTGACCTTGGTCTTGACGCCGTCATTATTTATCGCTATGATGCGGAGCGGCTCACGCTGACGCAGCACGGAATTTGCAACGTTCACCGCGGCGCAGGACCGCGTCATCTTGTTTTTCATCCTGTGCTGCCTGTCGGATATGTGTTGAATGAGCTTGACTCGACGATTACATGGTTAAAGGTGGATGCGGAGCAGGGAGTAATTGGGGCCGGGCCGGCCATTTCTGCGCTGCCTGCGGGTTATGAAGGCTATAACGATGCCGCTGATATTCATCTTGCGCCTTCCGGCCGCTACTTATACAGTTCGAACCGCGGACATGACAGCATTGCCGTCTTCGCGGTTGATCAGGGCAGCGGTGCGCTGACGCTCGTGCAGCATATCGACTGCGGAGGAGAGACGCCGCGTAATTTTGCAATTACGCCCGATGGCGGCCATCTGCTTGCCGCTCATCAGAAGTCGGGAAGCATAGCCGTGTTCAGCGTGGATACGGAGACCGGATTGCTGACCGCTACGGGTGCAACGCTTAAACTCCCGAGCCCCGTATGCATTAAATTCGCAGACGCTTGACCGCCTGTATGATCCGGTAACGGAAAAGAGGCATTTTCGTTAGAAAGGCAGGAACTGTACGAATGTCAACACAACTAGGTGTCGCCGGCACAAGGACTGACACCGTCAAATCCGCAACGGTTTACGCCATATTGGTAGCCATAAGCTCTGTTCATTTAATGAATGATATGATGCAATCCGTCGTATCGGCGTTGTTTCCCGTGCTTAAGGATTCGCTGCGGCTCAGCCTTGCGCAAATCGGCTGGATCGCATTTACGTTAAATATGACCTCATCCGTTCTGCAGCCTGTCGTCGGGCTTATATCGGACAAAAGGCCGGCTCCGTGGATGCTGCCGCTCGGTATGCTGTCCAGCTTGCTCGGCATGGTTGGGCTGGCATTTGCGCCAAACTTTTATTTGCTGCTTCTCGCTGTCGTATTTGTCGGGCTTGGCTCTGCCGTTTTCCATCCCGAGGGCTCGCGCGTCGTGCATTTGGCCGCCGGCAACCGGCGCGCCTTCTCGCAGTCTATCTATCAGGTGGGCGGCAATTTCGGTCATATGCTGGGGCCGCTTATGACGATGCTGATCTTTCTGCCGCTTGGCCAGAAGGGGGCGATATGGGGGACGCTGCTAGCGGTTACCGCCATTCTAATCCTGTTAAAGGTCGTGCCGTGGTATAAGAAACACCTTGCCATCCATAACGGAATGATGCAGAAGAGGAAAGCCGCAGGTCAAGCTAAAGCGGCGCTGGCGCCAAAGGTCGTAGCGCTCGCGCTGGCTATCCTGTTTGCAATCGTGTTCGCGCGTTCCTGGTATGCGGCTGCTATCGGAAATTTTTATCAGTTTTACGTGGAGGAAACGTACGGCTTATCGATCAAGGCAGCCCAGGTGCCGCTGTTTCTATTTTTGGCGGCAGGCGTTGCCGGCACCTTCTTGGGCGGAATTGCGGCGGATCAAATCGGACGTAAAAAAATGATGTTAATTTCGATTCTAGGCGCCGCGCCGTTCGCGCTGCTCCTTCCGCATCTGCCTCTCGCATGGGTATACCCGTTGATCGTCGTGCTTGGCTTTATTTTGCAATCCGGGTTTTCGGTAAGCGTCGTCTATGCTCAAGAGCTTATGCCTGGCAAGGTTGGTACGGCGTCAGGACTCATTACAGGCTTGGCATTCGGTATGGGCGGTCTGGGCGCGGTCGTGCTCGGTTATTTGGCGGATGCCTATACGCTCAGCTTCATTATGGCCGCTTGCAGCGCATTGCCGTTAATTGGACTGCTTGCGATTCTGCTTCCGAAGGACCGTCGAGAAGGCTGAGCGCAGAAATAGGAATGGAAGAACAGTCGTTTACGGGAGATAATCCTGGAGACGGCTGTTTTTTTTACTTTTGTAGAAGAGTGTAGAAAGGTGGACAAAAGATAGACGAAACACAGCGCAAGAAGCTAACGGCGTAGTATCAGGAGCACGAAAGGGTGATGGGCGTGTTCCAGATTACATATCATGATTTATACAGTTCGCCCCATATAATGGAAGCTATTTTATTGTCATAGAAGATGGATTTATACAGTAACTTCACGATCCCAAGCCCCGTTTGACGCGCTATGATGGATTTATACAGTAACTTCTTTCTCGGTTACGAATTACTCCTAACTTAGTGACCAGTTTATTTAAGCATAGATTCTCACAATTACCAGTTAATTCAGCGAATTGCATAAGTCCTGTACAAATAACGCGAATAGGAAAATTTATCACTTACAACTAGAGGACCCCCACTTTTATTATGTGGAGAAGTGAATCGGTGACTGCCAAGAATAACTTACAAAAATCCACCCTAACAATCCAAATTATGTTATACTAAATAAGAACAAATGTTTGGGTTTGAAGGGGTGAGATCATGGCAGAAATCCAACATTACAAAACGTATTAGATCTTGATTAAGAAGGGCAAATCAACGCGGATGTAAATGGAGCAGCCAATATATTGCGAAAAGTAGTTCCAAAGGCTTCGGCTTATGGAATAGAGGGATTGGACAGTACCCAGTCCGTCAAGGTGCCAACTCCACTGGTGATAAGCATTCGGTAGCTTGTTAGAATGATACATCATTCTAGAGACCGTTAATTTCGAGCATCAGATCCGATATGATTATAAGGACGTTTTCGCGACAGAAGGACGACAGCTTGCCGATATGGTCCGTCAGTACAACCGGGAGGTGGCCGAATTAAAGGAGCTATGGCTGGAGAAGCTGCAGCCTTACGGAGAGAAAGGCTATCACCATGCGGCTGACGAGGAGAAGAAATAATGGAGACTCAAACCGGAGTGAAAATCATTTAAGGGAGAGTGCGATTTGAAATGTCTGCTGAAGCTGTGAAAGGGGCGGGAGGAAACCTGCTCCTCAACAAATTTTTTCAAACGATTTTGTTATCGAATGTGTTGCTGCAAATTGGGATTTGGGTGCGGAATTTCGCCATTCTGATGTACGTGACCGATAAGACGAATGCGGACGAATTTGCGATTAGCTTAATGGGCTTCGTTGAATTTTTGCCGATATTCGTATTTTCGTTTATCGGGGGAACGTTCGCCGACCGCTGGAAGCCGCGATTAACGATGATATGGTGTGATTTTTTATCGGCGCTGTCGGTATTTATTGTGCTTATTACGCTGCTCTACGGCTCATGGCATATGGTCTACTTGGCGACCTTCGTGTCTGCGATCCTCTCGCAATTCTCGCAGCCCTCTGCGATGAAGCTGTTCAAGCAGCATATTCCGGAAGAGCAGCTGCAATCGGCTATGGCGATGTTCCAGTCGCTAATTGCGATCTTTATGGTTCTTGGGCCGTCGCTAGGCGTTATTTCGTATCAAAAGTTTGGGATTGAAGTTTCAATCGGAGTAATGGGCGTAGCATTCCTGTTATCGGCTGTCGTCTTGTTCCGAATTCCGCGCGACCGTGAAGTTGAGCGGACGGAGGCAGGCGCGGAACAGCGCTTCGTGCAGGATCTTAAGGATGGTTTTGCGTACGTATGGCGCAGTCCCGTGTTGAAATCGCTGGGCGGTACGTTCGCGCTTGCCGGCACGGCAGTCGGCATAGCCCATACGCTGGGCTTGTTCATCGTATTGGAGCGGCTGGAGCAGCCGAAAGAATTTTTACAATATATACTGATGGTCAACGGTGTTGCGATGCTTGTGGGAGGCGGACTGGTCATGGCTATAGCCAAAAAAGTTCCGCCGCAAAAGCTGCTCGCGCTCGGCATATTTCTAAGCTCCGTCTGCATGGTCGGCATCGGGCTGTCGACAAGCGTTCCGCTAACGTTAGTTTTGCAGTTTATAAGCGGACTCGGTTTCCCTCTCATCCAAATCGGCATCAGCACGATGATTTTGCAATGGTCGGAGGAGTCGTACATCGGACGGGTGAACGGTGTGCTTAGTCCGATGTTTATGGGTATGATGGTCATTATGACACTCGTTGCTGGCCAGCTAAAGTCTGTATTTCCGCTCGTCGGAATCTACAGTGCGGCGGGCGGTATCATGTTCTTAGGCATGCTGCTGCTCATCCCCTTGTTTAAACATAAACCGCTTGTTGCCGGGGCCGAAGGCTAGCGGCAAGCTGGAGGAGATGTCAAGCTGGAGGAGATTGACAGATCGTTCGGCCTGAAGTAACATTTAGAATAGTTGACAGGAAGCATAGCGAAGCACGCTTGTTCCCCCGAAAGAGGGAGAGGCGTGCTTTTTTTGTCGTTTGGAGAAAGGGAGGGCTTGGAAAAAGAAGGGGATTTCGACAGAAAACAAGAAATTCTATAAGATGCCTGTAAAAATGTACAAAACCAAAACCAGTGCTTGCCAAAAGTCGTGAATGCGAGCCGTTGAACGGACTTTAGATCCCTTATATCTGGATAGAACCCCCTGTTCGGAGCTATAGCGGACACAGGTTCCTTTATTCGTTCATTTCTGGGCGAAAACCTAGAGAAATACAGCAAATAGCGGATCGTATGTCCAGCAAGTTCGAATGGCATAGACATTAATTTGGATCGAATGAGGGAGTGTGAATGTTTGTAATGAAGCTGATTACATATAGGGTTTTGCCAGCTTTCGTTTTGTTGATGACCGTTTTTTTCCCCTTGCAGACATTTGCAGCGGAGAAGGTTGTTATAACGAAAACATATGACGTGCAGTCCGCCGCGGATTATATCGAATTTACGCTGGATGGTTATGACGGTGCCTTTACCTCTTCGATGACGATGCCGAACGGGCGGGTCGTTAAGATGGATAAAAGCAATAAAATTTCGGATAGCTCTCAGCCATATTGGACGAATGACTTTGCGGTAAGAGGCGCTCTGAAAGGAAGGTATACATTTAAAATTCATGCTCCAAAACAAGCCTATTATAACCTTCGCGTCAGCATACCGTTGTTTTCGGACATTCCGAATCACTGGGCGGCGGAATCGATCCATACATTTGTTCAAAAGGGAATAGTAGACGGCTTCGGGGATGGACGATTCGGGCCAAATGAACAAGTAACAGGTGAAGCGCTTGTCAAAATGCTTGTGCTTGCCTTGACCGCCGAGCAGCCGAACGGAAAGCGGCAATGGCTGACGAATTTCCGGTGGAAGGTAAAGGACGAGAAGCTGAGCAAGGAAATGGGCTTTCAAGAATTTAGCTTTGTTTCAGAAAATGGCCTCCCTTGGTCAGCTCCTTATTTATCGGCGGCAAACGGAATTGGCATAACAAAAGATTGGTCGAATGGTGAATTTCAGAAAGCTTTTAAACGCAAGGATGTAGCACTCTTGGCAGCTAATGTCATGAACATGGTTTCACCGTCTAAGCCGGCCAAGATTCCGGCATTCTCAGATATTAAGGCGTTGGACGCCAAGTACCAGGATGCGATTGTACAGGTAAATAATTCTAGTATCTTTAGCGGCTATCCAGATGGAACGTTTAAACCGGAAGATAAGGTGACGCGGGCAGAAGCCGTAGTTGTCTTAACGCGATTGATCGGGTTTCTGAATTAATGACAGGTAGAGGAGTGGTTCAAATGGTAAAAAAAATAATGATTGGTTTCATCGCGTTGTCTCTGTTCGCAGGATTGGCTTTTACGGCGGGTTCTGACAAAAGCGATCGAGCAGTTGCAGCCGAAAAGCTGCCGTTCTCGGATATTGAGAATCACTGGGCGAAGGAGAGTATTTTAAAGGCAGCGGAGAGCGGCCTTGTGGATGGCTTCCCGGATGGAACTTTTAAGCCGGATTCCGTTGTGAGTGGAGATCAATTTGTTTCAATGATGCTGCGTGCTTTTTCAGACGGTGGAACGAATTTTGATCCAGAGTGGATGGATGCATTAATGAATTATCAGCCGGCATTTTGGGGAACCATTCGTTCGGTCGTGAAGGAGAAAGGTTTCAATTTTCAAAACGCCAAAAGTGGGTATTGGGCTAAGCCAAATATTGATATGTTGTATGACATGAATGTGTTGATGACATTTGATTCTGTATTTCCTCCGACAAATGAGCGATATAAAAAGCAGATTAAACGCGAAGAGGCTTCTTATCTTCTTGGTTCTTGGTTTGATAAATTTGAGAACTCATTCGACTCAGCTTATATTGACTATACTTCAGCTAATAGTGGTTTAGTGGATATGAAAGATTTTACGGACTCTTCAGTTCGCATCTATCGAGAGACTGTATTGCTGTCCGGAATAATTCGTGGCTGGAACAAACACTTTTACCCGCAGCGTTATGTAACCCGAGCTGAAGCATTAACAATGGTTCAACGCTTGCGGGATCCAGCCTTACGAGATCCATATAAGCCAGATTTGAAAGGTCAGTATTATACTGAGTTAGATGGTCAGATATTTTTGTACAGTGATAAATTTAAATATGATTCGTACAAAAAGATTATCGATTTAGCGAATAAACATGTTACAAAAGGATATGTAAGTGTTGGAAATTTGGGTGTTACAGTTTTTGATAGCAAAAATACTTATGATAAACGAGACTTTTTAATTCGTTTGGGGGATTTTGTTAACGCACCTTCAAGCGAATTTGGATTGACTGTAGGGGAAGGGGATGCACGATACATCAAAATGATTTATCCAAAGGATAAAAAATATCCAAATTCGATTGCTTTTGTAGATGCTGCATTTGAATTTTTGGCAGGAAGTGGTAAAGGTGCTGATTTTAAATCTAATATTTCTTCAATGGAAAACACCTTAACTACGAAACCTTTAGAATTTTCTTTTAATAATAAAAAGTTTAGAGTTTTTACTTCTGGTAAGTTTTTCAGAATAGAATTGCTTTATTAAAAAGGGGAATTTCATGAAAGGAGCATCAGAATTGAGGAGATTAAGAAAAAATGTATCATTATGGATGATTGTTATTATGTTTTTATCAACGGTGGTTTCATTTATTCCTGCTACAGCTTTTGTTGAAACAGCTTTTGGGGCAGAAATGATTAATGGTTTCGATAATCCGTGCGGATACAATGTTCAGTCAGATGGAAAAATACCTTCCGGCGTTCGACCTTGTAATGAAGATGGATACAAATTTAATTCCAAGCTTTATTACGCTGAAGTAGTCATGAACGAAGCTGGGAAAAAATCGCCGCCGAGAAACCTGATCGTGTACGGCGATTATTCTTCTATCCCTGAGCGCAGCCAGAATTATAAAAGGGGTTGGCAAACAGACGAGAATATCGTCATTAATCCAGCGCCAAACGGGGAGGGTCACTATTATGCCTATACGACAAAATATGGTGGATATACATACGGGGAATTTAGGTACATAGGCTATACGGTAGACGGTTCCTTGTATCATAACAACTATTTTATTGTGGACGATGACAGGGGTATAAATTTAGCAAACAAGCATTGGGTCTTTCAACCTTGGAAAAGCTTGCCTAGTTCATACAGACATAAACCAGCAACACCCGGATTTATTTATGAAGATTTTGACTACAGTACAACCTTACCGGAATTCGATAAACTGCTTGAAAATATTCAACGTTCAATAGGATTCGATATTACGCAAGGGGTGGCATATAGTGATCGATATAACGTTTTGAGTGGCATCCCTGAAAACAGGGACCCAAGAAATTACATGGTCGTAAACCAACCAGCAACAGCCAGAGAAGCCGGTTTCGGTACCATGTTTCACTATAGCTGGGCTTCTCATTCGTTGTGGTATCAGACATTTTCTTTCGCGAAATTAAAAGGGCCGGAGAAGAATGCTCCGCCAGCTGCTTGCGTTGTAGAGCCGGTACAAAAACAGCCAATTCCATTAGGAAAAGACCGCAAGGTGCAAGTGCAGATTAAAGAAACGGGCACGCTGCAGGATCAGCTCATGCACGGCTCATTAGCAGCCGAAGCTTTATTTTATACGAGAAGGGAAATAAGCAACTGGCAGCTTAAACTTTATGATCAACAACAAGCAAAAAACTTGAATCTAGCCTCCTATACGAAAGCGGACAGTGTAGTCATTAAGGAAAATCAAGGATCGGGAATTTTCACCTTAGAAATCGATACCGACAAATTGGACAAGACGGACCCGAAAATGTGGAAATACACAACATATGGTGAAGCGGTGGCTATCTTTGCGAATCATACGGCTGCCGATCCGAACTTGTCCAGCAGTCCAAAGTGCAATCTCGATTTATCGTTTAAACCCGCAGAAAAAGGCGTTATGCTATCCGATTTCAATATCATACCGCAAGTGCATTTCACTAAAAAATTAAGCTTTGACAAAGAAATGATTGGTTATCAGGACTTATCCTATGGTAAAGATGCTGACTACTATATTTTTGAAATATCCAACGATGAAGACGGAACGAAAGTAACTAAAACCTTTGATCCAGCCATTCCTGAAATAAAGAAGCCCAAAGCGGGTTACCTGGATCAGGAAGCAGTCCGTACATTTTTACATGATTACATATTGACCAAGTTTTCGGAGTCAGCAACAGGTCGCAAATTAAAGACATTTCAAATCAAACAGACCATTGTCGATAAAGATGAAACGACAAATAACCAATCCATTGCGTTGAAAACAATGATTGTCATTCAAGATGCGCCGATTGAAATAATTGGCGGTTGTGCAAATCCAAACGCTGTGTTTCCGCCTGCTCCGCCGCAGTACATACAGCCGGAAGCGAGCTGGCCGCTTGACTGGTACGATGTTGTGCCGTTTCCGGTAACGGACGCAGAACCTGGCTATATCCCTGCGCTGAGCTGCAAATCAGCACCCGGCTATGAAGATTTCGCCAAAAAAGCATTCATCGATGGCAAGGAAATTGATGTGAACAAATTTTTTAACGGAGAGTATGTGTTTGGTGAAGCTGCGCTTGGGATCCGCGAAGTAAAAATTGTATGGACGGCACCTGATGGCACGGAATCATTTATGATCAGGCACGTAGTCATTCACGAATCAAAACCAAGAGTATCGTTAAAAATCGAAGGGACGTATAAGCAGAACCGGACGATGATGGCATATGACCGATCTGCAGCGAGCAATGATCAATGGGTTGAAACGAATGCGCCTTTAGAAATTACATCTTTTAGTTTTGTTGATACGAGCGATCCGAACCTGAAATGTCGGACTGGATATTGCGAGAGCAATCTTTCGCAAAAAATGTTTATGTACAAGAAAACAGGAAATTACCAAATGAGTATCGCGGCCAAAAGGGTTATCAATTATGGTAACGGAAAATCAATAATCCGTTACTCCGATCCGTACCTCGTCGATTACGAAATCATGCCCGATCATAAACCAGCCATCATAGCCCATGCTTATGGTGCTGAAATCAGCCGATTGGACAAGCTGCAGCTGTACTATGATGTGCAAAGTACGGATGAAGATTTCATCGCATCCAAGACATTGAAAGTATTTTACGACGCGAATAATGACGGCACCTTTGAAACCAAAGTCTATGAGACAGCCGATGACGTAACAGAGCTGCCGAAGCTTCCCAAGCTGGGTCAATATCAAATCGTTGTAGATGCTAAAGAAGGGACTAATCAAGATCGACTGATGGAATTTATTACACCCGCGGATGATCAGACAAATACTTCTTCTTCATATTTTTTTGTAGACAACTATGAACCTTCAAGCGATTTATATTTGGAAGTTCCAAATGAAAAACCGGACATGGATGTTTTCTTCATGTTGGATTCCAATTTAACGCAGAGTTCAACTGATTATGTAAAGAACAATAAAGTCACGATCACGAACGCTTTTACAACGGGGAACATGCTTGCGAATATCGGGATATGGGATATGAAGACGTACACCTATGATCAACCGGCTAATACCTCTAAAAATACGGGATCAAGTTATCCATCGAGTACGATTACTTATTCTAGTGAAGGTTATTCAGGAACGTTGTCCCGAACAAGTGTATCAAATTCGCCTTATAACAGGGATGAAGGGAAGTATGTTTCTAAAACAGATTCTAAAACCGCAACAGATTCTTGCAGCAACACCGTTACGACAACCTATAACCAAAATGGCTATGCGAATGGAAGTTCTTCTTGGAGTGAATGTCCAAGCAGTGTGTCGTATAGTGATGGAAGCTATTCAGGATCATTAAGCAGATCAGGTACTTCTTCAAGCGGTTCATGCCCATCTTCTGGAGGTCCAAAAAACGGATCTTGCAGTGTAACATGGTATGCCAGCTATTCAGGTACTGTATATTGGACTCGTGATGTTTGGGAGCCGCGGATGGTTAGCTATGATGATTACACAGGGTATTATAGCGGAACCATTTACAAGGATGTCAGGCAGTCGTATGACGCATCGTTTATGAGGGCGGTTCAGTCAAAGTACGTGATTTATATTTCGGATAATACAGTTAGCCATCTTCCGGATTTGCAAAATGTCATGAATAAACAAGTTGCTAAATTAGTACTTATCGGGCAGAACGCCATCCAGGCGCAAATCATTCACGACAAGTACATTCAAAATAACAAAGCGATTGATCAACTGGTAAGCGATGTAATTGATCACATTGGCGAAAATAATCCGGCAATACCAAAAGTATTTAAATTGGTGGGCGAGGATGTGGAAACACATACCGCAACGTTTGATTACGAGGATGATTCGATAGCTGCAGACGAAATGCAAATTATACAAGATCCAAACCATTTCGATAATTCAACGGGCTTTGATACTTTTAAAGGAAAATCGATAATTTTGGAGAAAAGCGCAGCTAATTGGCATACGTATCAGTCAATCGTGAACCTGATCAAGCCAGGTAAATATACTTTTTTTCGTCGTGTTAAGGATATGCCAACAACAGATCCGAATTTCGCGGATTACGCTTATTATTCAAACGAGTCGGCAATCGAGGTTTTTGTGCACCGCAAGCCGGTAGCGGATGTCACATTAGATTTTGATTACTTATTGGCCTCCAATACGTATCGCACAACCTGGGTAGATATGTCGTATGATCTGGATCATAACATCACCAGAGCCAATACGGATCGAGGCATTCAAGCCAGAACGATTAAATTTACCAATCAAACAACAGGTGAGGTGTTTACCAAAATTCCGGAGTCCCTGCCGCCAGGCACATACGTATTGGATTACATGGCCCAGGACTTGGAGGGCGTTTGGTCAGAGCCTGTTCAAAGAACCTTTGTTCTGCCAGATACGGTACCCTTGCAGATGAAGTCTAATTTGAAAACGGCGTATAGCGGCTTTTCATTAGCCAGCGTTCCAGCAAGTGAGTCTTTAGTCGCTCATCAACTTTGGACAAGGTATCCTTATTCGATCTCATTAGCTTTTTCGATGGCTGGTCATATATCCCGTTCCGTTCCTTATTACACCGGCACGAAGAATGGTAACGATATTACCTGGAATAACGAGTCATTCACCATACCAAGCACGACGCCGGACGGTCCATATACCTTCACGATTACCGGGAATGGTTCCGTCGCGGGTTCAAAAGCAGCTCAAACCTATGCCGTTCAAGTGGAAACGCCCATCGAATTGAGCGGTACAATCGATGCCGTTAGCGGCAGCGCATCTAACGTCGCATCCTTAGTGGTCAACGAAGCCTATCTTTTAAAGGCAAAAACAACGAAATATGCGAATTCAGCAACTGTGACCATATTTAAAGGGACGCCATACCAAAGAAATGTTACGCTAACATCCGCCACAAGCCAGACAACGGGGTACGGCCAGAAAAATTGGACGGGCAGCTATACCGTTGGCGCAATTCCGAACGGGTTCTATACCTTCGAGTGGAGGTCCACTACGCCAAATGGCAATAGCCAGACAGTAAGCAGGACGGTCGAGATCGTTAGTAACCGCCCGCCTGCGGCAGACTTTGATTGGTCGCCGAAGCCGCTTTATGAAGGGGATTCAGCTCTGTTTCAATCGGCCGTAAACGATCCGGATGGCAATACATTATCGGTTGTCTATGAGTTAACGAGCCCGACTGGAGTGAAGAGCAGCTATTCGTATTCGATTGGAGGCCCGAGCTATCCTGCTAAAGGACCTGCGCTAACGCTGACCTTGGCTGGGACATGGACAATGCGGATGACGGCCAGCGACGGCATCGCGGCTCCGGTCGCTGTGACGAAATCCGTACAGGTGCTGCCCCTAACCGTTATCGGCCGTGTAAAGCATACCGAGCTATGGGAACAGCACCGGCAGGATTTTAATGTGAAGAAGTCAGGAAATGCGAATTCGCCGCGCGGCTATTCGGTTTTCTGGGCAGGCGAGAAGTTTGTACTGGAGGCGGATACGACCGTGACCGGCACAGCAACGAGGGCAGACCGGGTAGAGGTGCAAATGGGCGATTATTCCGCCGCGCTTATCGCATCGGATTCGGCACGCACCAGTTGGAAGGGCGAGATGTGGGATGCTGCATTTGCCGGGTTGGCAAGGGGCGCGATTACTTTCACATTTACCGTTCATTACAGCAATGGAACCGTTAAAACCGATACTATTGAGGCCACCATCGATGGGCAGACCATGGATATCGTTGGCGTGCATCGAAAACAGTAACGGCTGAATGGATACGACAAGCAGATTTTTGATTTTTCATATTTGTGGTAAGATGACGGAAAAGACTGTGTTCATTATTTCATTGTGGCAAAGGTGTCGATACGTTGAAACATTTAATTCAGAAGCTAGGTCTTATACTGTTTGAGCAATTAACATTAAAAAAGCGGATTATTCTCATTATCGCAGCAGGCACATTAATTCCGTTCGTATGCACCGCGCTCATTTCTAATCATGCCATTACCTTGATTCTTAATAAACATCTGAATTCCGGGGTTCAAAGCAACCTGCACCAGGTACAATTGTCGCTGGAAAACACAATTAGCAATCTCAATCATGTATCGCAGCAATTGGCGTATCCCGGAAGCGTAGGCATGAGACTGGAACAATATTTATCCGCTGCCCAGCAGTATGAAAAAGCAAAATTAATTCAAGATATCCAATCCGAGCTGAACCTTATTACGTTCACGAATCCCTCAACGGGTCTGGTGATGTACTACTTTGAAAATGATGAAAGCTATATGTTTCAGAACAGCGCAATAAGGTCAGACTTCTCGATCGACAAGCTTCCTTTGCTTGCCGAATATTATGGAATTACCTATTTTGGTCCGCATATCAGCAACAGCATGTATAATGAACAGTTCGTGCTGTCCGCACTGCGCCGGGTCGACTTGCCTGGTCGAGAAGGGATATATGTCTACATCGAATCCGGGTTTAAATTGACCCAGAGTATACTCGAAAGCGACCGTATCGGCAAAAATTCGTTTCATCTGATTCTCGATAATGATCAACGGATTTCTTATAGTGAGGCAGCCGGCATTTTTCCCCAAAACACGTATTTTTCAATGAACGGTGAACCTTCTGAGCAAACTGCCAGCGCAGACTCCGGTCTGATGAATGGCTATTACTGGTTCAAAGGCACCAGCACTCAGGGCTGGAGCATCGTGTCGCTCATCCCGAAAGCGGATTATAATCAGGAGAAGAACCGCTGGATTATGCAGATGTTTTATTTGTTTGCACTTTTCACTACAATCGGACTGATTACCTCATGGTTGCTATGGAAGATGGTGTATAAGCCTTTAAATCAATTCAACATGGAGATGAAAAACGTCATAAGTACCCGTGTCCACTCTCCTTCGGTGAGAACCAACATTCCAGAGTTCACCTACTTGCTGAAGCAATTTCAAAATATGAAAGATCAGATTGCCACCCTGTTTCAGGAAGTGGAGCTGAAGGAGAAGCGTAGAGCTGATCTGGAGGTTGAGAAGCTGCTATATCAGATTAACCCTCATTTTCTGATGAATACACTGGATACCGCACACTGGCTTGCTGTCATGAACGGGCAGAAGGAGATTGACAAGCTGGTGTTGTCACTGAACAAGCTGCTGCATTATAATTTGGGCAAATTGGGCGAAACATCGACCATTCGGGAAGAAATCGACTCGCTACGTCAGTACCTCATTTTACAGCAAATTCGCTACGACTTTGAATTCGATGTGCGGATCGATGTGGATGACGATGTGCTGGATGTAACCGTGCCCCGCTTTATTCTGCAGCCGCTTGTCGAAAACGCGTTATACCACGGTCTGGATGACGAAGGTTACATTCGGGTGGACGTGAAGCAAAGGTCACACATCGAGATAACAATTCAAGATAACGGTGCCGGTATTGCGGAAGACAAGATCGAAGAGCTGTTAAGCGAGCAAAAAACCGCACGAGAAAAGGTAGGTATGGGAATCGGCATGAATTATGTGAAACGGATGATCGAATCCCATTATGAAGGTAAAGCCAAGCTGGAAATTAATAGTGAAATCGGAGCTGGCACCAGCATAAAACTTACTTTACCCTTCAGGGAGGTAAAAAACGATGATGAACGTACTGGTCGTTGATGACGATAAGCTCGTACGAAAAGGTCTGATTTCCGCCATGCCTTGGCAGGATTTCAATTTGCAAGTCGTCGGTGAAGCCAGAAACGGAGAAAAAGCGCTGGAAGTTCTAGCCTCTCAGGACGTTGATCTGCTGCTGACCGATCTGGCTATGCCGGTCATGTCAGGTCTTGAATTGATGAGAATCGTACGTAAAAAATATCCCCATATCTTCATTGTGGTATTAACGCTTCATCAGGATTTCGAATACATTCAGGAAGCACTCCGTTTAGGAGCGATTGATTATATCGCTAAGGTTCAATTGGAAGAGGAGAATTTCGAGGAAGTGCTGGGGCGGATATGCGGACGAATTGCCGATGAACAAGCCAAGCTTGATGCTCAGGAGAAAGAACGAGGCAAAGAGGAGATACGTCTGGATCAGGGGTACGCCATGATCACCCTCATGAACAGTTCGGTGAGTGAACACATCGAACCGAGTATTATGTCCAATCTCTCTCCTTCGCGAGAGATTGTGCCTGGTCTGCGGCTGTGGCTGCCTGCGGACGACCGGGAAGCCCGGGAGACAGGCAAACAACTGTCTCAAGCGGCAGTGGAACATTCTCAGCTGTGCATTCTACAGCTTAATGGGATGGAAGGGCAAGACTTATCACAGGTGGAGCGATTGCTCATAGCATACAAAATACACGGGCTCTTTTATTCCTATCGTCCGAACACGAATATTTATCCGTTATTATTAAATAGTATGAAGGCAACACCTCCCGAAGTGGAACAGTCGGCCATGATGTCGGTGCGCGAGAGGGGCTTGTCGCTAGAGTGGGTTCACAAAGCATCACTGTTTGAGCAGCTTGTTGAAGATTTATACAAACTGCAACTGCCCGTCGTTCAGCTCATGAACGAACTGGGTCGGTGGGTTCTGGAGTGGAACCGTATCTATCAGCCGGTAACCTCCTGCAGCATCGATGCTCCGGCATCGCCTGATTGCTGGGTAACGGTGGAGGAGTGGCTGAATAAGACTCGCAATGCACTTACGGAGGCATTAGGAAAGCCGCTTTATTCGGCGGATGTACAGGAATGCATCTTAAAATCAGTACAGCTGATTCATGCAGGGCTGGCTGGACGTCTGAATGTGACCGGCATCTGTCAGGAAGTCAACATGAGTAGAAGCTATTTTAGCCAATGCTTCAGAGATATCGTTGGTTCGACCTTTAATGATTATGTAAGGCAGCTTCGCGTGAACAAGGCGAAGGAGTACCTGTTGAAAACAAACAAGACGATCTTCTGGATCGCCGAGCATACGGGATACGCGGATGAGAAGTATTTCAGCCGAATCTTTCGCAAGCATACTGGGCTGCTTCCAAGCGAATTCCGTCAGCTTCACCGTGCAGGAGGAGAAACGTCCGAAACATAGGATGACAAACATCCGATGACATCCATTCCTTTATGCTGATCTGTTCAAAATTTAAGCAATACCCCACCTAAACCTGAGATCGCCCTCTAACCATGAGAGCGGTCTCATTATGTTATTGTTAGGGTAAGAAAAAAACAAAGCGAAAGAAGGGGTGCAATATGAATAAAAAAAATCAAGGCATACTGCTTCTGTTCATGGTCATGCTGCTCATCATCAGCGCATGCGGCAACGCAAACAATTCGCCCAATAATACAGGGGCGAATAATAACGTTGCGAACGAGACGAAGAACCCGGATAATCCGCCGGATCCTTTCGGTAAATATGAGGAGCCGGTCACCATCAGTATTGGAATGGAAGTCGATCCTACTGATCAAAGCTTACCGGCCGGCGATACCCCGTCAGACAATCAATATACACGAAATGTGAAAGAAAACTTGAATATTAATGTCGAACATGCCTTCACAGCTTCAGGCGCCAATATGCCGCAGAAGATCAGTCTAGCCATTGCAAGTGACGATCTGCCGGATGCGATGGTCGTAGGGCCGATTGAATTGAGACAAATGGTCGAGGCCGATCAATTGGCAGACTTGACGGAGGTATACAAGAATTATGCTTCCCCTACCATTAAGGGCATAATTGAAGGCACGGACGGCGCTGCACTGAAGGCTGTCACATTCGATGGAAAAATTATGGCCATACCTGGTGTGCAGTTGAAAGCAGACGGTATCCATACAATGTGGATCCGTCAGGATTGGCTGGATAAGCTCGGCCTGGAGCCTCCGAAAACGATAGAGGATCTGGAGAAGGTCGCCAGGGCATTCGTCGAGCAGGATCCGGACGGGAACGGCACGGCCGACACTATAGGCATTTCCGGTCCGCAAAGCGGTGATGGCAAGATGTATGCGAATTTCCTGGAATCCAAAAACAATTTGTATGGCTTTGATGCTATATTCTCCGCCTTTGGCGCATACCCCGGCTTTTGGATTGAAGGGGACGACGGGAAGCCGGTATATGGATCAATCCTGCCGGAAACAAAAGAAGCGCTCATCAAGCTGAGCGAAATGTATGCAGACGGACTGATTGATCCAGAAATGGCAGTGCGTAAAGATTCCAAGGAGCCGGTCGTAAACGGCAAGTCCGGTATGTTCTTTGCCCCATGGTGGATGGGCTACGGTCCGATATCCGATGCGGTCAAGAATGATCCGAAGGCGAATTGGCAAGCTTATGCGCTGCCGCTCAATGCAGAGGGAAAATTCAGTCCTCACGTCGGTACCCCTTCCAGCGAATTTGTCGTCGTTCGCAAAGGTTATGAGCATCCTGAAGCGCCAATGAAGATGCTGAATAATTTGTTCAAGGGTGAGTCCGAAGCAACCTTCGATCCGAGCAAGGGAGGACCGGGCTTCTACCCGTTGCGTCTAGTTTATGCTCCATCCGACGAGACGGAATATACAGTTAAGGCTATTCGTGAAGTGCTTGCTGGCACGAAGACACCTGAAGATTATGCGGACGATGTCGAGTATAAGCTGCTCGCATCCGACCTTCTAGCTATCAAGAAAGTGAAAAAAGAACCATTCGATCAGATGGGAATTGAAACGTGGGACCCAAGCGCAGATATGGGAATTTGGACTCGTGCCTATTCCATTATGATTGGCGGCACCCCGCTTGTGGACACCGAAATGGTCGATGTGCCAAGCTTGATCTATGAACAAACCCCATTAATGGAAAGCCGCTGGGTGAACATGAAGAAGATGGAAGATGAAATGTTCTTGAAAATTGTAATGGGTGCGGCTTCTGCCGACTCATTCGATCAGTTCGTCGCAGATTGGAAAAAGCAAGGCGGCGATCAGATTACACAAGAAGTAATAGATGCAGTAAACCAATAAACCTTATTATGGCGGCGCCAGCGCTTAGCTGGTGCCTTGCCATTTGATCACGTCGAAGGGAGAGATAGCATGAAAACGAAAGGGTTTGCCAAGCATTATTACCTCATGCTGTTGCCAGGCTATCTTTGGCTCATTATTTTCAGCATTATACCCATGTTCGGCATCATTATTGCCTTTCAGCAATTCAACCCTGGAAAAGGTATCTTTGGCTCAGAATTTGTAGGTCTTGAGCATTTCAGATACATGTTTACACTCAATGACACGCGGGATATTTTATTTAATACACTCTTTATCGCCGTTATGAAAATCATTGCGAATTTGATTGTACCGCTCATCTTTGCGCTGATGCTCAATGAATTGCGGCTGCTGATCATGAAGCGATGGATTCAAACGATCGTTTATTTGCCGCATTTTTTGTCCTGGGTTATTCTGGGCGGCATCGTACTTGATTTGTTCTCCTACAACGGACCGATCAATCAGCTTGGCGGGTTATTCGGATTAGAACCTGAGCTCTTCTTTGCCAATGCAAGCTTGTTCCCTTACCTTATCGTAGGCAGCGATGTATGGAAGGAATTTGGCTTCAACACCATTATCTACTTGGCGGCTTTGACGGGCATCAGTCCCGCATTGTACGAAGCAGCAGGCATAGACGGCGCCAGCCGCTTCCGCAGCTTGTGGCATATTACTCTGCCAGGCATTCGCACGACTGCAGTCCTGTTAACAGTTCTCAGTCTCGGGAATGTGCTTAACGCTGGTTTCGATCAGATTTTCAATCTGTATAACCCGCTGGTGTACTCGACAGGAGATATTATTGATACATGGGTGTACCGGACAGGTCTGTTGAATCTGCAATATGAGCTGGCAACAGCAGTAGGCTTGTTGAAATCTTTGGTTGGATTTCTATTGATCTCCATTTCCTATTACTTGGCTTACAAGTTTATTAACTACCGTATATTCTAACAGGAACAGGAGGTGGCAGGATGGTTAGAGATACAACGCCCGGTTCAAAGATGTTCGATATCCTATTGATTATCGTGCTGGTGCTCATCACTCTCACCTGTATTTTGCCGCTGTGGTACACATTAGCGCTTTCTCTGAGTTCGAATTCCGCAGCTGCAGCAGGCAGGGTATGGTTATGGCCGATCGATTTTAACCTCAAGGCCTATCAACAAATTTTGCAAGACAGTCAATTTTTCAACTCGTTCTGGATTTCTGCGAAGCGTGTTTTCTTGGGAGCCGGACTAAACCTTATCGTTGTAGCTATGATGGCTTACCCGTTGTCGAGAAGCGCTCAGCAATTCAGAGCACGCAATATGCTCATGTGGACACTCATATTCACGATGCTGTTCAACGGCGGGCTGATTCCTTTATACCTGACTGTTAAGGAGCTGGGTATGCTTAACAGCATTTGGTCAATGGTGCTCGTCGGGGGAGCCCAGACTATCGTCTTCAACATTATTCTGACCGTCAACTTTTATCGCAATCTGCCCAAGGAGCTGGATGAAGCGGCACTTGTGGATGGAGCAGGGCCATGGTATACGCTGTTCAAAATATACATCCCGCTCGCTGTTCCGGTGCTGGCAACTGTGACGCTGTTCAGTATTGTCTATCACTGGAATGAGTTCCTCTATGGTCTCATCTTCATGACGCGTGAAGAATACTATCCGCTGCAAACCTATATTCAACAGCTCGTCGTCTCCGTTGATCCCGCCACGATGACGGAGGATCAGTACAAGCGAATGTCCGAGCTCTCGAACCGAACGCTGGACGCCGCAAAGATTTTTATCGCCATGCTGCCCGTATTGGTTGTGTATCCATTCCTGCAACGATTTTTCATTCACGGAATTACGCTGGGGTCAGTTAAGGAATAACTCTGAAGCCTCGTTTGGCGCGCTATAGTGGATTTGTACAGTAACTTGTCGAAAATCAAAACCCGCCTTCGTCTTATTAGGTGGGTTTTCGTATATGACCAACACCGTTCTCAGCTCTTTATCTTCGAGAAGAACTTGCTGATCGCATAATAAGCCGCGCCCCGAACGGCGGATTGCTCTTGAAGCTCGGCGAACAGAATCCGCATTCGCTCCCGGTGATAAGGCAGCGCCCGGCGGTCAACGGCAGCTTGCACGGCTGGCTCGAGCCACTCTGCGGCGCGGCTCATTCGGTTGCCGATGATGACGACGTTCGGATTGAACACGTTGACGATATTCGCTATGCCGGCGCCCAAATAATCGCCGATCGAGCGGATAAGCCCGCGTACGCGTTCATCGCCGGCCGATGCCGCCAGCAGCAGCTCCTCCAAGCTTTCGAAGCCCAAAGGCGCCGCCCGCTCAAGCAGCGCGTTCTCTGAAGCGTACAATTCCCAACAGCCCCGATTGCCGCAGCTGCAGGGCTTGCCGTCGTACTCGATCGACAAATGTCCGAGCTCGCCGGAGAAGCCCGATCCGCCTTTGTACAGCTCTTTATTCAAAATAATGCCCGTTCCGATTCCGATCCCTACGCTGACGTATATCTGATTCGGTATGCCGCGTCCGGCTCCGTATTTTTGCTCGCCTTGAGCTCCCGCATTCGCCTCATTATCGATCGTAACCGGTATCCCGAACCGTTCCTCGAGCTGCTTCTGCAGCGGAACCTCGCGCCACTTCAGATTAGGCGCGAACAGAATCGCTCCCTTATCGTCCACGATGCCGGGCACCCCGACCCCAATTCCGACAATGCCGTAGGGGCTCTCCGGCGCTTCATTCATAAGCAGCCCGATACATTCCTCAAGCTGCCCAAGCGTAAATGCCGCATCATGCTTCTTCAAGGAACGTTGATGCTCGGCTATGACATTGCCCTCCAAATCGACCAGCAATCCGCGTATATAATTAACGCCGAGATCGATGCCGACCGCGTAACCGGCCGTTCCGTTAAATAGAAGGATGACGGGCTTGCGTCCGCCGCTCGATTGCCCGGGTCCGATTTCAAGCACAAGGTGGCTGTCGATCAGATCCTGCACGAGACTGGATACAGTCGCTTTATTGAGTCCGGTAAGCTCGGATATTTGCGCTCTCGACAGCGGAGCATGCTTCAGTACGGCTTCGAGCACGATGGATGTGTTTATTTTTTTGATTAACGCGAGGTCGCCAGTTGGTTTCAATTTCAATGCAAAAGCCTCCGTCCAAGTAACAATAACTAACATTGTATCACGAATTGCCGAATAGTGAGATTGCTCGTACCGCATACTGTATACGGAGCAAAAAATGGATGATACGTTTCATAACAGTTTAACATAAAAACTTAGTTTGTTTAATAGACAAACTAAGTTTGCCCGTGTTATTCTGTCATTAAGCAATTCAAAACTACTTTAATTCCGTGAAGGAGGATTTAGTTCTAATGAGCTATTTCAAAGAAATCAACACTATCCAGTTTGAAGGTAAGGGCTCGGACAATCCGCTTGCCTTTAAACATTACGATCCAAAACAAGTCGTTCTAGGCAAAACAATGGAAGAGCATCTTCGCTTCGCGGTTGCTTATTGGCATACGTTCAACGCTAACGGAACAGACCCGTTCGGCGCTCCTACAATGATACGCGGCTGGGATCAATATAACGGCCTCGACCGTGCGAAAGCGCGCGTTGAAGCGAACTTCGAATTCATGAACAAATTGAACATTCCTTTCTACGCGTTCCACGACGTGGATATCGCGCCAGAAGGCGAAACGCTGCAAGAAACAAACAAAAACCTCGATGTGATCGTGGCTATGCTGAAAGACAACATGAAGTCCACCGGCAAAAAGCTGCTTTGGAACACGGTTAACATGTTCTCCAACCCGCGTTTCGTTCACGGTGCAGGCACGACCTGCAATGCTGACGTATACGCTTACGCAGGCGCGCAGCTGAAAAAAGGTCTTGAGGTCGGTAAAGAGCTTGGCGCTGAAAACTATGTATTCTGGGGCGGACGCGAAGGCTACGAAACGCTTCTTAATACGGATATGGGCTTTGAGCTCGATAACCTGGCCCGTTTGTACCACATGGCAATCGCTTATGCGAAGGAAATCGGCTTCGACGCACAATTCCTGATCGAGCCTAAACCGAAAGAGCCGACGAAGCACCAATATGACTTCGATGCGGCAACTACCATTGCGTTCTTGCAAAAATACGGCTTAAAGGATCACTTCAAGCTCAACCTTGAAGCGAACCATGCAACGCTTGCAGGCCATACGTTCGAGCATGAAATCCGCACAGCGGCTATCAACGGCATGCTTGGCTCGCTCGATGCGAACCAAGGCGATCTGCTTCTTGGCTGGGATACGGATGAATTCCCTACGGATCTGTACTCCACTACTCTAACGATGTTTGAAGTATTGAAAGCTGGCGGCATCGGCCGCGGCGGCGTTAACTTCGACGCGAAGGTGCGTCGCGGCTCATTCGAGGCGGAAGATCTGTTCCTAGCGCACATCGCGGGTATGGACAGCTTCGCTTGGGGACTTAAAGCAGCGGCTAAATTGATTGATGAAAAGATCCTTGATAACATCGTCGACAACCGCTACCGCAGCTTCAAGGAAGGCATCGGCGCAGAAGTCGTTTCCGGCAAAGCGACGCTGGCTTCACTTGAGCAATACGCGCTTCAAAACAATCCGATCAAAAACGAGTCCGGCCGCCAAGAGCGTATCCGCCTCATGCTTAGCGAAGTTATTTTCAGCGTTTAAGTCGGGAGGATCTGCGACAAATGAGCTATGTTATCGGTATAGATTTAGGAACGAGCGCGGTAAAAGCGCTGCTCGTCGACCGTAATGGTACGGTAGCCGCGGAAGCATCCCGCAGCTACCCGCTGTTCCATGAACATTCCGGCTGGAGCGAGCAAAGGCCGGATGACTGGGTAGACGCGACGATTGAAGCGCTGCATGAGCTCGCTTCGACAGCCGGCATCGACGCCGCTGCCATTGAAGGCATCAGTTTCTCCGGCCAAATGCACGGATTAGTGCTGCTGGACGAGGAAGGCAATCCGGTTCGCAACGCGATATTGTGGAACGATACCCGCACGACGGAGCAATGCCGCGAAATCGAGCGTACGCTTGGCGGCAAGCTGCTCAGCGTGACGCGCAATCCAGCGCTGGAGGGCTTCACGCTTCCTAAGATCCTTTGGGTTCGTCAGTATGAGCCGGAAGCTTTCGCGAAAGCGAAGCTGTTCCTTCTTCCGAAGGACTATCTGCGTTACCGTCTGACGGGCGAGCTGCATATGGACTATTCCGATGCGGCAGGTACGCTATTGCTGGATGTAGCAGGCAAAGCATGGAGCAATGAAGTGCTTGAAGCGTTCGGGCTCTCGGCCAGCTTCTGCCCGCCGCTTGTCGAATCGCACGGCCTGGTCGGAACGCTGCTTCCGCAAATGGCGGAGCGCACGGGCATGCCGGCGGCAACTAAGGTATTCGCGGGCGGCGCCGATAATGCGTGCGGAGCGATCGGTTCCGGCATTTTGTCCGAGGGGCTTACGCTTTGCAGCATCGGCACGTCCGGCGTCATCCTCTCCTACGAGAATGACAAAACGAAGGATTTCGCCGGCAAGGTGCATTTCTTCAACCATGGCAAAGAGGATTCCTTCTACGTGATGGGCGTTACCCTCGCGGCAGGCTACAGCCTCAGCTGGTTCAAGAAAACGTTCGCGCCGAACGAGTCTTTCGATCAATTGCTTGAGGGCGTAGGGGATGTTAAACCGGGAGCGGGCGGCTTGCTGTTCACGCCGTACCTCGTCGGCGAGCGTACACCGCATGCCGATTCCGTCATCCGCGCCAGCTTCATCGGCGTCGACGGCTCGCATGAGCGCAAACACTTCGCCCGGGCGGTAATGGAGGGAATTACTTTCTCGCTTAACGAGTCGGTCGATATGTTCCGCCGTGCCGGCAAAACGGTCGGTACGATCATCTCGATTGGCGGAGGCGCGCAAAACCCGGTCTGGCTGCAAATGCAGGCCGACATCTTTAATGCTGATGTCGTTGCGCTCGAGAACGAGCAAGGACCGGGACTAGGAGCTGCAATGCTTGCAGCTTACGGCTCCGGATGGTTCGACAGCCTCAAGTCGTGCGCGGACAAATTCGTGAAGCATGCGGATTCCTACTCGCCGCAGCCGGAAGCGGCAGCGGCTTATGAGGACATTTTCAAAGTTTATCAACAGGTATATGAGCAAACCCGCAGCTTGAATGAGGCGATAGCGCCTTATCGCGGTTAAGCTGTACAGATAGAAAGGGCTGTTATCCTCGCGAGAGGATGACAGCTCTTTTTTTTGTATAAACATGACTTATGCAGTTCGTCCCATTTGATGGAAGCTGTTTTATTATCATAGAAGATGGATTTATACAGTAACTCTTCGGTCCCAAGCCCCGATTGGCGCGCTATAAATAAAGGATATTTCTTGGCATTGCTTAATTATGCTAAAATTGAATATGTGCTAATCGAAGGGGCGGATCCATCTCATATTTCTTTCGAGCTTGCGCCTTTATTTTTAGTTTCCACTTCTAGGGAGGGTTATTATGAAACTGCAATTATTTCATGCTTTTTGGGGCATGAACGGGTCATTGAGGGAGAAATTCGAGCGTGCTGCGTCGAACGGTTATCAAGGAATTGAAACGGGGCTTCCGGGAGCGAACGACAAGAATGAGTTCAAGGAGCTGCTGCAGGAGTTCGGCCTGCTGTATATCCCTCAGATCTACTCGTACGGCAATCATAAGGAAACCTATCACGAGCAATTGGAAAATACGTTGGAATTTTCTCCGCTCTTCGTAAATTCGCATACCGGCAAAGATTATTTGGCGGAGGAAGAGCAATTAACCTTGTTTGAATTCGCTTTGAGCAAGGAAAAGGAACTCGGCGTCGCCGTGGCGCATGAAACCCACAGGGGACGCGCCATGTTTACTCCGCGCGCTACCGTGAAGCTGCTTAAGCAATTCCCCGATTTGAAAATTACGGCAGATTTCAGCCATTTTACATGCGTTTGCGAATCGTTGCTTCATGATCAGGAAGAGGATTTGGCCTTTATGATTGGGCGCACCCTGCATACGCATGGAAGAGTGGGTTATACGCAAGGACCTCAGGTTCCTCATCCTGCAGCGCCTGAATATGCGGAGGAGCTGGCAAGATTCGAGGGCTGGTGGGATGAGATTTGGAAGCAGCACCGCCAAGCAGGCAAGCCGCATACGACGGTGACACCCGAGTTCGGACCGGTCAACTACATGCCGCGTATTCCGTTCACGGGCGAGCCGACAGCGGATTTGTTTGAGGTCAATCAATTTATCGCGAAGCGCTTCTCTGAGAAATATAACTAAATTCGAATCTGTTGCTTACAAAAGGCAGCTTAATCCCGGCGGATATTTCACCGGGTAAGGCTGCCTTTTTCCGTGTAATCATTATGCTTGCCCGGTTTGCATTCCGCTTCCGCTGCGGGCTTTGCGCCATTCGGTCGGCGTAACGCCCACGAAGCGCTTGAACACGGTAGCAAAATGCTGACTCGATTGATATCCTAACCGATGCGTAATGTCTGTTACGGAATCTTGGGATTCCGTAAGCTGACGGCAAGCTTCCTTCACGCGGAGCCGCTCGACGAATGTGATGGGCGGCTCTCCGGTATATTCCTGAAACGTGCGGTAGAAATGGGAAGCGCTGACGCCTGCGAATGCGGCCAGCTTCTCCACGGAAGGCCGCCACTCCGGTTCCTTGCCCATTTTGTCGATAAGCATGTCGAATTGACGCAATAAATCATCCGCCACTGCGCTGGTGCCAGCGCCAGGCTGAATAAAGGCAAGCAGCAAGTCAAGAAGAGCATGACGCACAGCCATACTTTGTAAAGGACTTTCATTCATCAGCGCTTTTTTTAATTTCTTGAAAGACTCAACGGGATTTAATCCGATATGAACCACTCGCGGTAATTTCGCGAGAGCTTGTTCGATAAGCTTGCTTTCCTCCGGCGAGAGCCGGAGCCATCCTTGATGATGGGGAACGGCTATAATGATCCACCAAAACTTGCATGGCTCTATGACATTGAAGCCGCCGCGGTGTTTCTCTCCGGGACGCGAATAGAACAAATCGCCGGCCTGCGTTTCGTATATGACGTCATTTAGCTCCCAGCTGGCTTTTCCCCGCTCTATGAGAACGAATTCGTAGCATCCCGGGTGTTCATGCTCGAAGAGCGGCAGCGCTTTGCGTATTTCATCGCTTCCGAACATGACGAATTCCGGTACCAGGCTGATAAGCGGATCACTTTCCGTATTGTAGGTCCAACGCGCGTTTCGGGGTACCGTGGAGCTCCCGGGCTCTTTTGAAATCAGACTGCTGTCATCCGAATATGGCTTATCCTCCAAGGGTATCCTCTCTTTCCCCATATGTTTCTATGTGTGTTCTTATGTTTCTTATCCTACTTCGTAATAACAAGAACGTCAAACGATGCCCTCAAGGGTTAAGATGAAGACAACCACATTAAAGGAGGATTTATCAATGACATTACAAGCGGAACGCCAGTATAAAATTACGCAGCAGGATAAGGAAACATTTAATCGAGACGGGTATTGGATCAGTCCGAAGCTGATCGACGACGAGCAAATCGAGCGTTTGCGCAAGGCGCATGAGCGTGTCTGGTCGGGCGATTACGACGGCGACGGGGTGCCTATGAATCCATTCCGGCTTAGCGGCAACCCGGATGCGCTTCGTAAATTTGATAACGGCTGGTGGATCAACGACGAGGTGCGCAAGGTCGTTACCGATCCTTTTATCGGACAGCTGTCGGCTGATTTGCTCGAGACGGATGAAATTCGGCTGTGGCATGATCAGGTCATTTATAAGCCGGGCATAGGCAACAAGACCTCCGGGGATGGCAATGTAGGCTGGCATCAGGATTACGGTTACTGGCAATGTTCGGACACGCCCGATATGATCACCGTTTGGATCGCACTGCAGGATACGGATTTGACGAACGGCGGCATGATGACGATATTGGGATCGCATAAGTGGGGACTGATACAAGGCAGTGACTCCTTCTTCAATCAAGACTTGGAGGGATTGCAGCAAAAGTATTCGGGAGGCCGCGACTGGATTGAAGAGCCCTGCATCTTGAAAGCAGGCCAAGCAAGCTTTCATCACGCTCTTACGTTTCACGGCTCGGGACCGAATCGTACGAATGATCCGCGCCTTTCCGTTGTAGCGCATGTCATGAAGGGCGGAACGAGCTATCGCGCCGGCGTCCAGCGTCATGAAAACATCCGCCTGATCGGCCCGCGTCCGGTCAATGGCCAAGCCTTCGCAAACGACTTTTTCCCTGTATTATACAAAAAATAACAGCAGACCCTATCGGCGAAGACCTCTGGAATTTCATTTCCAGCGGATCGATCGATCTCCACAAAGCCATCGATATTAGCACTAAAACCATGCAGACCGATAAGGGGCATGGTTTTAGTGCTATTTTCTGCAATCGTATTTGGAAATTTCACTGCTCGGCTTCGGCATTAAACATAAAGCTTTCCCGGATTCATGGGGGGACCCCGCGAATATAGCAGGAAAGACAGAAGTATATATGAAGTTATGAAGTATCTGCGGAGGGATGGAGAATACTTGATCTTGCGCGATAATGCTGAAAGGGTGTGTGGGCATTGAGGATATATATTGCCGATGACGGAGATACGCTTAGAACAATCGCTCAAAAAAACGATGTCGAAATCAGGCAGCTGATTTCACTCAATCCGTTTATCCCAAGCATCGATCTTAATATCGCAGGCAAATCGGTGAAGCTGCCTTCTCCGTCCGTCACAATTAGGACCGATGCCCCTCTCCTTTCTTGCGATCTATTTATCCCTCAGGTTTCATTGGAACGAATGGCTCAGACCGACTATGATGTGATTGTCGTCGGAACAGGTGCGGGAGGAGGGGCGGCAATTTGGCGGTTATGCGATCAATTGAGGGATACCGGAAAAAAGATCGGCGTCGTTGAAGCAGGGCCTGTTTTGCTGCAAACACATGCAGATAATCTCCCCATATTGAGCGAACAGTTATCTTTCCAAAATGTATCGGTACCGACCGGGAATTTTTTGAGGACGAGATTGGTTTATGCGCTGGGGGGAAGAATGTTATATTGGTCGCTCGTCAGTCCCCGAATGTACGTTGGCGAACTGGCTCGTTTCCCTGTCACTTTGCAAGGGATGGAATTATATTACAACCTAGCCGAACAGATCATGAACGTCACGACGCGCATGAAACCTTCTCCCTACATGAATCCGTTTGCGCAAATCCTGTTGACCCGACTTTGGGAGGGAGGTTTTCCCGAAGCGACAGTCGGACCGTTGGCTTCTAACTTTGAGCCTGAAAAATATGGTTCCGTCGTTCATTTCAGTTCCCTTTCTTTTTTGGGCGAAGGCTTAAAGCAGCGGCCTTTCGATTTGGCCGTCAATGCCAGAGCGGTACAAATTCTCACCGAACAAGGCAAAGCGGCCGGCGTCAAGGTTATGACTCCAGAAAAAAAATCCTACGTTTTATCTGCAAAAAAAGTCGTTTTATCGGCCAGCGCTTTTGAAACGCCGCGGCTGCTGCTTTATTCCGGAATTGAAGGGAGAGCAATCGGACACTATTTGACACACCATACTCATTTGGAATTCAACTTTAAAACAAGCCTTATGCGAAAAGATTTGCCGGATACCGGACCGGTCTTTATAATGCTTCCCCAAACCGAAAACCGTCCTTATCAGTTTGTATTCAACGTCACGGTTCAAATACTGGAACCGATAGCGGAGCTTGAAGTGAGGGGCGGCGTTTTCGGCAAGGTTGAGCCGCGTTTTGAAAACAAGGTGACGTTGAACCCGCTAATGAAGGATGAATATGGCGTACCGATGCTGCAAGTCGATTTTTCCTATAGTGAACAAGATGAAGCGGTTATGGCCCAAATGGCGGATGCTGTCAAAACGTTCGCTGCTGTCATGGGGGCTAGTATGGAACCCGAGATCCAGAGGATTACGGGGAGGGATTATCACGAAGCCGGAACCTGTCGTATGGGCGATGATCCCGCCACTTCCGCAACGAATCGGTTCGGGCAAATTCATAACGTATCCGGTCTATATGTCGCGGATAACAGTGTGCTTCCTTCTACCGGAGCTGCCAACCCGACGCTTACCACCGTGGCCATGGCTATCCGTACGGCAGATCATATCGCGCAAAACTTAAGATGAAGAATGACATTAATTTCGGAAAATTTGGCATGCTATAACAAATGATTGGAAAGGAAGATGAGAAATGACTTTTAACTCAGCATTATTGTTTGATTTTAACGATGCCCAGAGCGCTTCGCTTGCTTGCGAAACGCTGCAGCAGCTCGGTTACGAGACTGTTCTGCATGAGGGAAGCCGCATGCATGTTCATTTGGAAGGCAGCGATCTGACGTCGGCGCTCGAAATCGCGCAGGCACATGGCGGGCAGCTGGTCGAGCAAGCCCGGATCTCACAAGGGGCATTAACCGACACCGCGTATTCGCTTGATGCAATTGCCATACCTGCCCATCTGGTGAATGAGGAGTGGTCATCATCAGACGAGCAGTTTGAGGAAGCAGAGGGGCTGCGCAATCGAGATGACGATGCCGGCTTCAATGACGAGTTTTTGCCTGATCCCGGCACTTACGACCATTTTTCCGGAGATGTGCGGGCTTAGAGCGAATAAGGATACGAAAGAGGCTGCAGCCAAGTCATAGCGCTTGGCCCGCAGCCTCTTTCGTTTTTATTTGAGCACGGCGTTTTGGCCTGCCGTGTACCCTGTCGAGAAAGCAGCCGTAATGTTGTATCCTCCCGTATAGCCATGGATATCCAAAATTTCTCCGCAGAAGTACAGTCCTTCCATCAGCTTCGATTGCATCGTCTTCGGATCGATTTCCTTCAAATTTATGCCTCCGCCGGTTACGAAAGCATCTTCTATAGACAAGGTACCGTACACTCGAATCGGAAAATGCTTGATAAGCTGCGATAGGGCTAACCAATCCTGCTTCGGAATATGATCGAAGGTAAGGCTATCCGGAAGTCCGGCCTTCCGAAGCAGGAGCGGAATCATTTTTTCGGGCATATAGCCCTTGAGCACGTTCTTGATCGTTTTCTTGGATTCCTGCTCGGCCAGCCTCAGCGTTTCCCGGTAGACCTCGTCTTTGCTCTTGTCAGGCAGCAAGTCGACAGCTACCTCAATATTGCCCGTGCCGAACTGCTTCAATGCCTTCACGACAAACTGGCTGCACCTTAGAACGATCGGACCCGAGATGCCGAAGTGAGTGAAGAGCATATCGCCCCGATGCGATATGACGGGTTTACCCTTCGGGCTCCATACGGACAGCGCCACATCCCGAAGCGACAGCCCTTGAAGCTCTTTACTTGTTATGAAGGGCTCGTTCGACGTGAGAGGCACCTCGGTTGGAAAGAGTTCCGTTACCGTATGGCCGGCTTTCTCCGCCCACGGATAGCCGTCTCCAGTTGAGCCGGTCTGAGGCACCGATTTGCCGCCGGAGGCGACGATAACGCTTCTGCCGCGAAAAACTTCACCGGATTTTAACCGGACGCCTTCGACTCTTCCATCCGCATACATGATATGATCGACGGGAGCGTTGAGATGAATTTTGACTCCTTGCTTGCGTACTTGACCCACGAGCGTGTCTACGACGGTTTTCGCTTTGTCGGAAACGGGAAACATACGTCCGTTATCCTCTTCCTTAAGCGCTATGCCAAGGTTCTCGAAAAATGCGATAATATCTTTATTATTAAAGTTAGAGAAGCTGCTGTGCAGAAACCGCCCGTTGCCGGGTATATGCTTGATCAGCTCGTCCAAGTCCTTATTGTTGGTTACATTACATCTGCCGCCGCCGGATATGCCGAGCTTGCGTCCCAGCTTGTCGCCTTTGTCGAGCAAAAGCACGCTTGCGCCATTCTTGCTAGCCGCTATGCTGGCCATTAATCCGGCGGAGCCGCCGCCGATTACAATTGCATCATATTGCATTTCGATCCACCTGCTATTTTAATTAGTATGACTATCATACCACAAAAGAAAGGCGGCGTTGCGATGTTGCGCGAGGAATGGCATTCAATCGGTGCAAATAAGGCTTATCTTTTCATTCGGGAATGGAAACCGGAAGCTGCGCGGGTAAAAGCGGCCGTTTGTCTCGTGCATGGAATGGGGGAGCATGGCGATCGCTACAGCCACGTCGCGGAGTATTTCACCGAAGCAGGTTATGCGCTCATGGCGTTAGATCAGTACGGTCATGGCCGCTCCTCCGGCAAACGGGGCCACCTGAATTCGCTTATTGCAGCAGCCAGCGATACTGGCCTTATCATAGAAGAGGCAGGTAAAAGACACCCAGACGTACCTGTCTTCCTATACGGTCACAGCATGGGCGGAAATGTGGCGTTAAATTGCGCTTTGCGCCTTAATCCGCCAATTAAAGGACTCATTCTAACGAGCCCATGGCTTCGTCTTGCGTTTAAGCCCCATCCGGCGGTAGAGTGGATTGGACGCAGGCTGGCTTCAATCGTACCGGCGCTTCAGCAAGAAACCGGCCTTAATCCCGCGGATTTATATCGTCCGGGCTATGCCAAGGCCGCGCCTATCGTGGAGGATCCGTTATGCCATACCAAAATTACGCTCCATACCTATCGCGAAATCGATGCCGGCGGCGAATGGGCGCTTGCGCACGCAGACAGTCTGGAGGTGCCCGTGCTGCTTATGCATGGTTCCTCCGACCGGATCACTTCACTTGCAGCAAGCGAGCTGTTAGCGGAGCGGCTTGGCGCGAAATGCGAATGGAAAATTCGGGAGGGCGGCTTCCACGAGCTTCATAATGATGTGGAGGGCGAGCAAAACATAAAGCAAATCATCGATTGGATAGAACTACAATTGTCAAAATAAATCGTTTATGTTTTAATCGTTTATAGTTTAATAAATTTGGTATTAAGGAAAAAATCCATATTTTACTACATATATGGCATGTATTCGGAAAGAGAGTAGAGGGAGCCGATCATCCGTGCTAAAGGAATTGCTGTTACAATTTGTCGTATCCTTATTGCCGATATTCGCCTTCCAGCTCTGGCATGACAAAGAGCAGGGCTGGAAGGGAACAACCGTCTTTATGTGCATATTTTGCAGCGTATCGATGGCGCTTTGCATGATGACCGCCCCGAACATATTTGGCTATGAAGTGGACTTTCGCCTGATTCCTTATATGATAGGTTCTTTATACGGCGGATTTCCTGCGCTTGCCGTATTGACGCTGGTCTATGTGACGATGCGGATTCCTATGCTGGACAGTACATGGGAAACGGTGAGTTTTATCATATTTGTGGCCGGCTTCGTTCCGCTTATCTTTTTGTCCATAGGTCCTTTTAGGAGGGCCTCGGCTTTACGCAAAGAACGTTACGGGCTGCAGCTTATGTCCTTATTAATGCTTTACTTTATTGTTACGATAACCGGCTTTATCTCAGTTAGCGAAGAAAAATGGTCGTTTTTTATGGTAGTGGCGCTTATATTGGCCGTTTCCGCCACATTGACGTCAACGTGGCTGTCCATATATATGATCGAGAGCGTAAAGGAGAAGCAGCAGCTCCATGAAGAAGTTACGCGCTTATCGACGAATTACCGGAACGAAGTGGAGAAGCTGCAGCAGCTTATAGATGAGACAGCCTTCGCTGTTATCATCGTTAATAACGAGGGCCGAATTACGCATTTTAACAAAATGGCGACAGAGCTGCTGAGCCTTCATCCCGCTTATAAGGATGCATGGCAGTTGATTGGAGTCCCGTTTCCGATAGTATTTCAAGGACCGGAAGATGCTTGCGTCAATATGCTCCGTCAGGCGCTTATGGGAACAAGGGCTACATCATTGCCTTTCGTAATCCGCGATAAAATATTGCTCAAGACAAGCTTCTCCCTTCGAAGCTCGCACAATAATGAAATCGCGGGGGCAGCCCTGATCGCACATGACGTAACGGAAATTAGTCAGCTTAGAGACGAGGTAGGGCGAATGGAACGCCTTAGCCTTGTCGGTCAGATGGCGGCGAGCATTACGCATGAAATACGCAATCCGATGGCGGTTATACGCGGCTTCGTCCAGCTCATTCAGGAGCGCAGCCCGAAAAACCAGCAGGAATATTTTCGAATCGTCATGGAAGAGCTTGACCGGGCCAATATGATTATTAGCGACTTTTTGTCGCTTGCCCAGAATAGAGCGCTGAAAATGGAAGTATCGTCGCTGCACGATATCATCAATGAATTAATTCCGCTGCTTAATGCCGATTCGAACCTGCGCGGACAATCGATAGAAGTAAGCCTTTGCCGCGATATGCCGCTTTTGATGTTGAACGACAGAGAAATTAAGCAGATGCTGCTTAATCTGGCCCGCAACGGCATGGAGGCGATGGACGGCAAGGGGGTTCTGCGCATTAGCACCAGCCTCATGAGTGACAAAATCGAGCTGCGCATTGCAGATGAAGGAGTAGGCATTAACCCTGATAAAATGAAGCATTTATTCGAGCCGTTTTTTACGACAAAATCGCATGGAACAGGTCTTGGGCTGCCGCTATGCTTAAGCATCGCCGAGCGCCATAACGGACGAATCGACGTGGAATCCACGGAAGGCGAAGGGACAACCTTTATCGTGACCTTCTTCTTGCCGAAAGCTCCTCTCTGTAAATAAGGCAGGCGGCTGCTGTACATACTACTTAAAAAAGGGAGGAGGGGATTGTTTTGACACAGCATAATGAGGAAAAGGGCCGTTCGGCCGAGCAAGCGCAGCAGGCTGCGAAGAACGCTGCCGGTAAAGGAAAGTCGCCGGAATCGGAAGGCTTTGACAAAAAGCTGGATGGCCCGAATCGGCCGTCTACATAGTACGGGGGTGATCGTTTGGCTGATCAGGAGCATAAGGGGGCGAGTGACCTGCCGAAAGGAGATCCGGCGCTGGATCCGTATGAGATCGAGTTTTTGCCGCAGTTTCGGGAAGGCCGGGGAAGCAGAGCTCCTTTTGTAAATAAGCATGGCGTCGTCATCGGCGATCATGAATACGAGTCGTCGAACTCGCCGCTGTCGCTGTGGAGCACCGAGACGGACCCGGCAATCATGGCAGGGGACGAGTGGGTGCATCCGTTCAAGGATGTCGGCTTTCAGACGGCGGAGAACCGCGATATTTTCGAGAAGGGACTTCCGCCGCAAGGCGGCATATTCATGCATCCGGACAAAAATGCCGCTTACGGAGTCGGAGACCCGGATGATTCTGAAGATGAATAGGAAAAAGAGCAACCGGAGTGAGCAGACTCCGGTTGCTTTATTTTGATTACGGACGGTATAATAGTAGCTAAAATAAAGTAATTAAAGGAGTGTGTTTCGATGTCGATGTCATTCGAACGATACATGTTAGATATGGTGCAGCCTATGCGGGACGATCTTACCCGCATTGGCATTCAGGAGCTTCGCACGCCTGAAGAGGTAGAGCAAGCCTTGCCGGATGCAAAAGGAACGGCGCTCGTTGTCGTCAACTCGGTTTGCGGCTGCGCGGCGGGACAATGCCGTCCAGGCGTAGCGGAGGCGCTTCAGCACGATATTACCCCTGATCATTTATATACGGTATTTGCCGGACAGGATAAAGAAGCGACAGCGAAAGCACGCGAATATTTTGCGCCGTACCCGCCGTCTTCCCCTTCCATCGCCCTGATGAAGGACGGAGAGCTGGTACACTTTATCGAGCGCCACCAGATCGAAAATCGTTCCGCAGCGGACATTGCAGCCGATCTGTCAGACGCTTTCGATCGGTTTTGCCGATAGGCCGGGACGGTTATGATGAGCCTGCAGCAGGAAATCATCGAACGCCTTGGCGTAAAGCCGGAAATCGATCCGGAGACGGAAATTCGCAAACGGGTCGATTTTTTAAAGCAATACGTGAAGCAGTCGGGAACGACGGGATTGCTCATCGCGATCAGCGGCGGCATTGACAGCGCGGTTGCGACAGGTCTGTGCAAGCGCGCGACGGATGAGCTTAGCGCCGAATCTGGCCGCGAATACATGACGCTCGGCGTATTCCAGCCCTATGGCGACCAATCGGATATCGCAGACAGCTATGCCGTTGCAGAAGCCTTCCAGCTGAAGCATAAAGTGGAAACGAATATTGCGGAAGCGGTAGACGAAATTACGCTTGAGGTCGAGCACGGCTTCAAAGCGCTTGGCATACCGCGGCATTTGAGCCGGGGCGGCAAGGGGAATATTAAGGCGAGAACGCGGATGGTTACGCAATATGCGCTTGCCTTTGACCTTAACCTGCTCGTGGTCGGCACGGACCATGCGTCCGAGGCGGTCACCGGCTTTTTCACGAAATGGGGCGACGGCGCGGTAGACATTACTCCGCTCAGCACGCTGAACAAACGTCAGGTTCGCCAGCTGGCCTCCCATATCGGCGTTCCGCAGAGCGTGCTGGACAAGGCGCCGACCGCCGGCCTCTGGGATGGACAAACCGACGAGGAGGAGCTCGGCATCACTTACGGTGACAACAGCGACTACCTTGAAGGCAAAGATATCAACGCCGAAGCGCGTGAAAAGCTGGAGAAGCAATATTTGAAAACCGAGCACAAGCGCTCCCCGATCCCGGGGATTTAAGCTGCTGTTCGATTGAGTAAGAGACTTCCCTTAAGTCTGAGTCATCGGCTTGGGGAGGTCTCTTTTTTTTGCTGCCGATTCTGATGTATAAAATGCAGTGGTTGCATTGCATAGTTCTTTAAGGCGATATTCACATAACTTTCACAGGTACATAGCTCTATCGAGTCATGTCGCTACAGCCTCCGATTGATACAATTTGGACAGTTAATCCAATACATCGGAGGTTGTTTTTTATGGAATTTCGCAAAAAAATCGCAGGCGCGGCTTTGGCCGCCGTATTAACGCTAGGCGCCGCAGTACCTGTATTCGCGCATGACGGCTGGACCCAAACGAGCTCGCCGATCGTGGCGGCCGGACAAGTCTCTTATGTGGAGCTTGTTAACGTGACGTTTAACGATTTATAAGAAATAATCGATGATGAAGAAACCGTTAAGCTGTATAGCTTTACTTATTATGATGTGGGCATGCCTGCCGAGCTTCGTCTCGGCGCATGCCTATATTTTGCAATCGACACCTATGCAGGATGCGGAGCTGATCGCCTCTCCATCCGTCATACGGATTACATTTACGGAAAAGATCGATACAAAACTAAGCTCCATTACGCTGCAAAATACGGCTGACGGAAGCCGAATAGCGCCGACTGCTGAAGCGGTAGAGCCGACAGCCAGCTCAACGCTTGTAGAAACAGCGATGCCTGCGGTAACAACAGAACTGAATGCCGACGTGAGCGCAGATGGAGGCTTGCAAACGCCATTGCCAACGGCTGAGACGATTGATCAACCTGAAGGTAAGGAGGCTGAAGCGAGTACTGATGCCGCAGCGACTGATGAGGAGACGGAGCACATCCACACGGAAGGCGAGCATGATCATACAGACGGCCACGGACTGATGGTTTTGCTGCGAGTACTGGATGTTTTGGCGGGGGCGGTGCTTGCGGGCCTCTTATTTTTCCGCCTCTTCATTTGGCGTGAGGCTGGGGACGAAGCGCCGTTTGGTTTTACGCTGCGGGCAGAAAGAATCGTAATTACAGCGGCGGCGCTTGTATGGGTAATATCAGGATGGATCAGGCTGTCCATGCTCTCGGAGCAATTCGGAAGCTTGTCCTACTATACGCTGGCGGCCGAAACGATGATCGGTAAGATCGCTGTATTAAGACCAGCTGGAGCATTGCTTGTGCTCTTGCTGGCATTCGCGCCCGTCCGCGAGCGGTTATGGGCGAACCGCGTGAAGCTTATAGCTGTGGCTGCGCTAATCGTGACCTTTCCATTGACGGGTCATGCTTACGCTGCCGTCAAAGATGCGGCAGCGGCTGTTGCTGCGCATGCGGTTCATATGTGCGCCGCCGCCATTTGGTTCGGCGGACTTGGAGGGCTGCTCTCGTTGACCTTCTGCCGCCATGCAATCGATCGCTTGAATCAGACAGCGACGCGCTTCTCAGAGTGGGCATGGCCTAGTATGTCGCTTATTCTAGTAAGCGGCGTATGGCTTTCTCTCGCGAGGCTTTCATCTTGGCGAGAGCTCCTGTCAACGGAATATGGACAGCTAATCTTTGCGAAATCATGCCTCATGCTGCTTGTACTCGTTATCGCCGCGCTGCATACGCTTGTGTTTATGCCGAATATTGCGAAAGCGATGGCCGCGGGCTCATTGCCTCCCGCCGAGCTTAGCCAAACCGCCACTGCTCGCGGTTTGCTGCTCGGCGTTCGGATCGAAGTGCTGCTAGCCATTAGCTTATTTGTGCTTGCAGGCTGGTTATCCTCCACCTCTCCGCCGTCTGATGCTGACACGCAGCGGCAACGGGAGCCCTTTTACTGGCATGTCATGGGCGAGCAAGCGCATATGAGCCTGCGTATGGCTGACGAAGAGGCATCAGAAGAGCAGACGGTTCGGCTTGATGTATGGCTGCCTGAAGGCATGGGAGCGCCGGTCTCGGCTGCAGCGGCCATAACGCCTCAGCGTAATGGTCAGGCTGAGCCTGGCGGCGAACAAGTGACGATTCCATTAGAGCTTCAGCCTGAAGCAGTAGAACTTTATGAGTATCCGGGCTTTACAAAGTACACGTATCTGGCAGCAGGCGCTTTCGTAGACTATACGATAGAAAGCCTAATAACGGTGGACGTGAGCGATGCGGACGGTAACGACTTCCATTACGAAAAGGCGATAGGGAGGGAGAGATAAAGGGTTAAATAAACGTCAGCCCCCGCGCCAGCGGAACGATGTGTTGATGGTCGGCCCACAGGATGAAGTAATTGTAGAAGGTTCCTTGTATTAAAACAGGACGGGGATACATAACGATCAGAGCGGCCTGATTTCTCAATTCCATCGGCTGGTCGTCCGACGGGAAAATGAAGCAGGCTTCCTGATAATGGATATGCGTCATGACAATCCGGGGTGTAGAACCGTAGGGCCTTAAGGGATGAAAGGCTTCCGTACGGCATACTTCGTCAATTTGGCCCTCAGACGAAATCGCGGAAATTTGAAAAAATCCGTCGGTCCCTTCATACCGTTCCTCCGTGACTTTACGCCAGTTTGCCGGATAAGGAAAAGAAACGCGGTATAGCGGATAAGTATAAATTTTGTACGGAGGGGTCTTAATAACCGACCACTGTAGAGCTGTGATTCGTCCTCCGGCTATCCATCCGGAGTCTCCCGATCGAGACATTTCAATACTTCCCATGAACAAAATCCTCCCCGGTAAACTTCTTTTAACATCATTTCAGTTTATTCAGGATAAGGGTCATAGGCGCATGGCAGCCAAAAGAAAAACATCCGAATCCACCATTTTTGTGAATTCGGATGCTTTTTAATCCTACATTATTAATTGCCCGGCTTTTCATATGTGACATAAGTGCCTGCAATGAAGTCGTGAATGCTTCGTTTATCATTGCGCAACCCAATCATAAATGCACTTACAATGAGTGCGATTCCCAATGTAACACCGTAAATAATTGAAGCGACAATAACGCGCATAAGCATTGTTCCAAAACCGACTTTATCGCCATTCACTTTTACAATCCGAATTCCGACAATGCGTTTGCCCACGGTATATCCAAGCCAAATGACAGGAAGGATTAAACCATACAAAATCGAGATGATGTTTGTATAAATATCTTCTCCCCAGGCGCCCGTTATCAAATAGCTAATGAATGTTAGCGGCACCATCACGACGATGGCATCTAAAATGATTGCTGCTGCGCGGATCCAAAATCCTGCAGGTCTAACGATGGATTGGGTGTTTGCTTCCATTACAAGATCCTCCTAGTTATAATTTCTTAATAAGGTTACAGTTTCCTGATTTCCTTGCTTGATTGCGTGTTTCAGTGCAGTCGAATCTTCATAATCTTTCACGTCTGTATTTGCGCCAGCATCTAACAAAGCTTGTGCAATTTCATTTTGTCCGCTTGATACGGCGTATATTAGGGGGGTCCAACCGTTATAATCTTGGTGATCGATGTCGGCGCCTGTCTCAAGCAATGATTGAACAATTTCGATATGACCGTCGCCGGCAGCCATCATTAAAGGAACAACGCCGTAATAATCCTCAATATTTGGATCTGCTCCTTTGCCAATCAATGCTTTGGACGCTTCGATATCAGAAGCTTTCACAGCCCAATGTAACGCAGTCCAACCATTATAATCCTGAGTATCTAAAGGTTCCCCCGCGTTTAATAAATTATTCAATTTTTGGCGATCTCCATCGATAACTGCATCAATCAACGGCGGGGTGGAGTCAAGATTCGAGTTTATCTCGACCTCATTCATCAGCGATTCAATATCGAGCTTTTTAAGAGCAAACATGCTTCCGCCGATTATGAGAGCAAACAGTAATGTAACGGCTGATATCCCAAACCAAATTTTTTTAGACGATCGATTAGCGGCGATTGCGTTCTCATCATCCCCCATGAACAATCCAATTTCTCTAATTCGTTTCGGCAAAGGAGGATGGGTTGATAAAATTTCACTCAACCAGATGATAAAACCCTTTTCCTCATTTACTTGATTGAGATAGCTTGTTCGGTTGACACGTTTAGACAGCATTTTCCCAACGCTGAACATAGTTAAGCAATTTTTGGCCGCTTCCGAATTTCCTGTGTAAAAAGCAGCGAATCGGTCGCAGGTGTATTCGCAAGCGCGGGAATAAGCTTGTGTGACTCCAGGAATCCACATAGCAGGCAGCACCATCAATTGCGTTGAAATATGCCGGCGCTTAATATGAGCCAGCTCATGCGCGATCACAAAAGACAGCTCATCTTCTGCGCCTTCTTCAATCAGCTCAAAAATCGCAGAGTACAGCACAACCATGTTACGTCCAAAAAAGCGGGTGGCAAAAGCGTTTAATGCTCCGCTTGATTCCAACACATACACTTCGGGGATAGACTTCATCTCCATTTTTGCGCACAGCTCTTTAATCTTGTCGTACACTTCTGGAAATTGCTCTGGATTCAAACGGACTCCGTTCGTTCGGATATACCCGAGCATCAGGGCATGTAATAATAATGATATCGCTAGAAACAAACCCAAATAGACAATTCCTATGAGTGAGGAAATCAGACTAATATAAGTCCCGATACTGAAAACAAGAGCAATAATAAAATATTTCCGTTCATTCTTATGGATCAGGTTCTTCGGAGAATCGTTCATTGCTTTGCTTTCTCTCCTTCGTATATATTTCAAACATATTGATTATAGATACATTTGTATATAAAATCTATATGTATTATTTGGGATTAATATAGGCAAATCTTGACTTCAAACAGCCCATCTGCTAATCTCACCTTCAAGGAAAAGGCGGGTGTAAGCATGATCATCGGCATCGGACATGATTTGTCGGATATAACAAGAATGGCAAAAATAATAGACGGCCGCACGGGCAGCCGTTTTATGGAGCGAGTGCTTTCGGCAGGCGAGAGGGAGCTCGCGGCGCAGTATCAGGGTGAGCGTCTATATCAATTTACGGCCGGGCGATTTGCCGCGAAGGAGGCGGTCGTGAAAGCATTCGGCTGCGGAATCGGCCAGGTTATCGGCTTCACGGATATCGAAATTTTGCGCGGAGACTGCGGAAAGCCGGTATGCCGTTTGTCCGAGGCGGCGTGGAGTCGCCTCGGACTAAATCCGGAAGCCGTTAGCATTCATGTGACAATCACGCATGAGCGTACGCTGGCTTCCGCTTTCGCGGTTGCTGAACGGATCATGCAGTAACCTTTTGTCTATACTTGGAATGTAATATACCAAGCGGATAGGCGAGAGGGGATGGCAGCGATGAGAGATCGGCAGCAGAAGGCGAGGCGTCGTTTTAAGACGGGGCAATGGGTCGAGTATGACGGCTTATATTCGGATGATTGGGGCGGTGACCTGATGCTTATGCAAGGCGACCTCTTTCCGGTTCATCCGCTGATGGGCGTAACGAACTGGACGTATGCCGGCCAAACCTCTATTCATTACTCGAAGTCTCCAAAAATGAACGGTCATCATATCGGTTATTAGATCGTCCGGCGATCATACGAAAGGACTGCCCAAAAGCGGCAATTAGCCGCTTCCGAGAAGTCCTTTTTTTCATTTGATTACTTCTTTCCAGCCAGCCAATCCGCCAGTCCAGCGATTTCCCCGGCGGTCAGCCGATCCTTGAAGGCAGGCATCGTGGCTCCTCCTTGTTCGATTTGCTCCGTTATATCCGCCGCGCTCATCCGTTCTCCGAGCTTCTGAAGGTTAGTCGCAGGGCCGATTCTTCCCTGCAGCTCGGTACCGTGACAGTTCACACAGTTTGCTTTATAAATCGTCATCACCTTTGCTGGCCCGTCGAGAGCATTTTCCCTTGTTTGCGCTCCTTCGCCGCAGCCTATAATCGCTGCCATCAGCCCGGCTGCAGCGGCCAATTTTAGCCCCGAACGTATCATTCGTTGTTTAGGCATAAATCCCCCACCTTTTAAAAATTCAATATATTGTTAATTTTGAAACTAACTCAGGTCATTCACAATGCGTCCATATGCATTTATGTTATTAATTCGTATAATAGAGAAGGCATATAACAAATGACATAGGATATGAATTAGATTATACCGCAGCTTAGCCATTAGGAGACTTCATGAAACCGACAATCGAACGAATTTTGCAAAACCAATTAAATCATATTCATGCCGAAGTCATCATGAGCGCATATACGGAAAGCAGTCCGGGCTGGACCGCGAAGAAATCGGAGCCGGGCTTTTATCGCTTTAGCTATACGGTCAAGGGACAAGCTTGGTTAGACATACAAAATAAAAGCTATACCGTTAAACCGGGTATGCTGTTTTTTCTGCCCGCCGGCACGCTTCAGTCGTTCGGTACGGAAGGGGACGAGACCTTTGGCCGCTATTGGTGCCACTTTCGGTTAGAGCTAAGCGATATCGGTTTCATTCAATCGCTGCAGCTTCCGCCATACGTTTATGTACAGGACGAGCAGATGATGGAGCAGCTTTTTACCAAAATGATCACCTATCAGCAAGGTACCTCGGTTACGAGAGAGCTGCGAATGAAAGCTGTGATGCTGGAACTGCTTGCCGTTTATTTGGATGAAAGTCATGTCCAGCAGCATATGCTGAGCGATTCGGGCTTTGCCGTGAAGTGGAATGAGGTGCTCGCTTACATCGAAGCGAATTTGCATGCGAACATTCAAATCGAGGAGCTTGCGAGGTTTGCTTTTTTGCATCCCAATTATTTCATTACCTCCTTCAAAAGCAAGATGGGCTGCTCGCCGATCCAGTACGTGACGAACCGCCGCATTGCCAATGCCAGGCAGCTGCTTTCGGAAACCTCGCTGCCCGTATCGGAGGTCGCGAAGCGGGTAGGGATGCAAAATCATTATTTATCGCGTTTGTTCAAACGCTGCACCGGCATTACGCCGGTACAATATCGCCGGATTGCCAGGCTTGGAATCGGGAACCTGACAGACTATACGGCAACGAGGGACGAGAAGGAGGACAGCTAGTGGAGCGGCAAGAGGTTAACGAATTTTTCAGTACCGAGCTTCTCGCTTGGTACCGGCAAATTAAGCGGGACCTGCCGTGGCGGATGAATCGGGATCCATACCGGGTGTGGGTGTCGGAAATTATGCTGCAGCAGACGAGGGTGGATACGGTTATCCCTTATTACAACACCTTTATGAATAAATTTCCGACGGTAAAAGCACTCGCAGAGGCGCCTGAGACGGAAGTTCTCAAATGCTGGGAAGGACTAGGCTACTACTCGCGGGCCCGTAATTTGCAAGCCGGCGCCCGCGAGGTGACGGAGCGTTATGACGGCATTGTGCCGGATGATAAGGCATCCGTTGCCGGCCTGAAGGGAGTCGGCCCTTATACGACGGGCGCCATTATGAGCATCGCGTTCAACCGGCCGGAGCCGGCGGTTGACGGAAATGTGATGCGCGTGCTCTCCCGGTATTTTTGTTTGGAGGACGATATCGCGAAGCCGTCCACGAGGGTAAGCATCGAGAAGCTTGCGGCTTCACTTATTCCGGAGGGGGCGGCCGGCGATTTCAACCAGGCTCTGATGGAGCTGGGCGCGCTCGTCTGCACGCCAAAATCGCCGGGCTGTCTGCCATCATGCCCGGTTATGGAGCATTGCACGGCGCGCCTTGAAGGCAAGGAGCATGAGCTGCCGGTTAAGACGAAGGCGAAGCCGCCGCGGCCGGAATTCAGAGCGGCAGCTATCGTTGCCGGCAGCGGCGAGCATGCCGGCAAGGTGCTCGTCCGGCAGCGTCCGGCTACCGGGCTGCTTGCCCAAATGTGGGAGCTGCCTCATTTGCTGCTGCCGAAGGATAAAGCCGGCTGGCTGGCTGAGCATGCGCCAAAGGAACAGGGAGAGCTGGCCGCCATGATCGGGCAGATGCTCGAGGAGGATACGGGCTTGCTGATCCGTCCCCGCAGCTGGTTCACGGATGCGGATCATATTTTCAGCCATATTCATTGGAAAATGCGTTTTTACTTGGCGGATTTAGGTGAGGCCTCGGGCATGCTGGAGGAAGTCGCCTCTGCTGCCGAGTACGCTGGAATAGCGGCTGAAGCGGCATCAGAGTATAATGTAACGGATAAACTGGCATCACATTATCGCTGGATCGGCCTGGAGGATATGGAAACCTTGCCGTTCCCGAATTTGTTTTTGCGCATCTTAAAGCAGTATTGGGAGTAAATGAACATTAAGAGCGGAGGGAAAATGTATGAGCAATATGCTGGAGCTGCTGATGCAGCACAAAATCGTTGCAATCTTGAGGGGCATTGAAGATCGTCACGCGGACGCTGCGGGGAAGGCTTTGATCGACGGCGGCATTCATATGATGGAAATTACGATGAATACGGAAGGCGCGGCGGTCATGATCGAGCGTTGGCGCAATAAGTTCGACGGCAAGGCGGCAGTAGGCGCCGGAACGGTAACGGATGTAGAGCTTGCCGAGCAAGCGGTTGCTGCAGGCGCTCAGTTCCTCATCTCCCCTAATTTGGATGAAGAGGTCATTGCTTACGGACGGGAACGGGGCTTGTCGGTCTGGCCCGGCGTCATGACGCCGACGGAAATCGTGAAGGCATGGAAGGCCGGGGCCGATGCGGTGAAAATTTTTCCGATGGGAACGCTTGGCGTAGACTACCTGAAGGAGATTCGCGGTCCGTTGAACGATATCCCGATGATCGCGACAGGCGGCGTTGACCTACATAATATAACCGATTACTTTAAGGCAGGAGCGAATGGGGTCGGGATGGGCGGCAAGCTGGTCAACCTGGAATGGGTGCGGGAAGGCAAATGGGATCAGATAACGGAACGGGCGCGTCAGTTCGTTGCGGCCGTTCAGGCTTTGTAATGGCGAGGGGGAGCAGGTTATGGGCTTAATCGCGGGACTTGTGGTTGGCGGTATCCTTACCGCTTCCGTGCTTTCCGCGCTTGTGTGGCGCATCGGATCGCAAAGTCAGCAGCCGCGTATCATTGCGAATGCCGCCGCCCCTGAAGTCGATACTCAGTGGAAAGCCGTATCGTTTAGGAGCGGCGGCTCGCAGATGAAGGGCTGGCTGCTTGAGCCGTCGCAGGGTTCGGCAACGCAGGAGGAAGGCTGGCTGTTTGAGACGGCACAAGATTCAGCAGCGGAGGAGGAAGGACTCCTTCCGCTTGTTGTCGTTGCGCATGGCTGGGGCTCCAACAGGACGAGAGTGCTGCGCTATACGCACCCGCTTTATAAGGCCGGCTTTGCCGTATTCATGTACGATGCCCGAAACCACGGGGAAAGCGATACGATCAAAGCGCCTTCCGCGCTTATGTTCCGTGATGACGTGATCGCCGCAGTCGATGCGGCCCGCCGATTGCCGGGCATCGATCCGGATCGGGTGTCAGTGCTCGGCCATTCGTTAGGAGGATTCGGCGCTTTGCTCGCGCTCGATCAAGGCATGAGGGTTTGCTCGGTCATAACGGATTCGATGCCCGTCCGTTTCGAGACGATGATGGAGGCGGAGCTGAAGAGGAAGAAAATCCCGTCCTTCCCGCTTGCTTATCTGATTCCGCCGATTTGGTTAATCCGCTCAGGCATATCGCAAGCTCAGTTTCGGGCGGCGAATATTCCCGACGTGCTGGCGAGGCATGCGGGTTTAGAAGGAAACGCCCGTACGCCGGTGCTGATGATTCACTCGAGCGAAGATGATTTTATACCAGCTGCGGATTTGCGGCAGCTTAAGGAGCAGTTGTCCGCGGGGACGATCGAAACGCTATTCGTGTCGACGAAGGGTCATAGTTCATCCGAGCAGGACCCGGCGTTTTGGGATCGGGTTTTGCCGTTTCTGGAGGAAACGCTGCTCAAGGAGGCGTAATTCTTAACGATCCAACGTGCATAAGGCAAAGCTATATACCGGTAATTTTAGCTCTATTTTGCGTCACCCGCTCTCAAACAGGGCTCAGACATCCCATTGCTCTGTAATAGAGCTAAAAATTAGATCTATTTCCTCCCAAATAACTAAAATTGTAAATATAGAGCTAGAATTTAGATCTATCGTGCACCGCCCGCCATCAAACAGAGCTCAAACATACCATGGCTCTGTAATAGAGCTAAAAATTAGATCTATTTCCACCAAACTAACCAAAATTGCAAATATAGAGCTGGAAATTAGCTCTATTGTGCATCGACTGTCATCCAACAGGCTCACCCAAAATCGCTGAATAACGCCGAAGTTTTCCTCTATTTCAGTCGGTAAAGCAGAAATAAAGAGCTACTTATTTGCCGTTATCCTTCCGCCGTGTGTGGAATGATATGCTCAGGCGTTAATTTTATCCCAAAAAAGAGGCCTGCGGCAAGAAGCCGCAGGCTGTAAGAGAGAATATATAATAAAGGGGGGTCATGGGTTTATTATATAAGCGCAAGATGAAATCAAGCTGAGATTAATATTACAGTTTGATTACAGGGAGCAATCTCCTAAATCGAATATCTCAGTTGTTGGTGATAAAAATAAAGTTGTTTAATCTGGATGGGTTGAATGGATGGTTGGTGAAAATAAAGTTGTTTAGTCTAAATTTCAGCGGGTTTACGTGTATTAAGAATGCAAACAGCCGTATTATCCTAAAATACTTGCCTAATCGGAGATGATGTTCAGTACCCCCCCTAAGAGGAGCTGCCTTATTGAGGCAGCTCCTCTTAGGGGTTTGAACTAAATATTTCTGTTAAGGCCAAGAAACGTTATCTGGCTTGATTAACCCCTGCCATACCCATTACCCCAAAAGTTTTTTACCCGAGTTTATAACAACCTCTTACCAGTTTTTCCTACACATCTGTTAATTTCGCCTGAATTTCTTTAAAAAACAAATCGGCAGCAGCCGAAAAGACCTGGTGCTTTTTCCAAACAATATTTAAGCCAGATTCAAGTCTTGGCTCCAGCGGTCTAAAACAAAGGTTACTATCACTAGACGTATTCACTATTCTATCAAGAGTTATTGCATAACCAATGCCTTCTTCAACCATAATGGCAGCATTATATGCAAGATTGTAGGTAGTCACGACGTTTAATTTATCAAAATCTTCTCCAAACCAATCCGCAAATTCATTTTTAGAAAATGTCTGTTTCATAGCCTGTCGTGAACAGATTAGCGGAACATTTATTAAATCTGCTGCTTGAATGGTATCTTTGAAAGCAAGAGGACTGTATTTCCTCATAACAACACCCCAAACATCCTTGTCTGGGATATTGATATAATTGTATTTTGATAAATCAGCTGGTTGAATTAAAATACCAAAGTCAAGCAGTCCCTTGTCAAGCCGTTCAGTCACATCATCTTCGTTTCCGCTGTAGAGGTGATACCGTATATTGGGATAACTTAACTGCAAGTCTCTTACTACCCGTGCAATCTGTTTCATGGCTTCTGTTTCCCCGCCGCCTATATAAACATCGCCACTTATTGTTTCTTCCATGGATCTAAACTCCGCCTCTAATTTATCGACCATAGCAACGATTTCTTCTGCTCTCTTTCTTAAGAGCATTCCTTCATCTGTGAGAATGACACTGTGACTACTGCGAATAAAAAGTTTTTTTCCTAACTCTTGTTCAAGATCTTTTAATTGTCTAGACATGGTTGGTTGTGTAACATGCAAAAAATCAGCAGCCCCTGTAATGCTTCCTTTTCTTGCAACAGCAAGAAAATAACGCAAAACTCTAACTTCCATCTATACTCCTCCTCGTAAGTATTACAATACACGTTTCAGAAATACTCATCAAGCATATCTTGATATAAGATATGAGCATTTGCTATGCACAAAAAGAACGCTAAAATAAATAACGAAGGAGGTAATCGGTTGGTTTATTTCGCAGAAGCTTCTTCGATACAGGGCAATCTTCCGCCGGAATCGCGGATTCCGCCGCGGCGCAACCAATTTATACAAACAGTATTATTCACATGATATTGGAAGAAAACTGGAGGGAATGAATAACAATGGATACGACAAAGGTTTGGTTTATTACGGGAGCCGGTCGGGGTATGGGCACAAATATCGCGAAAGCTGCTTTGAACGCCGGACACAAGGTTGTGGCTACCGGCCGTAATCCGGATGCGGTGGCCAAGGCGATCGGTGAATCCGAGAATGTATTGGTCGTCCAATTGGACGTTACCCGGCCTGCCGATGCACAATCCGCAGTCAAGGCGGCAATCGACCGGTTCGGGACCATCGATGTGCTGGTCAATAATGCCGCACACTTCTATGGGGGTTTCTTCGAGGAACTGATCCCGGACCAAATCGAACGTCAGTTGCAGGTGGCGTTGATCGGCCCGATGAATGTTACCCGGGCGGTGTTGCCTGTGATGCGCAAGCAGCGTTCCGGTCATATCATCTCGATCTCTTCGGGCGCCGGCATTTCCGGATTCGAGTTTAATTCCGCCTATTGTGCATCGAAATTTGCGCTTGAGGGGTGGATGGAGTCGTTGGCGCCTGAGGCAGCTCCATTCGGCATTCATACGACCATTGTCAACCCGGGCTTTTTCCGTACGGAATTTCTTACGGAAACGTCGTCGACATACGCCGAGCCGTCGATCGAGGACTATGCGGACCGCAGGGTTGGTTACATGGAATTTTTTTACAAGCAGAACGGGCAACAGTCCGGCGATCCGAACAAGCTCGCCAAGGCGCTCCTCCTAATTGCAAGCGAAGCTGAGCCGCCGCGACGCTTCATCGCAGGCGCCGACGCGGTCAGCATTGCAGAGCAGAAGATTGCCGACCTCCAGGCGCAGATCAATGCCTACCGCGATCTCTCGACGTCCATGGCCTATGAAGACTAAACCAAATCATTTGCTTGTCTATATATTGACCTTTGGTGTATTCGGTATCTTGAATACCGAGATGGGCGTGATCGGAATCTTGCCTTTGATTGCGGACCACTACCATGTCAGCATCTCCACCGCAGGGTTGATCGTGAGTCTCTTTGCGCTTGCGGTTGCCGTCTCCGGCCCGATTATACCTTCATTGTTTTCGGGCATGGACCGCAAAAAAGTTATGTTGCTTGTGCTTGGCATTTTTATAGTAGGCAACCTTGTCTCCGCCTTCACATCAAACTTTACCGTGTTATTGATTGCGCGTGTCATTCCGGCCTTTTTCCATCCTGTTTATTGTTCATTGGCATTTACCGTCGCAGCGGCGTCCGTCGGCAAGGAGGAAGCTTCGAAGGCAGTGGCTAAAGTATTCGTTGGCGTGTCTGCAGGGATGGTGCTTGGCGTACCGGTCTCGAGTTTGATTGCCACCGCCACTTCGCTTACCTATGCGATGTTGTTCTTTGCCGCCGTAACGACAGTCGCTTTCGTCGCGACACTCTTGTTCGTACCATCGATGCCTGTTACGGAAAGGCTCTCTTATGGCACGCAATTGCGCGTATTAAGAAGATCCATGACCTGGCTTTCCATTGCCGCTGTGATCTTCATGAACGGAGCCGTATTCGGGGTGTACAGTTACCTTGCCGAGTTTCTGAAAACCGTGACGAATTATTCCTGGAATACAATCAGTTTGATGTTATTCCTATACGGTGTGGCCAACATTGTTGGAAACATGATTGCAGGGAAGCTGCTTGCAAATCATCCATTAAGAACGGTACAGTCTTATCCATTTGCATTGGCGGCAATTTATATCCTGCTTTTCACCTTGGGACAGTTCAGCGTGCCAATGGCCTTCATTATTTTGATTTGGGGAATATTGGGCGGCATAGGAGGCAACATTACTCAATATTGGATTGTGTCTTCAGCGCCAGAGGCTCCCGAATTCGCGAATGGACTCTTTCTGACATCCGCCAACTTGGGAACAACGATTGGTGCAGGTGTATGCGGACTATTTATAGCAGGAATAAGTACGCAATACGTCGTACTTGGGGGAATCTTGTTCCTGATCTTAAGCGTCGCAACAATATTTCCAACAATTTCTATGTCCGGCCGATTGAAGAATGCCGGCCGATTGGAGGATGCCAATGTTGCAAGATAAGCAAGCAGCGCTTGTCACAGGCGCGAATCGGGGAATCGGATATGAACTGGCCAAACAATTGGCATTGGCGGGGTTCAAGGTCATGTTAACAAGCAGGGATCCGAAGAAGGGGTCTGAAGCAGCGCAACGACTTGCCGAGTCCGGATTGGATGTTTCGTTCGTCCTCATGGATGTCACAGATCAAGAAAGCATCCGTCAAGCAGCATTGACCGTCAAAGAGACCGCTCACCGATTGGATGTATTGATTAACAACGCGGGCGTATATCTGGATGGGAGTGCCAAGTTATTGGCCATGGATCCTGCGATTCTGGAGCGAACGATGTCCACGAATTTCTTCGGCGTATACCATGTCATGCGTTCATTTCTTCCGCTCATGGAAAAACGGGGATATGGAAGGATCATCAATGTTTCCTCGGAATATGGGGCCATGAATGCCATGTCGTCTTCAGGTGCGGGTGCGTACAAGATCTCCAAACTTGCAATGAATGCATTGACCCGGTTGGCAGCAGCGGAAGTCACGGGAGATATCAAAATTTATGCAGTCGATCCGGGCTGGGTAAGCTCGGATATGGGGGGACCCTCTGCTCCGAGAACTCCGAAACGCGCTGCCGAGTTGATCCTCCGGTTAGCGACGATGGGATCGGAAGGAGCTCGCGTAGAGTTCTTCAGGGATGGCAAACCAATCGATTGGTAAAAAAGCGGGGAACGATATATGTTCTTGTCAGGGGCTAAAAGCCTTGTGAAACCGAACAACAACATTATTATTCATTAGGCCGGCTGTTTTTGCAATTAAGTGGAGTTAAAAGAACTGATGTATAAAATGGAATTTGTGGCCATAATGAATCTATTGTCTTGTCCCCGAAGTTTTTTGATGCGTTGCCTTTTTGAATAGAATCAGTGATAGGATTTGTGGTTTTAATAGGAATAGTGACTAAAGTGATTCGTGGATTTAGAGTGCTTACTTTGCTGATGCAAGGTTGAGCACTTTTTCTTGTTTGTTCCTTAGTTCATGATTCAGTTTCAATAATTCCATTAAACAACTATATTTTCAATTCGTGATTGAAGAGGGCATCTGATAAAACGACTTTATTTTCTCTCACCAGTTGTAACCATTATGCACTCAAAATGGCCAGTTTGATCAAACAAAATCTTGATCTGACTGGTTTTGTGTATTCAAAATGAACAAAATGTACATTGAGTTTCAAATTGCCCATGGCATAAACGGCGACAGCTTGTGATATCCTATCGCAATCGTGATATGATGATTGGTGAAGTTATGTAGCAGGAGGATATTCGATGCTGTTGGTGAGGAGAACCTTTACGCGAAGCGTAGCGTTTCGATGGATTGTCTCATACGCCGTTATTTTACTGATCCCTGTCATTTTAAGCATGATCGTATATAGCCAGACTAGGGATATCGTGAGATACGGGATCGAGCGGGCAAACGTCGCCGCTTTGAAGCAGGTGAAATATATTGTGGACGGGGAGCTGCACCAGATGGAGAGTCTGGCCGCGCAGTTGTCCATTCATTCGGCTGTCCGGAAATTTTTTGCCGGGAATCAAAAAGAAAACGCTTACCTAATCTATCAGACGAAACAGGAACTGAACAACCTGCTTTCGACGACTGATTTTATCAAAGGGATCAATCTATATTCGAGTGCGCAGCAATCGGTGCTGTCGAGCGAAACGTATGGACAAGACCGGCTGTTTTTCGAGATGGAGCATCAGACGGACACATTCGCCTACGAGGACTGGCTGCAATTGATGGAGGCGCTGCAGCCGGGAAGGTATGTCCTGCTGCCGGTCGAGAATCAAGGTAATAAAACGATAACTCCCTTCTATATACGGTCGTTCCCGATGCAAGCGGGAGCCGAGCCGGCAGGCACCTTGTTATTCCGGCTTAATGCCGAGAAGATCAAGACGATGCTTCAGAATATCGACTGGGTGGAGCAAGGCCAAGTGTTCATCATGGATGCGAACGATCAAATCCTGTTTCAGAACTCCGGAGAATCGGCGCTGCCGCCTTCGTCATACCAGGAGTGGAATGACCGTGGGACAGGCACCTTTACTGACACGTTCCAGGGAGTTGAGTCGATGATTACGATCGAGTCGTCCGATACGACGGGATGGAAGTATGTCAGCGTGTTCCCGACCGACGTGTTCTGGGAGCGTGCCCGGGCCATCCAAACGATGAATTTATTCGGGCTCTTGCTTTGTTTTGCGATCGGCGGCGCGGTTATTTATTATTTTGCCCGCAAAAACTACAACCCGGTAAAACAATTGATGAGCGTCTTCTCCCGGAGTCCGCTGCAAGGGATTGAGGCCGACTTGGATGAATACACTTTCATTCGAAGAAGCGTGCTCGAGACGATTCGTGAACGTGACGACATAAGCAATAAACACGATAAACAGCTTCAGGTTTTACAGAACTACTATCTGGGAAGGCTCTTGAAAGGCCAGGCGGATCGGAACGTACCCCTAGGGGAGCTCGCGAAGGCGCATAATTTGTCCTGGACATCCGACCGGTTCGCGGTGTTATTGTTCTATATCGACAGTGACGAGGGCGGAATAAGGGATCTGGCCTTGTCGCAGTTTATCGTGTCCAATATCCTTAAGGATGCTGTCGGTGACCGTTTAACGGTCCATTTCACGGATGTGGACGGTACACTCGCGGCGGTCGCAAATGTAGGCCCGGATCGCGCGGAGCAATGGAAGGACGAGATGGAGGACGCATTGGCGCAAGCATACGAATTCATCACGGCCCGGTACAAGCTTCGTTTCACAACGGTGGGGAGTGAGCTGCAGACTGGCTTGGACGGTGTGCATCAGGCATTTCTGCAGGCGCTGGAAGCCCAGGAATATCGTATGGTGCTGGGTGAAGGCATGATGATCTGGTACGGGGACGTGATGCCGAGCGAGAGCACTTATTTCTTCACGGTGAACGATCAGATGATTCTGATCAATTTCTTGAAAGCCGACGAGTTCGAGAAGGCCAAGAACATGATTGACAACGTTATCCAGCGGGCTTTCCAGAGGGAAACGTCGCTTGAAATCGCGAAGTTCGTCCTCCTTGATGTAGCGACGACGCTGATCAAGACGATTCCCGATCAAGAGCAATCCGGCATCGCCTGGGATGAATGGCGTCCGCTCAAGAGACTGATGTCATGCTCTACGAAGTGGGAGTTCCATCAAGAGCTTCTCGATTTCTTCGATCGGGTATGCGGCGTGCTGCGAAACAAGCAAAGCGTACAGACGAGCGCCGGCATCGGCGAGAAAGTCGTCGAGTTCGTCACGGAGAACTTCAGCGACCGGGACTTAAGCGTGTCGATGATCGGTGATCGTTTTCGCCTGACGCCCCAATACGTATCGCGATTATTCCGTGAACATACGGGGCGTGGTCTGCACGATTATATCAGCCAGACCCGCATAGAAGCTGCCAAGGAGATGCTGCAGGAAGGGGCAAGCGTCGACGTGACGGCTGAACGGGTCGGATTTTCAAGCGGCCATGCCTTTATTCGGGTGTTTAAGAAATACGAAGGGATTACACCCGGGAAATACAAAACGCTCCAGTAACGGCCTTGGAATAGGGCGGAAGGAGAAAGGAGGCAACTTGCATGGAAAGGCAATTTCTCGGTTGGCTGAGGAAAAGCTGGATCTTGATGATCGGCTTTGCCCTATTTACGTCCGGATGCTTCGGTGGAGATAGCGGGGAAGAAAACTTGCCGGCCAAGGCGCCGACGGAGACGGGAACGGAGACAAAGACCGATAGTTCGGATACCAGCGGTTCCGCGGCGAACGGGGGGCCGTTCCAATATCCGATGCAAGGCGCTCCGGAACTTACGTTAATGACGGAATTTCCCGACATGGGGAGGCCGAATCGGGGACCCATCGACCAAGAATATGAGAAACGAACGGGCATTCCGATTCAACATCTCGGCGGCGTTCCCATGCGGGATAACAAATTCAATTATCTTCTCGCATCCGGAAATTTGCCGGACATCTTTATGAATAACTGGCTCCAATTTCCCGGAGGTCCCGAGAAGGCGATCGAGCAGGGATATATTCTGCCTCTGAACGACGTCATCGATCGGTATGCGCCGAACTTTAAGCGAGTGCTCGAGGAAAATCCCGAAATCGATAAAATGTTGAAGACGGACAGCGGCATCTACTACGCGTTCCCGTTCATTCGTTCGGAAGAGGGCAGGGTATACGGCGGGCCGATCGTACGGAAGGATTGGCTTGACGACCTCGGGTTGTCTGTCCCTGCGACAATCGACGAGTGGTACACGATGCTGAAGGCCTTCAAGGAGAAAAAGGGAGCTGCCGCGCCGTTGACGCTGCGAACCTTGTTCTTGGGTGAACGAACGGCAGGCTTTGCGGGGGCGTTCGGCGTCATGGGGAATTTCTACCTCGAAGACGGGAAAATAAAGTACGGTTATCTGGAACCGGGGTATCGTGATTATTTGGCGACGATGAGCAAGTGGTATCGGGAAGGGTTAATCGACAAGTACTTTGTCGCCCTGGATTTGGAGACCGTGGACAAGAAGCTGACGTCCGGGACAAGCGGAGCCACGATCGGCTGGCATGCGTACATCGAGAAATATAACGTTGCGGCGTTGTCGAACGGCTCGGCCGCCCGTTATGCGGCCGCTCCTTACCCGACCTTGGCCGAAGGAGCCATCCCCAAGTTTGGACAGCTCGACAACGCGTATGCGGGCACCAGCTCGGCTGCGATCAAGGCTACGACGAAGCATCTGGAAGCTGCGGTCCGCTGGCTGGATTACGGGTATTCGAAAGAAGGCAGCATGCTGAACACGTACGGCATTGAAGGCGTCACGTATACGATGGAGAACGGCCGGCCGGTGTATACGGATTTGGTCGTCGCGAATCCGGACGGTTTATCGAGCGACCAAGTGATGCTTCAATATGCGCACCAAACGAATTTTCCGATGATCCAACACGACGCTCAGCTGGAATGGAAGTTTGAAGAAACGAACCGGGCCCTTGAAATTTGGAGCAAGACGAAACATAAGGATTATTTGCTGCCCCCGATTACGCCAACGCCGGAAGAAGCTGACGAGCTGTCTGCGCTCATGGACGGGATTGGCGAGTATGTAAACGATGCGGAGCTTCGCATCATTCTGGGCATAGATTCAATTGACGCTTACGACGAAATGGTGAAGCAGCTGAAGCTGCTTGGTATCGAACGGGTATTGGAAATTAAACAAGCGGCATACCAACGGTATTTAAACAGATGACCTCCGAACAATTGGAGGTCGTTTTTTTTTATTCCTATTGCGTCCGATTCGGGAAAGTGAGCCCCGGTTTCAAGTTGTCACCCGCGATTTCCTCGTTATCGTACATCATTTTCGTTATTGCACATTGATGGCAAAGGGCGTCTCCGATACATTGATGGAGCGACGGAACGTCAGGCTTAGGGTCCAGCCAGGGGAAATTTTCATAAGGAAGTGATGATGGAATGGCAGCTCATGCGCAAAACAAGGCTGTAGATACAACTCCGCTTTGGAAACACGTTAGAAAGGAATGGAAGCTGTATTCGTTCCTGGTTATACCCGTAATTTACTTCATCATCTTCAAGTATGCGCCGATGCTCGGGAACATTATCGCTTTCCGGAAGTATAGAGGCGGAACGAATTTCTTCGGGTCGGAATGGGTGGGATTTACTTATTTCGAGATGTTTATGAAGGATCCCACGTTCTGGAGAGCCTTTTTCAACGATCTAAACTTAAGCGTAAGCTATCTCGTGGTCAAATTTCCTATCACCTTGCTGTTCGCGCTGCTGCTGAACGAATTGCGGAGAATCAAGTGGAAGAAGTTTGTTCAAACGGTATCGTACCTTCCCCATTTCATCTCCATGGTTATCGTGGCGGGGATGATTAAGGAGATGGTTTCCTTAACGGGACCGATCAACAATGTATTGGCCTCACTCGGGTTCGATAAGATCTCGTTTATCTCATTGCCCGAGTGGTTTCCGGCGCTTTATGTCACCTCAGGCATCTGGCAAAGTCTTGGCTGGGGAACAATTCTGTATTTGGCTGCGATGACGGGCATTAATCCGGCGCTTTATGAAGCGGCGAAAATCGATGGCGCGAACCGGTTCCGATTGGCGATGCATGTCACGATTCCCGGCATTCTGCCGACGGTCATGGTGCTCTTGATCCTGGATATCGGCAGCATCTTGGGTTCGAATTTCGAGAAAATCCTGCTCTTGTACAATCCTCTGACTTATGAAACGGCGGACGTCATCTCCACCTACGTCTACCGAATGGGCATCACCGGCAGCAACTTTAGTTATGCGACGGCGGTAGGTCTGTTCGAAGGCATCATCGGACTGATCCTGGTGACGATCGCGAACGAAGTTTCGAAGAGAACGACGAAATCCAGCTTGTGGTAGAAAGGAGCCAATCCGGTGAATCGAACCTCGGCTTTTAACGCTTTCACTATTGTAAACGGATTATTCATGATTCTGGTAGTCTTATTCACCTTATACCCTTTTGTCTATCTCGTGGCGCAGTCTTTCAGTTCTGAAGCCGCCATCTATGCCGGCGAGGTGACTATCTTTCCAGTCGAGTTTACGACCAAGACTTACGAAGTCATACTGAGCAAACCTGACTTCTTCCGTTACTACTGGAATACGATTGTTTATTCTGTGGCAGGCACGCTTATCGCGGTGACCGCGACGGCCGTCATGTCCTATCCGCTTTCGAAAGATAAGCTGCGCCTTAATAAATTTTTTATCCCGTTCGTGCTGTTTACGATGTATTTCGGCGGCGGTCTCATACCGAACTACATCCTTGTCGCAAAGACACTCGGCATGAGAGATACGATCTGGGCCATCGTCATTCCGGGGGCGATCAGCGCCTTCAATGTCATCCTGATGAAGACGTTCTTCGCCGGCCTGCCGAACGAATTGGAAGAAGCGGGACGCGTCGACGGTCTGGGCGTGTTCGGGATTTTCACAAAAATTATTGTTCCTCTATCGAAGCCGATCCTTGTAACGATTATGTTGTTCGTCATCGTCGGCATGTGGAACAACTGGTTCGGACCTTCGCTATTTTTACAAACGAAGGAGAAGTGGCCGGTCGCCTTGTATTTGAAACAAATTATCGATAACGCGGTCAGCCCGGCCGAAATCGGGGCTACGTCCGAACAGACCAGCCAAATCGCGGCAAGTGTCAAATCAACGGCTATGGTACTCACCTCGCTGCCCATTATCTGCATCTATCCTTTCGTGCAGAAGTATTTCGTGCAAGGGATGATGATCGGGGCAGTCAAGGAGTAATCGATGTAATCGATATAACCGGAAGGGCTACAGCCGTATCCGTTATATAAAAATCGCAGGAATCAAATAAAGGGAGGCAGCGGTATGAAGAAATTAAGTAAAGCGGCATTCATGATGATGCTGGCATTGATGGTCGTATTGGCGGCAGCGTGCAGTTCGTCTGAAAACGAAGGGGCTTTGGGCAATAAAACGCCCGTATCGGGTGGTGCAGGCACAAACGGTGCGGATGCAGCGGAGGATTACGCTTTCGGGGAAGATCAGACATTCCGCTCGGGCGAACCGGTAACCTATTCTATGATGTACAGCGACCATGAGAATTATCCTACGAAAGAGGACTGGAGACTCTGGAGCGCCATTAAAGAAAAGACGAATGTGAGCTTCGACCTGTCCATCACGGCAAGAACGGAATATGAAAATCAAAAATCGTTGCTGGTGAACAGCGGCGATGCGCCTTATATCATCCCTAAAACGTACGACGAATCCGCTTTCGTTGCGTCCGGTCAAATCGTGCCCGTCAGCGATTGGGTGCAATACATGCCGAACTACATGAAGGCCGTCAAGGATTGGGGAATGGAAGAGGATCTGAAGGCCAAGTTGAGAGAAGACGGCAAATATTACGTTCTTCCGGGCATGTGGGAGGTCGCTGGCGGCGGGTACTCCTATATCATTCGCAAAGATGTATTCGAAGCGGCGGGAGTGGACGTTCTCGGCCAAGAGGCGAACTGGACGTACGAAGATTTTGCCGAAGCGATGAAGAAGATCAAAGAACATACCGGTGCGAAATACGTATTCTCCGACCAGTTCCAGGGCAATTCCACTTTGAGCATTGCCGCCGTTCAATACGGCGTTACCGGTGGATGGGGCATATCGAACGGCTCGGTATACGACCACGAGAAGCAGCAGTTCGTGTTCGCCAACTCATCGGACGATTTCAAGAACTACCTGGGATATTTCAATAAGCTCGTAAAAGACGGCATTATGGATCCCGAATCCTTCACGCAAGAAGACGATACCGCTCGCGCTAAGTTCTTCAAAGGCGACAGCTTCGTCATTAACGGTAACTACCAGCAGTTGTCGGATTTTAAATCCAAGATGCAAGATCCGAACAGCGAACTGTACATGATCACCCAACCGGGCGGACCGAAAGGCATGCTTCAGATCGAGACGTCCCGGCTGGAGAACGGTATTATGATCAGCCAGAACGCCCTCGACGATCTGGGCGAAGAAGGTTTTATCAAGATGCTTCGTTTCGTCGACTGGCTCTGGTATTCCAATGAAGGTCAAACGCTCAGCTTGTGGGGCGTAGAAGGCGAAACTTATGACCTGGATGCAAACGGAAACATCGCGCTCAAACCGGACATCTATTACAACGGGGTGAACGAAGGCGCAACGAAGCAGCTGAACGTCGATTACGGCTTCGCCGGCGGGGTATTCGCGTACGGGGGCTCCACCAAGCTCAAGATGTCCAAGATGACCGAAGGGGAAAAGGATTACTTTAACCGGATTCTGGAGACCCGCGAGCCTCGCAAGCTGGCGCCGCCGATCATGGCCACGCCGGAGGAAAGCGAGCAGATGAACCTGATCTCGACACCACTGATAGATTACGTAAAGACAATGACCTTAAAGTTCATCACCGGTCAAGAAAGCCTCGACAACTGGAGCAACTATACGGCCCAGGTTGAAGCAAACGGCAGCAAGCGGTATACGGACATGGCCAATGATATTTTTCAGAAGACCAAGAGTTTGCTGGGTAATTAATTTCTTGAAAACGGGCTGGGTGCGGTGTCCTCCAATGGACGTTGCACCTGCCCTTTTATTAGAGTGGAGGGAATCTGGACGTGAAAATAAGCGAAAAGACCAGTTACGAAGCATGGCTTCGTTATGAAGCAGTGGAAAATGATGCATTAAGGGCGAATTACCGCCTTCGCTGCTCGGTGATCGTATCCGCGGAGCAGACGAAAGTATTGGGTACGGCGGCTAAAGAATTGGCGGAAGCCGTGCAGGCCATGACCGGGCACGTCCCCGATATTGCTGCGATTCGAGACCGTCAGATCCCGTGCGTGATCATTGGGGTCTTAGGGAGAGGGGATCCGGAGATCGATGGCACAGCCGGGCCCGACGCAGATGAACTCGGCAGCGAAGGGTACGTGCTTAGAACGCTGAAAGGTCAGCAGGGAGAGGCGGATTGCATTGCGATCGTCGGGGCGTCGGACCGGGGCGCGCTGTATGGAGCCTTTCATTTGATTCGGATCATGCAGATGAGAGATTCGATCGAGGATCTGCATATCGTAGAGCATCCCGTCAACGGGCTGCGGATGATCAATCAGTGGGACAACATGGACGGGACGATCGAACGCGGGTATGCGGGGAAATCGATTTTTTACCGGAACAATGGTTTTGTAGAGGACTTTACGCGAATCCGGGACTATGCCCGCTTATTGGCCTCCACCGGAATCAACGCCATTACGATTAATAATGTCAACGTTCATCGTGAAGAAACGAATTTGATCACGGCGGAGTATGAACAGACGCTGTCGAAGGCTGCGGATGCGTTCGGAGCGTACGGCATTAAACTGTTCTTGAGCATTAACTTCGCGAGTCCGATCGCGGTCGGCGGACTGCAGACGGCCGATCCGCTGGATCCGGCGGTAAGAAGCTGGTGGACAGAGCGGGCATCTGAGCTCTATCGGGCAATTCCCGAGTTCGGCGGTTTTCTGGTAAAGGCCGATTCCGAATTTCGTCCAGGTCCCTTTACGTATGGGCGGGACCATGCCGACGGAGCGAACCTGTTGGCCGAAGCGCTCGCTCCGCACGGCGGAGTGGTGATCTGGCGATGCTTCGTCTACAACTGTCTTCAGGATTGGCGTGATCGTTCGACGGACCGCGCTAAGGCGGCCTATGACCACTTCACACCGCTCGACGGCCGTTTTGCCGACAACGTTATACTGCAAATCAAGAACGGACCGATGGATTTTCAGGTTCGCGAGCCGGTATCGCCTTTGTTCGGTGGATTGAAAGATACGAATCAAATCCTGGAGCTGCAAATCACGCAAGAATATACGGGCCAGCAAAAGCATGTCTGCTATCTTGTGCCGTTATGGAAAGAGGTGCTCGATTTCGATACGTATGCCGCAGGCGAGGGTTCTACCGTCGCGAGGATCGCGAGCGGCGCCTTGCACAACCGTTCCTACGGCGGACTGGCGGCGGTATCGAACATCGGGGACAGCGCTTGCTGGACCGGGCATCCGCTCTCTCAGGCAAATCTGTATGGCTATGGACGGTTGGCCTGGAACCCTGCACTATCCACCGAACAGATTACCGCGGAATGGATTCGGCTCAGTCTCGGCAGCGATCCGATGGTTGAAGACGTCGTCTCTGGTATCCTGTTGAGGTCTTGGGGCATCTACGAAAGTTACACCTCTCCGCTCGGCGTCGGCTGGATGGTCAATCCGAATCATCATTACGGGCCGAACGTGGACGGATACGAGTATTCGAAGTGGGGGACGTATCACTTCGCGGATCATCAAGGCATCGGAGTCGATCGTACCATCGGCACGGGAACCGGTTATACCGCCCAATACCACTCGCCGCAGCGTGAACTGTACGATTCGCTTGAACGCTGCCCGGACGAATTGCTCCTGTTTTACCATCATGTCCCGTACACCCATGTCCTGCACAGCGGTAAAACGGTCATCCAGCATATCTACGATACCCATTTCGAAGGCGCAGAGGCGGCGGCAGCCCTGCTGGAGGCTTGGCAATCGATAAGAGGCAGGATCGACGAGGCTTATTTCGAGCTTGTCGCCTCCCGTTTATCCGAGCAGCGCGAGCACGCCAAGGAATGGCGGGACGTCATTAACACTTATTTCTTCCGGAAGTCTGGCATTGCAGACCGGCAAGATCGTCTGATCTATTAAAGGATGGAATATACCGGTATGCAGGTGTAAACTGGTGATATCCGGTAACTCCACACCAAACGAAAGCGGGCTCAGCGGCTATGAATAGGAAAAAGCTTTTTAATGACGGATGGGAATTTGCAAAGAGCGGCCTGGACGCTGCGGACAGTGCCGGCCTGCGCTTCGAGCCGGTCGATCTTCCCCACGATTGGCTGATCTACAACACCTTGGAGCTTTATGAGAACAGTATCGGTTGGTACCGCAAGAAGTTGATTCGAAGGAAGGAAGAGATCCGGCGTGGAGAGCGGCTTTTTTTATGCTTCGACGGCGTGTATATGGATTCTGCCGTATACGTAAATCAGCGGCTGGCGGGTGAATGGAAATACGGTTACTCCTCCTTTGAACATGAGATTACGGATTCCGTTGTCGAAGGGGATAATGAAATCGTCGTGAAGGTTGTGTATCAAAGTCCGAACAGCCGGTGGTATTCGGGAGCCGGCATTTACCGGAACGTCTGGTTAAAGACAAGGGGCAGCAATCACATCGTCTCCGACGGCATCTACGTCTCGACCAGGCAGTATGGCGGCGCGTGGTCGGCGGATATCGACACGGACATGCGCATCGAAGACGACGTGCAGCTAACGCATAGTATCGAATACCAGGGCCGGACGGTCGCAGCCGCTTCGGTGCGGGTTGCCGCGGGAGTTGAGAACAACCGGCAAACCTTGACGGTCGACAAGCCGTTGCTATGGAGCCCGGACGAGCCGAATCTGTACCGGCTGGTCACGCGGCTGCAGCGACTGGCATCCGATCCGGCTGAGGAGCCGCGTTACGGGGATGTGGAGACGATCGCGCAGCATCTCGGCTTCCGAAGTATCGTACTCGATCCCGAACAGGGACTTCAGGTAAATGGGACAAAGCTGAAGCTGAACGGAGTGTGCGAGCATCATGATTTGGGGGCATTGGGAGCGGCGTTCAACGTCCATGCGCTGAGAAGAAGATTCGCGATCTTGAAGGAGATGGGCGTAAACGCGATTCGAACGGCTCACAATATGCCGGCGCCGGAGCTTATGGATTTGGCGGACGAAATGGGGCTGTTCGTCGTTTCGGAAGCGTTCGATATGTGGGAAAGGTCCAAGACGCCTTACGATTACGCGCGATTCTTCAAGGAATGGGCGTATCGCGACGTGCGCAGCTGGGTCCTGCGGGACCGGAATCATCCGAGCCTGCTGATGTGGAGTATCGGGAACGAGATCTACGATACGCATGCGGACGAGCGCGGGATGGATGTCACAAGGATGCTCATGGATTATGTGCTTGAATTCGATCCGAAGCAGAACGGGCGCGTGACGATCGGCTCCAACTACATGCCGTGGGAGAATGCGCAGCGATGCGCCGATATCGTCAAGGTATCCGGCTATAATTATGCGGAGAAATATTATCACGCACATCATAAAGAGCATCCGGACTGGATCATTTACGGCAGCGAGACCGCATCGGTCGTCCAGAGCCGGGGAATCTATCACTTCCCGTTCGATAAATCCATCCTTGCCGACGACGACGAGCAATGCTCCGCCCTCGGAAACAGCTCGACAAGCTGGGGGGCGAAGTCCGCGGAAGCGTGCATCCTGGCCGAGAGAGATGCACCTTTCTCCCTCGGACAATTTCTGTGGACCGGATTCGACTACATTGGGGAGCCGACGCCTTACCACACCAAAAATTCCTATTTCGGCCAGATCGACACGGCCACGTTCAAGAAGGATTCTTATTATATCTACCAGGCCGCTTGGACCGATTATCGGACGCATCCGATGGTTCATTTGTTTCCCTATTGGGATTTCAATGACGGGCAGATCATCGATGTGCGCGTCTGCTCAAATGCTGCGAGGGTTGAGTTGTTTTTTAACGGAAAGACGGTCGGGATGCACGATATCGATCATGAGCGCGGCTCGCAGCTCGTCGGATGGTGGAAAATCCCTTACGCGGCCGGGGAAATCAAGGCGATCGCCTATGACGAGTCCGGCAGTGTCATTGCCACCGATGTCAGAAGGACATTCGGGGATGCGAAACAAATCCGTTTGAAAGCGGATAAAGAGGTTCTGACGGCAGACGGCACGGACTTGATCTTCGTGGAAATCGGCATGGTGGACGGCGACGGTAATCCGGTCGAGAACGCGAATAACCGCGTACGCGTCGAGGTGACGGGGGAAGGGCGACTGCTCGGGCTTGATAATGGAGACAGTACCGACTACGATCCGTATAAGGGTCTAAGCCGAAGATTGTTCAGCGGCAAGCTGATGGCCATCATAGTCTCAACCTTGGTGCCGGGCAAGATCCGGATCGAGGTATCTTCCGAGGGCATGCAGACCGAGGCTGCGGTATTTGAGGCTGTTGCGGCCGAAGGCGGAGCGCCGGAAGGCATTTCGGTGAACGAGAGGAATCGCGAGCTGCCTTGCGTGACCGGCGGATTGGAAGAAATTCCGCTTCGCAAGATCGAAATCGTCAGCGATACGGGACAAAGCTTCAACGAATCGACCAGGGAGATTGTCGTTCGAACCAAGCTTTGGCCGGACAACACCACGTATCGGGAGGTCGAGTGGCGTGCCGTGACAGATGAAGGCATCGATTCGAATATCGCCAGGATCGAAGCAAACGGCCTGGGGGCGAGGATTACCGCCATCGGCGACGGCGCTTTCCGTCTGCGCTGCACGAGCAAGAACGGTACGGATAAGACGAAGCTCATCTCCCAGCTGGAGTTTAAGGCGGCGGGCCTCGGAACGGCGTATAAGGATCCGTATGGCTTTATTTCGGCCGGACTTTACGATTACAGCAAAGGGGATGTCGGCAACGGCAACGATAGAGGCGTAGCGACCAGCAGAGACGGCGAAACGCAGGTAGGCTTCCGCGGTATCGACTTCGGTCCGTATGGCTCCGATACCATGACGCTGCCGATCTTCGCCTTATCGAGCGAAGAATATGCTCTGCAAATATGGGAAGGGATGCCCGACGAACCGGGCAGCGCATTGGTGGCCGACGTCGTATATCAGAAGCCGTCCAAGTGGAACGTGTACCAGGAAGAAACATATCGTCTGAGTAAGAGACTGCGCGGGATTACATCGATTTGCTTCGTTCTTCAGAAGAAGGTGCATATCAAAGGATTTTCCTTCGAACGGCAGAACAGAGCCTTCGAACCTAACGCGGCGGCTTCCAGCGACCGGATATACGGAGATACGTTTACTGTGGCGGACAGTCGAGTGGAAGGCATCGGAAATAACGTCTCCCTTGAATTTGCGCATATGGATTTTGCGGGCGCTGGCGCTTCGAAGCTCATCATCTGCGGGAGATCGCCCATCGACAAGAACACTATCCATATCCGTTTTTCAGGTGAAAACGGCGAAAGCAATCAACTTGTGGAGTTCACACATTCGGACGGATACGAAGAACGGGAATTTGATTTGGAGCCGGTAACGGGGAAGCAGAAGGTGACGTTCATCTTCCTGCCGGGCAGCAGCTTCGACTTCGACTGGTTTCGCTTTACGCAGAGATAGAGAAGAAGAATCCGCTCTCTGAGCGATTATTTTGCATCGTGAGAAGGACGCATAGCTGCCAGTAACACAAATATATTTCTAGAAGAGGTGAGCGCTTATGCCGCAAGGCAAGATGAATGCGGCGATCATGGACGAACCGTTGTCCATCGCCGTCAAGCAGGTTGAAATTCCCGTTCCGAAGCATAACGAGGCACTCGTTAAGGTGTATTGCATCGGGGTATGCGGGTCCGACGTCCATTATTATGAACATGGCAAGATCGGCCGTTACGTGGTGAAAGAGCCAATTGTACTGGGCCACGAGCTGGCCGGCGAGGTCGTGGCAGTGGGCAAGGACGTGTCGAATTTGTCGGTCGGCGACCGAGTGGCGGTGGAGCCCGGCGTCACATGCGGGCAGTGCGATTATTGTAAATCCGGGAGATACAATCTATGCCCCGACGTCGTATTTCTCGCGACGCCGCCGGTGAACGGTGCCTGGGCGGAGTATATCGTCATGCCGAGCGCCTACCTGTTCAAGCTGCCCGACACGATGAGCTACGAGGAAGGAGCGCTGCTGGAGCCGCTGTCGGTCGGCTTTCACGCCATGCAGCGCGGCAAAGTAAAGCCGTTCGACCGGCTGCTGATCACCGGCCTCGGTCCGATCGGACTGCTCGCGGGACAGGCGGCGAAGCTGTTCGGCGTTACCGAAATATACGGAACGGATGTCGTGCCGTACCGTCGGCAGCTGGCGCTCGACATGGGCTTCACGGCGGCGCTTGATCCGATGAACGAGAACGTCGGGGAGCGGCTGGCCGAGCTGACCGGCGGGGCGGGTATTACCCTAATCGTGGAATCTTCGGGCAATGCCAGGGCGATGGCCGACACGATCAATCTGGTGAACCGCGGCGGAAGAATCGTTTTCGTCGGATTGCCCGCGACCGAGGCGGTACCGATGGATATGGGCCAGCTCATTGACGCAGAGATCGACGCTTACGGCGTGTTCCGGTACGCGAATACGTATCCGGCGGCGATTCAAGCGCTGCAGCGCTCTGCCGTGGACATCGAGAAAATAATCACCCACCGTTACGCGCTGTCGGACATTAAGGAAGCGGTCGAAACGGCGCGAACGCAGAAGGATACCAGCATCAAGGTCATGATTTATCCTCGTTTACCGTAGCATTGCGTTTTTGCGGAAGATTGGCTGGTGTTTATACAAGTGGCTGCCTCAACAAATGATATGCTCCCCATACAGTAGACAGGTTTATTTATAAAAACCTGCTGCTGTGAGGGGAGTTTTTTCATGTTACACGCATGTATTTGCCGGCAGCCCCTAGTCCCGCTATTAGATCTAACTGGCAGAAATTGAACAAACAATTGCTCATTTGCGGTGCTCACTCATAAGTTCCGAAATTAGACCTGAATGTCGAAGTTGACAAAACCGAACTTGTTTAGTTTCATGTAAGTAAGCAAATAAGTGAATTCCTTGGAAAGTGGGCAGGCATGATGAAGCGAAGCATTCAAAATCGTTTTACGAACATGAAAGCTTCAGGGCGCGGGAAGTTTTACCGGGTTAGCTTGATAACCATTCTATTTACTACCTGTATTCCTGGTTTAATTATCGGTTCCTTCATTTATTTCTTTATTAATCATAAAATCGAAACCGAACTGCAGCAAATCCATCAGGACAGGCTGGCCCAAACGATTAAGTCGGTTGACGATCAATTCTCTTATCTGGAATTGACGCTCACGCATTGGGCGCATGACCCGGTGTTCGGAGACAAACTGAAACAGTTGGACTTTATAAATGGGTACAAGCAGATTTTTGATCTCTATAAAACCTTGCTTGTCATGGAGGGAACGCATCCGCTCATTCAGGATATGGAGCTCATTTTGCTTGAACCTCAGGGATATCTATTTAATTCAGTACAATATGTTCACTTGCAGTCCGAAGATCTCGAACGCTATAGGCGATTACTGGAGGAGAATCGCCCGGTTCATTGGACGTTATCGGACACATCTCTGACGGTTTCTCACAGCATACCAGGTGGAATCTCCCGTCCATTCGGGATTCTGAAAGTGACGCTGAACGAGTCGAACACACAGCAACTTTTAGGAACGTTAGATCCGTATAACAACGGATCCGTATTTTTGATGGACGAGGAAGGCGCGTTTATCCGACATAGCGGCAGCCAAAAATTTTCCGAATTAAATGCGAAGCTCAAGGAAAAAGTAATGACGCTCGAGAATAAACGCGGCGCATTCGTCATGGATTGGCATGGTGAAAAATATTCCGTATCCTACGGAGAAATGAATCGTCTGGGCTCGAATTGGGTTTTCGTATCGGCCGCGTCCATGTCGGCGATTACACAACCGGTAGCAGAGGTAACCAAAATCATTATTATGATTAGCGCTTTAGGACTTACAATCGCACTGTTACTGTCATGGTTTGCTTCGCAGTGGTTGTACAGGCCAATTGAGAAATTAAAGCGTATATTTGACGCAGCATCCAACAATTTAACTGATTCGCAGGACGAATTTGAATGGATCAGTAAGCAGTGGGAGCATGCCACGAACGAAAGTTTAAATTTAAATACCCGTCTGAAGCAGCAATTGCCACGGTTGCGGGAGGGTTTCATACTTCAACTGGTTCAAGGACATTTGTACGCGATGTCGGAAGTAGAACTCCGGGAACGCATGCATAGCTACGGCTTGGCAATGGGGGAAGCAACGATCTGCGCGGTGGTTGTCCAGTTAACAGGTTTCTCCAAGCTTGAGGGCCGTTTCTCCTCTGGTGATCAGGGACTTGTATCGTTTGCCGCCGCTAATATGATGGAGGAATTGGCGGCAGCAAAATTCAATCAGGTGCAAATCGTTCATTTCCATGATCTGTGGATCGGACTCTTGATTGTAATGCCTCCTCCCGAGGGTTCGCAGAGGAAACAAGTTTTCGAATTGGCCCAAGACATGATTGACGCCATCCACAGAATCCTGAAGATTAACGTTACGATTAGCGTCAGTCCTGAATCTCGAAGTATGCGTGACGGATATGTGCTGTTCGAAGAGGCGAAACGGGCCATCGGCTACCGTGAGCTTGGTGCAGTCAATCAAATAATCGATGCCGACAAGTTAGAAGCCTTTGAGTCTGAAATTCGGATCGACTATCCGCTTGCGATAGAAAAACAGATCCTTCATGCTTTACGAAGCGGAGAACGTGAAAGCGTGGAAAGGCTGCTTGGAGAGTTTATGGCTGAATTAGCCGAACAAGGTAAGGAAGTAAATGTGAGGCAAAATATGCTTCATCTTCTCGGGAGCATTCAACATAGTATCTTGGAGGCCGGGATCGATCCGTTTCGTATCTATGGGAAGACCGACTTGTATGAAGAATTGGGGGGGCTGTCTGAATCTGAAGAATTATTGGCGCAGATGAAATTCGGTGTCATAGAGCCGTTTCTTAAATATTTCGGGAATCGGGATGAAATCCGCTTCAATCAGATGGTGGAGCAAACGATGAACATGGTGCATGAGCTGTACGAAACCGATATATCATTGGAAATGTGCGCCGAGACGATGGGGACGACCTCGTATACGTTGAGTAAAGCGTTTCGGCAAACAACGGGTAAGAACTTCATCGATTTTCTAACGGATGTTCGGCTAGATAAAGCAAGGGAGCTGCTCCGGGACACAGAAATTAAAGTCAACGATATAGCCCAGCAAGTGGGGTACCAACCAAGCTATTTTCATCGGATTTTCAAAAAGCGGGAAGGCCTTTCCCCTACGAAATTTCGTGAAAACAGCCGGCAAAAGTGAGATTGCAAAAGGTATACAGAATGGCAAAAATAGTACAGCAGGCTGCATGGAGCTCCGTGCAGCCTGCTTTTTTTTGAGATGCAAAAATGTGTGATTGAAGGAACTTTGCTTGTGTTTTATGGTTACTGCAGACCACAGACAACAAACGCAAAGGAGGTACCGCATGAATTCAACAGTGACGGCCGCAAATGAAAAAACAGTCATACCCAGACAGAAATATCATTTAGGTAAAAGAATGTTTAGAGACCGATATTTGTACTTACTGGCTTTGCCGGGCTTGCTGTTTTTCTTGATCTTAAAATTTGTGCCGATGGGCGGCATCGTCATCGCTTTTCAAAATTATTCCCACTATATCGGAATACTAAAAAGTCCATGGGTGGGTTTCGATCATTTTATCCGTTTATTTACAGGTGATCAATTCTGGTTGTTACTCCGAAACACGATGGCCATCAGCTTACTGAATTTATTTTTTTTCTTTCCATTGCCCATCATTATATCGCTTCTTTTGAATGAATTGCGAAGCAACCGCTATAAGCGGGTTATCCAAACCATTATCTATTTGCCGCACTTTCTGTCGTGGGTGATCATAGTCAGCCTTACATTCTTAATGTTATCTGTTTCGCAAGGTGTCATTAACCAAGTGATTGAAATGGCAGGCTATGACAAATATCCTTTTCTGACCGAACCGAAAATATTTTGGTTAATGCTCACCTTGCAGTCGATCTGGAAGGATGCGGGTTGGGGAACGATCATTTTCTTGGCCGCTATGGCCAGCGTCGACCCGCAGCTGTATGAAGCAGCCAAGATGGATGGAGCAGGCAGACTCAGGTCGATGTGGCATGTTACGCTGCCGGCCATCCGCAATGTCGTAGTTATTTTATTTATTTTGCAGCTAGGGAACATTATGGATGTCGGATTTGAACAAGTATTTCTCATGGGTAACGGTGCCGTAAGCAACGTGGCCGAGGTGTTCGAAACGTACGTGTATCGAATGGGGATTCAGCAAGGACAGTTCAGTTTCAGTACGGCGGTTGGACTATTTAAATCGGCGATCGGTTTGATCCTTGTCGTCATGGCAAACTATATGTCTAAAAAAATGGGCGAAGAAGGCGTATTTTAGTCCAGGGGGTGACCGTATATGCGGGAAAATTTAGGGGATCGGGTGTTTAATGCAGCGAACATCACGTTTCTCGCGGTTGTAGCTATTGTAACGCTGTTTCCAATCTATTATGTGGTTGTCGTATCGTTTTCTGATCCGACAGATTATTTACAGCGCAAATTGGTTCTATTTCCGACCAAATGGTCTTTTGCCTCTTATGAGTATTTGCTGAATAACAAGTCTTTCATGCGGTCGATAGGCAACAGTCTGTTCCTAGCTACTGTAGGTACGGCTTGCAGTCTAATGGTCACCGCGTCGCTGGCTTATGCGATTTCTAGAAAACGATTGGCCGGCAGAAAAATTATTCTGTTTCTAATTCTGTTCACCATATTGTTTAATCCTGGAATCATTCCGAATTATCTTGTCGTGAAAGAGTTAGGATTTCTTAACAGTACTTGGTCGCTTATAGTCCCCTCTTTATCCGCGGGATGGTTCGTGATTCTGATGAAGAGCTTCTTCGACAACATCCCGGATGCGCTTGAAGAAGCGGCCAAGATCGACGGTTGTAACGATCTGACGGTCTTTGCCCGCATCATTATTCCTTTGGCATTGCCGGCGATTGCCGCATTTGGTCTGTTCTATGCCGTCATGTACTGGAACATGTACTTCAACGCGTTATTGTATTTAAACGATTATCAGAAATGGCCGATTCAACTCGTTCTGCAAAATATTATTTCCGATTCGGCCGCTGGAGCGTTGATGGAGGATCGATTAACGCAGCAGCCGCCGCCGAGCGAGATGCTGAAGATGGCGGCCGTCGTTATCGCCGTTACACCGATTCTGTGTGTATATCCGCTGCTTCAGAAGCATTTCGCTAAAGGCGTAATGGTAGGTTCCGTAAAAGGTTGAGCAGAGTCCTCATGATTGGAGATTCTTTCAGCATATAGAAAAAATTTAAGGGAGGCGTAAGTATGTTTAAAGTAAATCGAAATAGCTGGTGGAAAACGTCGTTTCTAGTACTCATCGCATTGTCAGTTGTATTGGCGGGCTGCTCGTCGAACAATCAGAACAGTCAGAACACGAAAGGGAATAATAACACAAGCAGCTCAGGTAATGCCGGCAGCGTTCCGGCGAAGGAAGAACCGCTCAAAGTATCGATCATGTCGCATTTCTTCCAAGACACTCCTCCGGATAAGGGCGGCGAAGTGCAGCAGAGAATGCAGGAAGCGCTTAACGCGGAACTGGACATCCAGTGGGTTTCCGTCAACAATTACGAGGATCGTTTTAACGTCACCGTCGCTTCCGGCGATCTGCCGGAATTGGTTCTGGTAAGGGACCCGTTCTCTTCTGTATTCCGTACCGGTGTTGAGCAGGGAGCATTCTGGGACATAACGCCTTATTATAAAGATTATGGGAATCTTACCCAATCCATCTCAGAGACAGCTTGGAACCTTACGAAAATGAAAGACGGAAAAAACTACGGCGTACCTCGTCCGCGTCCGACCGAGGGTGAAACGTTCTTCGCCATCCGGAAGGATTGGTTGGATCAATTAAACCTGGAGCTGCCAACGACTACGGATGAACTGTACGCAGTCATGAAAGCGTTTGTCGAAAATGATATGGCTGGAAACGGTCAGACGGTCGGTTTCTCTGGTTATGTGAATCCGGACAATATGGGGAACTTCTCTCCATTCATTAGCAGCTTTACAGGAGCTAACGGTTCAAGCGGAAACGTAGAGTGGAAGTTGGTTGACGATCAGTTGGTGTATGTCGATACTCTTCCTGAAACGAGGCAGGCTCTCGAGTATTTGGCCCGTGCCTACAAAGATAAGCTGCTGCCTGCCGATTTCGCATCTCTCCGTTCCAGTCAGTCCGTTGACCTTTATAAAGCAGGAAATGCAGGCATGATCGTGGAGAAAGGGGCTTCCATTTCCGAGTATTTATCCGCCATGAGCGCATCGAATTCTGATGTGGATTACCAAGTATTGTATCCGCTCACATCGATTAACGGTTACAATCCAAGAGCGGGAGGCTTCAACGGAATGCTTGCGATTCCCAAATCTGTTCCGGAGGAGAAGATGAAGCGCATTCTATCTATGCTGAACACGTGGATGTCGGATGAAGCGTATGAAATCCAACAGTGGGGAATCGAAGGCGTACACCATAAGGTTGAAAACGGCAAGAAAGTCATTATTGAAGAAAAATTTGCAGTAGACAGTATTGCCAATTACAATCAAATCGTCTTCAAACACGGGCCGTACGCTAGTTCCTATGGTGACCATCACCCGGATGAAATGAAAGAAGCTTTCGGCAAAATTCAGGAAGAACGTACCAAATCCAGCGTGCCGGATTACAGTGTCGGTTTATATTCCGAGACGGCGCAAACGTATTTGCCTGAAATTCGGAAGAAGACGCAGGATTTAAAAATCAAGATCATTTTGGGCAACAAATCGATCGGCGATTGGGACGCTCATGTCGAAACATTAAAAAACGATACCACTTTGAATAAAATCATTGAGGAAATTAATGCTTCCTATAACGCTCGCGCATCGGAGTAATGGATATGAGAGAGAACAATCTTTTACCGACGTCACTCCGGCCTTTGTTCGATTATCCCGTTCGCGATACTTCCATCTGCTTAGGTGGAGACGGCTGGTATTATCTGACCGGCACAACGGGATACCCGGACTGGTGGGGCGTAACCGGAGATGTACAGGTATGGAAGTCTGCAGACTTGCAGGAGTGGACGCCGATTGTCACGGAGCCGCGCAAACGGTCCACCGTGTGGAACATCGACCGCGATGGAACTTGGCAGAAGGAGGTCGGGCAGCGCGATGGCGCGCCCTTCCGCCCGCTTTGGGCGCCGGAGATTCATTATTTAGATAATACCTATTGGATCGCGTATAGCATTCCGAGGCTGGGAAATGGACTGTTGAAAAGTGTTAGCGGGCGTCCCGAAGGCCCATACGAGGATAATATTAGAGGAGAAGCTCCGATAAGTGAACATATCGACGCTTCCTTATTCCAAGACGATGATGGATCCGTGTACTTTCTCTACGATAACGGCAAGATCGCCCGCATGAATGAATCCATGACTGGACTGGCGGAGGAACTGCGCTTGTTACAGCCGTCGAATGCGGAGCATGTAGGCTTTGAAGGGACGTTCCTATTCAAAGCGCATGGACGCTACCATCTTGCCGGTGCGGAATTTATCGATGGTGCATATCACTGCTTCGTAGCCAGCGCGGAACATGTATATGGACCATACGGAGACCGGTATTTGGCTATTCCGCACGGCGGACACAATATGTTTTTTAAAGATATGGCGGGTCAATGGTACAGTACATTTTTTGGGAATAGTCCGCATGCGCCGTTTCAAGAAAGGCCGGCCATTCTGAAAGTAGAGTTCGATCGGGAGCTTCGGATTCGACCGGTACTTGATTTTTTAAAAGGATAAGAAATCGTAGGGGGATGAAAGCCGTGACGATAAGTATATCGGCCATTCCGTCGCCTGTCCTGCTCCAAGGAAGCAGTCGGATCGCATATCGCGATCCGACTGCTTTAGTTCATAAGGGTACGTTCCATCTATATTATACCCTTGTCGAGACGGAGTCTGACGGCGGCGTGTATATGTATACCGCAGAAAGCACAAGCAAGGACTTCATAACTTGGAGCCCTCCAAGGCGTCTGACGCCGAGAAGCCGAAAATTCAATTTTTCCAGTCCGGGTAACGTTATTCGTCATAATGACCGGTGGATGATGTGCTTGCAAAGCTACCCGCGACCAAACGGAGAGAAATATGGAAATGCCGACTCGCGATTATGGACAATGGAGAGCTTTGATCTTGTCGAATGGTCAGAGCCGAAATTGCTGCGCGTTAAAGGACCGCATATCCCGGTGGAGGACATGGGAAGGATGATCGACCCATATCTGGTGGAAAGCGTGGAAGAGCCGGGGAAATGGTGGTGCTTCTATAAACAGAACGGTGTCAGCCTTTCATGGTCGTACGATTTGGAGGAATGGCAATATTACGGCCACGAGCATGCCGGTGAAAATGTTTGCATCCTTCACGATGACGGGCAATATATCATGTTTCATTCCCCGCCCAACGGAATCGGCGTCATGCGTTCGAACGATTTGCAACATTGGAGTCATGATGAAGGCTTATTAACGTTCGGCCAATCCGAATGGGAATGGGCGAAAGGAAGAGTAACGGCAGGCTTCGTTCTGGATTGCAAACATGTGCAGGGAATCGGAAAATATGTGATGTTTTATCATGGCACGGGGCCTAAGGATGAAGAGGTTATCTTCGATACGCATGCCTGCATCGGCATCGCATGGAGCGATGATCTCAAGGTTTGGGAATGGCCAAAGAAAATGCAGTAAGATCAGAAGGAGGTTTGCAGCTGTGTTCTGGACGATAGAGAAATTGGAGCAGCGATTAAAGGAACTCAATGGTTTCCGGTATCGGGAGATCATACCGTTCACAAAAATGCGCTTTCAAGAGGATACCGAGGGAGCGATCGGAACGTATCCGAGCGACAGCGGCGAATGGAGCGAAGTCCGCATCGGAGACAGATGGAACGGGAGGGACAAAACCATTTGGCTGGCCATGGAGATAGAGATGCCGTCAACGTGGAAGGACCTGCGGCCGGTGGGGCTTTTTAATTTTGGCGTAACCGGACGAGGCAATATCAGCGGATTTGAGTCCTTGTTGTTTGTTAACGGTGCGCCCTATCAAGGCATCGATACGAATCATACGGAAGTTCTGTTGCCGCAGGATTCTGCCGGCAGTCGTATCTCGCTGCATGTTCGTCTCTGGACCGGCCTGAACGGATACCTGCCTTCCGGTGATATCGAGCATCAGCTTCAGCAGGCAGAAATCGCATGGATCGATGAACCTACGGATGATTTGTATTATACCGGAACGGCCGTTTTAGAAACGGTCAAGGTGTTGGCGCCAAACAGCACGATCCATCTTGATCTTCTGCAAGCGCTCGATCGAGCCGTCAAAGTGCTGGACTGGTCTCGACCGGGTTCGGATGAATTTTATCGGTCTGTGGAACGGGCGTCGCATGAGCTGAACCAACGCCTTGGCGCGATGCCGAAGATGAACGACATAACGGTTCAATGTATCGGACATACCCACATCGACGTCGCGTGGCTGTGGAGGTTGAAGCATACCCGGGAAAAATCGGCGCGTTCGTTTTCGACCGTGCTTCGTCTCATGGAATCGTACCCTGATTATATTTTCCTTCAAACTCAACCTCAGCTATACGCTTATCTGAAAGTGGATTACCCTGAAATTTACGCCGCTATCCGTGAACGGATCCAAGAAGGTCAATGGGAAGCGGGCGGCGCCATGTGGCTGGAAGCCGATTGCAATCTCGCTTCCGGGGAATCGCTGGTCCGTCAGTTACTTTACGGAATTCAATTTTTTCGAGAAGAATTCGGCATAGAGTGCAAGTATTTATGGCTGCCTGACGTATTCGGATACAGCTGGGCGTTGCCGCAAATTTTGAAAAAATCGGGTATTGAAGCATTCATGACAACCAAAATCAGTTGGAATCAGTATAATCGGATGCCGCATGACACCTTTATGTGGCGGGGCATAGACGGTACGGAAATGCTCACCCATTTCATCACGACGCCGGATCCGAGCCGGACAGAAAATGGCGCATTCTTCTATACGTATAACGGTACCGTGACGCCGGAGACCGTTCAAGGAATTTGGGATACGTATCGGGATAAAGCGTTGAATAGGAAGCTTCTGTTGGCGTACGGCTACGGAGACGGCGGAGGAGGCGTGAACCGAGACATGCTGGAAATGAGGCGGCGGCTGGAACGCATGCCGGGTCTGCCGAACGTGACGACAGGCCGGGCAGATGACTACTTCGACGATCTTGTACGGCGAGTCGGAGAATCGGAAGAATATGTGCATACTTGGGACGGGGAGCTGTACTTGGAGCTTCATCGCGGCACCTATACGAGTCAGGCCTATACCAAACGAGCCAACCGTAAGCTGGAGCTAATGTACCGTGAAGTGGAATGGCTCAGCGCCATGTTGTGTATGATGTCGAATGATTGGCGGGAATACCGCCGGGAGGATCTGCTTGCAGGTTGGACTATTTTAATGCGCAATCAGTTCCATGATATTATCCCGGGTTCTTCCATCCGTGAAGTTTACGAAGATAGCAGAGTAGAGTACGAGGAAGCGGAGAAGATAGCAGCAGCGGTCCGTGCTGCATCCGAGAGCGAATTGCGCAAACCCGGCTCGGAAGAGGGCTCCGCATATACGTTATTTAATTCTGCGCCATGGGTAAGAAACGACGTCCTCGAGCTGCCTCTCCAAGGAGAAGATACAGGCGGAGGATGGATTGATGAAGCAGGGAACGAGCTTTGTGCTGAACTGGCTTCAGACAAATGGCTGGTTCAGGCGGAAGGACTTCCATCCATGGGCTTCAAGTCCGTAGAGTTTGTCCGCGATCTAAAGACCCAACCGATGACATGCCCGTTTTTATTTGAGGGGAAACGATTGGAGACGCCGTTTTATCGTATCGATTGGAACGAGGCAGGGCAGCTAACGGGGATTTACGATAAAGCATTCGTCAGATCGGTATTGGAACCGGGGTCCTGCGGAAATGTGTTTCAGGTGTTCGAGGATAAACCGAAGTCCCGGCATGAGGCATGGGACATCGATCTATATTATGAGGAAAAGAAACGCGAGATTAGCATGTGTACGAGCATCATTCCGGAAGAAATCTGAGCGCTCAGGGCCGTCATCCGGTTCGAGTGGTCCTATATGGACTCCACGATTGTGCAGAGGCTCGTCGTGTATGCGAACAACCGAAGGATCGACTTCCGCACCTCGGTTGACTGGCATGAACACCGACAGCTGCTGAAGGTAGCTTTTCCGGTGCATATTCGATCTGTTGAAGCGACGTACGATATTCAGTTTGGAAACGTGAAACGACCGACACACTGGAATACCAGTTGGGATTACGCCCGGTTTGAAACCGTTGGTCACCAGTGGGCGGATCTGTTGGAGCGTGGATACGGCGTCAGTTTGCTGAATGATTGTAAATACGGCTATGATATTAAAGATCACATTATGCGTCTAACGTTAATCAAGTCGGCGCTTATTCCGGATGACCGAGCCGATCAAGGCCAACATGAGTTTACGTATGCGCTGCATCCTCATGGCGGAGACTGGTACGAAGGCGCAACCGTACAGGCCGCATGGGAACTGAATAATGAGCATCCTTCATGAGAGGGGAGGCTTCAGCAGCTCAACCGTTCTCGCTTATCTCCCTATCTTCGGATCATATTATGATCGATGCGGTCAAGAAAGCGGAGAATGAGTCGGCGATGGTCATTCGACTGCATGAATATGCAGGGATCCGCGGATCCGTTGAATTGACTACGGGTATTCAAATAAAGGGGTGGCGCGAATGCGATTTGTTGGAACGTCCGGAAGTCGAGGACGTGAAAACAGATCCGATTGTGCTAACGTTTAAACCGTATGAGATAAAGACAATTATGCTGTGGAAATAAAAAGATGGAAATTAAAAGAATGCTTGAATCCTGTTTAAACATTAAACTTCATAAAAGTACGGTTGTGTCGAGAGAAATTCAGGTATTCATTCCTGAAATTTGCTCGGCTTTTTTTCTACACATATAGCGCGCCAAACGAGGCTTGGGAGCGAAGAGTTACTATATAAATCCATCATAGCGCACCAAACGAGGCTTGGGAGCGTGAAGTTACTGTATAAATCCATCATAGCGCACCAAACGAGGCATGGGAGCGTGAAGTTACTGTATAAATCCATCATAGCGCGCCAAACAGGGCAAAGGAGCGTAAAGTTACTGTATAAATCCATCATAGCGCGCCAAACAGGGCAAAGGAGCGTGAAGTTACTGTATAAATCCATCATAGTGCGTTCACAAACGGGTTTTATAAAAATCTTCTGCGAAGGACGCTTTCGTTAAGTCGGGAGTTCTGGTTTCGGGCGCTTTTGTTTTAATAGAGGAATCTCCACAAATAAAAAGTGGCATAGGATTCCCAACCCGTCCATGCCTTGGACAGCTTCAAAATTTCTTCCTTCGACGGCTTCTTCTCGGTGCCCATTACATATTTAATCGCATTGTGCAGGCCGACATCGTCGATGGGGAAAGCGGAAGGCATTCTCAAGCAGCGCATTAGCACATAGTTAGCTGTCCAAGGTCCAATGCCGCGCAGGTTGACGAGCAGCTTTTCAGCCGTTTTTAAATCGCCAGCCGCCGTTAGAAGCTCTTTGCTCATCCGACCTTCAGCGATCAGCTTGGCTGTCCCGATAAGATACTCGCATTTTTTAACCGTCATTCGCAACTCTGCCAAATCTTCGACGGCCAATACGGCGATCTCTTGTGCAGAAGGAAACAGCCAATACGATTCCCCCTCGCATGACACATGACGTCCGAAGCGTTCGACGAAGCGTCTTTTCAACGTATAGGCATAAGTAAGATTAATTTGCTGCCCAATAATGCCCCAGCAGATCGCCTCGAATAAATCGGGAATGCCTATGACCCGCAGTCCATGGAATGAATCGGCGGCCCTGTGCAGAAGCGGATCGGATTTGGCTAATTTGTAAAAAGGAAGCAAGTCGGTATCCAAATCAAACCAGTCTCTGACATATCGGACGACGGCGCTGCGCACTCTTTCGCAGGAAGGCGCTGTATCTCCCATAAAACGAACGGTTATCGAATGGTCATGATCCGAGCTAATTTCAATGACAAGCGTTTCTCCTTCAATCGGAATCGCTCTGTAAAGCCGCTGCTCTTTGATATGAAACAAACATTCGTTTGGAGCGTTAGACAGGTATTTCATATTTTCGGCAAAGCTGAATGGCTGGGGAACAAACAATTTTAACGTATGACCATGATCCTCCCATTGCGGATACACCTCATTCTCCGACATAAAAACCCTCCATTCCCGAGAACATATCTCTACGTTAGTTTTATCATAAAAAGAGATCACGCAGTTTCGTTATCTTGCTATTACATTCTCAAATGCGTACAGAAGTAGAACATTGAGGCTATAATGGAAATGGAGGTGAGAGCGCAATGCTGCCTTTTGAAGAGGAACGATTGACCGAAGAAAAGTGGCGGGCGATTATTGATAATAATGCCGCTTACGATGCCAGGTTTATATATGCGGTTAAGACGACGGGAATATTTTGCAGGCCGTCATGCAAGTCCAGGGAGCCGAAGATGGAGAATGTTCGTATTTTTAAAAATGCGGAGCAAGCGCTGTCGGCCCATTTTCGCCCATGCAAACGATGCAAGCCAACCGGCGGGCGCTTGCCTGATATCGATTGGGTAGCTCAAATTACGCAATGTATCGATACGAATTATAGCGAGACGCTGACGCTGGAAACGTTGGCCGATATGTGTCACGGAAGCCCTTATCATTTGCACCGTACTTTCAAGAAAATCAAAGGAATGACGCCCGTCGAATATGCTCAGCAAACGAGAATGGACAAGGCGAAGCAGTACCTGATCCATTCGGATAAAACGATCGCGGATATCGGTTTGTCTGTGGGGTTGCCGAATGCTTCTTATTTTATAACGCTGTTCAAAAAGAAAACCGGCCATACGCCCGCTGACTACCGCCAATTATACAGAAACAAATCCATTACGGAGGTATCGTATGATGGAAGTCAAAAATAACCCGACGATATACTGGTCGTTATTGACTCATGAGGATTGGCGCATGTATGTAGCGGCAACGTCACAGGGGCTTTGTTACGTAGGCTCGCAGAACAAGCCGTTTGCTGAATTGGCCGAATGGGGCCAAAATCGTTTCCCTGGCAGCGATTGGATTCAAAATGATGAACAACTGCAGCCGTATGAGGCGGAGCTGATCGAGTACTTGCAAGGAAAACGCCAAAACTTCACCGTTCCGTTCGATTTCCGCGGCACAACCTTTCAGCTTGCGGTGTGGAACGCGCTCTGCCGAATTCCATACGGACAAACGCAATCCTATTCGGATATTGCGGAGCATGTTCAAAGACCGTCTGCGGTACGCGCGGTTGGTGCGGCAATCGGCGCGAATCCGGTTCTGATCACCGTGCCTTGCCACCGGGTAATCGGGAAAAACGGCTCGCTAACCGGCTACCGCGGAGGGCTGGATATGAAGACGAAGCTGCTGAGGCTGGAACAGGTAGGAACGTCGAATGAAGGAAGCCCGGTCCATGCCTCATGATCCGAACTGAATTTTTCTACAAATACCCGAAGACGCTGCTTAATAAGGGAACGGGTTTTCTTACTGATTATAGCCATTCCTTGAATCCGTATACGGGCTGCTCGTTTGGCTGCTCCTACTGCTATGTGCGGCAAATGCCGGTCTCGCTGTTCCGCAAGGCCGATTGGGGAACTTGGGTGGACATCAAGAAGGAGGCTGCCGGAATCTTGAGCAAGGAGCTTCGCAGAGCTAAGGCAAAGGGGAAGGTCACGATATTCATGTCCTCAAGCACGGACCCCTATCAGCCTGTCGAGCATAAGGAAAAAGTGACGAGAGCGCTGCTGGAGGTAATGGCGGAGGATCCGCCCGATTTTTTGTTTGTGCAAACCCGGAGTCCGCTTGTTGTCAGAGACATTGATATTTTGCTGCTGTTGAAGGATAAAGTTAGGGTAAGCATGACCGTAGAGACGGATCGGGAGGATATTCGCAAAATATTTACGCCGGGCGCTCCTCCAATCGGCGCCAGACTTAAGACGCTGCAGCTGCTGGCGGAAGCAGGCGTGCCGACACAGGCAACGATCGCTCCGGTTCTGCCGAGCAGTGAAGCGTTCCCGGGATTGCTTAAATCAAGGGTTGATCGCGTATGTGTAGACGATTATTTTATGGGAGACGGCAGCGGCGGTACGCGAACCCGCAATTTGGGCATCTTTTCGTTATATGAACAGCTCGGCTTGGAGGAATGGTATAACCCTGCGGCTTATCGGATCGTATATGATAGATTGCTAAGCCTTTTTCCAGAAGATCAGATCTATTTAAGTCAACAGGGGTTTGCTCCGTGACTGCTGCTTCTGCAATTTCCCGAGGACGATTAAGATAAGGCAGGAATGAATGGAGGCGCAGCGCAGCAGTGCCTCTTTTCTACTTTTAGATGATGCTTGCTATAAGGCATGAAAGAGCTTTCTTGAACATATGATGGAAACGATACACCCAACTTTATAAGTTGAACTAATCATTTGCGCGAGTTCTCGACTGAACCGACAGCATGAACTGGAAAAACTCCTGTTAATTGTCTCAAACACGCTTTATTAAAGCAATTAACGGGAAAACCAGGCGTTATTCACCAGAATAATCGCTTCTAATCGGCAAACTGACCATATTAGCGGGATAATTCCCAGTTAGGCCAAACTTACTCGCTGATGAAGCAAGTTTAGCGGGAACTTTTCCAGTTAGATTCGTCCATTTCATCTCACAGGAGCAACGCTATTATGTCAGCAAGCTTAATAGGACCTGAAAAAACCTATGCATCTCTAGTTTAACTGATATAAATCGTAATTTTCAAAAAAACTTTATGCACGCGCCTCCGTATTAATTAAGATGAAAGATGTTGAAAATAGTATAATGGAATAAAGTTTAGGAGGTCTTTATGAATAAAGCCGTATCGAAGCTGCTGATTATGGCCGTCATCATTATAGCAGTGGTCAGTCTCGATTTGAAGATTGACTTGTTTCCCGCAGCGGCAGAATCAGATGAGGTGGTCGCGGTGCAGCAGCCGAATAAGCTTGAGCAGCTGGAGCTTGAAATTGCGGACAAATTCCAGGCCCGGTCCGAGCGTTTTTCCATTACGTATACAGGAGACAAGCAGGAGCTGTCGGATAAAATGACAGAGGTCATTCGAGCGGCACTGAAGCATGACGATTATTCTGCTTATATTCTCGAATCTTATATCTATACGATCCGAAGCTGGGGCAACAAATCTACAATTTCGTTCGAGGCCAGGTACCGCGAGTCGAAGGAGCAAACCGCCGTTGTGGATCGAGAGGTGAAAAAGGCACTGGCAGCTATACTAGAACAGGATATGAATGACCATGAAAAGATAAAAGCGATACATGATTGGATCGTCACGAATGTGGAATATGATCAATCTTTGACGCATTATACGGCTTATGCGGCGGTCATTCGCGGAGAAGCGGTGTGTCAGGGTTATGCCCTGCTGGGTTATAAAATGTTGAAGGAAGCGGGCATTCCGGTGCTTATTGCGGAAGGCACGGTAAATACGGGCGAACACGCCTGGAACATGGTTCAGCTGGACGGCCGATGGTACCATCTGGATTTGACGTGGGATGACCCGATCACAAAACCGGCTGAAGGCAAGAAGCCGACTGCGCCCGTGGTCAAATCCAGCGATGGAACGATCCGGTACAATTATTATTTGAAGACAGACGGGGAGCTGCGCGCAGATCATCAATGGACGAAGACATATCCTGCTGCCGACACCAAGTATGCTGATATTATTCAAGAGCTTGAGCAGCAAGGGGCGGCAACAGAGCGGGAACGCTACAGTAAGCTTAAGATGGCGCTCGGCTTGCACTGGCTCGAGCCGGAACACACGGTCTCAAGCACGGAGCAGCTGCGAACCGTTATCCAATCGGCGCTTAAATCTCGCACCGCGAGCTTGGAATTCCGGTTTGAACAAGGCGAACGTTTCCCGGAGGCTCTGAAAACGGCCTTCCAGAACGTGAACGTAGCCGTTGGCTACCGGGCCAGCTATGAGCCGTTTGCGGGCGACGACTCGCTGCTTGTACGGATACAGCTGGAGTATCAGTGAAAGCAGGCCGCACAAGCGCGTTCAAACAAGCGAATAAGGCAGAGTAATGCAGAGTAATGCAGAGTAATGCACATAGAGAAGAAACGGAGGGGCTGTGCCCAAGGTCATCGTTGATGACCTTGGGCCAGTCCTTTTTTACTTTGGGGGAGGCTGTTTCGGCGACATAGAGAAAAAACAGATAGCCTAAAAAAGAACGAAGCGATGACTATTTAGATATTAGACCCATTATGAGCAGTGGGACACGTTCGGGTGCGTTGTTGGGATATCGCTCAAATATTAATTATGCATCGGGAAATCCATACGCAGCCGTGATTCCAATAGATATTGGAGCTATAGGATTAATTTTAATGATTGTCAGCATACTTCTTTTATGCTGCTTTCCTCTTGGAATGTCATCATTGCTCATCCTTGCGCGCAGCGGTCATTTGCTGCCATACTGATCCGGCTGCTTCCTCGCCGCGCTCGATGCGCTCCAGCGCCATCTGGGCCTGCAGCTGGATTTCAAACTCGGAGTCCTTGGCGGCCTCGCGAAGCGCTTCAACAGCCGACTCGTCGCCAGCCTCGTACAGGAATCGGGCTGCGCGCCAGCGAACGAGCTTGTTCTTATCGCGAAGCGCTTCAATCATTGGCCCGATAGCTGCCGGATCGCCTAGATCGGAAAGCGTATCGCCTGCCGTCCGTCTTACGGAAGTAGACGAATCACGCAGCGCCGTAAACAAATGCGGCAGCGCTTCGGGCGATCGGAGGTCGCCCAAATAGATGACGGCCAGCCTTCGGATCGAGCTATTCTCGTCTTTCAGTGCCACTTCGAGAAGGGGAATACCTTCGATCGACGATACATAACGCTCCAATGCGGCATAACGAACCTGCCAATCCGCAGAGGCGAATTGCGTCAGCGCTTCCTCAAGTGACAAAGGTGCAGGCCTCACGGCAAGCCCCGCGACATTCTCAATGACTTCCGTCCCTTGTGCAATGGCAGCGGAAACCAGCGCGGCCAGCCGCTCTCTAGTATACGAGGCTTCTAGCTCGCGAACGATCTCAGCCGCGATTTCGTCGGGCTCGCCGTATCGAACGCCGAACTCCTCCAGCTTGCGCTCGCGGATCATGCCCGAGCCGGCAGCCTCAGTCACGGCATCCCCAAACTGCTGCGGAAGCGCCGAACGAACTTCGCTGTCTCCCATGCGGACGCGTACCTGCATGGGAATGCCTCTATACATTTGGACGAGCACCTGCGCTTCGCCATAACTAGCGGCAGGTCCCTTATCACCGTCGGCCTGACCGTCATCCATCGCATCCCGTTGCAGCAATTGCCCTGCCTCAGCAAGAATAGCTGCCCAGTCAGCTCCAGGCTTGCGGTCCAGCGCGATAAAGTCAGTCGTGCGGAATAAGCTGCGGACGCCTTTAATTTGCAGCAGCTGCTGCAGGAGCTCAGGCGCATCGACGGCTTCTCCTGCTTTATAGGTTAGTCTTCGTCCGCGAGGAAGCGTCTCGTCAACGTTCAGCTTCATGGAATTAGGACTCGGCGTAGGTTCTATCGATATGAGTTTCATAAGGAATCCTCCTGTAATTATGGATCACGACACCAGCGTTATTCCAGCGTGTCACAAATTCTGTTTCGAAAGCGTAATGTTAGGTGTAAACATGTAACACTTAGTTTAACTGATTTTATTCAAGTATGCGAACGAAGCGGCCCAGCATGGGAGTGATTGACTTGCTTTTCACGCCTTCGGCTTGGTATCTTAGTTAATAAAAGCGAATATCGAGGGAGGAATGGACGGTTGAGGTTAAAACGATTTGCCAATATCGATCCGATTGAGCAGCATACATCGTTGAAGCAATTCAAGAGATGGCGGCAAGAGCGCATTCGCAGGCTGAAAATGAAGGATTATTCCTTTACCGTCCCCAGCGTTCGGCCTGATATCGTTTATTTAGAAAATAACCGCAGACTGCCATCTGTTACATGGGTCGGTCACTCCACCTTTTTGATTCAGCTTGGCGGCTTGAATATAATTACAGACCCTGTCTGGTCGAGTCAAATGGCTTTTCAGAAAAGGCTGACGCCGCCGGGAATCCCGATAGAGGACGTACCTCCAATTGATGTCGTGCTCATATCTCATTCTCATTATGACCATTTAAGTGTAAATTCGCTGCGGAGACTTGTTGGTCCGAGACAGCTGCTCGTGCCCGCGGGCTTAGGCTCGAAGCTGCGCAAGAAAGGTTTTATTAACATCAAGGAGCTGCATTGGTGGGAATCCATCAACATTCACGGGGTCAAATTCAGCTTCGTTCCCTCCCAGCATTCTACGCGGCGAAATCCGTGGGATACGAACAGCTCGCACTGGGGCGGCTTTGTTATGGAGCAATCGACGTCAAGAAGCGGTAAACTGGTTGGCCATGTTGGCGGAAAAATAAAGCATCCTAATCGGGATAATGCTCCAATCGAAATGTCTGCGGATAAGAAAAGGGAGCTTGAACACCCATACGTCGCGGAATCGCCAACGATTTACTTTGCCGGTGACAGCGGATATTTTCAAGGATTTAAGGAAATCGGACGCCGTTTTCCGATCGACGTCGCGCTGCTTCCGATTGGCGCCTATGAACCGGAATGGTTCATGGGACCGCAGCATACGACCCCGGAGCAGGCACTCCAAGCCTTTGAAGATACAGAGGCGAAATGGTTCGTGCCAATGCATTACGGCACATTTAAGCTTGCCGACGATACGCCGCGTGAGGCGCTGGACCGACTGGAGGAGGACCGGGTCAAACGTACCATCGAGACGCAGCGGCTTGTCATCCTGCCGCTCGGGAAAACCTGGCGACTCGCAGGGAAATGAGAAACGCGGACAAATGCGGGCCGAAGTTACGAAGAAGGTTTACTTCAAGACCCTTAGGAGGAATTTGCAATGAGTCAGACTAACATACGACTTGGTATTATTGGTGCCGGGGCGATTGGCAACGTACACATGCAGACGTTCAACAATGTAGAGGACATAGAGCTGGCTGCAGTGGCAGACGTTTATTTGCCGCTTGCCGAGCAGCGCGCGCAAGAGCATCACATTCAGACGGTTCATACGAGTCCGCAAGCTCTGCTTGAGGATTCGTTGATTGATGCCGTGGTAATCTGCGTACCGAATCAATTTCATGCGGCGTTGGCCATTGAGGCGCTTAAGAAAGGCAAGCATGTACTGCTCGAGAAACCGATGGCTATCGATTCCGAAGCTGCAAGGATGATCGTGGAGGAAGCGGAAAAATCGGGCAAAGTGCTGATGATGTCGCATCAAATGCGCTGGACGGGACTAAGCAGGGCCTTGAAGCAGCACATTGATAACGGAGATGTCGGTCAAATCTATAACGCAAAAGCAGGCTGGTTCCGCAAAAAGGGTATACCCGGCTGGGGCTCCTGGTTTACGCGAAAGGATCAAGCCGGCGGCGGTCCGCTCATTGATATTGGCGTTCACATGCTCGACTTGTCTCTGTATCTCATGGGCAATCCGAAACCGGTATCCGTGTATGGATCGACCTACGCAGAGTTCGGCCCGAACCGTCAAGGCATCGGAAGCTGGGGAACACCGAACTGGGACGGCTATTACGATGTCGAGGACCTTGCTTCCGCATTGATTAAGCTGGATAACGGCGCGACCTTGTCTCTTGAAGTAAGCTGGGCAGCGCATTCGGCGTTCCTGCCGGAGGAGCCTTTCATTCATTTGATGGGGACGCAGGGCGGCGTTGCGATCGTAGGCAACAACGGCAAATACGTTACGCATACGGACGATGAGGTAGTCGAGAGCGACATTACTCCTCTTGAAGGAGAGGAGGACCGCATCTTGATGAGCCGACATTTCGCAGAGTGTATACGCGAAGGCAAGCAACCAATCACATCGGCCCTTTCCGGGTACACAAACAACCGCATTCTCGATGCCATTTACGAATCCTCCCGAACGGGCAACGAAGTCAAGCTGAAATGGGATTAACGCAGCAGTGCTATCTATGATGAACCGAACTAAATTTGAAAGCCTCCTCTTAGGTGATGACATCATTCGCATCGCTTTAGAGAGGTTTTTTCTTTTTTCAAAAGAAAGGGGATTTTATGAAAAAAGGAATCGTATGTCTATTGCTGACTATACGAAGTCTGGTGCCTGAACGGTTTGGCGAATGAACAGGAACGTTCGCCCGAAGGCAAAAGAAGGTACGGTTTCCGAGCATACTGTGGTATAATAGTTCGAGATTACGCGATTTTGTAGTGAAGGACGGGATATAACGAATGATTAGTACGAGCGGCATAACGCTCCGTTATGGAAAACGGGCGCTATTTGAAGATGTAACCATTAAATTTACGCCTGGCAACTGTTACGGTTTGATCGGCGCCAACGGCGCGGGCAAATCTACATTTTTGAAAATATTGTCCGGTGAAGTCGAGCAATCGCACGGAGAAGTGCATATCACGCCGGGCGAGCGTCTCGCGGTATTGAAGCAGAACCATTACGAATACGATGATTTCCTCGTACTCGAGACCGTTATGATGGGTCACAAGAAGCTGTATGAAGTCATGAAGGAGAAGGACGCTCTTTATGCGAAAGCGGACTTCACGGATGAAGACGGCATGCGCGCAGGCGAGCTGGAAGCGGAATTCGCCGATATGAACGGCTGGGAAGCGGAGTCTGAAGCATCGGAGATGCTGAACGGTCTCGGCATTACGCCGGATATGCATAGCAAGAAGATGTCTGAGCTTGACGGTAACGAGAAGGTTCGCGTCTTGCTTGCTCAAGCTTTGTTCGGTTCCCCGAACATCCTGCTGCTCGATGAGCCTACCAACCATTTGGACATCGAATCGATCCGCTGGCTGGAGGATTTCCTGGCCGATTATAAAGGCACAGTCGTCGTGGTCAGCCATGACAGGCACTTCCTGAACACGGTATGTACCCATATTGCGGATATTGACTTCGGCAAAATCCAAATGTACGTAGGTAACTATGACTTCTGGTATGAGTCGAGCCAGCTTGCCTTGCAGCTTCAACGCGGCGAGAACAAGAAGAAGGAAGACAAGATCAAAGAGCTTCAAGCGTTTATTCAACGTTTCAGTGCGAATAAGTCGAAGGCGAAGCAAGCAACATCGCGTCAGAAATTGCTCGACAAAATTTCGCTTGACGATATTCGTCCTTCAAACCGTAAATACCCGTTCATTCTTTTCAAAGGGGAGCGTGAAGCGGGCAAGCAGCTGCTGCTGGTTGACGGCTTGACGAAATCGATCGATGGAGAGAAATTGATCGATAACCTGACAATTGCCATTAACAAAGGCGATAAGGTTGCTTTCGTTGGTCCGAACAGCTTGCCTAAGACATTATTGTTCCAACTGCTCGTGGGTGAGACTGAAGCGGATGCAGGCAGCTACTCATGGGGAGTAACGACAACGCAGGCATATTTCCCTAAGGACAACTCTCCCTATTTCGAGGGGGTAGATTTGAACCTGGTGGAATGGCTTCGTCAATACTCGAAGGATCCGGATGAGACGTTCATTCGCGGTTTCTTGGGCCGCATGCTGTTCTCCGGCGATGATGCGATGAAGAAAGCAAGCGTATTGTCCGGCGGCGAGAAGGTACGCTGCATGCTGTCGAAGATGATGCTTGAAGGCGCGAACGTTTTCATTCTGGATGAACCGACGAACCACTTGGATTTGGAGTCCATTACGGCATTGAACAATGGCCTTATCGATACGGATTGCACCATACTGTTCACGTCGCATGACCATCAGTTCGTCCAGACGATCGCTAACCGCATCGTTGAAATTACGCCAAACGGCGTAATCGACCGGATGATGACCTACGACGAATATCTTGAAAGCGCCGAGGTTAAGGCGCTTCGCGAGCGAATGTACGCCGTATAAGTCTCATGAAACAGAAGCATCCGCCTGTAGGGAAAACCTTACGGGCGGATGTTTTTTTTGACATTGCATGTCAAAAACGTCGCGGATAAGCTGTTCGAATGCAAGCAAAAGCCATAGAAAATTGTTGCATTCGTGCATAAAAGTGCGCACCTGGTCAACACTGTTTCTCTAGACCCACACGGTTTCGTTCGGTTATGATACCGTTATATAATTTAGCTGCAAAAAAATAGTTAAGTTTTTAAGCTTGGGAGGGTATTGAAACTGAATCAGTATGAAGAGATTAAACAAGGCGAGAAGGGTGCCTGGGTCAGTATCACAGCCTATTTGACGCTGTCCGCGATCAAGCTTGTCGCCGGCTACTGGTTTGCGTCAGGGGCTCTCGTAGCGGACGGCTTTAACAATCTCACCGATATTGTAGCATCTGCAGCGGTATTGATAGGACTTCGCATATCGCAAAAGCCGCCGGACAAGGATCATCCTTACGGTCATTTTCGCGCGGAGACGATTGCCGCATTAATTGCTTCTTTCATTATGGCGACTGTTGGTATTCAAGTGCTCATCAGTGCGGTAAAATCGTTATTCGCTGCGGAACATACAGTCCCGAACCTAGCGTCGGCGTGGGTTGCGCTGTTTGCGGCGGCATGTATGGCCGGCGTGTATATTTATAATCGCAAATTAGCTCTTCGTATCAATAATCAAGCTTTACTCGCTGCTTCCAAAGATAATTTATCGGATGCGCTTGTCAGTACGGGAGCGGCCATCGGTATTATTGGCGCGCAATTCGGATTGCCATGGCTGGATCCAGTGGCCGCTCTGGCGGTCGGTGCGATTATTTGTAAAACGGCTTGGGAAATTTTTTATAGCTCGACGCATGCCCTGACGGATGGTTTTGACGAGAATGAATTATCCAGCTTGCGTACTACAATCGCCAAGACGAAGGGCGTCAAGACGATTAAGGACATTAAGGCCCGCGTACACGGCAATCATGTATTGGTCGATGTAATCGTCCAGGTTGATCCGGAGCTTACTCTAATCGAAAGTCATCGCATTAGCGATGAGATAGAGCATCGGATGGGGCGAAAACATAATATTATGAGCGTCCATGTCCATGTCGAGCCGCATGAGATCGTAGAAAATATGTTACTGAATGCAGCCGAAAAGCAATGATTTCAATCGGTAATTGTTACCAACGGAAGTTGGCAGGGAAATATAAGGGTCTAAAGACTTAATTTATTAAATGAGGCATTTGACCCTTTTTTTAGAGGTACAAACTACAAACGAATCCAAATGCAGGCAACGATTTGGGCTGGAATAGGTTGAAAGGCATCTCCGTGACGGAAATGCCTTTTTTTATTTTTTTTACAAGGGATGAATATGCCTCTGTTCCCAATTTCGCCTAATCGGTAAATAGGAAATATGGACGATGCTTGTCAATTCCGCCGAACTTACAATGGTACCAGAACCGTTACACCAACACTGTTTACACACCAAGGAGGCGTGCTTTTTGAATTACACCATGAAACAAAGGATGGCAACAGCAACGTTAACGGCAGCATTATTGTTTAGTTCGATTTCCGTTCCGGCGGCTTTGGCAGCACAATCAGCAGAAGTGCAAACAGGCGTAAATTTTCGCACATCGCCATCAGCGTCGGCGTCGGTCATCCGCACCTTGAAGAAGGGCGAACAGGTTTCAGTTGTGGACAAGGTAAATTCATATTGGTACAAGGTTAGTGACTCTTCCGGAAGAACAGGCTACATATCCGCCTCATCGAAATATATCTCAATCGAAAGTCCGCCAAGCAGCGCTGTCCAATCGGGGAATGCAATCGTTAAAGCATCCGTCTCGTTTCGGAAAGCTGCATCTGCATCAGGTCAACGTATTCGTTTCTTAAAAAAAGGAGAGCAGGTTACCGTGCTTTCCAAGACGAACAAGTACTGGTATGAGGTTCAAGACGCTAATGGCGTTCGCGGTTATGTAAGCACGCAATCCTCTTATTTAGATGTAACGGGTACAATCTCAGGAGGAACAAATAACTCAGGAGGCAGCGGCAATTCGGGAGGCGGAGCCGTAACGAGTCCCGGAGCATCGTCATCGGAAGCCGTTGAAAGAGTGATCGCGGCAGGCATGAAATATCTGGGTACGCCGTATGAGTATGGATCCAGCCGCAATACGACGACGACGTTTGACTGCTCTGACTTCGTAAGACAAGCCTTTATTGATGGCGTTGGTCTTAAGCTCCCAGCAGACTCGCGCCAGCAGGGCCAATATGTAAAGGACAAAGGCGATGTAAAGACGGACTGGCGTCAGCTCGAGCGCGGGGATTTGATTTTCTTTATGTCTTACAAAGGCACGAAAGCATCCTCGTACAGCGGAGTGAACAAAAGCACGGCAACAATTACGCATGACGGTATTTATTTGGGAGACGGCAAGATTCTTCACACGTATTCCAAAGAAAGCGGAGGCGTTACGATCAGCAGCATCGAAGGGACGCACTGGGAATACCGCTTCTTATATGGCGGAAGCGCATTATAGATTAGATCAAAAAAGGCCGGTTAGGGAAATTCCCTAACCGGCCTTTTCGTTGATAGGCTAAGAGCTAATTTGAATCGCTTCATCCTGTGCTTTTATTTCCGCTTGCTTGGCAGCCAGCTCTTTCTTCTTGCGGTATCGCTTGCGAAGGAACAGAAATACGATCACGATCGGTACTGCGCCGACGAAGATGTATAAGGAAACATCCTTGACCATGCTCTCGGCAGCTCGCCCATAAAAGTAAAACAATAGTCCAACCACGTAAAACTTGAGGCCCCGCCCTATAGCCGCATAGCCGATCAAACGCCATAACGGGAAATTCAAGCACCCGGATAAAATCGTAAATACTTTAAAAGGAATAGGCGTGAACGATCCGATTAGAATGGCAGCCTCGCCATTTTTTTGGAATTTTTCAGTAGCCGCATCGATCCATTCTTTTTTCAGAAACTTATAGAGGACCGATTTGCCCATTATTTTTCCAAGGTAATAACCGACCGGAGTTCCTAACAGACAGGCAATATATCCGACGGTTGCCAGCCATAATGCTGCAGCCGGGTTGAGAATGCTTAATGACACTTGGAGGAAGAAAGCCGGGATCGGAAATATAATAGCATCGAAAAAGGAATGAATGAACAATCCCAAAGGTCCAAAGTCCTTTAAAAAATCTACTACAGCTTGAAACATTACATGGCTCCTTTTTCTTTAACTGACGATAATTATTATATCATATTTAATACGGTTAAAAAGATGATAGGTGTCATGTCTTTTACGCAAATGACTAACGCTCAAAAATAAAAACGCCGCTTCGTTTCGGGATCAACCCGTAAACAAGCGGCGTGTGAAATATGGCTGCGATTTACTCCCGAATCTGGCGGCGGGAGACGCCGCTTTGCTGGGCGGCATGGATAACGCGGCGGCGGACCTCCTCGACCACGCGAGTGTTGAAGACGCTGGGTACGATGTACAAGCGATTTAGCTCATCGTCACTTATGACCGATGCGATGGCTTCGGCGGCAGCCAGCTTCATTTCTTCATTGATCGTGGTGGCGCGGCTATCAAGCGCTCCGCGAAAAATGCCGGGAAAGCAGAGGACGTTATTAATTTGGTTCGGATAGTCAGACCTGCCTGTCGCAAAGACGGCAACGATGTCCTCGGCGAGCTCGGGTCTGATCTCCGGTTCCGGATTAGCCATTGCGAATACGATCGGTTCCTTCGCCATGGACTCGATGTGAGCGCGAGTCAATATGCCGCCGGCGGAAACGCCAATAAATACGTCGGCGCCTGCCAGCGCTTCGGCTAAGTCTCCGCTGAGGCGCTGCGGATTCGTATGATCCGCATACCACTGCCACATCGGATTGTCGTAGCTGCGCTCGGCGGACAGTATGCCCGCGCGGTCAACGCCTACGATATGCTGCGCGCCGCCTGCGAGCAGCATTTTCGTGCAAGCGGTGCCCGCAGCGCCAATGCCGCATACAACGATGCGTGCCTCTTTTAAGTTGCGGCCTGTAAGCTTGAGCGCATTGAGCAGGCCGGCATACAGCACGACAGCCGTTCCGTGCTGATCGTCGTGAAAGACGGGGATATCGAGCTCCTGTCTGAGTCTCTGCTCAATTTCGAAGCAGCGAGGCGCCGAAATATCCTCCAGATTAATGCCGCCAAAGGCTGGCGCGATATTTTTCACTGCCGCAATAATTTGCTCGGTATCCTGCGTATCCAAGCATATAGGGAAGGCATCCACGTCGGCGAATTGCTTGAACAGCATGGCCTTGCCTTCCATTACGGGCATGGCCGCGTAAGGGCCGATGTTACCAAGACCGAGTACGGCGCTGCCGTCCGAAACGACGGCGACCATATTTCTTTTGATCGTTAGCGTATACGCCTTTGAGGGTTCCTCGTGAATCGCTTGACAAACTCTGGCGACCTCCGGCGTATAGACGCGCGACAAGTCATCGCGGTTTTGTATAGGCGTTTTTGGCTGAATCGTGATTTTGCCTCCGAGATGGAGCAGAAACGTTCGGTCGGAAATATGGAGCAGCCTGATGCCAGGCAAGGAGCGCAGAGCGTTCGTGAGCCGTTCGGCAGCGCCTTGCTCCGCAATTTTGACGGTTAGGTCGCGAACACTTTTGTTTTTGTCCGTATGTATGACGTCAATGGCGATGATATCGCCTTTTGCTTGCTCGATCGCGGTAGCTGCTCGTCCAAACTGGGCGAGAGTCGTATCGATTTCCAGCCTTAATATAATCGTTTTACCGTCCGCCATCTGTGATCTCATCAAAAACAGCTCCCTTCATTTTCTATACTATTTGGATAAGAGTACACAAATTATGCTTCTTTATTTTTGAAAAGAAAGCCGTCACTGCATGAACTGCAGGACGGCTTTCGGGCAGCTCATCGGGTCATATTGTTGGTTTCTTTTAGTTAGCAGGCTGTCCCTGAATTGTCCTGAGGCGTAAGCATCGTGAATGAGCGAAAACCATCGGTCGACGGTATCGTTCGAATCCAGCATTTCGCCAAAGCCGTTGTTAATGAAGTATTCGCAATTCTCTTCCTCTTGACCGGGAATCGGCTCATAGAACAGCATCGGTATTCCCTTGCTCATTCCCTCGGTGCAGGTCATGCCCCCCGGCTTTGTGACCAGCAGATCCGATACGTCCATAAGCTTGTTCACCTCGCGGGTGAACCCGAGTATACGGATGTTGGGATGCTGAAAGAGCGGATCTTCGAGCATCTTTTCCTTCATCTTCTCGTTAGATCCGACGCAGTAGATAAGCTGTGTGCTTTCGCGCCATTTGGTCATATATTCAAGCGCATTGTCTTCATACATGATCCCCCAGCCGCCGCCCATGACGAGTACGGTAGGCATAGGCTTTAAAGCAAATTGCTGCCGCATTTCTTCTTTCTCGTATGTATGCCAGAAATTCGGGTGAACGGGAATGCCCGTTACCTCAATGCGATCCGGAGTAACGCCCTTCTCCACCAATCTGTCCTTTACGAGCGCCGAGGAGACTAAGTACTTATTAACCTCCTTGTTAACCCATGAACCGTGCGCGTCGTAATCGGTGATGAGCGTGTATAGCGGCATATCCAAACCTAAGCGCTTAAGCCTTGCGACGACGGCATTGGGCACAAAATGAGTACATACGATTAATTCCGGCTTAAGCTGGGATATTACCTGTGACGTTTGGGTATAAAACATACGATGAAGCGCAAGCTGGGTAAAGCGGTTAAGAGATTTTTTATAATTGCTTCGGTAAATAAGACCGACCATCTTCGGCTGTTTGCTTACGGTTTTGCGATAAGCGGATATGATCCACGGACCAAGCACCGGGTTAAGAAATTTTCCAAGCTCGATGACGCGGGTCTGAATATCTGGACATAGCTGCTTTAATCCGACAGCAAGCGCATAGGCAGCCTGTGTATGACCGGAGCCAAAGCCTTCAGAGAGCAGAAGCACTCTTTTCTTACGCATTCATTCCACCTACTTTTCTAATTCCATATTACGATGCAAGTGCGTCTAACACAAGTTTAATCCATGAGGGTTGCTATTCATATAGTGGTTATTTTATCCTTAGAAGCAGATGTGCACATTATCATCATATGAATCCCTGGAGTCAACTATATTTACATATATTTTACATGTACATATTTATTGAAAAAAAAGTGAGGATGAGAAGAAATGGAGCAAAGAAAGGTTAACGATACGAATCAAACGTTTCAAATTGGAGATTTGGTTAAAGCGGAGGTTCGCTCAGGTCAATATGTAGGCGAGCTCGTAGAGTATAACAGCCCCCGTGCGCTCGTTAAGGTGCTTGCTGTCCTTAAGCACCCCGAGCAAGGAGACCTGCACAACCCGTATAATCCGGATGTGCCTATGTTTCATGAGAGACGGGCGCTAAGCTATACGGAGAAAACGACGGTTCCCATCAGGGATATCAGTCGTTATCTAGGTAAAGTACCCGATTACAGCGAATCTCTGAAGGCTGCCGCAGCGGCGGAAATAGAGGCGCTTGACCGCTTGCAGCGATGGGCGGCCAAAGGCCTCGAGCAAATGCAGCAGCTTCAGAAGGAATATAAATAATGGAACGCTTATTTATTAATGAAGGCGGTTTTTAACGTATCGCGATAAACGACCTGGAATGCAAGCCCTTCGGACAAAGCTGCGAGCGGAAGATAGGTTTTGCTTTCCTTGCCAACTCTGTGCAGGAACGCAGGCTGAGCGTTCAGCTTAGTCTTTACACCGTTAACGGATATGGCGGCGGCCCCAATCGTGATGTCGACCGTGCGGCCATCCTGTACGATTGTAGCGGTCTGAGCAGCAGAGTTCCAGTCCACCGTTGCGCCTAGTGCTTCGGTAATTTCGCGCAGCGGTACGAAGGTGCGATTTTCTAAGAGCACCGGCTTGTAGCTGCTGATGAGCTCCTTGCCATTAATGACGACGGAAATCGGAACTCCTTCCGCCCGCGGCTTCACCGTCAGGTATTCGTCCCAGATGGCGTTCGCGAATGCTTTGCCCATCGCGGCATATCCTGAGCGGCTGGGATGAATATCTCCTTCAGATATAGAAGTGAAGCTCAGCTCATTGCCTTTGAAGGGATCGGCGACGTTGGCCGCCTTTACGTTAATCCCTACATTTGACAGACGTGCGACCACCCCGTCCAGCCGTTCTTGGAGCTGCTTTTGACCATCGACTAGAAATAACCGGTCTGCCTCCGGGTAGAGCTCGACAAGCGTATCTTTAATTTTGAATGGCGCTGGGACCGGCAAATACTGATCGGCGACAACGATCTGCGCCTGAGGCCGAAGTTCTGCCATGCCCCTGATCGTCTCTTCGAGTTCTTTTTCATAAATCGCAAGCGCGTTATCAAGCACGATTGCCGCCTCGGCGAGGGTACCGCCTGCTTCAAGCTTAGTAAAGACAGCGTTCATATCGTTGCCGCCGATGGTCATGATGATCAGATCCGCTTCGGTCAGCGATGAACGAAGCTGTAGTGTTTCCGCAAAGATCCGTTCCGCTCTCGGATCGATCAAGTTGCTCTGGATATCGTCTGCCTTCACGCTTACACCTTGTAATGCCGCTTCGATCCAGCGGGCGAGCCCCTGTGTTTTCAGTCCGAGCACGCCATAGTTGGAAAACTCCGCTCTTAGCCCCTGGAATAGAGCCTGCTCATAGACTTGTTCAACGTACCCGTACGGAATGGATTGCTCGGTAAACCCGTGCTCATAGCCTGCCGTTAATGAATCGCCCACCGCGACTATATGATAGGCGGTATTCTCCGCAGGGCCCGCAACGGCCGAAGCTGCCGATGAGTGTTGTCCGCTAATGATCGTTGTTGTTAACAAAATGGCAATCATGAAAGCCGGTAGCCCGCGATACGATACTTTCCTTAACTTACTATACAACTCGAACACATCCTTTTGATAAAATAGTAAATGTTATGCTTCATTTTAATACACAATAGAAATTTAAGTAATCATTTGCTGCATGATTATGTTATGCTTGCTTTTTATTGCCTGCCGGTTGCATAAGGCATTACACGGGAACGTGCGTTAGCGCCAGTAGTCAAAAAGTACAAACAATTATAAAAATATTAAATTGATTCCGTTTTGGCCTGATGTTAAAATAATATAATAATCGCATTGTCGCGGTATAGGCCCGGTATATGGTTAATGGAACGGAGGCGCCCGGAATACGGACCGCATGCCGTTTTGCTTAAGAATGGCAAGGAGCAGGCCGATGCGCCTCGCTGACTATCATTCTATGATTAAACAAGCCAATTATGAAGCGTGACGCGCATTCATCGGTGCTTATCTTCAACACGTTCACGCTTACCCAACAATCTTCTCATAGAAAGGTTGCACACAATGAAAGAACTTATTTTGGGATTGCCGCCGAAGCAGGGGCTTTATGATCCGCAATTCGAGAAAGACGCATGCGGCATGGGCTTCGTGGCCAATATCAAGGGAATCAAGTCGCATAAGGTCATCCGCCAAGCGCTGATGCTGCTGGAGAACATGGAGCATCGCGGCGGACAAGGCAGCGAACCGAATACGGGAGACGGAGCGGGCATTTTGCTTCAAATTCCACATGCGTTTTTTGCTGCCGAATTAAAGAAACAAGAGATCGCGCTTCCGCAGGAAGGCCGTTATGCCGTTGGTATGATCTTTATGCCGCAGGACGAGGCTGCCCGCAGCGCAATTGAGCGTGAAGTGGAGACGATCGTGCAGGAAGAGAACCAGACCGTGATCGGATGGCGGACCGTTCCGACGGACGATAAGAAGCTTGGTGAATCGGCGTTAGCCGTTAAGCCTTTTGTACGCCAGCTGTTTATCGGCCAGAACGGCAGCTTGAAGGACAACATGGCGTTTGAACGCAAATTATATGTTATTCGTAAGCGCGCAGAGCTTGCGATTCGTTATGCCGGCAAAGAAGGCGGCAATATGTTCTATTTTTCCAGTCTTTCATCGAGAAAGATCGTATACAAAGGGATGCTTACTACCGAGCAGGTCCGTTCGTTCTACACCGAGCTTAATGATGAGTCGGTCGTATCGGCGATGGCGCTTGTGCATTCCCGTTTCAGTACGAACACTTTCCCCAGCTGGGAGCGGGCGCATCCTTTCCACTATATGATCCACAACGGCGAAATTAACACGCTTCGCGGTAATGTGAACTGGATGCATGCCCGTCAGACGCTGTTCGCAACGGAATTGTTCGGCGATGATCTGGAGAAGATCAAACCGGTCATTAACCCGGACGGCTCCGATACGGCGATGTTCGATAACACGCTGGAGTTTTTGTTCCTGTCTGGCCGTTCGATGGCGCATGCCGCAATGATGATGGTGCCGGAGCCTTGGTCCAATCACGAAAGCATGAGCGACGAGCGCAAAGCGTTCTATGAATACCACAGCACATTGATGGAGCCATGGGACGGACCCGCAGCGCTGGGCTTTACGGACGGCGTGAAAATCGGCGCCGTGCTTGACCGTAACGGCCTTCGTCCGGCTCGCTACTATGTAACGAAGGACGATCATATCATTCTGGGCTCCGAAGCTGGTACGGTAGAGCTTCCTCCGGAAGATATTCTGTACAAGGACCGTCTGCGTCCGGGCCGGATGTTGCTTGTCGATACGGAGAAAGGCCGCATCATTTCGGATGAAGAAGTGAAGGCGGAAATCGAGACGGAGCATCCTTACCGCGAGTGGCTTAACGAGCATCTCGTAGATCTGGAGGAGCTGCCGGAAGCGCCGGAATTGCCGGAGCCGGATCATGCTACCGTCCAAAAGAGACAGCAAGCATTCGGTTACACGTTCGAGGACATTCGCAAGGTGATTGAACCTATGGCAGGCAGCGGCGCCGAGCCGATCGCTTCCATGGGCTACGACGCGCCGCTGGCCGTATTGTCGGAGCGCCCGCAGCGCCTTTATAACTATTTCAAGCAATTGTTCGCCCAAGTAACGAATCCTCCAATTGATGCGATTCGCGAAGAAATTATTACGGCTACAGGCACGACGATCGGTCCGGAGCGTAACCTGCTGAACCCTGAACCGGAAAGCTGCCGTCATATTAAATTAGATACGCCCATTTTATCCAACGAGCAATTCGCTAAGCTTCGTCATGTGCGCCGCCCTGGATTCCGTTCGATTACGCTTCCGATATTTTTCACGGCAAGCGAAGGCGAAGCGGGCTTGCGCGCAGCGATTAAACAAATGTGCGAAGCGGCTGACCGCGTGATCGCGAAGGGACACAACCTTCTCATTCTGTCTGACCGCGGCGTCGATAAGGATAATGCTGCGATTCCGGCTTTGCTGGCTGTATCCGCACTTCATCATCACCTTATTCGCCAAGGTACGCGGACAAAGGTTGCTTTGCTGCTTGAATCGGGCGAGCCGCGCGAGGTTCATCACTTCGCTCTGCTGCTCGGCTACGGCGTGAGCGCAGTAAACCCGTATTTGGCTTTCGAGTCGCTTGACGATATGATTCGTCAAGGCATGCTGCGCGGCGTATCGCATGACAAAGCAGTCAAGAACTTTATTAAAGCGGCCACAAAAGGCGTTATTAAAATATTGTCAAAAATGGGTATTTCGACGATTCAATCCTACCGGGGCGCGCAAATTTTTGAAGCGCTTGGCTTGAAAGAGGACGTTATCAACGAGTACTTTACTTGGACACCGTCCCGGATTGGCGGCATCGGACTCGATGTCATCGCAGAAGAGACGCTGAAGCACCACACCCGCGCATTTGCAGAGCAAGAGGGCGGCGAGAAGGAGCTGGACTCCGGCGGTGATTATCAATGGCGCAAAGACGGCGAAGATCACTTGTTTACGCCGCAGACCATTCATACTCTGCAAATGGCTTCCCGCGGAAATGACTACAAGCTGTACAAGAAATTCTCGACGCTCGTTCAGGGCGAAGACAAGAAGCATTTGACACTGCGTTCCTTGCTGCAATTTAAGGAAGGACGTACATCGGTACCGCTTGATGAGGTTGAATCGGTGGAATCGATCGTCAAACGGTTCAAAACCGGCGCGATGTCGTTTGGTTCCATTAGTAAAGAGGCGCATGAGAGTCTGGCTATTGCGATGAACCGTCTAGGCGGCAAATCGAATACAGGCGAGGGCGGGGAAGACCCGGCGCGTTTCATTCCTGATGCGAACGGGGATTCCAGACGCAGCGCAATCAAGCAGGTTGCTTCCGGTCGTTTCGGCGTAACGAGCAACTACCTAGTAAATGCAGATGAAATTCAAATCAAAATGGCCCAAGGCGCCAAGCCTGGCGAAGGCGGTCAATTGCCTGGCCTTAAAGTATATCCATGGGTTGCAGAGGTTCGCGGCTCGACGCCGGGCGTAGGTCTCATCTCGCCGCCTCCGCATCATGATATTTATTCGATCGAGGATTTGGCTGAGCTTGTTCACGATCTGAAGAACGCAAATCCGCGCGCCCGCATCAACGTTAAACTCGTATCCGGTGTCGGCGTTGGAACCATTGCGACTGGCGTTGCCAAAGGCCGCGCAGACGTTATTATGGTGAGCGGCTATGACGGCGGAACAGGCGCTTCGCCAATGGGCTCGATTCGTCATGCTGGTCTTCCGTGGGAGCTTGGTCTTGCTGAAACGCACCAAACGCTCATGCTGAACAACTTGCGTGACCGCGTCGTGCTTGAGACAGACGGCAAAATGATGAATGGCCGCGATGTAGCGATTGCCGTACTGCTTGGAGCCGAAGAATATGGCTTCTCGACTGCTCCGCTCATCGTTCTAGGCTGCATCATGATGCGCGTTTGTCAGCTTGATACTTGTCCGGTTGGCGTAGCGACTCAAAATCCGGAGCTTCGCAAGAAGTTCATGGGCGATCCAAGCCATGTTGTAAACTACCTGCGCTTTATCGCGGAAGAACTGCGCGAGATTATGGCAGAGCTTGGCTTCCGTACAATCCAAGAAATGGTTGGACGCGTCGATATTCTTGAGACAAAGCAATTGCGCGAGCATTACAAAGCGAAAGGCATTGATCTTTCCGGCTTGCTCTATGAAGCCGATTTGCCGAAGGATGCCGTACGCTACAACATCCAGGAGCAAAATCACGGCCTTGAGCTATCGCTTGACATGCAGCAGCTTGTGCCTCTTGCACAGCCTGCGCTGGAGAGCGGAGAACGCGTACGCGGTACGTTCCCGATTTTGAACACGAACCGTGTTGTCGGAACGATTCTCGGCAGCGAGGTTACCCGTCGTTACGGAGCAGCCGGTTTGCCTGAGGATACGATCTCGTACCACTTCGTTGGAACGGCTGGCCAAAGCTTTGGAGCATTCGTACCGAAGGGCATTACGCTTTCCATTGAAGGCGACTCGAATGATTACGTTGGTAAAGGATTGTCCGGCGGTAAAATTATAGTGGCACCTTCACCGAAAGCGACCTTCCTTGCCGAAGATAACGTTATTATCGGCAACACGGCGCTTTACGGCGCAACAAGCGGTCAGGCTTATATCCGCGGTGTGGCAGGCGAGCGTTTCGCCGTTCGTAATAGCGGTGTCAGCGTTGTTGTAGAAGGCGTAGGCGACCATGGGTGCGAATATATGACTGGCGGACGTGTTGCGATTCTCGGAAGTACGGGTCGTAACTTTGCAGCAGGTATGTCAGGCGGTGTAGCCTACATCTATGATGAAAAAGGCGACTTCTATAACCATTGCAACCTGGAAATGGTACTGCTGGAGCGTCTGGAGGATACTGCGGATATGGCAGAGCTTCGCGGCATGATCGAATCGCATGTTCAATATACGGAGAGTGCGGTAGGTACTCGCTTATTGAATGATTGGGATGCTTCGCTCGCGAAATTCGTTAAGGTTATTCCAAAGGACTACAAGCGTATGCTTGAGCAAATTCGTAAAGTTGAAGACACGGGCTTGAAGGGCGATGAAGCATTGCTCGCGGCCTTCGAAGCTAACAAGAGAGAGCTTGCTCGCGCAGGCGGCAAATAACGATAAACGATGCTCCAAGCAGACGGGCATGAATAAAGGGACTGTCATCGAAGTGGATTTCATACTTCGGATGACAGTCCCTTTTATTTTTCGACAAAATCTTTCTAAATTAGAAAAAAGACGCACTCATTAACCGACAAACTCCATCTGCAGGCTCGGGTATAATGATGTTATTATATCTAGTAGTCGATAGTGACCTGGAATAAATCCGCGAACATCGATAACGTTTCGGTATCTGGCTCTCTGCAATTGCGTCCACCTCCGCTTCTCCCTCAAACCAGCAATTCTGTTGCCGATGCTCATTGAACTCCTCCTGTCTTCGACCGCTCACTACTCATATATTAATACGAACTTCCAGTACGATGGAGGAATGAAGCATGGCGACGAATCCGATGGACGATCCGCGCAATCACATCAGGCTTCGCTTCATAGAAGGCGTAAAGGCAGAGCTTAGACTGGTAAGCATGGATGGTGAGCCCTTAACGAGCTCGACGTCTACCGTACTGCTGCTAAATATGAGTCAAAACGGGCTTTGTTTCTTGTCTGGACTGCAGCTTCCCGTTCAGCGCAATTACCGCGTCCAATTTCGAATGAAGCTTTCGAGAACACAGATCATCGTGCGCGGGCGCATCGTTTGGTGCTCAAAAAATGATAATCAATTTGTGCATGGCGTGTTGTTCGAATGTTCGGATACGCTCCGTTCTTTGATCATTGGCGCGATGAATGAGGAATTGCTGGGAAGACAGCCGCAGCAGCAGAAAATTCATAATCTATACAGCCGATTATTACATAAGAGCAAAGTGACATTCGAAGGTTATCGATTCTGAAGTTTGGGCATATCATTACGAAGAGAGAGGGAGCGATCTATCGGATGATGCGTTTCAAGGACTGTTTTTATTGTGTTAGTTGCGGAGAGATGGTTGCCAATCCCGAAGCGGATATTGTGTTTCGGACAGGATTTTTCCAGGTGGTACATCCAATGGGCTATTGCTTAGCGTGCAGCATAGAGGAAGAGAAGCATCATTCGAGCGCTAAATCGCCAGGTAAGACCAGTAACTACGACTTAAAAATGTTCCTGCGCGCAGATGCGAAAGTTGCCGAGCATAATGTTCATCCTTATTCTTATTAATCGTATGATTACCGTAGGAAGCCCCTGCTCAACGCAGCTTACAGCTGTAGAGCAGGGGTGTTTTTTATCAACTACCAATTGTTTCCTTAATCGGATATAATAAATGAGATTTGGAGTTATGGAGGAGGACCATAGAGATGGAGAAACCCATTGTTAGATTGCAAAATGTAACGAAACGAATTGGCAGACGCACGATAATCGATAAGCTGACGCTGGATTTGCCGCTTGGAGAAGTATTTGGGTTCCTCGGTCCGAACGGTGCGGGCAAAACTACTACGATTAGGATGATGGTTGGTTTAATGTCATTGACGGAAGGCGAAATTTTCATTAACGGACATAGCATAACGAAGGACTACGAGAAGGCGATCCGTCATGTTGGAGCGATTGTAGAAAATCCTGAAATGTACAAATACTTAAGCGGTTATGATAACTTAATTCATTATGCAAGAATGATTCCGGGAATAACGGAGCACCGGGTTCATGAGGTAGTGAAGCTGGTAGGGCTTGAGGGGCGTATTCGCGATAAAGTGAAAACCTATTCTCTTGGTATGCGCCAGCGGTTAGGAGTGGCGCAGGCTATTCTACATAAACCTCAGCTTCTCATTCTGGATGAACCTACGAACGGTCTTGACCCCGCAGGCATTCGCGAGCTTCGCGATTATTTACGCAAGCTGTCCAAAGACGAGGGAATTGCCGTATTCGTATCCAGCCATTTGCTCTCCGAGATGGAACTGATGTGCGACCGCGTCGCGATCATACAGAACGGTAGGCTAATCGATGTAAGAACCATCGGGGGATCGGAAACGGCAGCCGTGGCAGCCCGCGTATTTATCGAGGTTGATCGTCCGCAAGGAGCGATCGAGGCTCTGCTCGCAACAGGCCGTTCTTCGATTTTTGAGGGTGAGCAGGCCATAGCGGTAGAGGCAGACCGTGATGAAACGGCGGCTATAAATGCAGTCCTCGTTGCAGCTGGCATCAAGGTATACGGCATTCGTGCACATGTGAAGTCTCTTGAGGATCAGTTTTTGGAAGTGACGGGAGGGGAACGCATTGGGTGATTTTTTACAGCTGGTCAAAAATGAAAATATGAAAATTTATCGCCGTCCCCGGACATGGGTAATGACGGGCATTCTGATCGGACTGGTGCTTGCTATCTCGATCATGTGGTTAACGTTCGGCGGAAGAGATGCTTCGATGTGGGACGTTGCTTTTATCGAGGCTTCTGTGTTATTTCTGCTTGTTACTATATTTACGGTTGTGATAGCTGCCGGCGGCGTAGCGGAGGAGTTTACGTCCGGTACGATTAAACTCTTGCTTATCCGTCCCTGGTCGCGTTCAAAGATATTATTGTCCAAATACGTTGCGATTATGATGTTCGCTATCCTGCTTGCCGTACTTCTATTCGCAAGCACGATCTTTGTCAACTGGGTCGCTTTTGGGATCAATGCTGATCCCGAAGTGGTACCGAATACAATTCCGAACGGCGATTCGCCCGTATCCTACTTGATGCAGTATTACGCGCTGACGCTAGTTTCCCTAGTCGTTACGGTAACGCTGGCCTTCATGTTGTCGACTGTATTCCGGAGCGGCGGTCTAGCGATAGGGATGTCGTTGTTTTTGCTGTTAGGAGTTAACAGCTTTATTTTGCTTATTGCCATGCTTGACTACAAATGGATTGATTATTTATTGTTCATCCACTTGAACTTGACGCAATATTTGGATGGAAATCCGATGCGTGAAGGCATGACATTAGGATTCTCACTGGGCGTGCTTGGCGTATACTATATCTTGTTTATTGCATTGACCTGGTACATATTCAATAAGCGGGATGTTGCATCCTAACGATCATATACATGAAAATAAGCTGTTCCCTGCCGCTCTTCATTTTAATTAGTGAGCGTGCATGGAACGGCTTTTTTATTCGCCTTGCCCAGATTTAGCGACCGTATACGATATGGAATTTGGCTCACACTAAAGAAACCTGCCGGCGGCTCCAATCGTCAGGGATACGAGGTGAATGGACATGTGTACATGGCTTATATGGCTGGCGGCTGGACTTCTTATTTATATTACCCAATTAGCGGGCATTCTGCTGCTGGAGCATCGCCGCCCCGCACAAATGACGGCGTGGCTTTTTATTTCCTTTCTCTTCCCGATTATTGGGTTTATGGCGTATATCATGCTCGGAAGGAAGTTCACGAGAAGCCGGAGACTCGATTCATATAAGCTGGAGACCATGGAGTTTGCTTGTCAAATGTCAGAAACCGTGGATGCCGTACAGGATGTCGGCAATAAGCAGCTCGAGCAGCAGGAGAGGCTGTTTGCGATGCTTACGGGACTCGCGCCCTTCCCTATAACAAGCAGGAATAAAACGACGGTACTCACTAATGGACAATCGACCTTTGATTCCATATTGGAGCAACTGGAGAAGGCACGCCACCATATTCATATGGATTATTATACGATTCGGGATGACCATATAGGCAGGCGGTTCTTGAAGGTGCTTGTGCGCAAAGCGAAAGAGGGCGCTCAGGTTCGGGTTTTGTATGATGGAATTGGCAGCCTTCATATCAGCGACTCCTATATTTGTGAGCTGCGTGCGGCCGGCGTGGAGACGTGTTGCTTCCTGTCTCCGCGGATCGCGTTTTACGACAGGAAGCTGAACTACCGGAATCATCGTAAAATCGTCGTGGTGGATGGGATTGTAGGCTTCGTCGGGGGAATTAACATTGGAGACGAGTACTTGGGAAAGGAACCCAGGCTTGGCTTTTGGCGGGATACGCATATGCGTCTTGAGGGTGACTCGGTTTATTTTTTACAGGAGCTCTTTTTGAAGGATTGGGCCTTCGCGGCTAAAGAAAAGCTGGATGAGCATATGTATATGCCCAAGCATCGATGCGAGGGGGCCGAGCGTGTTCAGATGGTATCTAGCAAGCCTGGACATAATGATCAGACAATCAAGGAAATCATGTTCGCGGCAATGACGGCGGCCAAATCCCGTATTTACTTGACGACTCCCTATTTCATTCCGGACCCCAGTCTGCTGATGGTGCTGAGAACGGCGGCGCTTAGCGGAGTTGACGTCAAGCTGATTATTCCCGGCATAGCCGATTCCAAGCTCGTGCTGCTCGCTTCCTTATCCTATATACAGGATATGCTGGACGCGGGGGTGCGGGTGTATCGTTATGAGAAGGGGTTTGTTCACGCTAAGGTCATGATCGTCGATCAAATGCTGGCAACTGTCGGAACCGCAAACGTCGACATGCGCAGTTTGTACAGCAACTTCGAAATTAATGCGGTTCTCTTCGATGAAGGAACCATTAAAAGGCTGGAGAACGATTTTATCGAGGATCTCCATCATTGCCGGGAGCTGGATTTGCAACAGTTCAAGGACAGGCCATGGCGGCAAAAGGCGGCGGAATCCATCCTCCATATGTTATCACCGCTGCTATGAGCCGTGCATGGCGGACAGCTTTTTCGGGCATATTTTTCGTGATGGCTAATGACAAGCCGTTTAAGTAAATTTGTTCAAATAGGAGGAGCAACCAGTGACCGATGCATTAGAGCAAGAAAAGCTGTCCTCGGCAGAGCCGCAGCATGAAGGCCGGGACGATTACTTTATGGACATCGACAGAATGGTGAACGAAGGCTTGGGCGGCGGCAATGTGACTTTGCAAAACGGCCTTATTGACGAATCGACCACAGACACGATGGAACGCGAATCGAAGTAATAGGAGGAGCAGCAGTATGGATACAGCTCGCGCGATGCAAATTTATAACTCGGAACAGACCTTTGCCGTTCATCTGGATGAGGACTCGGTATGGATTGAGAATGTAGATGAAACGAACGGCATGGCGACGGTTACGGTTGGGAACAACCCCGTGAATACGAAAACCGTTTCCTGCGACCGGTTGAGAGAAATCAGCAAGTGATTTCTTGATGTAGGTAAAGTCTACACGCCGTTTTTCTAGAGATAAGGAATAGGAGATGTCAAAAAAGCGGTGAAGCTGAATGGCTGCCTCACCGCTTTTTTTCGTTTTTTTCATCGCTTACTGCTTATATTCTTATGCGATCAACCGCCATACGCGTCACGGAAGGCCGTGCAAAGCTTCACCCGGTCAACCTGCCACAGCTCGGCAATGTCGGCGCTGACGTTCTCATCCCACCAGTCAGCCTGCACCTTACGGTTGCTCTGGTTCTCGACGATCCAGGTCAGGTTCAGAACCACCTTTTTGAAATAAAGCTCCTCGGCTTGATCCATCTTGTCCTTCGATACCCATACCTTCATCCGCTTGACGGTGCGGTAGAGCTCATTGCTGCAGGCTCTGCGTATTTTGCGCGCGGTCGGATAGCCGGCGGTATGCTTTTGCGCGTTAGCTTTCATGGGAACCGACTCCTCTCTACCCCATATGTATGCGCCCGGGGCAGAGGAGGTCACTCGATTAGCTCTCATAACGATTATTGCACGACGATGTATCCGACCATCGGTCCGCCATGGCGCATGTCGGTGTGGGTCAAGCACAGAATCGGGTATGTGCCTTCCTTCTCCGGGGTAAACCGGACGACCGTAGTTTTACCTTTCGTTACTTCGCCGCGAATGCCAAGGCCTTCTATCACAAAAGGATGACTATTACCGTTTACGCCGCTGATATGCAGCTCGGTAGCTTCGCCTTTGCTTACGAATAGGGTACCCGGGTGCCAGGTGTATACCTCAATTTCTTTGCCATCGGCGGTTTGCGTTTTAAATTCGCCGGTTACGAGCTGGAAGACGCGTGGCTCGCCTGCTTGTCCGCTAACCGGTCGCGACTGATTCCAGCTTAAGTAAACGCCGGTCAAAATAATTAATACCGCGACCACGATAAACAATTGAATTTGCCTCTTGCTTACAATAAATACTTTGGACATGGAGATCACCTCACTTATTCGTATCATTTATGGCTAGTCTATGCATAGGCTTATCAGCGCATGACAAAAGTGGAAGGCTGTCCGATACCTATGTTAGAATAGCTTCAGTGCAATTATGAATGATTAATTTCTTTGGAGGTCGGTATGGAAAACTGGATTACGGATTTTATGGAGCAATACGGTTACTTCGGCATTTTATTAATGATCGCGCTTGAAAATTTATTCCCGCCCATTCCATCGGAAGTGATTCTTACCTTCGGGGGCTTTATGACGACGTATACCAGCTTGACGCCGCTTGGCGTCATCGTGATGGCTACTTTGGGATCCGTTATCGGAGCCATTATTTTGTATTATGTTGGCCGGTTGCTTGGCGTAGAACGATTAGAGAAAATCGTCGACAAATATGGGCGCGTACTGCGAGTCAAGAAGGAAGATATTCGGAAAGCGGATGCTTGGTTCGAAAAATACGGCTATTGGGCTGTATTGCTTTGCAGAATGATCCCGTTAATTCGCAGCTTGATCTCCTTGCCCGCAGGCATGGCGAACATGAAATTTGCACCTTTTTTACTGTTTACCATCATTGGAACGCTTATATGGAATACGATTCTGGTATACGTAGGCGCAGCAGTAGGGGATAACTGGCATGATATCGTTTCTTTTATGGATGTTTATGCCAATATTGCTTATGCAATCATAGCCGTTGCCATTATCATTGTTTTGATCTTGTATATTCGCAGAGCCAAAAAGTTTTAAGTATAATGAAGAGTGCGGATACGTTCTGTTTCATAAGCATCAGCAAATAAAAAAAGAAAGAGGGATTGCAATGAACAAAAGCGTAGCAAATAAGCTTGGCAAAGGAATCAGCCCGCAGCAATTCATAGACGGAATGACAAAAAATAAAGAGTCATTTATCGAATGGTCGGTAAAGTTTGTTTGGACGGACGAAAGCGACAAGAATTTTTTTGAATCGCTTAATAACCGTGACGACCTTCGGTGCTTGATTTTGATGGCTGACTGGTGCGGCGATGTCGTGCGCAATATTCCGGTCGTGTTCCGTGCGCTTGAGAACAGCGGCATTCCAACCGAAGTGCTTATCATGGAAGAACACCTCGATACGATGGAGCAATTTCTGACGATGGGCGGCCGCGCAGTTCCGATCGTTATTATTGCGGATACGGGCGGAGCCGTACTTGGACAATGGGGACCTCGTCCAAGTCATGTGCAGGAGGCGATGACGGCGTTCAAGCTGGAAAATCCGGATCGCGAAGCAGCCGATTATCAAGAGAAGCTTGCGGTAACACGCCAGGAGATGGGACGCCGATACGGAGAGGGCACCGGCTACCAATCCGTAATCGTGAAAGAGCTTCGGACCTTGCTGGAGTCCTTCTAACCGGATTATGACGACAAATTTGCAGATTGAAACATTTACATTAGGCCCCTTGCAGACGAACGCTTATTTCATCTCAGTGACGGAGCCGGCCTCATCCGAAGGTGAGCGCATGCGGGAGCGGGCAATCGTCATCGATCCAGGCATGAATCCCAAGCGGCTGCTTGAAAGGCTGCAAGGCGTGAAGGTGGAAGCGATTTTGCTGACGCATGCCCATTTCGACCATATGGGCGGCGTCGACGAGGTGCGCAAAGCGGCGGATTGTCCTGTCTACATACATGATTTGGAGGCGGATTGGCTTACCGACCCGCGCAAGAACGGCTCGATGCGGTGGCAGGACGTAACGCCGCCGCTATCTACCGATCCAGCCGAATACGCGCTCGCGGAAGGACAATCCTTGAAGCTGCTGGGATTGGCCTTTCAGGTGATGCACACGCCGGGTCATTCCCCCGGCAGCGTGAGCTTCTTGTACGGCAACCACTTGTTCTCGGGCGACGTGTTGTTCAAATTGTCGGTAGGCCGAACCGATCTTCCGGGCGGCCGCGAGCGGGATTTGTATGACTCCATACGTACGAAGTTGTACAAGCTAAACCCGGATGTCATTGTATATCCCGGACATGGAGGACGAACGACGATTGGTTACGAGATGGCGAACAACCCTTATACACGAGCATGAACAGAGGATGGTGCATGACGTTTGGCGGAGACGAAAGTACAGAAATACGCAGAGGAAGCAGAAGAGTCAGCCGGCAAATCGAAGCTGACGGCGGAACAGAAAACGGCCGAAAGCGAACGAATTGTGAAGGGCATTGCCGCACAGCTGTCAATTGCCGTAACGAAGGTTAAATCGGCAGTCGGACTGCTGGATGAAGGGAATACGATTCCGTTTATCGCCCGGTACCGGAAGGAAATGACCGGCGAGCTTGACGAAAATGACCTGAGATCGATTGAAGAGAAGTTGCAGTATATGCGAAATCTCGAAGAACGCAAGCGCGAGGTTATTCGGCTCATTGATGAGCAGGGAAAATTAACCGACGGGCTGCAGGTAGCCATCAATCAGTCCGTAAAGCTGCAGGAGGTCGAGGATCTTTATCGTCCTTACCGGCAAAAACGCAAAACCCGCGCCAGCGTCGCGAAGGAAAGAGGCTTGGAGCCGCTGGCCAATTGGTTGTGGTCGCAGCCCCGTCAAGGCGAGCCGCTCTCTGAAGCGGCTCGTTATATCGATGCGGATAAAGGTGTTTCGTCAGCAGAGGATGCGCTGCAAGGGGCTATGGACATTTTAGCCGAAAATATAGCGGACGATGCCGCCATCCGCGCATGGGTACGTAAATTTACGTTTGACCAGTCGATGCTGAAGACGGAAGCCAAAAACGCGGCCGAGGAATCGGTATATGAAATGTACTACAGCTATCAGGAGCCTGTCCGCAAGCTGCCGCCGCATCGCGTATTGGCGATTAACCGCGCGGAACGCGAGGATGTGCTGCGGGTTACTTTCGATGTGCCGACCGATCGGATTCATGAGCATATTCAACGCAAGCTGCTTAGGAACGGAACTGATCAGTCTATTCGCGATGTATTGACGGCAGTCATAGAGGACTCTTATAAACGTTTAGTTTCTCCATCTATTGAACGCGAGGTGCGTAGCGAATTGACGGAGAAGGCTGAGGAGCATGCCATTTCTATATTCTCGGAAAACCTGCGCAATCTGCTGCTTCAGCCGCCTGTTCGCGGCAATATCGTGCTGGGGGTAGATCCCGCGTTCCGAACCGGCTGCAAGCTTGCCGTAATTGATGACACAGGCAAGCTGCTCGAGGTTGCTGTGTCATACCCAACGCCTCCGAACAACAAAGTTGCTGAAGCCGAGAAGCTTATAAACGGTTTAATCGATAAGTATATGGTTGAATTGATCGTGATCGGAAACGGTACAGCATCGCGCGAGACGGAGCAGTTTATTGCGAACCTCATAAACAAGCGTAAAACGGCTTCTGCCGGAGGGACGGAGCTGAAGTATATAATCGTCAACGAAGCGGGGGCAAGCGTCTATTCGGCCTCCAAGCTCGCTCAGGAGGAGTTTCCTGCGCTTGACGTTGCCGAGCGCAGCGCCGTATCCATTGCGCGAAGGCTGCAGGACCCGCTGGCTGAGCTTGTCAAGATTGAGCCGAAGGCGATTGGCGTTGGCCAATATCAGCATGACGTAAGCCAGAAGCGGCTTGACGAAACGCTTGGCGGTGTGGTCGAATCGGCCGTTAACCATGTCGGCGTCGATGTGAACACCGCTTCCGCATCACTGCTTTCGTACGTCGCGGGAATTAACGCTACGATTGCGAAGAACATCGTGAAGTACCGCGAGGAGAACGGACGGTTCGCGAAGCGGACGCAGCTTCAGAAGGTTCCGCGCCTAGGCGCGAAATCGTATGAACAATGCATCGGATTTCTTCGCATCCCGGAAGCGGGCAATCCGTTAGACCGAACACCGATCCATCCGGAATCCTACGATGTCGTAGACAAGCTGTTTAACGAGCTAAAGCTTGAGCTGGGGCAGCTTGGCTCGGAGGAGTTGAAGGCGAGGCTGGCTGAGGTAGACCCCGTGACAGTCGCTCCAGCGCTTGGCGTAGGCGTTCCGACGCTGCGGGATATCATGGACAGTTTGCTCAAGCCAGGCAGAGATCCGCGCGAGGAGCTGCCGCCCCCGATCTTCCACACGGACGTACTCAATATGGAGGACTTGACGCCGGGGATGGAGCTTCAGGGAACGGTACGCAACGTAATCGACTTCGGAGCTTTTATAGATATCGGCATCAAGAATGACGGACTCGTTCATATCTCGCAAATGAGCGACAAGTTCGTGAAGCGTCCTATGGATGTCGTGTCGGTTGGCGATACGGTAACGGTATGGGTACTTAGCGTCGATCAGAAGAAAGGCCGTGTAGGCTTGACCATGCGAAAGCCGAATTAACCATATTCACATAAGGGCTGTCCCAAAGTTATGATTGATGACTTTGGAACAGCCCTATTTAGTGGTGTCGTGCTAAGCGAGGAGTTTATAAAGTTAATAATATAAAGTAAGTTAATTGACAAACTGAATCAGCAGCTTTATACTGTATTCATAAAAGGTACAGTTAAGAAAACAGTGAATTCCTTAGGAGGGAACTATTATGACACAAACGCAAATAGATTCACAAGTACAGGTACAAACGAAAGAGCAACCCGATATTTCATTTTTTGATGTGCTGAAAGACCGCCGCTCCGTGCGCAAGTACGACAGCAGCGCCGTTATTTCTCAGGAGGAGATCAGGGAGATTTTGGAGATTTCAACCAAAGCGCCTTCATCCTCCAATATGCAGCCATGGCGTTTTCTTGTCGTAACGGATCCGGAGCTGAAGCAGAAGCTGCAGCCTATCGCTTTCAATCAGCAGCAGGTGGCGGAAGCATCGGCGGTCGTTATCGTGCTTGGCGATTTGGAAATGTACAACTTGTCCGATAAGATTTATGGAGCTTCAGTGGAGGCAGGCTATATGACTGAGGAAGCAGCGAACAACTTTATCGCCAATTCGACGAAAATGTACTCGTCCCTGCCTGCGGAGAGACTAAAGGAAATAGTCGTATTCGACACGGGGCTGGTCGCGATGCAGATTATGCTGACGGCGCGCGCCAAGGGCTATGACACTGTTCCGATGGGCGGCTACAACCGTGATCAGTTGAAGGAGCTGTTTAACATTTCGGATCGTTATTTGCCGACGCTCATGCTCCCGATCGGCAAGGCGGCGGCTGAAGGATATCCAACGAGTCGTTTATCGATTGAAGATGTAGCTTTTTTTAATGTTTTTTAAAAGATTCGAATAAATAATAAACCGGCACTGCCGCATGCGGAGGCCGGTTTTTGCTATTCAATCGTATGAGAAGCAATCAATGAAATTCGGTGACGTTGATTTGCTCCTTCGGACCTTGCTTGTTACGGTAAAAATACCAGCAATCGTTAAGCAGTTTGATTTGCCGGCGGTCTTTCTTCTGAAATGCGCGCATCAGTTGATTGCACAGCCACTGCGGCATACGCATCGTCCTCCTCCCGGGCCTAACTTGTTGTAATATTACAATATGGGGAAGGACGAATGTCCGTGCAGGTCCAACCTAATTGATCCGGTCTTCTTCGTACTCTTCGTACCACTGCTCAAGCTGAGCCTGCAGCGCTCTAATTTCCGTTAGAAGCGAGATTAGCGGATAGGATTTCTCCTGCACGCCGGCAAAATCCTGCTCGAGGCTGTTAATGTAATCGAGTCCGGAAACGATGGAGATCGATGAATCGTGTAGCTCGACATCGTTGCATTCCGCGACTGCGTAAGGCAAACTTGGGACATGCTCGGCCGTCAATTTATCGATTTCTTTATGAAGGCGCAGATTAAGCGCGCTTAGCTGGTAAGCGTGTGAACCGGGCATTTCGACGAAAAGGATGCTGTCATTCTTTTTCATTAATACATAGCGCATAGTTGCCATAATCGGTATTGGTCTCCCCTCGGTTTGGTACCGTACTTCTATTGTAGAAAAGCCTATTTATAATTCCTACTTGACAGTGTAGCCTATCGAGGCTTTAAAATTCAAGTAGTTGGGGGAGAATAAATAATGAACAACGAAGCACTGCAGCAATGGGTTGAGCAGGTATCGGTCTCGTCCTTCGGGCGTCCTTTCCTGCATCAAGCGACCTTTAACAGCCGGCTGAAGGCAACGGGAGGCCGTTACTTTACACGTTCGCACAACATCGAGATCAGCCCGCATCAGTTGGCGGCATTCGGCTGTGAGGAAACGGAAAAAATCATTAAGCATGAGCTGTGCCATTATCATTTGCACATCATGAATCGCGGATATCGGCATCGCGATGCCGATTTCAAAAATTTGCTTGCCCATGTTGGCGGCGCCCGCTATTGCGGTACGCTACCCGAGCGCGCCCAACGAAAAGCGATGCCGTTCCGTTACAAGTTAGTATGCGGCAAATGCGGCATGGAATATTTGCGAAAACGGAAGCTGGACCCTGCAAAATATGCGTGCGGCAAATGTCGCGGAAAACTAAAGCTAAAAATGCTTGACAATAAAATCGAATAATGATACATTATTAAATGTCACTTTTACTTTTCCCTGATAGCTCAGTTGGTAGAGCACTCGACTGTTAATCGAGTTGTCACAGGTTCGAGTCCTGTTCGGGGAGCCAAAGTTTGGAGAGATACCCAAGTGGCTCAAGGGGACCCTCTGCTAAGGGGTTAGACTGCGTAAGTGGTGCGAGGGTTCGAATCCCTCTCTCTCCGTTCGAAATACACATAAGTACGGCCCGTTGGTCAAGGGGTTAAGACACCTCCCTTTCACGGAGGTAACAGGGGTTCGAATCCCCTACGGGTCACCATTATTTTTAACGACGCGGGGTGGAGCAGCCCGGTAGCTCGTCGGGCTCATAACCCGAAGGCCGCAGGTTCAAATCCTGCCCCCGCAACCAAAACACCTTCATGGTGAATGTAATTAATATGCCGTTGTAGCTCAACTGGTA
>NZ_JAKGAP010000080.1 GCF_021532375.1 Paenibacillus alkaliterrae
CTAGAAATCCTTCACCCAGAAAATCCAAATTCCATCATAATCGCAAGGTGAATTGTTGACCCTAGGCATCGATAGGCCTTAACCTGTTGACATTGAATAGATAACCCAAAAAATGGCCCGGAGCAGAAATACATTCATGTAAAAGCTTTTAATCCTTAACCCAGGCATTTGTCACGGATCCCACAAGGATGAACTTATTCAGCAGCCGACTGTCAGAATATAGCTAGAAACTAGATCTATTCCACACTCTTTAGGTAGTTTGAGCTGGATTAGATCTAAGAATTAGATCTATGGCAAACGGCTGCAGGATATATTAGCTCATTTGACTGTTGATATCTCTTCGTTTACCCATGCTAACTTAAACGATTAAGTTATATCCGAAATGACGTTGCGTGCTTGGTTTCGCACTTTCGCTTTTCGTTTCGTACTAGAATCGGTAAGTGTCTGTTGCTGTGGGATTAGACGCAAAATAATTGACTCTTCAAGTTATTATAATCATCAATTTTAGGAGGCGGCATTATGCTTGAGCTAGCTAAGGAATCAAACGCCGAAGCATCCACTCGCCAGCAGAAAGACGGCCAAGCCGCGTCCATATGGCGCAGCCGGACATTTCTCGCCGTGTTTTCCAGCTACAGCCTGTCATTGCTTGGCAATACCTTTCACAGCATTGCCCTTAACCTGTGGGTGTTGCAAACGACCGGAAGCGCTAAGCTTATGTCTGTCGTTCTGATCACGCATCTGGTGATCAGCATGCTGTTCGGTTCGTTTGCCGGCACCATCGCGGACCGTACGGATCGCCGCACGCTGATGTGGGTGACGGATATTGTCCGTTTCGTACTCGTAGCGGCCATCGCGATTCTCGTTTATTTGCCTAATGTGCCGTTTATTTGGATTGTGCTCCTAACCGGTTTAGTGGCCTTCGCAGGCGTGTTTCGTACGCCGGCCTTTCAAGCCTCGCTCATGGAGATCGTCGGCAAGGAGCAGATGACCCAGGCAGTTGGAGCAATCAGCATATCGGATAATATGATCCGCATAGCGGGATTCGCGCTTGGGGGTATTGCAGTTGCCGCTTTCGGCGGCGCATTCGCGATTGCGATCGATGCGGCAGCCTTCCTCGTATCGGCGGTCCTTCTACTTTTTGCAGGAAAATTCCCATACGCCGCAGAAAAAAACACAACCAAACCAAAAACAGCCTTCAAAGAAGACCTGGCAGAAGGCTTCCGCTACGTCTTGAGTAATGCTTTCGCAAGAGCAGCGGTTATCCTCCTACCGCTTGTCATGTTCTTCTTCCTGTCAACGTTCATGCTTATACAGGTCATGGCGGTTCAGATTTGGCAGGCTAAACCATTTGTCTTCGGATTACTGGAAGCCTGCATTCCTTTAGGCTACGTGGTCGGTTCCATCCTAATTATGCGTCTCGATTACCGATTAAAATATAGAGGCAAATGGATCTTAGGGAGCATACTACTTATGGGACCCGTATTTATAGCGATTTCGCTAATGCCAACTGCCACCATAGCGCTGCCGCTTATTTTTCTCGTAGGCTTCCTGTTCTCGTTCAGCACGACGATCATATTCATCGCGCTTCGAGTGGCTATCGACCATGCAAAGCAAGGCAGAGTATTCGGTTTGTTAGGGTCCTTGACGAGCATCGCGCCCCCGATCGGGTTGGCCGTTTTCTCTACCTTGTCCGACATCTATGGGCCAGCTATTATTATAACGGCAAGCGGCACCGCCATGCTCCTTATGGGCATCTTTGCGTACAGCCGCATGAAGTCGATCCGAAATTTTAATTAATGGCTTAATAGAGGTTGTTCAAAAAGTACCCTTTCTGCTTGAAAGCAATAGAAAATACAGCCAACATATGTTCTTGCAGCATGCTACCCTGCGGTAAAAAGAGCCTAACGGCTCTTACTTACTCCATATACTCTTCAACGGGTATAATTCCAGCGACTTTAAAGTTACCTCTCCGCCCTCACTGTAAATCGTTATTCCATTGCTTTCAGGATCGGGAAAGATTTGATCGGTAATAACCGTTTCGCCAATGTTTCCAAACACTTCAACCGAAGAGCGGTCCACGAAAATATGCATTTTAACAGTCCCGTTTGTCATATTCATTGGCCCTTTGTGCCTTCCTGCTACATTGGCTCCAAAATCAAATGCCCCGGAATTCCCGCGGTCGATAAACAATTGCCCGTATGCGGCATCATAACCAACCGTTGTATAGTCCTCCGCTCCCTTGCGCACCTGAAAGCCAAATTCGGTAACTTTCGGATCAGTTTGTTCAAACTCGGCAATCAGTTCAAATGTATCTTCCGATACGTTAGACAGAAGGCTACTATGGCCGGAAATCGTTTCATTCGATAATGAAACCTTAGCACGCTTATCACGAATGCTTTCTAAAGAAACTGGTGTTTGCTTTAACCGCAACCCTTCATCCGTATCGGTCAACTCCATCGACCGCGGCAATGTCATTGCGCCTCTCCACGTTGAAGTTGGCGTATGATTGGCATATTGCCAATTGCTCATCCATCCGAGCCAATACCGTTCCCCGTTCTTGCCGGCAATATCGCTCCAATCGACAGCTGCGTAGAAATCCGCCCCGTAATCAACCCAAAGCACTTTATCGGAAGGATTGTCATTCGTAAACGTTGTTCCGTCAAAGCTCCCGACATAATATTGCATCCCCGATCCGCCGGCAGGCGCCCCATCGTTAATGCTGACCAGCAGCACCCATTTCGTCTTGTTCGGGTCTCCGTCAATCGGCAGCTCGATTAAGGTTGGACATTCCCAAATGCCGCCGTTGCTGCCATTTGTAGAAGGAATCCATTGGCCGGCAACGGCAGACCAATCGGTAAGGACACCGCTCAGCCTCTTTTGCCCGCTCACGGGTTCAGATGCAACCTGGTCCACCTCTTCCGCCATCGGTCCTTCATTGTATACCCGGACGTCGTCCAGATTTAAATGTCCCCAGCTTCCTGCAGCCTTGTCAACCACTTTAAGATAGAGCACTTCTCCAATGTACCTGGATGCATCCCAAATATATTGCTGATATTTTTCCTCATTGAATTTCGTATTTGTCTGGCGGATTAATTCCTGGTCATCGGACGCTCTTACTAGTGAGACATACAGATTGTCGATATCATTGCCGCCGCCCATCAAGAAGTTGATTTCCCCGGAGCCGCTGAGCCTGAAATAAGACGAATGCAATTCCCCGGCCGCTTCATCCCCCTTGTGCAAATCCGAGAATCCCCACAAATGATGGCTGCCTTGCTGACCAAACGGCCCGCCCCAATAAGCAGCTTTATCTGAAACATGGTCATCGGTAAACGCATTGCCATGAATGGCATGCCACCCCGTCAAATCTCCGGTTTCAAAATCATGGTTTGCGATTTCCTTCTCATTCGTTTTAATCGTTTTCATTCTGTTCACATCCTGGAATACGGCTGATACTCGGGAAAAACTTAAGCCAAAATGTCCGGATGAGAATGCAGCGTCATTGGCTTCTAGCATCAACTTATCGTCCACGTACATTTTGATGCTACTGCCGTCCGCATCGACCTTGATGCGATACAATCGGTCCGGAACAACGGCCATTTCCTTCTCGGCCAGAACGTTCATAACCCCCTTGCTTGCCTTGAGCAGTTTCACCTTGCCGCCCGAGGCATCAAGCTGTGCGTAATATCCGTTGCCTGCATCGGCGTCTGATCTGAATAGGAGCGAAGCTGTTCCGACGCCTTCGTTTCCTGTTAATTTAACACTGGATGTATAGACGAAATGATCCCCTGTTTCATCGCTCATAAAAACAGCATTTTCTGCAGCAGATCCGCTTCTCCCGTCCATCGTTTCCGTCCATTCGCCATGAACATTGACCCAATGGGATACATTCGTCCTAAAGTCCGATTTGTTCTCGAACTTCACATTTCGAAAGCCCGCCGTTGAATGCCAAGCGGATAACCCATAGTAACCATAATCGTATGCAGCGTCCGTCACTTCAATCACAGCCTGGCCGTCAACAAAGACAGCAAAATGATCTCCGTCCACCTCCACTTTTACATGATAAGTTTTCTCGGTGCTGATCGTTAACGGTATGGCTGCCAGCTCCTCATTGATTCCCTTCACGTTTTTGCTTAATATAACGAGATCCTTTTTTGCGTCCAAATTGACGATATAACCTTGGCCGACATGTTTATCCGCGCGAAAAACAAGCCCTCCTGTGCCTTCCCGGCCATTCTTCTCATACAACGTAATATCGCCTTCATAACTGAATGCTCTGCCGCCGGTTTGGGCGGACAAAGCGAATGAAGCACGGTCCAGACTATTCGCCTGAATTCCGCCATCCGGACCAAATTCGCTTGCATACTCCCACACCTTTAAATCAGGTGAAGTGTAGAACATGATCTTGTCCTTTGCCGCAAGCGACATGACCCACTGATTGGTGTCCTCATGCCAGAACACCTTCGGATCCCGCCAGTCTGGAATCGGAGAATTCGGCATCACCGGATTTCCAACATACTTCTCCCAGGTTCTTCCTTTATCAAGACTATAAGCAATACTTTGAACTTGGCCATGCTCTCCGCCGGCATGCGTAAAGATCGCAATCATCGCTTCTTTGCCGAACCCCGCCGTATTGTTCCAATCAATCACCGCGCTTCCGGAAAAAATCTGGCCGTTTTTATCCGGGGACAGCGCAATGGGCATATGCTCCCAATGAATAAGATCTTTACTTACGGCGTGACCCCAATACATCATTCCCCATTTGGTGCCATTCGGATGATACTGATAAAACAAATGATATTCGCCTTCATAATAAACCATCCCGTTCGGATCATTCAGCCAATTGGCTGCCGGGGAATAGTGGAATTGATTGCGGTAAGGCTCCGTATAGTAGTTCGGATCTTTCGGTTCAGCATTCGTGCATGCCGTAAATAATGAAATAAAGATGGCAGCCAAACATAATATCGATATTTTTCTGTCCATTTTGTTCCCCCTGATAAAAGTAACCCTCCATACATTGAATAGATGGAGGGTTCTTGATGATAATTTATTGTTACGCCGTAACATAAGAATATATCGATTGCAGTGGATAAAGCTTAAGAGAAACAAGCTTCGCTTCGCCATCCTTCACATACAATTCCATCCCGGTGCTGGTCGGATCCGGGAAGATCTGATCAGTCACTGCAATCTCTCCGTCATTCGCAAATACTTCGACGGACGATTGATCGACAAATATATGCAGCTTGAGCCGTCCGTTATGGAGCTCAAGCTGAACATCGTGTTTGCATGCAAAGGCTTCATGGAAATGCTTCTCGCCAGAATTGCTGCGATCAATAAACAGCTTCCGGTCAAAAACGTTATAACCGACAACTGTCTCTTCCCGCTCGGACTTCCGCAGCTTGAAGCCAACTTCCGAGGCATCTCCCGGATCGATTTCACATTCGATTTCATAAATATCGCCTTGCGCATCCGACAGCAAGTTCTGACCAGGAACTATCGTTGTTTCTTCCCAGTGCTTAGCTCCGAGCCGAAGCTGCTGCAGCTCCGCGAGCGGTTCCTGAACGAGCCGAATGCCGTCAGGCACCTTCTTCAGAAACAACACCCGAGGCAAAGTCATTGCGCTTCGCCAGCTGGCCGTCGGGATAAGATTCGCATATTTCCAATTGCTCATCCAGCCGATAAACAGCTTTCCTTGGTCCGCCCTTTGAGCATCGGACCAAGTGACACCGGCATAATTATCTCTGCCATGGTCCAGCCACAATATCGTTTCAGGCGACGCATCGTTCGTAAACGAGCTTCCGTCAAAATCGCCCACAAAATATTGCGTCCTCGAGCCTTCAGGACATTGCGGATTGTCGCCAATGCTTACGATCAGCACCCATTTGCTTCCTTCCATACCGCCATCGACCGGCAGTTCAATTATATCGGGACATTCCCATACGCCATCATGGGAGCCCTCGGCTGCCCCGAACTCACTTTCAACATTCCATTGCTTTAAATTAGAAGATGTATAGAATAGGACCCGGTCACCTGTAGCAAGTACCATCACCCACTGCTGCTTCGGCACATGCCAGAACACCTTCGGGTCTCTGAAATCCGTAATCGCCTCTTCGCTTAATACGGGATTGCCTTCATATGTTATCCATGTTCTGCCTTTATCCAGACTATAAGCAATGCTTTGCCGTTGTCTTGGGCGTTCAGAATCCGGGTAATGATCAGCGTGTGTAAAGATAGCTACAAGTCCGGGCTTTCCTCCAAAAAATCCGCTTGTATCCTCCCAGTCCACAACTGCGCTTCCGGAAAATATCTCCCCATGCTCATCCGGTTTGAGCGCGATCGGGCAATGCTCCCAATGCGTCAAATCTTTGCTGATTGCATGTCCCCAGTGCATTGGCCCCCAGGTCGTACCGTCGGGATGATGCTGATAAAACAAATGATACTCGCCTTCAAAAAAAACCATTCCATTAGGATCGTTCATCCATTTGGCCGGCGGGGTAAAATGGAATTGCGGGCGGTACTTCTCTCTTTGTAAATCGTTAAACATTAGGTCCACTTCCTTCCAAATCTTTCTTATATGTTTAAAAATAGCCGGAGCATGGCCCTAATTTGGAGCACCTCCGGCACATTTTTTTACGCTTGCTTATTTAACGTTCCGATTGTAGCCGTCTTGCTTAATTTTCAGCCATTCCTGCAGTCCAAGGCGATCCAGTTCTTTCAGGAAGCTATCCCACTCGCTATCCACTTTGCCATTAGTGATCCATTCCGCACGTTTTCTAAGTACATAAGGCCTCAGGTCAGCTTCAATCGTGGACAGGCGGTCCAGCTCTTCTCTGGAGAAGAATACTCTTGGATAAATGTTTTCTGCTTTCATGTCTTTGACATAAGTGTCTTTAATCAAGCCCAATCTCCATGCTGCGTCGTCCGGCTTTGTGGTCACTTTGCCATAGTAGCTGTCCAAGATGGCCAATGGCCCGCCGACGCTTGTTTTGCCTCTCAATTCACCAGGTGCTGTACCGTTCAATGGCAAATGCTTCAGCATCTTGTTCGCTTCATCCCACTCAAAGATGTTCTGCAACGTTTCATCCCCGAAAGTACCCCAGTTGTTCATGACCGATTGATGCGGATCATAGCACTGATCGATCCATTTTGCAGTAGCTTCGATGTTTTTGTTATCAGCCGTAATGACAAACCTTCCCCGGTCGAGGCCCATCCCGTTTGTTCTTGTTACGTTTTTCCAACCGTTAGGACCTTCAAGGGCAGGCATAACATCAAATTTATCGTTCATGCCTGTCACGTTCGCTTTATCCCAGGTGAAGTAGAGACCGAAGCGATCTTCTTTGCCTTTGGCAATAAACGTATTCCAGTCTTGCGTAAAGGCTTCTACGTCAATTAGACCTTCCGCATTCAATTCATGGAAGTACTTCACAGCTTCTTTATAACCGCTGTCTGTCGGCGCAAACATGACCTTGCCGTCATCGCTGACAAGCGTATAATCCCAGTTATAGCCGAGTCCGAATGAACCCGCCAAGAAGCCGATATCTTCATTTCCTCCATCGGAATGGATAAAGGAGACCGGAATTTCATCCGCGATTCCATTTCCGTTAGGGTCTTGTGTTTTAAAGGCGATCAATACCTGCTTCAGTTCCTCTGTTGTCTTCGGCATTTCCAAACCAAGCTTATTCAACCATTCCACATTAATCCACGGCATGTTATTCACCGAGTGAATGCTTTCTTTTCCTTCACCAAGCTCCTCAATCCACGGCAGGGAGTAAATATTGCCGTCCGGCGCCGTAATCATCGATCTATAATGCGGTGCCTGCTCCAGCACTTTCTTGAGATTCGGCATATGATTGTCAATAATATCGTTTAACGGAATAATTGTGCCATCCTTAGCCAGTTTCAATAAATCATAGTCGCCCAATGCAGCGTCAAAAATGGCATCCGGAAGCTCACCGGTTGCAAGCGCCAGATTTCTCTTCTCGGCAAAGATATCATGTGTGTAGTTCTTCCAATTGATGTGAATTCCAGTCGCTTCCTCCATCCGTTTGAAAATAAGCTTATCGTTTGGATCAGCTGGAGCCAGCGGGGAGCTTTGAGTCATAAAGTCCAAAGTGATTTTCGAATCTTTCGAATCTGCAGCCGCATTGCTGCTGGAGCCAGCGTTGCCTGAATTGCTGCTTGAAGATTCCGTGTTGTTGCCGCAGCCAGTAACAAGCAATAGTGCCGCCAGTGAAACGATGAGTGCTTTTTTCTTCATGTTTTTCAAGAATAACCCTCCTTATTTTTGACAAGCTTATTTATGTCAGCCGGTTCATTATTTTAATGAACCGACCAAGACACCCTTTTCAAAATACTTTTGGAAGAACGGATACATAATAATCAACGGAAGACTGGAAATAACGATGGATGCATATTTCATAATTTCCGACAGCCGTTTCAGTTCATTCATCGCCTGAATATCAACCATGTTGCTAGGATCCACTTGATTCTGGATCAGGATTGATCTCAATACGAGCTGCAGCGGATATAATTTCTTATCGTCTAAATAAATCATCGCATCGAAGAAAGCGTTCCACTGTCCGACAAATGCCCATAATGCGAATACGAAAATGATGGGCTTGGAAAGAGGAACGATAATTTGATAAAAAATCCGAAATTCCGAAGCGCCATCCACCTTAGCGGCCTCGTTTAATTCCTTCGGGATGCCTTTAAAGAAAGTTCTTGCGATAATAATGTTCCATACACTGACAGCGCCCGGAAGAATCAATGCCCATACCGTATCCAGCATCCCCAGACTCTTCACCAGCAAGAAAGTCGGAATTAATCCGCCGCCAAAGAACATCGTGATCAGAAAGATCGTCATAAAAAACTTTCTACCCACGAAATTATCGATGGATAATGGGTAACCGGCACAAACGCAAACAACAACTTGAATCAAAGTGAATGAAACGGAGTAAAAAACAGCATTGATAAACCCCCGCGTCATCGCCTCATTCGTCAAAATCATCTTATAGCCTTCAATGTGGTAATCCGACGGATCAAATGAAATGCCCTTGTTCAATAGTGCAGTCGGTTCCATAAATGAACCAAGAACCACATAAAGCAACGGAAACACCACAATCAAAACGGCAAGAAATAACAATGTGTAGTTAATCGTCAAAACAAACTTGTCAAACCTGGTTGGCTTAAAGTACATATAATGACTCCTTCCTTAATAAAGGCCTTGGTTTTCATTCAATCGCTTGACAATGTAATTCACTAGGACCAGCATAATGATGTTTACGAAGGTTTCAAATAATCCGATTGCAGCAGAGAACGAATAATCGCCCGCTTTTAAACCAACCTTATAGACATAAGTCGCAATAATTTCCGATGTTGGCAAGTTCAACGCCGTCTGCATTAGAAACGCCTTCTCAAAGCCGACAGCCATAATTCCGCCTGCCGCCAGAATAAATACGATTGCCATAACCGGCTTGATTGTCGGCAGATCGATATGCCAGATGCGCTGCAGCAGGTTTGCGCCATCTATCGTTGCAGCATTATGCTGTTCCGGGTCTACTCCCGCCAGTGCAGCTACATAAATAATCGATGACCAACCGGCAGCTTGCCATATGCCGGATAGAATATAAATCGACCGGAAATACTCCGGGTCCGACATAAACATGATTGGTTTGCCTGTAAAGTAAGTAATGATTTGATTAATCAACCCGGTTGGCGACAGGAATATAAAGATCATTCCGACAACAACAACAACCGAGATAAAATAAGGTGCATACAGGAATAACTGAATGTTTTTCTTCACTCCCGCTCTCCGCACTTGATTCAGCATTAATGCCATAAGAATGGGAACCGGAAATCCGAGAATAAGGCCAAAAAAGCTTAATTTTAACGTGTTCATTAATAGAACTTCAAAATTCGGCGAATTTATAAACTTTACAAAATGATCGAAACCAACCCACTCACTGCCCAAGATACCTTTTCTGTAACTGAAATCTTTAAAAGCGATAATGACACCGTACATTGGGATGTACTTAAATATGATCGTCAGTATTAACGCAGGCGCCATAAGCACATACAGCATCGGATTTTTTATGATGTATTGAATATTTTTCTTCAAAGTACCGCTTCTCCGTAAGCCCGCTTCTCCGTCAGCATTTGATACATGCCGTTCCTTATTGTTCGTCTCTAAGATTTGTTCCAAAGGATTTACCCCTCCTACTTTTTAATTAACCATAATTTACAATTGCACATTTCATTTTCCCAACAAGCACCTTATTTGCACATTATATATTCGAGAAAGGGCTTTCATTCGATAAAGCCACTATTCAATTACATTTACAATTTACACCCCATTAACCTAAATGTCAATAATTTTTTTCTTCATTTTAATTGTCATATGCACCCGAAATTGTTACAAAAATAGTCTTTATCTTAGAATTTCATTACAGAATCAATGATTTTATAATCAAAACCCCCTTTCAATCGTTAATTCCTAATTTCTCATGCCAATTTTACACTAATAAAACGCAAACAAGATTGCCCATTTTTTATGGTCATTTAATTGAAAATTAATTATTTTGCACAACATCACTTAACGTTTTTGAATGTGCAAATTTGTTCATTTGTAAACTTTTTGTTGATATTTCGAATAAGTTAGTATACATTTAGGACATATGCTTCACTTATAAATCCGTTTTAAAGGAGCTTTCTTATGGCTAAACCAAAAATTACGATCCAACATATCGCCGATTCATTAGGGCTGTCCAGGAATACCGTCTCGAAAGCTCTAAACGGCAATGCAACGATTCCTGAAGATACGCGAAATAAGGTCGTCAAGAAAGCAATCGAATTAAAATACAAGCAATTTGCATTTGTGGATACGGATTCGTTCATTACCAGACAATCCGGCAACATTGCCTTATTGACATCCGACATGCCGACCAGTCCTCATTTCGGCGCTCAAGTACTAAGCGGTCTCGAGGAAAAAATCAGTGCGGAAGGCTATAACCTATCGATTCATATCGTCCGGGAAGCAGATTTGGATACGCTATCCCTGCCGAACAACTTTGAATCCAAAAAAGTAGACGGCATCATTTGCATCGAAATGTTCAACAACAATTACAGCCGATTGATCAGCAATTTAGGGATTCCTACGATTTATATCGATTCAACGGCAGATCTCTTCTTTTCCGAACTGAATGCAGATGTGATATTAATGGAGAATGAGTACAGCACTTATTTGATGACGAAGAAATTGATCGACAACGGTCACACCTCGCTTGGCTTTGCCGGCGATTATAACCACTGTAAAAGCTTTAACGAACGATGGGCAGGGTTTAATAAGGCAATTCAGGAGTCGAATATACCGCTTGACCTGTCGCTTTGTATCGTTGAAGATGACCGAAAGTTTAACCTGGATTGGATGGAGCAGCGGATCGGCCAAATGAAGCGTTTGCCGTCAGCATTTATTTGCGCCAATGATTTCATTGCCATTAGCGTGATGAAGATATTAAAAAACAGGAGTATTCATATACCGGATGATGTTGCGATTTGCGGCTTTGATAACACGCCGGAATCCCGAATTGTTGAGCCCCTATTAACAACCGTCCAAATCTTTAACGATGAAATGGGAATTATTGCCGCTGATATGCTGCTGTCAAGAATAAAGCATCCGTCAAAACCATTTCAAATGACTCACATCAAAACGGAACCGATATTTAGAGCTTCTACAGGGAAGCTGAACCTGCAAAAGGAAGAAAAGCCTGCCATCCGGTCCTAATCGGGCCGTCACGGCAGGCTTTTCACTTATTCCCAAGGTGATACATTTCCATCTTCACCAGTTTGACATTGCCGTTCTTGACGTAAATCTCTATACCCCGGCTTTCGGGAGATGGAAAAATCAGGCTCGTAATTATCCGCTCGCCATCATTTCCGAACACTTCCACCGAAGAGCGGTCAACGAACAGATGCAGCTTGACGCGATTGCGCACATGACGCATTGGGGCACGGAATTCCCACGGGAACAGCGGGCTGAATTGCGTGTTTCCTGAATTCACCCTGTTCACAACCAGTTCCGAGCTTTTGGTATCGTACCCTACAATGGTTTCTTCATGCTCTCCTTTACGCACTTTAAAACCAAACTCTGTCGCCGTTCCCAGCTCGAATTCAGCAATCAGTTCAAACGTATCGTCCTGAAGCCCCTTAAGCGGATTGAAGCCGGGTGAAATTGTCATCGGCTTGCTCCATTTCTTCGCATCGGTGCGAAGCTGCATCAGCTCATGGATTGGGGTTTGAATCAATGTGATCCCTTCTGGCGGCACTGTCCTTAAAGCGACATCACGCGGAATCGACATGGCTCCTCGCCATGGAGACGTCGGCGTCTTCTCCGCATATTGCCAGTTGTTCATCCATGCAATCCAGACGAGCCTCCCGGGCAGATTGCTCCAGGATAATGAAGCGTAGAAATCCTTGCCGTAGTCGACCCATAGCACTTTATCCGGCGGATGGTCATTAACAAAATGTGTCCCATCGAAATGCCCAATAAAATATTGGCCGCGGGAACCGAGACCTTGCTCACCGGGATTGATATCTACCTTCAATACCCATTTCGTACGGGCCGGATCGCCGTCAACCGGCAGCTCAAACAAATCGGGAACCTCCCAAACCCCGGAATGATCCCCCTCTTTTGCGCCAAACTCGCTTAGATAAGTCCAGCTCTTCAGGTTTGGCGAGCCATAGAACATCACTCTGTCGCCGGCGACAAGAGCCATAATCCATTTATTGGTTTTGTCGTGCCAAAACACTTTCGGATCACGAAAATCTTTGATCCCGGGATTCGGCAGGACTGGATTCCCTTCATACTTGGTCCATGTCCGTCCTTGGTCGGTACTGTATGCGATACTTTGCTGCTGCGTTTCACCTGCGCTTGTATAGATGACCACCAGACCGCCAGGCTTGTCCTTAAACAAGCCGCTCGTGTTTCGCTCGTCCACTACAGCGGTACCGGAAAAAATCATTCCCAGACGATCGGGCTGTAGCGCAACGGGCAAGTGCTTCCAATGCACCAGATCCTTACTGACTGCATGTCCCCAGCTCATATTCCCCCACTTATCGCCATAGGGGTTGTATTGATAGAACAGATGATACTCCCCTTTGAAATAAACCAATCCGTTAGGATCATTTATCCAATTCTGGATCGGGGTAAAATGAAACTGCGGTCGGTAAGGATCTACAGGTTGAGTATGGGCTGCATAACCAACTGGAATCGCTGTTGTAATCATTATGGCAAGCAGCTGTAAACAAATAAGGAATACTCGGAATTTCAGCTTCAACTTTTCAAGACCCCCTTTCATTAACTTGTTTGGAACGCATGAATACAAAGATATTTCCCTATAAATAGCTGAAATATTCAAAAAGGCAGCTCCTCAGTAAAATGAAGGACTGCCTTTGGATTCATCTATCTCATTAATGTTCACTCGCTATATAATCTGCAGTGCGAATTGCCATGGCGACCGTTGTTAATGTAGGGTTTACGCCTCCGATTGAAGGCAACAGGCTGTTGTCCGCCACAAAGAGTCCTGGCACGTTATGAATCTGACCGTATCGATTGGCGGAAGAAGTTAAAGGATCATCACCCATACGGCACGTTCCCGCTTCATGGAAGTCTGATCCGGGAGGATTCATGCAAATTTTCGGCAGGCCATTTTTCATATCGATGGGTGTATTCAAGATCGCAGAAGTTTTTTCTATCGCTGTGTACATTTGATGAATGATTTCTTTATCCTTATCACTATAGGAGTAATTCACCTGAATTTTCGGTATGCCATATTCATCCTTCCTGGTCGGATCCAGGTAGATCATGTTCTCATAACGTGCTTCTACTACACCGTAGCCACTAAAACCAACCAGCAGCTCCTCCTCCAGCATCGGCTTCTCTTGATAAGGCTGATGCCAAAAATAGTCGCCTTGAAGGCCGAATGGACCTCCGATTTGGATCTGATACGGACGAGCCTCCGCTTGAGGGATAATTATTCCTAAAGTCCCTACTTTCTCAGGAATTTCTCTTCGGTCTAGCTTTCCGACAGCCGATAAACAGGAATGGTCGACCAAATAATGGCCGATTGCCCCCCCTTTGATGCCTGAATTGAGCAGAATTCTTGTGCTAGCCAAAGTTCCGGCAGATAATACGACCGTTTTGGCTTTAAGATGATAAGTTTTTTTCTCACGGGATATGACTTTAACTCCAGCAGCTTTACCGTTTTCGATAAGAATTTGGGCTGCCTGGGCCCTTATTGCCAAATCAAACCTTTTGCGAAACAACGCATAGGCCAGAAAATTAATTGAACTCCAATTAACATTGGAATGAATCTCGCCGTCTTTTAACGGCTGCATATCTACGGCGAGCGGGAAGTTCATTGCTTCATAATATCCCCCTTTCCGCAGTCGCTCAAGGAGGATAGATTGAATCGCCGAGCCTTTAAAATACGCGTTCGTAATATCCATAGCCTGTTCAGCGAGCCTGTAATAGTAATCCATCTCCTCAATTGGAACCGGCCAATGGAGAAGGTCGGAAACCGGCAGACGCGGAGTGACCAATCCCCAAAAGATCGTTTTCCCTCCCAAGGCATTCACTACCCTTGCACCGGAAAACATGGGCAGCTCATTACCGATGGGATCAGAAACCGTCCCGAAAAAATTGTTCAGACGCGTACTATCCATCGTAGCTATATTTCGTGCATGCGTCGGCAGGATGAGATCTCCCGTTTCAACAATTCCGATTCGTTTATTCGTATTTCTCCATCTTTCACACAATCTTCGCAGAACGGAGCCGCCCCCTGCCCCGGTTCCAACGATAAGAACATCATAGCTAGCTTGCTCCATCTCTTCGAGCGATGTTAACGTTATCCATTGATGCAAATATTCCGATGGATGTATTGGCGAACATAAAGGTATGCTGTTCAGTACCGTATCCGGCCTTTGCGAAGAAGGCAGCTTGATCGCTTTGCCGGCTACGCCCAGATCCGGACTCGGGATATCCGGATTAAGGAGCAATATCTCATTTATCTTAATACCGGATTTATCCGCGATACTTCTAAGCGAATCTCCATCATTGGCAATATAGATCCGAATCGTATTCACGCTCCCTTACGATACTAGTTCAGCTATAGTCCCTTCACTTTCACCGCATATCCTCTCCTTATGGGTTGCCATTAATATATGCTATGGGGTGCGGATGTAATACGGCGGATGTCAAAGTGATGAGCAAGTAGAGCTGGAGTTTGCGCAAGAATCAAACCAGTTGACTTCTGTTATGAAACACAAGAAGGTGCCGGTTCGTACGACGGAACGCGTCCAAAAGTGGTTTATCCTGCGAGATGCGTTTCGATTGATTGAACCACTCGAGTTTAACGATAAAAACCTGCAGATAGGTTGCCTTTATCTCGAAATCCGAACGTTTTAGTTGCCGGATCAACATCATTATAACCAAAAGAGTCTTGCCCGCAATCGGAGGCAAGACTCTTTTAGTTATGAATAGATTTTTCGTTTCCTCGCGTATCCTGATAATCGATGAACTCCAGGAAAGCCGCTTTGTCAGTTTAAAATCGCGGAACCGTAAGGGGGAAGCGTCAGCGTTTTACCGTCTTCGCCCAGCTTGCTGCCTTCCTTTGTATACAGCAGCAGGTTCGTAAATTCGCTCTTGTCGCGCAGCGTAAGCTTTTGTTCTTCTCCCGACATGTGTACTACGAGTACACGCTCGTCCTGCGTCATCCGCACGAATGCCGTCATTTTATCGTTATCGCTCGGATAGTCAGCGATACTTCCGTCACGCAGCGCTTTCACTTCATTCCGCCAACCGATCATCTTGCGATAATGGCTGAGCAGCGATTCAGGATCGCTCGATTGCCGTTCGACGGAAGGCGTTTCATTGTTATGTCTCGTAGTTTCCCAACTCGTCTGCCCCGCTTTCGGCTGTTCAAACCACAGCATCGGCTCACGAATGAATTCATCCGGTTTCTTGCCCTGCATCCCGATTTCCTCTCCATAGTAAATGAAGGGATTCCCGGGTATCGTCAGCAGCAAAGAGGCGGCCACTTTGGCTCGATCCACATTTCCTCCCAGTACGCTCATGACCCGCTCCTGATCGTGATTGGTGAGGAAAGGGGCGTCGATGAAAGCACCATTTGATATCTTGGCAAACAAATCATAAGCCCGTGATATCGAAAAGCCCAAATCCGCGCCCCGCTCCCTGTTCGCCAGATCCACCAGTTGTTCCGCAAGCCCGAAATTAAATCCGGAATCAAACGGTTCCAGGTAAGGGGCAACCGTTACCGGGGAATTATCCCAAATTTCACCCACGATGTATGCTTCGGGGTTCACCTCATCCATGCCTTTGCGGAATTCGTTCCACCAAGTGATATTTTTGGCCGCCTTGTCCTTGTTGCTGTAATCGCCTTGCGTGTCGATGAAAACATGTTTGGCCGCATCCAGGCGGAAACCGTCCGCACCTTGCTCCAGCCAGAATTGGCCGATCTTGATCATTTCCTGCCTGACTTCCGGATTGTCCAAGTTCAGATCCGGCATTCCTTCCCAGAAGATCCCCAAGTACTTGCTGTCATCAGCGGTGTGCCAGGCGTTTCCGCTGCCCGCAGCACTGGTTGAATCCACTTTCTCGTCCTTGTTCTTCCATGTGTACCAAGAGCGGTATTTGCCGTCCGGATTTTTCGAATCCGTGAACCAAGGGTGCTCCGAGCTGGAATGGTTCACCACCAAATCCATAATCACTTTAATGCCGCGCTTATGGGCTTCTTCGGTTAATCGCTTGAAGTCTTCCAGCGTTCCGTATTCCGGATTGATATCGTAATAATCGGTCACATCGTATCCATGATAGCTTGGAGAAGGGTTAATCGGCATGAGCCAGATTCCCTCCACGCCAAGATCGGTATCCGTATCGGGGTTGCCGTCGTTCAAGTAATCCAGCTTCTCGATTACGCCGCCCAAATCTCCGATCCCGTCACCGTTCGAATCATAGAAAGAACGGACGAAAATTTCATAATAGACGGTAGAGGGCTGTTCATCGACATCGGCCTGCTTGGCGGTGTCCGGCGAGCTTTGTTCCTGCGCTTCGGGGCTTTCCGTCTTCGTTTCGTTCTCACCATCATTCTGCACCTTGTTATTCGGCACATCGTCCTGAGCTTCACTGCAGCCGGCGGATACCGCCAGGATGATCAGAACAAGCCATATCGTAATCCACCATCTAGAACGTTTCATATTATTGCAGGAACACCCTCTCTATTTAAAGATCATGTACCCGTAAGCCTCGATTTGAATGGTCAATGCGCCTAATACAGCAAATGCCAGATTACTGCGGCTGATTCATGCCAACCCATAGCGTCAAAGTCGAAAACGCCATGATAGCCAGCGCTATTATAATGGCGATCCATAAAAATACTTTGGTTAATCTGGACACTGGATTCTCGCCTCCGATCATCCTTTGTTGGCTCCTGCTTTCAAGCCTTCAATAATATATTTTTGCAGGAAGAGGAACAGGATTGTAATCGGAATGGCCACCAGTACCGCGCCTGCGGCAAATTGAGTAAACTCGGTGTTCCCCCTGCCCGTCACCATCTCGAAAAGCCCGATAGCGAGCGTCTTATTTTCATTGGAGCGAAGTACTAACCGCGCAAAAATAAAGTCCATCCAAGGTCCGATGAAGTTATTGACGGCGATAAAGGTAAGGATCGGAATCGACAGCGGCATCATCACTTTAAAAAAGATCGTCGTATTCGAAGCGCCGTCGATCTTTGCGGCTTCTTCGAGACTGCGGGGCAGTCCGTCAAAATACCCTTTCACGAGCCACGCTCCGAATGGAATCGATCCGCCGGCGTACACCAGAATCAAACCCCAGTGATTGTCCAGTAAATTCAGCTGCAGCAGCAAAATGTAAATGGCGATCATGCCCATGAAACCGGGGAACATCTGTAGAATCAGCATCGCCATCAGCCCTTTTCTGCGGCCGGGGAAACGAAACCGGGAGAAGGCATACGCCGATGTCACAATCAGAAAGGTGGAAATGATCATGTTCATCGTGGCGATGAACAGCGTGTTCTTATACCAGAGCAGATAATCCGTTTCCTCGATTAGTGCTTTGTAATGGTTCAGCGTCAAATTGTCGGGAATAAAAGCGCTGCTGAACAGCGTATTCCCCGGGTTCATGGAACCCAGCACGATCCAAGCGACCGGATAAATGACAAAAATACCGGTAAGAATCAGAATAATATAAATACAAGCGATAACCAGATTCTCCCGAAGCTTCATGCCAACCGACAGCGATTTTTTTTTGTGTGTGCGGTTCGTCATTGTATCATATCCTCTTCTTTAAAGGCTTTTGTTCTCCGGAAATTATAAACAGAGAAAATGGAAACGATCACGAAAATCAGGATGGATACGACGGACGCCATGTTGTACTGGTTTTGTTCCAGCGTAAGCTTGTAGATCCAGGAAATTAGAATGTCCGTGGACCCTGCGTAGCTGTAAGCGATGTTGGTCGGTCCGCCCTGCGTGAACAAATAAATCATATTAAAGTTATTGAAGTTGCCGGCAAAGCCCATAATAAGAAGCGGTGCGGTAGCGAACATGACAAGCGGAAACGAAATTTTCCGGAACTTTTGCCACGCATTTGCGCCGTCCACCTCGGCCGCTTCATACATATCCTTGTCGATGCTGGTCAGCACACCTGACATGAGCGCCATCCAGAACGGGAAACCAAACCAGATGTTGACGGTCACAAGCGCTATTTTCGCCCACGTCGGGTCTGAAAACCACGGGATCGCTTCTAGCCCGAATAGTTTCAGATACTGGTTGATCGGCCCGAACTGCCCGTTAAAAATGTTGCGGAAAATCAAAATCGAAATAAATTGCGGTATCGCCCAAGGCAGAATGAATACCGTTCTCCACAGCTTCTTAAAACGGATTCGCTTGTGGTTAATAATGACCGCATAAAACAAACCGACAAAAAACGTTGTGACGGTAGCGAGAATCGACCAAATGACAGTCCACCACAATACCCCATAGAACGTATTGCTCCAAATTTCCAATTTGAACAAGTTGACGAACGTCTGGAAACCGACCCAGTCAACGAGCTTCAAGGGAGGCAAGACCGGCGATGCATAGTTGGTAAATGCGATTAATATGCCGAATGCGAGCGGCAAAATCGTCAGGAACAGCGTGAAAATAAAGGCGGGCGTCAGAAGAATATAGGCATAGCCCTTTTCCCATGCATTCTGCAGCGATTCCACAAATGATTTGGGCTGCCCGCCCTGATCGATCATTTTGCCCGTCTTATAGGCATCGATGATATTACGGATATAGATCAATAGAAGGATAAAGACCACAATCAGGATAATGACGCCTTCAATCATCAGGAAAATCGAGTGGTCGCCCTGCTCGGTGATTTTCCCCCGCGCACCCCGCACCTGGGGCTGTTCGCCAAGTGTATATAAACCCCACAGTCCATGCGCGATAGGTTTAGACCACACCGCGATCACAAAGATTTCAAGAACGGCATACAAAATGCCTTTGATGAATTGCCGGTTGAAGATTTGCCCTATTCCCATGAACAGCGCAGATAAAACCGCGCTCATAACGGCTCGTTTCAATCCCGTTGCCTTGCCGGCGGTTGTATTTATGTGAGGACTCATAGGAGCCACCTTTCTTCTTAGTCATATACCGCCCAAGGCTCTCCATTTACGGGAACCATTGGGCGGTGCAAGGAAAAGCTATTATAAGGTCTTATTTTTCTGTTTTTTGGATTTCGATTGCTTCCTTGATTTGCTGCACCGCGGAATCAAGCGCTGCCTTCGGCGCGGCTTGCTCGTTCCAGATCGCGGCAAGCGCCGATCCCGCCGGTCCCCAAACGGCCGGCATTTCCGGAATGTTTGGCATAGGTACGGCAGATTGTGCTTGGGTCAGGAAGGCTGCAGCGATTTCGTCTTTTTGAATGATCTCATTCTCGAGCAGCGATTTGCGCGGCGGGAGTTCGCCCGTCATTTCAAATCGTTTCAGCAGCATTTCTTCGCTGGTGGCGAATTTCGCATACAGGGAAGCAGCTTCCGGATATTTCGTATACGCGTTCACGTAGAAGCCTTTAACGCCGGAAAAGCTTGTCGGAACATTGCCGTTCTCGAGCTTCGGCAGCGGAGCTACGCCAAAGTTAAGACCCGCATCTTGGTGGCCTTTAACCGCCCAAGGACCGTCAATATTAAACATCAATTTGCCTTCGTTGAATAAGGATTGCTTGACGTCATAAGTGATGTCTTCGTTGTTAAGCGGCAGGATTTCTTTTTTGAGACGCAGCATAAATTGTCCGGCCTTCACCGCGCCTTCATTGTTCAAACCGATATCGTTAGGATCCGTATTGTTATTGCCGAATACATAGCCTTCATAGCCGCCGATGATGGAGTATACGAAGTAGAAGTTGCCGACTTCCATCATAAAGCCGTATTTGTTTTGGGCTTTATCCGTAAATGCTTTCGATTGGGTAATAAGCTCATCGAATGTTTGAGGCGCTTGCTTTACAAGATCTTTGTTATAGAACAAAGCGTAAGTCTCAATGTTTGTCGGGTAACCGTACATTTTGCCATCTACGGATGTACCGGTAATCGCGGCTTCCATGAAATCCTGCTGGTATTCATCCGCGTAGAAGTTTTCCAGTATCAATCCTTGCGCTGCCATGCCGCCGGCATGGTCATGAGGCGCTGCGAACACGTCTGCCGCAAGGCCGGCAGGTCCGTCCGTTTTCATTTTGCCAGGCGCATCCGTGTGTCCGACTTCCTCGACCTTAACGGGGATGTTGTATTTTTTCGTGAACTCTTCGGCCACAAACCGGGACCATTCCCCTTCTTTGTCCTTGTTATCCCACACGATCAAGGAAGCGCCTTCCTCCGGCTTATACTCTTCTTCCCCGGCTTGGTTGTTGTTCGCGGCCGCATTGTCGCCGGCAGAATTCGCAGAGCCCGAATTGTTGGCGGCCGCATTTCCTCCGTTGCCCGCTGAATTGTTTTTACCGCATGCCGCAAGGGTAAACACCATCACAAAACAAAAAATAAGTACCAACAGCTGTCTCAATTTCATCGATACCAACCCGCCTTCTCCATAAAATTTAAAATTCCTGAAATACAAGTACAGATGTCTTTAATAACCCGCCCCGACTTATTTCATCCGCAGTTCCGCTGTTTCTCACCCCCTTAACGTCATTTACATCCCGATACACCCGTTGTATGCAAACGTTTGTACAAGTTTGGCGAGAAAGTGCTGTGGAATCGGATTTTTTACGTACTCCACGTTTTTCCGATGCTGAAATGGAGTTGTAAGCGTTCTATTCGTGTATCCATCATACAACAGAGTGTTAAGTTTGTTAAAACGTTTGCACAGTTCATTATCGGAGTATTTTATAGGCTTCTCTTAACTTATCGCCGTTTTTCTCTCGATACTTCAGTTTTTTAACATTTGTGCAATACTTTCGTAAGATATATATTTACTTTTAGACAATAATTGCATTAGGATGAAGCATAGCATGCACACACGATTGCGCGATGGGGGCTCACAATAATATGGTAACCATTAAAGATATTGCAAAAGCAGCAGGGGTATCGCCTTCTACGGTTTCCAGGGTCGTTTCCAATCACCCGAGAATCAGCAAAGCAACCTCGCAAAAGGTGAAAAGATATATGGAGGAAATGGGCTACCATCCGAATGTGATGGCGAAGAGTCTCGTTTCAAAAACAACAAAGACGCTAGCCATTATGCTGCCTCGTCCTGCTGAAGAGCTCTTCCAGGACTTCTTTTTTGGTGAATTGCTGCGCGGAATACTGACACAATCGACGCGAGCCGGCTACGATATGCTGCTCACGGCAGCCACCTCGCCGAGCGATGAGACGGAAACGGTATCCAGGCTAGTCTTCGGTCGCCGTGTCGACGGCGTAATCCTGTTATCGTCCAGAGTAAATGACCCGCTAATCGATCTGCTTGATAAACACAAATTCCCTACCGTATTAATCGGGCGCACGGAGGATCATCCAAACATTTTATCCGTCGACAACAATAATGAACAAGCAGCCTATGACGCTGCTCAGCACTTAATCGTTCAAGGCCATGAAAGAATAGGCTTTGTCAGCGGGCCTCCCTCTCTTACGGTCGCGCATGACCGGATGAAAGGCTACCGCAAAGCCATGTTGGAAGCGGGTCTGCCGATTCGGTCCGAATGGATCGTCGAAGGAGAGTTTCTGCAGCAAAGCGGCTATCGAGCCATGTCATTTATGATGAGTCTGCCCGAGAGGCCAAGCGGCTTGGTCGTCATTGACGACGTAGTGGGGTTTGGCGTCCTTCGCGGCTTGACAGAGCTTGGCTACAAGGTGCCGGACGATCTCAGCATCGTAAGCTTCAATAACATCGCCTTGTCCGAGCTTGCTACACCGCCAATCAGCTCTATCGATATCGGCACCTATCAGCTTGGCTACACCGCATCGCAAATGCTGATCCGATTCATACAAGAAGAAGTCGTGCATCAAAGCCGCATGATCATCCCGCATAGGCTGATCGTTCGTGAATCCTCTATTCAAATCGTATCCAAAAGGAGTTGACAGCATGTCGAATAAAAAACCATTTTTAGTTGATGCCATCATTGGAAATTCCAAGTTTCTTGCCTCGCTCGGCCGCACAGGAAAAATGTATCGCCTGTGGTGGCCGAATATCGATTTGCCGCAGCATGTCGATGCCATTCGCACCGGCATTCAGCGGGAGAAATCGTCCGTCTCTTGGTTCGACGAAGAAACGGGCGGCTGGTCACACGAGGCCGCTTACGTATCGAAAACGAATATTTTCCGCGTAAGCGCCCGCTCCGGGCAGGATCCGGTCCAGGTCGAAAGCCTGCATTTCGCCGTTCCCGGCGAAGATCTTATCGTACGCGAATATACGTTTACGAATGTCGGCGATCAGCCGGCTTCCTTCTCGTTCATCATTCACTCTTCTTTTCTGGTCAGCGAAAACCGGCTATATAACACGACGATGTTTAACGAGGCTAACGATTCGTTGGTTCATTTCCGTCATAAGTACTATTTTGCGCTTTCAAGTGCAAACGTATGCACCAAATATCAGGCAGGATTGGCTTGGGATGACGTTCAAAACGGCGATCTCCGCGGCAACAACATCGACATGAAGCCTGATGGCGCTCTGAAATGGAGCATTGACGAGCTTGCTGCCGGTGCGTCCGTGACGATTCCCGTCTACATTACGGCCGGTCATGACGAGGATAGCGCATTGCAAAATATGCGGACTGCGAAAAGCAAAGCCAGCTCCGAATGGGCTGCGGAAACGACCGCTTATTGGAACGAATATTTAGCTGCTGCAGCGCCTTGCCCGGTTGACGACGCAGAAATTGCCGACTTGTACGACCGCTCGCTGCTTATGTTTAAGCTTATGTCCGATGAGCAAACCGGCAGCATCATTGCCGCACCCGAGTTTGACGAGCATTTTGTCCGCTGCGGCGGATATTCGTTCTGCTGGGGCCGGGATGCCGCATTCATTACGACAGCGCTTGATAAAGCGGGCCTTGGCACCTTGTCCGACAGCTTCTATGCTTGGACGCTTACTGCGCAATCGCCAGACGGCTCTTGGCAGCAGCGCCACTATCACGACGGCAGCCTTGCGCCGTCATGGGGACTTCAAATCGATGAGGGCTCGTCCATACTATGGGGCATGTGGCAGCATTATTTGGAGAAAAAAGACAGCGCCTTCGCCGCGCAGGTATGGCCGGCTGTCGAGAAGGGCGCGAACTTCTTGCTCGGCTGGTTGGATGCGGAAAACGGCTTGCCTAAACCAAGCATTGACCTATGGGAAGAACGGGAAGCGTCGCATACGTATTCCTCCGCTGCCGTGTATGGCGGCTTGACTGCCGCTGCAAGCTTCGCGGAGCTGGCTGGAAGATATGATCTCGCCGGGCAATGGACGGCTGCGGCTGAACGGATTGCGGCTGCCATAACGGAGCTGTGCTGGAATGAAGAAGGCGGCAGCTTTTACCGCGGCGTTAACCTTACTGTGAATGCCGGTAAATTCGAACAAGCAATCGCTTCGGGCAGTACCGGCCGCATAGTAGAGGGCAATAAAGGCTACAAGAAGCATGTCCTCGATCACGATCCCGTCCTTGACATCAGCTTGCTCGGTATCGCCGTTCCGTTTGCAGCCGTTCCTGCCGACCACGATTATATGCGCCGTACCGCTGACGCCGTGGAAGCGGCACTAACCGTACCCGCTGTCGGAGGTATCAAGCGCTACGAGGATGACATCTATATCGGCGGCAACCCATGGATTCTCACGACGCTATGGCTTGCGCATTACCGTATCCAGACCGGATGCATCGACGATGCAAAGCGTCTCCTGAAGTGGGCGATCGACCACCGCACGGAGACAGGCCTGCTCCCTGAGCAGGTTGATAAAATGACCGGCGAGACCGCATGGGTCGTACCGTTAACCTGGTCGCACGCGATGTTTATTTTAACCGTGTTTATGCTGGCGGAAGCGGAAGCCGCTTCGAAATAATGATGATTGATTCGCTGGGCGGAGTAATTTAAAACCGAACAGGCTGTCACGTGGTCGCATGACCTCCGGGACAGCCTGTTTATTTTGCGGCAGTCCGCCATTCGACGCTCTTTATTGGTTTTGTCCGGTAACTTTACTCGGGAGCCCATCATTCAGCGCTCTATAATGGATTTGTCCACTAACTTTACTCCGGAGCCCATTATTCACCGCTCTATACTGGATTTATCCAGTAATTCGGCTTGGTGTGGCTCCTGGATCTTCCGTTTTATTCACTCATTATGTTTCAAAACTCAATATAGCGTGTAAATATATTGACAAGCGCATCATAGTTTGTAATAATTATAAATAAGTAATAAGTCTAAGTTCACTAATCTGGCGAAAAAATTTGCTTTATTCTCGTATTCACAAACTGCTTGTAGCGCAGACTACCTCAGAAAGGATGATCAATATGTCTAAAAAAATACAAGACCATTTAAATTTGCAAATCGCAAACTGGAGCGTACTGTACATTAAGCTCCACAACTACCATTGGTATGTGAAGGGCTCCCAGTTTTTCACGTTACACGCCAAGTTTCAAGAGTTCTATGAGGAAGCAGCTCTTCATGTCGATGAGATCGCAGAGCGCTTGCTCGCCCTGAAAGGCAAACCGATCGCTACAATGAAGGAATATTTATCGGCATCTAGCATTAAAGACGCAAGCGGCAAAGAAGACGCCGTTCAAATGGTCGACCAATTAATCGAGGATTTCACGACCATTATCGGCGAACTAAAGGAAGGTATGGAAGCAGCGCAAGAGGCCGGGGACGAGACAACAGCCGATATGCTTCTCGCAATCCACACAACACTTGAAAAGCATGTATGGATGCTTAATGCGTTTAACGGTAAATGACAGAAAAAAAATAGCATAGTAAAAACAGCCGCAAATGGTCGGCCGTTTGCGGCTGTTTTGCTTTTATCGCTAGCCCGACACGTCACTCTCGACTTTTATTTTCAAAATTAGAAGCGTATCCTTCGCTTCAATGATTTGCTTAAGCTGCTGTTCATCCATCGGAGCGAACGTATTAATCTTCGATGACTGAGTCTGCCTGTATACGGCCAAGGTTTTGACATCCCCTGCCTTAAGCCTAAGCTCTTCCTCGCCGATCGCAGGAATAATCTTTGTCAGCCTTCTACGAATGAATACTCCCGCCACTTACCGATGCTGTCGCTTCGGCTGAAGTGGGGGTTTCTGATGTATCATCTTTACTTACTTCAGGATGCTTAACATCAGTGGAGTTGACACATTGATGGTCTGGTTACCATTGGGCCCCTCTATCCCATCCGTTCCTAGTGCGGATACGTTTGGGAATACTTTACGCATAATGTTCGCTGCGCCGTTCACATCAGCATGAATCAGGCCTTTCGCACTTTTATACAGCCCTCGATACATTCGCTTGCCAGAGAAGATCCATATCCTCTCTTCATCATAATGCGGCAATGGGTCTTGATCGAGGAAGCTGGCTTTCGAGGTGTACGCTTCTTCGGTCAACCTAACGGCTATTCCCTGTTCAGCCGCTTTATACTGGATCATCGATATGAGCATCTGATGCGGGATGTGACAGAAAGGCTGATTGTTTCGCCGTCCGATCGCGGACGCTTGCTTCCATCCATCGTTATACCCGATAACGATTGTGCCGATCTGTTGCTCCACGGCCTATCCACTTAAAAAAATGTTCATGTGAACTGAACTATGCTACTCTGTAGACGAAGCTAACAGTTGATTTCGAACGGATTTTGCGCGTATTCTTCTG
>NZ_JAKGAP010000081.1 GCF_021532375.1 Paenibacillus alkaliterrae
GTCCCAGAAAGGTGTTGACTGGCAGTTTACCACCAATGAAGCAAGAATCAAACTAAAACGCCTTTACCCACAGTTTAAGGATTGATTAGGTACTAGCATCAAACCGCCCGGCTATCGTTCCTTGTTAACGACTCTTGTCGTACGAATCCTGATCGGGCTGTACCGCAGAACTTGCGAAGACACCGGTTCACATGCACTTTGGAGCCCGGTTGCTCAAGCCGTCGCATGCATGGAAGCCCACTTTCGTTCGAAGGAGCTCTCACTGGACAAGCTCGCTGCGGAAGCGAAGCTTAGTGAACGCCAGTTCAGCCGGTTGTTCCGTAAGCAGGTCGGCATGAGCTATATCACATATCTGCACAACTTGAGGATCGATGCCGCGTGCCGCATGATGAAATCGTCCCTAGACAGCATTCCGTCCATCGCCTCGGCCGTCGGTTATTTGGACATGAAATTTTTCCGCCGGCTGTTCAAGCGCAAGACCGGGTTGACGCCAGGGCAATACCGCACCGCCTCACTTGCGAATCGAGCTCCGGCCGTTTCAGCAGAATAAGGCTCCGCACGCTGTTGTCCCGCAACCATTACCCACCCCTACGAACGATTCGCTCAGCCATGCGGAAGCAATTGTTCCTCCCAATATGGAAGAATCGGCTATGTTTGACGACCGCGAAAACGGCAATAGCGAAGTCCATGGAGCTCATTGGCATCCGCGAAACTTCGCTCAATGGTGTTTATCCGTTATCCGTGTACGCCGTCCTGCTCAGGTTCATCTGGCTGGTGTTGTGTTTGAGCCAACAGGGTAAATATTCGGCATCGGCGGAGTCGTCATGCCGTGTCCCAGAAAATAATCCGTATGCGGCGGCTGGTTGTAGGCAACATTCTGCCAGGCAATTCCCAGTCGATATAAGGGATTATGCATCAATGTGTACAGCCGATGATTCGTTACATCCGTTGTCGTGAAGATCCGCAGTGCGGAGCTGTCCTCCAGACGCCAAATGACTTCCTCCCGCCAGTCGCCGAACAAGTCCGCCTGCAGACATGGGTTGCCTTTGGTGTGGTTGTTGGAATAGGTCCCTGTCGGCGTTAACAGATTCACAGTTCTGCTGTTGATGTAGTCCCATTTGTCGATCTTCCCTACACCGGTGCTGGTATCGCTGTCCCAGGTATGATCGAGAATTTCGCGAAGCAAGTCGCCATCCCACCAAATTACATGGTTAGCTGGAGGAATAGCGGTCGAAATTCTTGTGCCTGTGGTCGAATAGAGGCCGCCGGTGGGGCTGTTGAAGCCTCCGCCGTCAATCGCCCACATCTCCGCTCCCGGGTATCTCGGGTCGATATCGCCGGCTGTACCTCTGCCTACATCGTAGTTGGTGGCCACCCCCCAGATCAACTGACCTCTTTCCGCATCCCGGAATTCGATTCCCGCCGGATTCGGATGGCTTTCATGAACGTCGAACACTTCAAGACCCGGCCGACTCGGATCGAAATCCCCGACATGAAGCGCATCCCCATGCCCGAGCTTCGTATTGTACAGCCCCTTGCCGTCATGATCGACCGCCATGGCGCCGAAGATAATTTCATCCTTGCCGTCATAGTCGACGTCCGCAATGCTTAATTGATGATTGCCCTGGCCTGCCCACTCGGAATAACCGCTGTTGTTGGTGTCAAAGGTCCACAGATTGGTCAGCAAGCCGCCCCTCCAGTTCCATGCCGCAATGACAGTCCTTGTATAGTATCCGCGGGACATAATGAGGCTGGGTCTTTCCCCGTCCAGATAGGCAATTCCCGCCAGGAATCGATCGACTCGGTTGCCGTAGCAATCGCCCCAGTCGCAAACATTGCCTCGCGGCGGGTTATAGTTGGTTGTGGCCAGCGCTCTGCCCGTCGCTCCCTCGAAGATGGTCAGGAATTCGGGACCGTCCAGAACATAGCCGTTCGTATTTCGATAATCGGCATTCGGGTTGCCGATAACGGTTCCGACTCCGTCAACTGTACCGTCCGCCGTTTTCATGGCTATTTCCGCTTTGCCGTCGCCATCAAGATCGTAAACCATGAATTGGGTATAGTGAGCGCCGGCGCGGATGTTTCTTCCCAGGTCGATTCTCCACAACCGCGTACCGTTCAGCTTGTAGGCATCCACGTACACGTTGCCGGTATAGCCGGAGTGGGCATTGTCCTTGGAATTGCTCGGGTCCCACTTCAGAATGATCTCATATGTGCCGTCTCCGTCCACGTCCCCGAGACTGGCATCATTGGCCCGATACGTATAGGTCACATTATCCGGAGTCGTACCGCCCGCAGGCACCTGCAGCGGCACATCCAGGTAATTCGCCGACCATACGGCAGCGCGACCCGATGCCACTTGCTCGACACCGCCGATAATACCGCGCACCTCATAGGTGGAATTCGTTGTTCCGCTTGAATCCACATAATTTGTGCTTCCCGTAATCGCCGTGGCGTTGACTTTGACCCCGTTACGATAGAGATTGAAGGAAACGTCCGTCGGATCGTCGCCCAACATTCGCCAGCCTATGTAGATGCCGTTCTGTGTCGGCACGGCGACCAAAGCGCGATCGATCTTCTCCATCTGGCGCTTATATACCTTGACGATCGGAGTCTCCAGTACGGCAGACGCAGCCGATAGCCCGCCGGCATTGGCAGCATACACCTTGTAATAATGTTTTCTTGTGGTTTCGATGTTCTCGGTGTATTGGGTCTGGGTCGTGGCCCCGATTTTCACATACGGTCCGTTCAGCGTCTTCTTCCGATAGACATAATAGTTCGCGGCATTCGTTACAGGTGCCCAACTTAACGTTACCGAGGTTTCGAGAGCGCTTACCAACGCAAGCCCTGTTGGAGCGCCAGGCCCCTTCGTCACGCCGTCGGTCATGGACACCGAAATCGGGCTGCTTGTTTTGGATTCGAAACCGTCGGCCGTTATTTGGCTCACCATGTATTCATAAGTAAAGCCCAGCTCGGCTGCAGTGTCCGTATACTGGTTGGTGATGGAGCTGCCGATCTTGACCGCAGTCGATTTCCCTTCCTCCGGGTCATGGACAATACGATAAATATTGTAGCTAGCCGCACCGGTAATGACATTCCAGCCTATGGTAGCTGAAGTCGGCGAAGTCAACGTTTTGCTGACGATACGAAGCCCGCTCGGCTTCTCGACGTATGCAATCTCAATCGCGTTGACACGTCCGTCCCTGCCGAACGTAAAGTTGAGTTGACCGTCCGTCAGGGTAATGACCCTCTTGAATTCGGCAAACGAGCCGCTGCTTGACGAGATCGTCCCGTAGGATACGCCCTCAATATCAATAGATGTCCTATTGCTGGCGATCTGGTCGCCCGATATGATTTTCACCGCATAGTCGCCGTTCGGCAGATCGATCATAAAGGAGTAACTGCTGCCCAGAATCGTAAAGTCTCTCCGAAGCGCGTCGGGGGCCCCTCTGTCGCGAAAATCCGTCGTGGTGCTTAGTCCGTAGCCCCGGGTCATGCTGTACTTCATCGTGTTGGATACCAGCGTGTAGCCGGCTTCCAAGGGACTGCTGTCCGAGCCGAAGTCAAACTTGTATGTTCCGCTGGCATATACAGTCTGATTGAACATTGCGGGGAGCCCGGGGATCAGAGAGACTAGCAGCACGGCGCAAAGAAAGACTGCGAAAAACTTCTTCACATCAAATACCTCCTTTATATTTTTTAAAGCGCTTTCATTATTAAAGATACGATGTTGCTCTGAAAACTGCAATTTAAAAAACCGATATTTTGCAATAAAAAACAGTGTTTCTTTGGGGTGTTAGAACGGCATCTCAGAACTGTCTCTTTTGGGGTATTTACAGCAACCCGGCTTCGACAGTCCGTAGATATATAAACCGCCACGGGCCTAGATAGGACAAGGGATGCGGCGGTTGTGGATAATTACGTGTGGTGCCTACATTTTTTTGGTGCTAATGAAGCGAAATATCCCATATTTGCTGGGGTTCTTTAATTTCTAGGGCAGAAACAATTGCCTTATGTTCTTCCGTCAGTTCAGTTCCCTGACATAGCTTTCCTGCATCCAAACGGTATTCAACCAAGTGCAGCATCTGCATCAGTGATAGAACTTCTCGCCATGTCTTACCGGTCTTGTTTTCGACTATCCGTATGAGCATCAATCCTAGCCAGCAAAGCAAAACATGTGCACGAATCCGTTCTTCCTTTCGATGGTAAACAGGGCGCAGCTCCAGTGATTGTTTTAATGTCCGAAAGGCCGCTTCGACCTTCAGAAGCTGTTTGTAGCCAAGCGCAACATCTTCGGTGGATAGCGTGTCATCTGACGTGCGCAGCAAGTACTTGCCATCTAAGTGTTCCATCGCTTTAACGGCGTTCAAGTCAATTCACAGATTGCCACGCTTATCGATTTTCAAATATCGTTTGTAGGTCACATGGCTATGAAGTCGGCAGTGTGCTTTGGTGTGTGCGTCGCCATCTAATTCTTTAAGCCGGGCGAGTTCAACGCGAAGATGCTCTAAGTGTTTTTCTCGCCGTGCCGCATCCCGCTTGGCTTCTTCCGGATTACGGACAAGTACGTAACGCTTGCGCGCTTCTCCATCGACAATAACGATTTCTTTCACTTCCAGGTTGTCTCGGATGGTCTTGAAGCGCCCTGGATGAGCTAATGCGGCTTCAACCGGCGGTTTGCCGGAAGTCATCTTTTCCCCGGCGATGTAATGCCCGCCAGTGTGTTGCAACACGCGCAAGTTGTCCTCGGAGCAAAAGCCGCGGTCGACGACTGTGATGACACGGCCGAGTTTCCAGCCGATCAAATCTTTTTTAACTTCCGGCACCACACTCATGTCCGATGTGTTGCCTGGCCAGACCCAGCAGCGGATGGGGACTCCATCTCGGGTAACGGCAAATCCGATTACGGCCTGCGGCAGGCCAGGACGATGATCCTTGGAGTATCCGGTTTTACGAAATTCATCTTCTTCCGATTCTTCGGTTTCAAAATACGTGGAAGTCGTATCGAAAATGAGAAGATCGACTTCAAGATTCAACAAATCTGCTACAGTATGGAATACTTCACGTTGAATGTTTTCATCCGACTCCAGGAGAAAATCCATAGCCCGGTAGCCGTGCTGAACTTCAAAAGCCGGAAGATCAGGTATGATGACTTCGCGGTCGACCCAGTCTTCAACGGCAAGCTTACTGCCTGGGTCAAGAACTCGATTGGCGACCATTGCAAAGATCGCGCGTTCCACTGGCATACGATACTCCCGATCCGCCAAACGCTTGGTGATCGCATCTCCGATGCCAAGCTTCTTCCATAACTGGTCAAGCAACCACGTACCGCCGAGGGCTTTAGATTTCAGCATCATCACTGATGCTGAGCAAGGCTCTTTAGAACCAGAAGGAAGCGGCTCACCGATGAAGCGATGAATGCTGGCGGCTAAGCGCTTGAGTCCCTCGGTATCCAGTTCATCAGCTCGACCAAAATGGTAGAGTATCTTCGCCTGTGGCGTTCCTGTCACTGGATTGCGCTCATTGTGTGCGAGCTGAACGTAACGGGTAATCATGTGGAAAAGTCTGAAAAACCGGACCATAAAAGGATTTTAGTTATACACAGCACCCGAAGGGGTGCCTACATTTAGGGGGTTTCTGTCGAACCCGGGAGCAAACAAAAGCACTATTTGTACAACCAGTAGGGTAAGACGAGGGATTACTCCCTCGGACTCCCCGTCAAATCGTGCATGCGGATTTCCCGCACACGGCTTTCCTTCGTCAGTTCCCCATCTTCAGGAGTGAGTTCTCTTCATCCGTCGCCTGATTGCCTATTGTGAATAAGCACCTGTTTCCTGCGGAAACAAAGTGCTTATTCACATCATTGATACATCAAGGAATATTGCTGTTTTAATATAGGGTTTGACATACAAAAAACGTGAACTTTTCATTTAAAACGGATCATGACCGAGTTTATTCAGCTATTAAATAACAAAAAGAGCGAACAAGCATTTTGTTTGTTCGCTCTTTTTGTTATTTAGAGTCGTTTTCGTATGCTACCACAGCTGCGGCTTAGCAACCATAAACCAAAGCATCGTCATTAAGAGAACGAGATAGATCCAGATGGAACGGCTGAGCTGCCGTACCAAATCCCCTTTATCTTGACCGGGCTCATTTAATTTTCGCAGCTTCGGCGAGAATGCACGAGCTAGAAAATATAAAGAGCTTACCAAAATAAGAATAGTGATTACAATCCATGACGATTTCCATGACCAAGAGCCAACGATCACAAGCAATACGCCGGATAAAACCAATACATGGCCCGCATGTTTAGCCAATCGAATCGCAGACCTGAAACTGTCTATATATACATGTTGTTCCGAGGCTTCCGCTGCCCGCAGCTTTTTGACCATTGGAATTAATACAAAGAACGGTCCAATAGACATAATCGCACTTACAATATGGATATAAAGCAGCAATTTATGCAGTATATTCACCGTTAACTACTCCTGAACGGGACGAAACTCGTGAACCCATACCTGCATATGCGGCAGCCAAGGCATACCCGGATGATACGAAAGAATCGATTGCTTATATTCCTCTACATTCGAATATCCCTCTTGATTGGCATGCGCGTCTGTTAATTCACCAAGAGACTGCTTGTAAACTCGTTCCACGACATAGCTGTGGCCTTGAAGCGTCATAATTTCACCAACATCCGCGTAACGCCCGTTGCGGCGGGTGGCGGTTTTTTCTCCCATTATGACTTTATCAACATCCGACTGCACAGTGATCAAACGTTCAATCGAACATGTTTTAGGCGGTAATGCTTCATGATCCGTATTATTCTGCATGTGTAATCCTCCTTTTATTCATCCACCTACTGTACCATAAAAGAGGTGCTGAATGCATCTTATGTAAATGACAGTCTGCTTTAGGTAAATGCCTTATCATTTCTTAGTTACTTTTCTTTTACTTACTATAAAATATTTCAGCTCTTACGTAAGACTATTTATTCAGCTAAACTGAGGGATATAAAGTCGAACCATATCCCTATATGCGAGAAATCCATTAAGCCAGGTTACCCAATCACTGAGGAGGACATTAATTATGAGGACAATGAAACTAGGAAACAGCACATTAGCGGTACCGGTCGTTGCAGTCGGCTGCATGCGTATTAATTCGCTGGATAAAGCCGAGGCTGAGCGTTTTGTCCAAACGGCAATGGAAGAAGGTGCGAATTTCTTCGATCATGCTGATATTTACGGCGGTGGAGCATGCGAAGAAATATTTGCGGATGCCATCGATATGAATGCGAATATTCGTGAAAAGATCATCCTGCAATCCAAGTGCGGCATTCGGAAGGGAATGTTCGACTTTTCCAAAGAACATATTTTGGAGTCGGTAGACGGCATCTTGAAGCGGCTGAAAACCGACTATCTGGACATTCTGCTTCTGCACCGTCCGGATACGTTGGTAGAACCGGAAGAGGTGGCGGAAGCTTTCAATCTTCTTGAAAGCTCGGGGAAAGTGCGGCATTTCGGCGTTTCCAATCAGACTCCAATGCAGATCCAGTTGCTGAAGAAGTCGGTGAAGCAGCCCATTGTTGCCAACCAGCTGCAATTAAGCATCACCAACGCCACCATGATCTCTAATGGATTTAATGTGAATATGGAAAATGATGATGCTGTGAACCGGGACGGCAGCGTGCTTGATTATTGCAGACTGAACGATATCACCATTCAGCCTTGGTCTCCTTTCCAATACGGATTTTTTGAGGGCGTATTTCTAGGAAACGACAAGTTCCCGGATTTGAATCAAAAGATCGATGAAATTGCAAACAAATATGAAGTCAGTAACACGACAATCGCCATCTCATGGCTTTTGCGCCATCCCGCACACATGCAACCGGTCATCGGCACGATGAATATCGACCGGTTAAAAGATTGCTGTAAGGCAAGCCATGTTCATCTAACACGCGAAGAATGGTATGCGATCTATCGTGCGGCAGGAAATGTGCTTCCTTAAACGCGCGAGATCATAATGTGTGCCTTCTTGTTTAAAAGATTTTGCGGATTTAACGATTGATAAAGACCAGGCAGGCAGCATCTATCAGCTGCTTTAAGCCATCTCCGATGCCATCCACACCAATTTCACCTACGATACCAAGACTACAGCGATATCGTCCCGGTTAAGGGCGTTTATCAAGGCACGGACAAACAACGGCTCGAAGTCGTCGTAGATATAGAGCGAATCGACGGCGGGCATTGATCGCTTGGCCATGCAAAAGCCATGAAGAGCAGCTTCATGGCTTTTTTGCGGACACGGGCTGAAACGGCCTGGCCTGACTCTCCATTATCAAAAATTAATCGAAGACGACTTCTTTATCCGGGTTATGAAGAAAGTCAAACAGCATTTTTATTTGCGATTCTGTATTTCTATCCGTTGACAATTCAGGCAGCTCAAGCTCGCTAAAAAATCCTGCGTCATCTGTTTCCAATCCTGCGCTGGCAAATCCGCCTAGTATTTCACACAAAATAAATATTTTATAAATATGATTCGGATGGGGCGGGTGTGGATGGCGCATTCGATCCAGAACGGCAAGCAATTTAACAGGCCTCACGTCAAATCCCGCCTCTTCTTTAACCTCTTTCACCGCTGCTTCAGACGGTGAAAATCCGATATCGGCCCATCCGCCCGGCAGCGACCAGCATCCGTCCGATTTTTCCTTGACAAGCAGGAGTTTATCTCCCTTGAAGATCACCCCTCTGACGTCCACCTTCGGGGTTGCATATCCGTTCTCCGCCGCAAATAAGCCTTTAACGTACTCGATTTCCTTATTTGCGTATTTAGCCATAATTTCTACACTGATGTCCCTTAGTTCCTCGAATCTTTCGATGTCATACACATCTCTTGAATAGGTTAGCCCCGACTGCGCAAGCGCCTGGATTCTTCTTGCCCACTTAAGCCATTCATTGTCCACCGAGCATAACCCGCCCTTCATTTGAATATCAATCCGCAATCCGGATATTTGACGAGACCGTTTCTTTGATTACCAGTCCTGCGGCCATTAAAGCGCCGTCCTGAAGCACGGTATCTTTGATTACGGTATTACGACAGTATGGAGCCGCAGTTTCCAAAATTTTCTCCAAAACCACCGGCAAAAGAAAATCTCTCGTCTGCTCAATCAATTTCCCCGTGAGCAAAACATGGTCCGGGTTGAAAAAAGTTACGATGTTTGCGAGTGATTGGCCGATTATCTCCCCGGTGACCCTTAACTCTTCCCGAATAAAGGGATCGTGGGATCGAAACCGGTTCATCATTTCATCGAAGCCGATCTCCAATCTTTTTTCCAATCCGCCAATCGAAGCGATGGTCGTCAGACAGCCACGGCTGCCGCATTTGCAGGGAAGGGCATTAGGCCCGAAATCAACCTTGAAATGTCCGAATTCCCCCGCCACATTCCTGTAGCCAGCGTACAGTAGTTTATTGACTACGATCGCTCCGCCGATACCCTGATCCAACTTTAAAATGATATTATCTCTGGAGGCGGATAATGCGCCCGTCAAATTTTCAACGATGGCGATCATGTTGACGTCGTTTTCAACGTTCACGGGATAACGGTAATGCCTCGCGAGCTGCTCTTTTAACCGGTATTCGCGCCAATGAAACGCATTCGCGTTCAAGACAATGCCCGTTTGGGAATCCACCAGCCCCTGCACGCTCACACCGATCCCTCTGATCCGTTCCGGATGCACAAATCCCGCCAAAAGCCGGTCAACAACCTGAACGATACACTCAAACGTATGTTCTGCGGATTCAAAACATTCAACCGGACATTCGAATTGTATGAGCTGCTGATGGTCAAAATTCATGAGCACGCCGCTGATTTGTTTGACTGTTACATCAATCCCGATCGCATACAGATTGGATCTGTTGATCCGCAACGGAATCGGCTTTCGTCCGGCCCCGACCCCAGATAATGGAGCCATATCCTCTGTCTCTATAACGACTTCATCATGGATTAACCGATTGACGATGTTCGTGACCGTCTGCTGGGTCAGGCCGGTTTTTTCCGAAATGCCGACTCTGGAAATCGGACCCGACTGATGGATCAGATTCAATACCCGCTGTTGGTTTATGCTCTTCATCAGCTGAGGACTCGATGTTCTTTCTTCGTTCAACATGTATTCCCTCCCTGTTGCAAGCTTGCGTATAAACAATATCGACTTCCGAAGTGAATCATGCTTGTCCTAAAAATCGATCACAATTCCGGTTTTATCGTCTGATCGTTTTATCCTTGGATACACGTTACACTGCGGATCAGATTCTTCCAGCAGAATCAGCTGCTCCGCATAGGCTTCGAGCCCGGTTTCATCGATCCTTGACAGCATATGGTTCCAATCCATTTTACCATCCGCCCGTGTTCCGGGGTAGAACAATCCATCCGTCACCGCGTATAACCTTTTCAGACATGCCCGGTTTATGATTCCCGATTCCAAAAAACAGTCCAGTTCAGGCTCGCCGTTCATAACGGAATACCCTTGCAGCGTGTTGGCTTTTTGCCGGTTTCCGGAAACAGTAGGAAGAATATATTGAAAAATTTCTTCCCTTGTAACGCACCCATTCTTCTTCGCTTCCTCCCGTTTGCTGATCGTAATGAAATCAAGATGGGCTACCTGATCATGTGTCAGGGCACGTACGGTACCGTCGTCATACTTTGCAAATAGCATACAGTCTCCGGCCTGGACATACTCGATCCTGGTATCGGATATCCGAAAAACGGCAAATGCGGCGCTCCACAAATTCTTTTTGTTTGAAACATCCACATTGCTATTGATCATTCTGCTTCGAAGCTCGCGGTTCGCTTTCTGAACCACGTCTACAAGGTTTTCAGAATCCTGGGCATCCGTAAAAAAGGAGGCTAGAAGGTTAGCCGCCAAATAACCTCCGGTCTTCCCTTTTTCATCGCGGTAGGCATTGACGGATGTGGCGCCGTCAACAACGCCGAATATCCGGTTTTTAGAATTGACAATCAACACATCTTCATTGATTTCATTCGAGCCTCTAAATACGCATGTCTCCATGCTCCATGCCGACGATTCCATTATTCATACCCTCTTTCTTTTTGCTTCAACAATCGAATGGTGATGATAAACGTGCGTAATTCATTATATGTGCGCACTCCCTGCTTGAGCAGTGAATGAAAACTTCGGCGGGCATAATACCCGGGGCTGACGCCGACCGTATCGGCGATCAGCTTGATCCGGCGAAGATGAAAAGAGTTGGAGATGATTAAACAAGTACGAAGTTTTTCCCGATCCATGATTTTTTTACAGTTAACCAGATTATCAATCGTGTCCTTTGACTCCATTTCCAACAGGATTCGATCCGGCTCCACCCCATGTCTCAGCAAAAAATCTTTCATGATTTCCGCTTCGCTTCTTGAGGAGGCACCTACAATACCGCCGGTAACGATCACTTTCTCAAAGCGGTGATCGCGAAGCAGCTCTAAAGCGGCACTCAATCTCTCCTCCAGAAAGTAGTTCATATGATCGCCTTCAACTTTATATCCCAAAATAATCAGCGCATCCGATCCATGGCAGTTGCGGGGAGCTGTATGAATCCAAATAAAAAATATGGCAAAAATAAAGAAAATAACAGCTAGTATTAGTATGATCAGCAGCATATCGATTCCTTTCGTCCATAATCAATGGTTTCCACTTAATGACAATCTATCACCCTTTCGTACCAGAAGTCATCATTCCATCAATAATGAACCGTTGGGTGAACAAATATACAATAATCAAGGGTAAAATAGAAACGACCGAACCGGTAATCATCAAATTCCAATCCGTGGAATAAAGCGATTGAAACTGCGTGAGTCCGAGAGAAACCGTCCGCAGTTCAGGTGATTGAATGTAAAGAACCGGTCGGAGCAAATCATTCCAATTATTCATAAAAGCTATCACGAATATGGTAGCCAACGGAGCGGTCGAAAGCGGGAAAAAGATATGCCGATATATTTGAAAAGTTTTGCAGCCGTCGATAACGGCAGCATCCTCCAGACTTTGCGGAACATTCATGTAATGCTCCTTCAACATAAAAGTTCCGAAGGAACCGACTAAAAACGATGGAACAATAAGCGGCAAATAGCTGTCCAACCAGCCGATCTTTGAAAACATCAAAAACTCCGGAATGATGTTTACTTCTACCGGGATCATCATCATCGCCACCAATACAGTAAACAAAAATCCTCTGCCAAAAAAATTCATTCTGGCAAATGCAAAACCGGCCATCGAGCAAGTGATGAGCTGTCCGAATGAAGCCGCTCCCGAAATCAATGTGCTGTTCCACAAATAGAGCAGAAAATTGTAGTCGAGGAGCACTTCCGTATAATTGTCCCACATGCCCGGTTTGAACAGTTTATCCGGAATGAGTTTGGGCGGAATTTCAAAAATAGCCCCTTCCGATTTAAATGTAGTCACAACCATCCACAAGAACGGGAAAAGGGTAGCCGTTCCGTACAACGATAAAAACAGATAAGTAAACAGATTCTTTACATATTTCCTGTTTTTCACTGATATTTCACCCACCTTTTCTTGACCAGAAAATGAATGCCGGTGACAAGCAAGGTAAGCAGAAACAGCACATACGCCAAAGCTGACGCATAACCCATTCGGAAGTGTACGAACGCATTCTGGTAAATAAAGTACGACAAGGTGTTCGTCGCATTGTATGGTCCGCCTTCCGTCATCGAATGCGTGATTCCGAACGTATTAAAGGACTCTATAATCGTAATGATCAATACAAAAAACACGGTTGGCGTAAGCAATGGGAGCGTAACGAAAAAGAACGATTGAAATGAGTTGGCCCCGTCGATTTTCGACGCTTCGCCCAGTTCCCGCGGAATACTTTGCAATCCTGCCAAATAAATAATCATTTGGTAGCCGACGTTTTTCCATACATACACCATGGTAAGAGAGTACAAAGCATATTTTTTATCACCAAGCCAGGATACCGATTCAGTTAGCCCTATGACCTTCTCCAGCAAGAGATTGAGGATGCCGGCCTGCGGGGTTAAAATCCAGTTCCACGCAATGCCGACGGCGACTATAGACGTAATAACCGGCAAAAAGAACAATCCTCGAAAAAACCGGATTCCCCTAAGTTTGGCATTAAGCAGAACCGCGAAAACCAGCCCGGTTACGCATACGCTGACAACAAAAACCAAGGAGAACTGCAGCGTGTTCTGCAGCACCGTCCAAAATGGTTTAGACTTGAACATTTCTGTGTAATTGTCCAGCCCTACCCATTCCGGCGGGGAGTATATATTCCAGCTGGTAAAACCGGCATAAAAAGAAACGCCGACCGGAATCAGCCGGAACAGCGCCAGCCCTAAGAGCGTAGGCAACAAAAACAGATATGGAGAAATTTTTCCGTAGTGCATTCTCTCACCCTACCCTTCTTTCTATAAAACGGGAGATTTCTGAAGAGAAACCTCCCATAGATCAACCGGTGTAAAATGTTGTTATTTTCTGCTCAACACTTCATTGGCGAATGGAGTCACACTCTCAATTGCTTGATCCAATGTTTTCTGACCGTCGAATACCTGATCAAGCTCCCCGTTTAATCCAGAACCTTTGGCCGCCGCGTATCCGCGCCATTCGGACCACGACTTCGTGTACGAATTCCGGCCGATATTTGCACCCTGCTCGAGAATGATCTTCTTGCTCGCTGGCTGCTTGTCCGTTTCCAGCCATGCTTGCTGATTAGCCGTTGGCTTATAAATCGGCACCTTGCCGCCGGAATAGGTTTCAATCGGCCGGTCTTTGCCGCTCATGAACTTAATAAATTTCCATGCTTCTTCAGCGTGCTTCGAGTTTTTGGAGATGGAGATATTATCCGGCCAACCGTAAGTCATATCTTCCTTCCAATTAGGACCGCGCGGTATCGTTGTAATGTCCCAATTGAAATTGTCGCCCACTGTTTTGCGCGTGCCGTCGATCGCGAATGATCCGTCTACCCACATTGCCACTTTACCCTGTCCGAACATTTCATCCTGCTTGATGCCTGTAATATCCTTCGGAGAAGGAGATACTTTATGTTTTACCGTCAAGTCGGTCAAAAATTGCAGAGCTTCCTTGCCATTCGCGTTCAATTCAAATTTTGTTTTATCCTCATTCAGCAGTCGTCCCTCGTTCTGATACACCCATGGTTCAATGTGCGCATAGCGTCCAAACAAATAGAGTCCCCACTGATCCGTTTTTCCGTCGCCGTTTTTATCAATCGTCAATTTCTTCGCGGCATTCAGGAAATCATCCCACGTCCACTCTTTTTTCGGATACTCCAGCTTGGCGGCATCAAACAAATCTTTATTGTAATAGAGTACAGTAGTGACCCAAGCGTAAGGGAAAGCATACATATCGCCTGTTTCCTTATCAGGGTACTTTACCGCATTGAAGACGCTCGTAAAATAGTTGTTCTTGTCAATGTCCCGGTCGACCATGGACTGAATATTATGAAGCAATCCTTTGGAGGCCCATTCATCGACATAACCAGAACTCATTTCAAATACGTCGGGCAGGTTGCCGGAAGCGGCTAGGGCACTAATTTTAGGCCAGTAACTGCTCGGTTCATAAGCAAAATATTCGATCGTGATATTCGGATTTTCTTCTTCAAACTTTTCGATCATTGATTTGGTCATTTGTTCTTCCGAAGGATTCCATCCGTAATAAACCAGCTTAACGTTGTCTTGCTGCTTGGCAGGAGCCGTGCTCTCCGTTTTTGTTTGTCCTCCGGTAGCGGACTCGTTTTTGTTTTGACCACATCCGATCGTCATCGTCAAAATGAGCGTCGTTATCAAGCCGAGTTTCAACATCTTCAACATGCGTATTCTCTCCCTGACTGTTTTTTTTATTTGTTCTCAATAAAACCGCAAAATAAACAATAGGTTAACTTAAAAGGAACTGCCGGAAAGTAAACCTCCTTTAATTAATCAAATTGATTTATTAATTTGTGCAACTTTATGTTAATGAAAATTTGTAATCATTAGATTAAATCCAAGTTAAATTATTATTAATTCACCATTCAGCCTTGGTCGTCTTTCCAATACGGATTTTTTAAGGAACCTATGCCTGAAAAGGGCAGTTCCATGGCCATATTGACCAAGAGACTGCCCTTTCCAGGTTGCTAAATTCTATTGATTTCTTCTTTCTTCTAGCTTTTGCATAAATTGCTCTTCATTCTCGAAAAGCTCTACGCCCATGAGATAGGAAATGATGCGAGGCAGATCAATGTTATCGATTAAACCAACGAACTCGTAAGCGCCTTTTCCGTACGCATAAAGCGGCAACTCTTCGCCAGTGTGGTGGCGGGAGCCCCAGCTGATGAGGGCGTGAGCAGACATAACTGTTCCTACTTCGTTTGCTAGTTGGAATCTGTCATCCCAGTTTACGTTAGTAAGGCTTTTCACGTTATCGTCATTCAATTCGAAGCCAACGATCGGTTCAACGGCTTTCTTAACTTGTACAAAGTATGCTTTCGTCTCTTGCGGCTTGTCCTTCGTTGTACCGTAAGCTACTTGCGTACCCATCAATTCAGCAATTTGCCCAAGGTTGAAGTATGCTGTGCTGTTTTCAATAAAGAAATCAGCTGCTTTAGCTTCAGAACCTACAACTACTTGTTTCTCTCGAAGCTTCAATTGAAATTTTACGTTATTCCACATTACATCTGCAGAAAAATCTTCCTTATTGTAAGTAAGCTGGCCATTCATTTTCGCCGTAACTTCTCTAATTGGCATATAGTAATTGTTATCTACTAGTTTAGCGTCAGCAATATTAATGGAGAGTGCTTGGGCTTTCAACGCATCTCTTACAGCGTTCGCGCTGCCTGTTGCTTTTTTCAACACATCAATATTCTCTTTGTAGCCGCCTGGTGTATTGCCGATGTTGATCCCGCCAGTCTCATGGTCACCCACGATAACAACAAGAGTATTGCCATCTTTCTTCGCGAAATCAAGCGCAACGTCTACTGCGTCTTCGAAAGCAAGCATATCTGTAATTGTTGCTACCGGGTCATTAGCATGGCCAGACCAGTCAATTTGGCTGCCTTCTACCATCAGGAAGAAGCCTTTTTCGTTCTTGCTCAGTACATCTACTGCTAGCTCTGTCATTTCCGAAAGACTTGGAACGTTCTGCTCGTCACGGTCGATTTCGTATTTCAAATCACTCATAGCGAATAGGCCAAGCACTTTATTAGAGGAAACCTTATTCAGCTCACTACGATTTGTTATGTAATCGTAGCCTGCAGCTTGTGCTTCCGCCACTAAGTTGCGTTCAGGCTGTTTGCCTCCGTCCTTCTCATTCAAGAACATATCGCGTCCGCCGCCAAGAATAACATCTACTTTATTAATATAGTCTGTCGCAAGTGCAACCTCGTTGCCGCGGCTTGGATCATGTGCTGTGAACACCGCAGGAGTTGCGTGAGTAATTCGGGAAGTAGCAATCAATCCAGTTGATTTGCCTCGTTCTCTTGCAGCATCTAGGATCGAATCTGGCTGCTTTCCGTCTGGTGTAACCGAGATCATTCCGTTGTTCGTTTTGAAACCTGTTGCCATTGCGGTTCCTGCAGCCGCTGAATCCGTAACGTTCGTATCAGAGGAATATGTTTTCATTAAACCCTTCATATAACGCTCGAAAGATAGCTCTTCACCCTTGAAAATTCTTGTAGCTGTAAGATAGCTGATCCCCATACCATCTGGAATCATAAGGATAACGTTCTTCGCGCTGCCCTTCTCCTCTGCTGCACTTGCCACACTTGCAAAAGAGCTAATTAATAGTGAAGCTGCAATTATAACCTTACCTACTTTTTTGAAGCTGCTATTCATGGATATTTCCCTCCTTTAAGTATATTATTATTTTATAATTAAAAGATTATCGAATTGTTATTTATTTGTGAGAATATTGTAAAATATGTGCAAGACCGTTAAGGACGGGGAATACGCTTTCCTCCCATTGGAGGTGATCAAATAGCGGATACAGGAAAAAAAAGGGCATATTCATATGCCCTTTTTCTGTACAATCATGCGCATCAACTCATGCGAGGATTCTTGTGATTCCTGCTGCCTGCCCAGATCAAACGTTAATGAGCGGAAGGTATTGGTGTAGTCCGCACGATCCTTCTAAATGATTCTCTGTCATCGGCTCTCCTATCTCCATGATTCATTGGTATTCTGAATTTTTATTTAGAATCCTCGCGATTCGTCAGCTGCTGCCGGGCTAGGCGGATCATTTCTCGAACCATCGGGCCGCCGATTTTGCCGCCGACATGGCCGACCGATTCCGTGGACAGCCCGCCATTGCCGCCCGTCTGCAGCGGTACGCCAAGTTCTTTGGCCACTTCGTATTTCACATCGTCCGGCCGATTCATATTAACGGCGTATCCTTCGTTTTTCATCACATCCGCTTTGAAGGCTTGCATCCCCTTCTTTGCCCCAGGCACCACATAACTTCTGTTTCTTCTTGCCATTACAATCACTCCCTTGATGTCCTTTCCAATAACTTGCCCGGAAGCTGAAAATTCATCCTTCCTTAGGGAACATCATAACGGCGGCATTCTGGAAAGTATGCGCGGATGGAACGAATCGAAAATGGCCTGTCATTGCCGACAGGCCAGCTGTAATTATATAGAGTCCGCTTTCCGGTGACTTACCGGGAATCATCCAACAATCTTACGAAAGATTTCATTCCACGTCAAAGGCAGCTCCGATTCAATAGGAGGAGTTCCAACTACTTTCTCGTTAAGCGGCATAAGCGGTTCGGCAAAAGTAGATACGACATTGGGGCTGGAAAAGAAACCAACGACCTTTAACGTCTCGGAACCGATATTTCGAATATTATGAGGAACCATGGCAGGGATTAGAGCCAATTGACCTTTACCTAATGAACCTGTTTCATTATCAAGAATCGCTTCTGCCGTCCCATCCAGAATGAGAATGATTTCTTCAGCACTATCGGTATGAGTACCGAGACTATTGCCGGGTTCGATCTCAAAGTAAACAACGGATAGTTCTTTTGTTCCTGTGCTTTTGTACAGCGGGAATCCCGACTTCATTCTTGTAGCGGGATCATTACCAAACCAACCCTCCAAGAGGTTTATTGAGTTTAGATCTGCTGTAATCATACCATTCATCCCTGTCCCTTCTCTTCGCTTATTTTATAAGAATTGGCAATAATATTAGATGAAAACAGGATGCATTCATCCTGTTCAAATCCCCCATGTAACCGTAGCGTACGGTAAAAAAGCGGATGCAACACGGATCGGACAGACTTTCTAAGGACAGGATCCGTTAGATGAGAATCTCCTATAAGCGCACTCACCACGGTATCTATATACTGCTCAACCTGAAGGATGACTCCTTTCATGACTTCGGACTGATACTGTAGGCGGAAAGCCAACCAACTCACATCCATGGACATTTCAAAATACGCATACATACTTTCAACACATACGTTTATTCTTTTAGCAGGCTCAGCAATTGCGGTCCACTGTTGAGGCGAAGTCCTGAATCAGATAACGAGAGACGCGCGTGCCCGCGTCGATCGCCGTCAGAATGTACACCGCCTCGAACATAATGACGAAATGACGACCAGCATCGCGCCGCACGCGATCGTAATCGAAATGAACGGCCACACAGGACCAGCAAGGATCGGACCGCCGCCGCCCACATACTCGGTCAGTGCAGGGAATTGAATTGAAGACCCCGATTTTCATAAAGCTGCAATTTATTAATCTTGTATTAATATCTGTTCGAGAAAATCTAATTTCTCCTTAGCATTATCTTTCGTTATGATGTCAATACCACTATCAATCGTTTTTTCAACGGTTTCCCCTTTGATGGCTTTCAGTGCATGTTCAACACTTAAATAACCCATGTCATAAGGGTTCTGTGTCACTGTAGCGGTCAGCGTCTCCGCTTCAATGGCCTTCACCATGTCCATACTGCCGTCTGCTCCGACGACGGGAATTTTTAAACCCTTTTCTTCTGTTATTTGTAATACTTTTAGAGCTAATGTGTCAAACGTGGCAAATACTCCTTTGATATCGGAATTCGTCTGATTCATTTTCATATTCAGAATGTTACTCATTACAGATCTCACCTCTGCAATGTCATCAACATGATCGAACTGTTCCGTAACAGTTATAATTCCTGCAGCTTCTAAAGTTTCTTTAGCCCCTTTTATCCGTTCATCAGCATTTTGTGATGTTCCCCCAATGAGGGCTATTTTATCTCCAGGCTGCAACATGGAACCTAACAGCTCTCCGGCCTTTTTGCCTAATGCAGGGTTATCCGTTCCGATATAAGAGGTTTTATCATTCCAATCGGCCTCCGTATCCAAAAACAACACAGGAATATTATTTTCCTTATATTCCGTCAAGATGGGAATGATAGGAGATGGATTATGCGGTGTGACAATCAGCGCATCCGGGTTTTGCTGCAGAACGTTTTTCAACAACTTTTCCTTTGTTGGAATTATGGAATCGGGCGTTAGAACTTTACCATCTATATTAAGATCATTAAATGCTTTTTTCGCCCCTGATTCAACAATTTTCCAGTACTCTGAATCTAAACCTTCAAGAACGACAAAAACCTTAGTTCTTTCATTCCCCCATAGCGACTTGACAGTTAACCCGATTAAAACGAAAAGCGCGAATGTGCAAACCAATGGGACGATCCAGCTTTTCTTCACTTTTCACCCCTCCCCGAATGGTACTCCATATTTAAAACGAATTGAAAAGGCAGTTCCTTGATCACTTGATTTTACATCGATGATAGCATGATGACGTTCAGCCACACTGTAGCAAATAGCTAGACCCAATCCGGACCCCTTATCTTTCGTTGTGAAAAAGGGCGTTCCTATTTTTTCCAATATCTCCGGTTTAATTCCCATACCCTGATCCCGTATCTCTAGCACTACCGATTGTTCTTCCGAATATGTCTTTATTGTAAGCATTCCCCTTGAAGACATAGCCTCCAACCCATTTAGAACGAGATTCAAGACAAGCTGGCGAATTTCCTTTTCATCTAAATATAGTTCGGGGCATTCCCCCAATTCAAGAAGGACATGCTTGTCAGAAAGCAGAGCTTCTGCCTGAATCAGTGGAAATAGCGCATTTAAAATGACATTGAGATGCTGATTGGTTTTATCGTTAACTTTATTTTTAGCCAGATTCAGGAATTCCGTAATAATACTGTTAGCCCGATCCAGTTCTATCAGCATTAAATCAATATGCTCCAGTGTTAAATAATCGTGATTCGTCTTCGAAATTTGCAGAAATCCCCGGACAGTAGTCAATGGATTTCGAATTTCATGGGCAATTCCTGCTGCCATCTCCCCAATTAAATTCAAACGGTCCAAACGGACCATTTCTTTCTCCAATTGAATTCTTTCGGTTATGTCAGTCACCACGATGAGAATACATGATTCCCCTTGAATTTCTATCAATTCTGTTGATAATAAACCCTCGCGCACTTCCTTGGACTTGCTCTGATAACGAATCTTCTCATTGCGAATCGATTTTGCGTGTTCAAGACTGAATATACCTACACTGCTGTTACCGGAGTCCGATACAAGATGCAGCAGGTCGGCAGTTTGATTCGTCACCTCTTCATAGTGATAACCGGTATAATGTAACCAGCTGTCATTAACATCAATGAATCTTCCATCCTTGAGAGAACGAATCGCGATCAAGCAAGGACTGGACTCAAAAATTTTGCGAAAACGTTCATGGGATACGTGAAGGTCGTCCGCTATTTTTTTTCGCTCCTTGATTTCATTCTGGAGTTTCTCGTTGGCGAGTAAGAGTTCCAAAGTGCGTTCTTCCACCAGCTTTTCTAAATTATTGAATTGCTGTCTTCGTAGTGCCTCGAATTTTTTTCTATCTGTAATATCGCGAATGGAACATACATAGATGTTTTGATTTTCTATAATTGCTTCCCCAATTTGAATATCCGCGGGAAAATGGCTTTTGTCTTTGCGTAAAGCAACAGCTTCCATCAACCTGCCGGTAATCGGCTTGATTGAGGGTGCAATGATCAATGGAGCCTCTTTCCCTTCATCTTGCTTTAATGCCGGGAGAAGGTTAGTGACATGCTGGTCTAATAACTCTTCAGTGCTGTACCCAAACATACCTTTAACTGCAGGGTTGACGGAAAAAATATATCCGCTTTCATCAAAAGTTACAATCGTATCCGCCAGCGTTTCCCCAATTACCCTTTCCAATGCTTCCTTATTGCGCAAATCCAGAGTCGTGCGATCCAATTTTTTATTTACTTCCTCAAGTTCAAGCGCACGCTCCCACTCACTTTGTTCATGATTTTCATAAATTTTTACTAGTTGTTCAATTTTCCGTCTCAGTGTTTCAGGATGAAACGGTTTGGAAATATAATCAATGGCGCCTACAGAATAACCACAAAGGATATTTTCCATATCCTTGCTAATAGCTGTAACAAAAATAATGGGGATATGTTTTGATTTTTCTCTTTCCTTGATTAGTTGGGCCGTTTCAAATCCGTTCAATCCCGGCATTTGTACGTCCAGCACAATAACGGCAAAGTCCTGCTTTAAAACATACATCAATGCTTCTTCCCCCGAGTTTGCACGGATAAAATGATAATTCGGGGACATGAGTACAGCTTCCAAAGCCAATAAATTTTCCGGGTGGTCATCCACGATTAAAATATTGACTTTTTGTGTGGAACTTGCACTATTTGATTTTACGATACAGTTTTTCTCCGGAATCAAACTCTTCGTAATTGTCTCCATAGCTTAAATATCGAATCCCCTCTCTATTACCCAGACCGAGAAAGCCTGATAAGCTGAGGCTTTCATAAAATAGCTGATGTACATGATTTTGCAAGGACTTATTGAAATAAATCATCACATTTCGGCAAATAATAATGTGAAATTCATTGAAAGAATGATCGGTTGCCAAATTATGCTGAGCAAACACAATATTTTCCTTAAGAAATGAATGGAAAACCACTTGATTCTGCTTAACTGTATAGTATTCGGAAAAAGCCCTCGTTCCACCGGCTGCCAAATAATTTTTCGTATACTTTTGCATTTGGTCTAGAGGGAAGATCCCTTCTTTTGCCTGTTCTAAAAGGCTGCTATTCATATCTGTTGCATAGATTATGGTTTTGTCGTATATCCCTTCCTCATGCAGAAGAATGGCCATTGAATAGACTTCTTTTCCTATAGAGCAGCCTGCATGCCAAATCCGAATATATGAGCAGTCTCTTAACTGCGGAATGACTTTAGTTCGAAAGGACAGAAAAAAGCTGGGATCGCGGAACATCTCTGTCACGTTGATAGAGAAATCAGCAAAAAGTCTTTTCATCATGGCAGGGTTATGGAAAATCATTTCCTGAAGGCCGGATATGCTTTTTAATTTTTCAGCACGAATTCGATGCCATATTCTGCGCTGGATAAAATGAAATGAATAAGATCTAAAATCAAAGCCGTAATAACGGTAAATGCCCTCAAGCAATAATTCAATTTCAATTTTCTCCAATTCGATATCATTATGAACTTGAATTTTTCTCATTCCATCAGTTTGGTTTAATATGGTAATCCCACCTATCTATATACCCATACCTGTATCAGAGAGAGCAATTGAATTGTATTTATGGGCTTGCTGATGTAATCAGAAGCCCCTGCATTAATGCATTCTTCCCTATCCTGTTTCATTGCCTTTGCTGTAAGCGCGATAATGGGCAACTTTTGAAAATTGGGCATTTGACGAATCGTGTGAATGGCCTCAAAACCGTCCATCTCCGGCATCATGATATCCATCAGGACCAAATCCGTATCGGGGTTGTTGCATAAGATGTCAATTCCTTCCCGTCCGTTTTGTGCAAATATGACTTCCATGTGATTTGCCTCTAATGCTGTCGTTAAGGCGAATATATTGCGCATATCATCGTCCACAATAAGCACTTTTTTACCGTCGAGCAACGTTTTTTTAAGCTGTTTAGAGTTCCACGATTCAACAGACAGTCCATTCACTTCAACAGATTGAACGGAATGGTGCGCCTGTTCGTCAATCGCTGCGGCTGCCTCTATCTCCGAGGATCGATTGTCTGCCAATGGGAACGATTCAACACTGGGCAAAAACAGGCTGAAGGTGGATCCCTTATCTACCTCACTTTTCACTTGGATGAAACCGCCTAGCAGTTGGGCAATTTCCCGGCTAATCGGCAGGCCTAAACCGGTGCCGCCATATTTGCGGCTTGTGGTTCCATCCGCTTGCTTAAACGACTCAAAAATCATTTCCTGTTTTTCTTCCGGAATCCCGATTCCTGTATCCTTAACCGAAAAGGTCAACCCTGATCCCGCCTTTTGTATATATAGGGATACACTGCCCTTTTCCGTAAATTTAAAGGCATTTGATAATAAATTTTTCAGAATTTGCTGCAAGCGATGCTTATCTGTAAAAATACTCTTTGGTAAATCCGGATCGACCCGAGCGGTAAATTCAATTCCTTTCTGACGGGCAATAGGGAGAAATTGATTTTCTACAAATACTTGCACATCCTGCAGCCTTAATTCTTCAGAAATAATCTCCAAGTTTCCAGATTCTACTTTCGCCAAATCTAAGATGTCGTTAATTAAATTCAGCAAATCATCACCGGATGAATAGATGGTCCGGACATATTCCAATTGTTTATCGGTAAGATTTCTCTCCTCATTCTCAGAAAGTATATGAGTAAGAATCAATAAACTATTGAGTGGTGTTCGCAGTTCGTGGGACATATTGGCAAGAAACTCGGATTTATATTGAGAGCTAAGCGCCAAATGCTGGGCTTTCTGCTCGAGAACCAGCTTGATTTCCTCCAGTTCCTTCTTCTTCTGTTCCGAATGTTCAAATTGTTCTTCGAGCTTTTCATGGGTCGTTCTTAACTCCTCTTGCTGTACTTGGAGCTCCTCCGATTGACTTTGAAGTTCTTCGGAGAGCGCCTGTGATTCTTGCAGCAATTTTACCACTTGCATTCGGCTTGCAATACTATTGATGGCACTTCCAATATTACTCATAACCTCATAAAGCAGCTTTTGCTGAAGAGGACTGAATTTTTCAAAGGAAGCCAATTCAATAACAGCCAGTATCTCCCCTTCATACTCAGCGGGTAGAATAATTATGCTTGATGGTGAGGACATGCCCGTACCGGAAACAATCTTAATATGATCATTCGGGACCTGATTAAGCAATATAGTCTGTTTTGCTGCTGCACATTGTCCAACAAGCCCTTCCCCTACACGAAAGCTTTCAAATCCAAATTGTTCATAATCAGAAGCATAGGCAGCCAACCTTCGAAGACTGTATTGGTCCCCTTTACTCTCCTGAGTATAGAAGACTCCGTAACTGGCTCCCACCATAGGCGTAATCTTCGTAATAAACATTTGAGCCAAGGTCTGCAAATCATCAACTTTAGGATACATCGTAGCAATTTCTGCAACTTTTGTTTTTAGCCAACTATTTTCCTGTGCTTCTTCTTTTAATTCTATTTCCTGTTTAGCGTGTTGTTCCAAAGCTTGCGCCATTCCATTAAAGGCTTCAGCAATCGCACCAATTTCATCTTTGGAGGTCACCCTAATGCGGGGCAGCTTAGTTCCATGATTTTGGGTAACTTTTGTCATGACAGATGTTACATGATTAAGATTCTTCGTTATGCTTAAGATTAACCAAACGATCATCCCTATTCCTATCACCAAGCCTATTAAGGAATAAATATAAATCATTTTGATGGCCACATTATAGGTCGTGCGGGTCCGAAACAATTCGTTTTTTATCTCTTGTTCCTGCAGGGTTTTTAATAAGTCTGTATTTTGCAGCATCCGTTCACGAATCTGCTTCAAATCATACCATAGCAATTTTTCGTATTCAGCCTTCATACCCGCTTTTTTGAGTGTAATAATTTGTTGTGTCATTTCAGTATAAATATCATAGAGTCCCGCAAATTTTACAATTAACTCCTGCGATTGTTCACGAGTATCCATCTTCTTCAGGGACTCAATTGCCACATTCGTATTCATGCGGGATTTTTCCATATTATTGGTGAAGCTCTGAATGAGATCTTCAGGAGGACCGGAAGTGAGGCCCTTTAATTCCCTGTCATAAATGGTAATCTCGTACTGAATGGTTGAAGTCAAGTTAACCCTCTCGGATAATTCCTTGACTACGACATTCATTTTCACTGTTATTTGATCAAACATGTTTATTAAAAATGTTACTAGAATAATAATGATAATTAAAAAAGATCCCAATCCTAAATAAAGCTTTGTTTTAAATTTCATATGATCTCCATCCTGTTTAACATGTTAAGGGAATTTAATGATTTCAAGATAGTGTGAAACCCGAAAAATTCATAGGTCCGGTGCATCCCTTGATTTCCGTAACTCCCATAAGTAGTCACGGATTCAAGTATCTGCCCAAGCATTAAGTATAATTATATTAGTATCTAATATGAAGAGCGATTTAAATAATTTTCAAAACATTAAAAATAAAAAAAACAAGTCGGCAAGATCAACTACTTATATTTCCACGCCTGTTCAGCGGTTAATGCGAAAAACTTCGCCTTACTTGTGGTACGGTTCACCATATCATCTGTAGGGCGAATAATTGATACCCCAAAATAAATCATTTTATAAACCATGGCGGAGTAATAGGTTCCGCCATGGCAACAAGCTGATTCTAAATGAACTTTTGCCAGAACCATATGCCTTTTCCAAAAACGATGGAAGCTAATTCCCTCGTCAGCGCTTTCGCATTGGTTTCCATTTGATTGCTCAAAACGATGATGTAAGCTGTTACAATCACAAACACAAAATAAAATGTTTACCGTATATACTAGCAGCTTCCCCTACAAATACGGTTATGGCTGGTATGTGCTAGAAACATTCGGACACCCGGTAGATATAATATCTCCAGCGGCAAAAGCGATCGAGGGATCGGTTTTCGGACCGGGCTCCCCCTTCACATAACCCACTGCCAGTTCGTTCGGATTTTCAACAGCGAAGGAGGAGTGGCTCATGCCAGCGGGTTTAAAGATACTTTCGGTAATAAACTCCTCGTATGCTTGACCCGACACTTTTTCAATAATCATCCCCAATAACAAAATCCGGAGTTGCTGTAACTGAACTTTTCACCGGGCGTGAAATTTAATGGTTCGTCTTTAAACAAGTTGACAAGCTCGGTTAAACACCCTTATTGTGGACACTGCACCTCTTATTCGATATCGATCGTAGAATTGCTTTAAATTGCTGCCATTTACTCTAAAATGGACGTTT
>NZ_JAKGAP010000082.1 GCF_021532375.1 Paenibacillus alkaliterrae
AGTTTCCGTCATTACCGGTGGGGCGCGTGGTTTAGGCAAAGCCATGGCTTACGCTTTGGCGCAGGTCGGGTCGAATATCGTGATCGCAGACTTGCAACTGGATCAAGCGCAACAAACGGCTGATGAAATCCATGAGAATGAAGGAGTAAAGGCGTTTGCCGTGCAAGTCGATGTAACGGTTGAAGCGCAAGTAAATGAAATGGTGCGCGCGATCGAACAACATTTCGGACGGATTGACGTTTTGTTCAATAATGCAGGCATCGCATATATGGGAAATACTGAGGAAATGGCCTACAGCGATTGGAATAAAATCATGGACGTGAACCTGAATAGCCTGTTTCTAGTTTCCAAAGCGGTGGCGAATGTCATGATCAAGCAGCAAAAAGGTTCGATCGTCAACATTTCCTCCATGTCGGGGATCATCGCCAATACGCCACAAAAACAAACGGCTTACAACACCTCCAAAGCCGGCGTGATCATGTTGACGAAGAGCTTGGCCGCGGAGTGGGTGGATCAAGGGATACGCGTCAACACCATCGCACCGGGATATATGCAAACCGAGATGACCAAGCCTTATTTTGAAGGAAACGAAGGCATGGTGAAGCAATGGATGGAATTAACGCCGATGAGAAGACCAGGCAATCCTGAAGAGCTAGGAGGACTTGCTGTATTCTTGGCATCGGACGCTTCTTCCTACGTGACCGGCGGTGTTCACACCATTGATGGAGGCTATACCATCTGGTAAGGCGAACGGAGTTTTCCTTCTAACGGTGAAGAGGTATATTTAAAGGAAAAGATGGTGAGAGCATGTCAGGAAAGATGGTTTTTTTCGATATTGACGGCACGCTGCTCGACCATGATAAAAAACTGCCTGTCTCGACCCAACAGGCCATCCGCAATCTGAAACGGGTGGGACATGGCGTGGCCATTGCCACGGGTAGAGGTCCGTTTATGTTCAAGGAACTTCGGGAGCAACTGGAAATCGATTCATTCGTTAGCTACAACGGTCAATATGCGGTTTGGAAGGACAAGCCTGTGTTTCAAAATCCACTCCAACCCGAATTGCTGCAAGAACTGACGGAGTATGCCGACGAGAACGAACATCCGCTTGTCTATATGGACGTCGAAACGATGAGAAGCAACAAAGATTATCATGTCTATATCGAAGAGAGCATCTCGACGCTCAAGGTGCCTCATCCGGCTCACGATGCGGAATATTTCCGCGGCAGGGATATTTATCAAACGCTGGTCTTCTGCACGATCGAGGAAGAGCCGTTGTATCGGGAACGTTTTCCGAATCTCGATTTTATTCGATGGCATCCATTGTCGATGGACGTGCTTCCCTTAGGGGGATCGAAGGCCAGAGGCATTGAAGCCCTGATCAACCAAATCGGCATCAGCAAGGATGATGTCTACGCGTTCGGCGATTATTTGAATGATATTGAAATGCTCCAATTTGTCGGAACCGGCATCGCGATGGGGAATTCGCCGGATATTGTGAAAAGAGCGGCCAAACATGTAACCCGTGACGTAAGCGAAGACGGGATTTTGTACGGCTTGAAAATGGTCAGATTATTGTAAACCAACGTTATTGATAAGACACAATAGGTCGATGTAAAAGAAGCAATAAAAGCCCGTGGTTCCAATAGGAGCTATGGGCTAATTTTTGTTCAAATCTAACAACCGCCTGTGCAATGTCATGCTCAGGCGCTGTTTAGACCATCTTCAAGTCTTCGAGAAACTCGGTTTTGTCCTGCACGCAAATTTTAGGAAACGTACCTCGTACCTCGTGAACGACACTATGCTGCACAGCGGCTTTTGGGTAAATTTCTCGAAAGGCGTCTTCGAGTTCTGTCTTCAAATAAACCCAGTAGCACGTCGGTAGCACCGCGACTGTACAGGTCTTTGAGCACTTTACGTCATCCATTCGCGCGCTACTGACCGCCCACGTAGAAGCCAACCATCTGCCGGCAACCATGCTCATCGATCCCCATGGCCGGACAAAACACTTCGCTGTTCACAGTACTGTTCTTCAGTTTCACAATTATGTCGTCCAGATAGATCACCGAGTAGCGTTTCTCCAAAGACCGGTTTTACCAGGCCGCGATGTTTTCCATAACCGTTCCGGTGATGTTGCAGATGATGGCAGGCGAGTACTGTGAGCCAAACATGCACTTGATGAACTTAGCGACTTCACGCGTACTCATGCCGCCTTTATATATGTGGATGATTGCTTCTTCAAGCCAGCCATTAGAGCTATAACTGGATGCTTCGGTTACCAACTATAATGTCACTGAACACCAAGCATAAAAATATAACGTTTCAATTAATTTAGGCAGTCATCATGTAATAAGGGCTAATATTTGAAGGAAATTTAGCTTGACCTTACCATATCTTGCGATTATCATTAAATTTAGATAAAAAATCATCAATTAAATGTCGTCCAAAATTGAAACGATTCAATAATGTTGGGAGGGGAATGAGTGAGTAATGTCACAATTAAAGATGTGGCCTTGTTGGCGGAGGTTTCTGTGGGAACTGTATCGCGCTATATAAATGGCTATCAACTTAAAGCGGGCAACCGTAAAAAAATTGAAAAGGCAATAGAAGAGTTGGACTTCAAAATAAACCCGCTGGCAAGAGGGCTAAGATCGAGTAAAACGTTCACCATTGGTGTTCTGATTCCACGTATAAGTGACGTTTTCTGCACTCAAGTAATCGAGGGTATCGAAGAAGCGATGGCGTCATTGAATTACAGTATATTGATCTGCAGTTCGAATGACAGTGTACAGCAGCAAACGGATAAAATGAATGGTTTGATGGATAAATGTGTGGATGGAATCATCGTAATGCCTGTGAGCTCTAATGAGTGGAGCTGGCGAGGCAGTTCCGATAATCGTATTCCCATCGTGCTCATTGACAGGCTAGTAAGAGAATGCGAATGGGATGCCGTTGTTAGTGACAATGTTAATGGCGCATATTCTGCGGTAGAAATGCTTATCAACCATGGTCATAGAAAGATAGGAATTATTGCCGGGCCCCAGAATATTTCTACGGCGCAAGAGCGGCTGACGGGCTATATGCGTGCTCTGAACGACTACAACATCGTAGTAAATGATGACTATATTGTGTATGCACCCTATACAAAAAACGGGGGCATAGAAGCTGTAAACCGATTAGTCGGGTTAACAGACCCTCCTACGGCCATCTTCAGTACCAATCACCCTACTACCGTAAATTCGTTGAAGGTTCTGATGGAAAAAGAGCTGGTTATTGGGAATCAGATTTCTTTATGCGGCTATGATCAAACGGAGTTGTTCCAGATGTTCACTCCGCCGATTTCGGTTGTCGTACAACCTGCTAGAGATATGGGAATCAGTGCAGCTACTACACTAATGAAGAGAATCAACGGTGATTATGAAGGGTTCCCTTTGATCAAACGATTGAAAACGCAACTTATAGCGACATCTTCAGTTAAAAAGATTTAGCAAACGCGAAGGAGCATTTATATGGCGGAGATCATAACCATTGGAGAAATTCTAGTAGAGGTCATGGCTAAAAATATTGGTCAGTCTTTTGAAGAAACCGGTGAGTTTGTCGGGCCCTTTCCGAGCGGGGCGCCAGCTATTTTCATTGATCAGGCAGCAAAAACAGGAAGCTCCTGCATGATGATATCAAAAGTCGGAAATGATGGTTTTGGACGATTAAATGTGGAACGGTTGAAGGCCGATGGTGTCGATATTCGGTATATCGGAACGTTAAAAGACAAAACAACGGGAATTGCTTTTGTTACCTATAAAGAGAATGGAGATCGGGATTTTATTTATACGATGAAAGATTCGGCAGCGGCCTCTATCAGCCGACAAGATATCGAAGAGGAGATGTTTGAAGGCACCAATTTTTTGCATATCATGGGCTGTTCTGTGTTTAATGAAGAAATGATTGCTGTATTTAGAAAAGCGATTGAGATTGCAAAAGATAAAGGTGTCAAAATTTCCTTTGATCCTAACATCCGGAAAGAGATCATGAAAGACCAAAGCGTAAGAGATTTTATTTTATTCACTTTGGATAATTGTGATATTTTTCTCCCTGGAGAAGAGGAACTAAAATGGATTACGGGAATAGAGGATGAAGAACGGGCAGCTGTTTCGGTATTAAATAAAAACGCCGTATGTGTTGCAGTTAAAAAAGGCAGCAAGGGGTGCAGAGTTTATGAGCGGGGAGCTTCATACGACGTCGAGGCTTATAAAGCGATAGAAATCGATCCCACTGGTGCAGGAGATTGTTTTGCAGGTACGTTTATTTCCTTGCTTAATCAAGGTAAACCAGTGAAAGAAGCCGTCCGATATGCCAATGCCTCTGGTGCGATGGCGGTGATGATGAAAGGGCCTATGGAAGGTACTTCCAACATGAATCAATTGGAGTTATTTATTAAAAGCCGGAACCGTTCTTCTTGAAAATGATTAACAGAATCTAATCTGATTCGAGTTTCGGATCGGTTTTTTTCTGTGTTTGTATACTAATCAACGAGAAGGATATCGAAAGAAAATGAAGTTATTATCAAAATTAAACGAAACCATTGACAGCTTATGCGTCTGTCTATTATGATGATATCGAAAGTAAACGTAGTTTTTAGAAATAAATCAAAATAAAAAAGAACGATCTTAAATTTTAAAACACTAATGTAAGCGCATTAATTTGTTGTGACTTTCGGAGGAATGCCCAATGATCACCACCTTTACCTTGAATGCAGCGATTGACAAGGTGCAGTATATTGACGGATTTGAGGTTGGTAAAGTAAACAGAGTTCGCAAGTTATCCGCTGAACCAGGAGGGAAAGGCAACAATGTAGCTAAGGTTGCTCGATTGTTGGGTTCGGATGTAACCGCTTCCGGTTTTCTAGGCGGAGATTCTGGCCAATTTGTTCATCATCAACTGAAGGCCAGGAGAATTATAAGTGATCCGGTTTGGGTTTTAGGTCAGACTCGTGAAGCACTTAATATCATCGATAAAACCAAAGGAACTCAAACTGAAATACTAGAACCGGGTCCCGAAGTTGACGCTGATGAGTGGCTAAAGATGCAAGGGATGGTAAAAAAACTGGCGGAAGCAAGTGAGATCGTGTGTTTTTCCGGAAGTTTGCCAAGAGGTTTGGAGCCTAATGCTTATGCAGACCTGATTCATATAGCAAAAGGAGCTGAGGCACTAACGATTTTAGACACAAGTGGTGTCGGTTTAACACACGGTATTGAAAATGCACCCTTTATGTGCAAACCAAACCGGGATGAGCTTACTCAATTAACAGGTCTCATGACACATGAAGTAAACGAAATGGCGATTGCGGCAACAGAAATCATACGCAGAGGCGTTGAACTGGTGGTTGTTTCATTAGACAAAGATGGATCTCTTGTCGTAACTGCTACAGAGACATGGCTGGTTCGGCCGCCCCAAATTGAAGCAGTTAACACTGTAGGTTGCGGAGATGCTTTAGTAGGCGGAATCGCAAACTATTTGGAACAACTTGGACATAAGCCGAATGATTCTGAGATCATTCAAGCAGTTATCTGGGGTACAGCCGCCGCTGCATCAAATGCGATGTATCCTATTGCAGGCCATGTAAATGTCATGGACATGGCAGATCTGGTTAAAAGTGTAACTGTTAGCTCGTTGTACTGAGTGTTGTCAATTCTTTAAGGGAGGTGGTACTCGCAAATCGCTAGGCAGTACCGGAATTGTATGAAGGCTACAAATCAAATGGGAGGGTTCAAGGTGGTAAAATTGGGGAATAAGAAAGCTTCGATTACACTTGTATGTTTGATGATTTTCGCATTACTTCTTGCGGCTTGCTCGTCCAATGGTAACGCAGGCAATGGCAACAATGGCGCGGGAGAAGCAAACGGGGCAGTTAATGGAGCTGAAAGTGGAACGGGTAACGGAGCTGCGGCTGAAAAAGACAAAAAAGAATCAGTCACCATCACTGCTGCAATGCAGCAGCACTCGGCAGTTGACGCCATTAAGGAAATGCTTCCTGAATTTGAGCAGCAAACGGGGATTAAAGTCCAGTTCGATATTCTTCCTCAGGAAGAACTGCACTCCAAAACGGAGCTCGCACTCGCTTCTAACTCTGATCAATATGATGTTGTCATGATGGATATGATGTTTACGACCCAATACGCAAAAGCCGGCTGGGTGTCGCCGCTGGAAGATCTCATCAGTGCTAACGAAGCAACCTTGCAATCCGACGATTTTATGGAAGGCTTCCTCAGCGCATTCCAAACAGATGGACATACTTACGGTTTGCCATTCTACGGTGAAAGCACCATGCTGATGTACAACAAGGAAATGTTCGAGCAAGCGGGCATCGCAAATCCACCTACGACGATCGATGAGCTCATTGCTGCTGCTAAGGAGCTCACGAAAGACGGGAAATACGGCATTGCCATGCGCGGCGCGCGCGGCGAAGGTATGAACATCTACGTATGGGCGGGATTCTATAACGCCTTCGGCGGGAAGTGGCTTGTCGATGGGAAACCTGTTATGAACAGCCCGGAAGCCATTAAAGCAACGGAAGTTTATGCCGATTTGATCAAAAACTATGCGCCTCCAGGCGGAGCAAACTTCAGCTGGGACCAAGTGCAACTGGCGGTACAACAAGGTACGGTTGCTATGGCAATCGATGCTACAAACTTCGCAGCCCGTTTGGAGAGCCCTGAAAACTCCAAAGTAGTTGGCAAAATTGGTTATGCGCCAGTACCAAGCGGCCCTGCAGGAAGCTCGCCGAGTGTTTATACGGCCGGCCTCGTAGTTCCGAAAGGTTCCGAACACCAGGAAGCTGCGTTTGAGTTCATTTCTTGGGCAACGAGCAAGGAAATTCAGCTCAAAACAGCAATCGAAGGATTGCGTGCTGATGCTACGCGAAAGTCTGTATGGGAAGATCAAAGCTACCGCGATAAGTACAACTATGAAGGTTGGACTGACGTAACCGTTCAAGCTATGGAAGAAGCAAATGCAGACTACCGTCCGCGGATCAAAGAATGGAAACGGATGGGCGATCGTCTTGGTATCGCAGTTAGCGAAGTACTGGCAAGTAGTGACGCTAAGGAAGCTCTGGATTCGGCACAAAAAGATATTGAACAGTTTTTTAAATGAGATGACGGTAAAGAGGGGTGGCCTATCGAGGGCCGCCCAGCACTATGGAGGTAATCCGTATGAATATGAAACGTCTGAAATTACTATTTGAACTGGAGACGGATTCCGCCTATCGGCTCTTGGTTGCTCCTATTGTGATTTTTCTGTTAGCCGTAACCGTTTTTCCAACTTTGTTTGCATTATATACCAGTACCCAACACTATTTTTTATCAGAACCATACAACAAACATTTCACTGGATTGGGAAACTACGCTTACATGCTGCAGGACTCCCGATTCTGGGGTTCACTCAAAACGACCTTTATCTTTATGGCCTCTTCTATCGTGATCGAGATGATTATGGGAATAGCCCTTGCCTTGCTGATGACCAGAAAATTCTTTGGCAGCGGGTTGGCAAAAACGTTGTTTTTGTTACCGACCATCACAACACCTGTTGTAGTCGGTCTCATTTGGGTGATGTTGTACGATCCGCAATTCGGCTTTATCAATTATGTACTTGGAGAGCTCGGTTTCGCTCCGCAGGCTTGGCTGTCCGGTGAAAAATCCGCCATTTGGGCAGTAGTCGCTGTAGATGTCTGGGAATGGACTCCTTTCGTGGCCCTGGTTGTTCTGGCTGGGCTGCAATCTTTGCCGGATGAGCCGTACGAAGCGGCTACTGTGGACGGAGCAAACACCGTTCAAAAGTTTTTTCATTTAACCTTACCGCTTATTACACCCTATCTCTTGATCGCTTTTGTTTTCCGGTTTATGGATTTGTTCCGCTGGTTCGATACGATCTATGTTATGACTAAGGGTGGCCCTGGCACTGCAACGGAAACGTTGAATATGTTCGGTTATTTGACCGGTTTCAACTTTATGAATGTCGGCTACGCTGCATCGATTGGCTTAACGATGCTGTTTATGATTACCGCAATATCAAAATTCGTAATTTATTTAGCAAACAAGAAAGGGTGATCATCTATGTCTAAGAAGGCACAAGGTTTCTTGTTTAACATCCTTTTGTGGGCGATGATCGCCGCCTTCGTATTCCCGCTACTATGGCTGGTACTTACATCGCTAAAGACGCGCGTGGATGCGTTCAGTCTGCCGCCTAAGTTTATTTTCACACCTACGTTCTCCAATTACAGCAATGTACTTGCCGACGGGTCATTTCTGCATTATTACTTCAATAGTATAAAAGTTGGCGTTCTGAGTACGCTATTCAGTTTGTTGATCGGTATTCCGGCAGCGTATGCTTTGGTACGATTCCCCATGCGCAAAAAAGAGGATTTTGCCTTCTGGGTGCTTTCGACTCGGATGGCTCCGCCCATTATGGTCATTCTCCCATTTTACCTGGTTTTCAAACAGTTTAACCTTCTGGATACAACCTTTGGTCTTGTCATGATTTATATGACTTTTAGCTTATCATTTGTGTTATGGATGATGCGCAGTTATTTTGAGAGCATCTCGGTCGACTTGGAAGACGCAGCACGTATTGATGGCGTTTCCCGACTGATGGCTTTCTTTAAAGTAACGATCCCTCTGTCGGCGCCGGGCATTGCAGCTGCAAGCATTTTTTCGTTCATTATGTCTTGGAATGAATTTTTGTACTCCTTAATCCTTACAGGGAGCAATACAAAGACCGCTACGGTTGCTATTACCAGCTTCATTACTTTTGAAGGAATCCGCTGGGGTGAAGTAGCAGCCGCGGGTACGATGATCGTATTGCCGGTTCTGTTGTTTGGCATCATGATCCAGAAATATCTCGTTCAAGGCATGACTATGGGAGGCGTCAAATGAGCAATCATATATCCGTTTCGTTGGTACTAAAGCAGCCGGGAGATATGGAAATGCGACAAGTGGAAAGACCTGCTGTCGGAGAGCGAGAGGTGCTTGTGAAGGTATCCGCATGCGGTATATGTGGAACCGACCGTCACATCTACCACGGCACCTACCCGGCTTCCTTGCCTGTTTCCATCGGCCATGAATTTGCAGGTTTTATTGAGGAAGTAGGGATTGGGGTTAAGCAAGCGACCGTAGGCGATTTCGTTTCAGTTAATCCGAACATTTGGTGTGGCCGATGTTCGCCGTGCTTGGAGGGCAACCCGCATCTTTGCCAATCTATGCATGCCCTAGGGGTAGACTTGAATGGCGGACTTTCGGAATACTGCATCGTTCCAGAGCAACTTCTATATAAGATGTCACCGGAGACAGATCCGTTAAAAGCTTGTTTGGCTGAACCAGTATCCTGTGTTTTGCACGGCCTTGACCGGTTGCAAGTAAAGGCCGGCTATCGGGGAGCTGTGTTTGGCGGGGGATTTATTGGACAGCTGATGCTGCAGGCGATGCGACTGCAGGGAGCAAGCGAAGTCTACCTTATTGAACCGCAAGAACATAAAAGACAAGTCGCAGAAAAGCTTGGCTTTAACACGATCGATCCCGTAAATGAGAAACAAAAACTTGTGGAATTGTCTGAGTTGGATGTGACGGTGGATTGCGCCGGAGCAGGAGATGTACTTATGCAATGTATCCGGGCAACAAAACGCGGCGGCGATATTTTGCTGTTTGCAGCGTACCCGCAGGGGAAAGCAGTCTCGATAGAACCGTTTGAAGTGTTTCGTAAAGAACTTCGGGTAATCGGTTCCTTTACTTATCCAGACACGCAAGTTAGAGCCATCCGAATGATTGAGTCAGGCCAGTTCAGCTTGGATCCGATTATTTCCGAGATCACGCTTGAGGAAACAGCGGATCTATTAGAGGGTAAACTGGATCATAAAGTTCTTAAAGGTGTAGTTAGATTACCATAAGTGCAAAGCTTTCGATACAAAGAGGAGAGGTAGGAGTAACCATGACATTAGTTTCATCAACTCCATTATTAGTTGAAGCGAGAAAGCAGGGGTATGGGATTGTTGCATTCAACGTTCATACGTTGGAAATGCTTCAGGCTGTAGTGGATGCAGCGGAGGAGAGTCGTTCACCATTAATCCTGCAGACAACGGTCGGTACCGTTAAACATTTGGGTATCGATTATATCGTCGGGGCCGCTCAAGCGGCGTCGAAACAGTCGAGTGTGCCGATTGCACTGCACCTTGACCATTGCCAGGATTTTGAGCTGATCTTAAAATGCATGCGTGCCGGGTATACCTCGGTAATGATAGACCAGTCCATGCATCCTTTTGAAAGAAATGTGGAAATGACAAAAAAGGTCGTCGAGGTTGCCCGTGCGCTTAATGTGAACGTTGAGGCGGAATTGGGCAAGGTTGGCGGCGTTGAAGATGATATACATGTTGCAGATGATATGGCTACCTTAGCGGACCCGGAGGAGTGCCGACGTTTCGTGGAATTGACTGGTGTACCAACCTTGGCGCCGGCGATCGGTACTGCCCACGGTATTTATAAAGGTGAGCCGAATATTGATTTCGCGCGGATTGAAGAGATTGCCTCTAAAGTAGATGTTCCACTTGTATTACATGGCGGATCTGGCATTCCTGAAGCGCAGGTGAAGCGATCCGTAGCGCTTGGGATGGCGAAGATGAATGTGGCTACCGAGTTGAAAAACGCCTTTACATTGTCTTTGCAACAATTCTTTAGCGAGAATCCTGAGGATCTGGATCCTCGTTCTTATATGACAGTAGCAAAAAAAGTCGTTAAACAAATGGCGATTGAAAAAATGCAATTATGCGGCTGTGTGGGAAAGGCTTGATTTCACAAGCTCTTCTGAAAGGTGGCGTTCATCATTTCTAAAATATATCTCCTCGGTATCGATATCGGCACCTCTGGCTGCAAAGTTGCATTGTTTACGCCCGAAGGCGAGATCATGTTCCAAGGCACTACTCCTTATAAAACGTATTATCCATTTCCGGGATATGCAGAGCAGAATCCTGAGGAATGGTGGCGTGCTGTATGTGAAGGCGTTCGTCAAATGCTGAATGAGACAGGTATTGACCCGCGTCAGATCAAAGGTGTTGGGATAGATGGCCAAAGCGGCGCAGCCATTCCAATGGACGGGAATGGGAACGCCTTGAGGAATGCTATGATATGGCTGGATCGCAGAACCGTGAAGCAATGCCGGCAGTTATTAGAAACGATTGGTCAAGAGAAATTGTTCGCAGTATCCGGTAACCCGATGGCTCCATCGTATGTTACCAGTAAAATATTATGGATAAAAGAGAACGAACCTGAACTTTATAGAAATACCCGGAAAGTGCTGCAATGCAACAGCTACATTGTCTACAAGCTGACAGGAGAGTACTCACAAGACGTATCGCAAGGAAATGGGCTGCATGCCTTCAACATTGAGACGGCGAGCTGGGATGAATCTTTGGCCGAGCAAATGGGGATCAGTCCGGAATTGCTTCCTCGTATTTATGAGTGCAGTGACGTTGTTGGAACGGTCACTAGCGCTGTATCCGCTGAGACGGGATTGGCTGTCGGCACACCAGTTGTGGCAGGCGGTCTGGATGCCGCATGCGCTACCTTGGGAGCGGGGGCCATTCATGCAGGAGAGGTGCAGGAGCAAGGCGGTCAGGCTGGTGGTATGAGTATCGTCATGGACCGCCCCGTTAAAAATGAGAAACTCATTTTGAGTTGCCATGCGGCCAAGGGAACATGGATATTACAAGGCGGAACCGTTGGCGGGGGCAGCTTGAACTGGCTGAAGCGAGAGTTTGCTGGCGAAGCTCAGGAGGATTTCTTTAGAATTGCCAACGAAGAAGCGTCACGTATTAGAGCGGGAAGTGAAGGTCTCGTGTTCTTGCCGTATATGGCAGGCGAACGTTCGCCCATTTGGGATCCTCAGGCGAAAGGGGTATTCATCGGATTAAGCTTTGAAACGACTCGTGGACATATGATACGCGCTATCATGGAAGGGTGCGCATTAGCTCTGCAACATAACCTGAAAACGGCTGAGGAAAGCGGTGTTCCGATCCACACTTTACATAGTGTGGGTGGAGCGGCCAATAGTATCCTGTGGACGCAAATCAAAGCCGATATTACAGGGAAAACGATTAAAATCCCGTCTTCCGATTCAGCTGCAACTCTTGGTGCCGCGATATTGGCGGGCATCGGTACCGGTGTCTACCGTGATACTCAGGATGCGGTCGTGAGGACTGTTAAGATGCAACGTGAGCAGTCTCCTAGGCAACACGAAAAGGTATATAAGCGGGTCTACGAAGTATATTTAGAAACTTATAACCGATTGAAAGATTTATTTCCCAGGATGGGTTGGTGAACGACGTGAAAGCAGCCGTATTGTATGCAAAGGACGATATACGAGTAGAAGAGATGTCGGTACCGTCACTGGAACCGCATGAGATTCTGGTCAAGGTAAAAGCAACTGGTATATGCGGATCCGACCTTCCAAGGGTATTAGGAGATGCCGCACATCACTACCCTCTTGTTCTTGGCCATGAATTTTCCGGTGTGGTTGAGAAAATCGGAATTGGTGTATCTCGGGTAAAGGTCGGCGATCGGGTCGCCGGTGTGCCATTAAAACCGTGTTTTAAGTGTCATGATTGTGCCAGCGGGAACTTTGCTCAATGTAAATACTACTCGTTCATCGGCTCTCGTGTTAATGGAAGTTGGGCTGAATATGTGGCGATCCCTGAAATCAATGCGCTACCGTTTGATGAAAGCATCAGTTTCGAAGAGGCGGCATTTGTTGAGCCTTCTGCGGTCGCGCTCCATGCTTTACAATTGATCCAGTTTCAAGGCGGAGAGCATGTGGCCATTCTCGGTGGAGGTAATATTGGCTTGTTGACGTTGCAATGGGTCAAGATTTTGGGCGCCCGGGAAGTTACCGTATTTGATATCGACGACGAGAGACTGGAAACGGCCAGAGCATTAGGCGCCGATCATACCATCAACGCTAAGAACGCAAATGTCGACGAGGACTGGAAAACCATTACGAAGGGTAAAGGCTTTGCAGTTGTACTGGAGACTGCGGGATCTGATGTGACCATGCGGCAAAGTTTCGATATTTCAGCGAACAAGGCGAAGGTCTGTTTTGTAGGAACTCCGGTTCGTGATCTTACTTTTACTCCAAAACAATTTGAGCAGTTGAACCGTAAGGAATTTACTCTGACTGGATCTTGGATGTCGTATAGTGCTCCTTTTCCAGGAAATGAGTGGGAGCTTACATTGCATTTCCTTAAACTTGGTCGTTTGAATTTTAAAGCCTTGATCGATCGAACTTTTCCTCTTGATAACATTAATGAAGCTTTCGATTTATACAGAAAGCCAGGCAGCGTTAAAGGGAAAATTATGATGTTGAACGACTAGTTCTTTTCTTTACATCACAACGAAATCGAGGTAATTGCTGTATTTATTTATTCTGAATTGCCAATTCGTCGAAAATTCTCTATACTTAAGGTGGGTTTGAAACGAAACAAATCAGAACAAAGCGCAATTTTTTTACTCGAAGCGTTGAAGGGAAGCGCCATAATGGAACAGGTTCGGAAACAGCGAAGGATGCGAAGTCTGGAAAGGTATCAGTTTATTATTGATTATCTTAAAAATCATAAAATTGTAGATGTTTCTTTCCTAAGTTCCGAACTGGAAGTTTCGGAGGTAACGGTTCGAAAGGATTTGGAAAAGCTCGAGCGCGACAATTTTTTAGTTAGAAGTCATGGTGGAGCGATCCTTAACGAAAACCTCTTTTTGGAACCCTCATTCTTGGAGAAAGAAGATCGTTTCACGGATGAAAAGTCAGGTATTGCTTCGGAAGCCGCGAAGCTTATTCATGATGGAATGGTTATCGCACTATCAACGGGAACAACGGTCAGTCGTTTAACAAGGTCGATAAAAGATCGAAACTCTTTGACAGTGGTAACCAATGCGATAAACGTCGTAACAGATCTCATGGGAATTGACAGCATTCAAGTTTTTCTGACTGGCGGCAGTGTTCGTCCGAATACATTCGCTCTTATTGGTGAAACCGCAGAGAAATCGCTCGATGGCATTTATACCGATTATGTTTTCTTCGGGATCAATGGATTCAGTATGGATGAAGGCTTAACAACGCCTAGCATGGAAGAAGCAAGAGTTGTCCGAAAGCTGATTGAAAATGCAAAGCATGTCGTCGTGCTTGCTGATCATAGTAAGTTTGGTAAAGTTGCCTTCTATAGGATTGTGCCGATAGATCAAATTCATACCGTGATTACGGATCGGAAGACCCCTACTGAAGAATTGGAGAAGCTGCGTGAGAAAGGTATTCAAGTCATTATCGCTTGACTGACCTGGTAATCATACAAATTGAAGGTCGCTCTTGTCTGCCCTTTCGGCAAGACAGAGCGATTTTCTTTTACATAAGGAGTCACGGTTACTTAATACTATGATCCACATTTCTTACATATGATCCACATTTCTTACAAAGGATGGTGCTGGATTTGTGAGATCGTTTCTGCCTTCATTGTCTGCCATTAGCTTAAGGGCACGGCTGACGTTTTATTTCATCGCGTTGATTATTATTTCGCTTACGGTCATGGGAGCTGGCTATTTTGTGAAGAGCTCCGACGTTATTTTGGCAAACGCAAGCGAAACGTCGCTCGGTCTTGTCAGGATGAGCAATCGATCTATTAACGCCACATTGGCACAGGTTGAGCAAAGCGCGATTAACATGCACCTGGACGAAGAGTTTTTTACTTTTTTTAATAACACCAGCCTCGAAGACAGAAGTGATGCCGACCGTAGAATTACGCGCATTCTTAATAAGTATTTTCCTTATACGGAGGATGTATTTTCGGTCAATTTGGTGACGAAGGATTACACGTTCGGTGAAACCCCGAGCTTTTGGATTCCCAAAAAGGATTATGCATTATCCAATATTTATAAGATTGGCCAGCAATCCATAAGAAACACGAACTGGATTCCTACTTACAACCTGCTTGAACAGTTCTATTCAACCAGCCAATTATTTACGGAGAAAGACCAGTACGTTTTTACCGCCACCAGGCTGATGAACTTTGCTGCCGTACGGAACAATTTGCTTAGGGAAATGGGAGAAAACGTGGAGCGTCCAATCCTCATTCTGAACTTTCAGGAAACGATGATTAAAAAGGCATTTGAGGAGAGTCTGACGGTTGAAGGATCTTTTTATCAGATGTTCACCCAAGTTGGCGCGGTTGTGTCTGCCTCTGGATCGTTGAACGATCAGGCTGTGGTAAGCCAGGATTGGATCCGGTATGCGGCAGCGAAGAATAGCGGTACGGAGTATATCAAGATCAATGGCCGGAAGATGGTCGTTTGTTTTGACACCATACCCGTTACAGGCTGGTTATCCGCTGTATTTATTCCTTACGATAACCTAAAGAAAACCGTTCCGAACATGTCTGCCTATATGTTTTATTCGACGATCTTTATTATTCTGATCTCGGTCGTACTAGCTTCCTTTATATCGGGAAGAATAACCCTGCCGTTAAAAAGGCTTCTTCGAGCCATTCATCGCATTGGGGAAGGTAATTTCGACAGCAAAATCGAACCATCCGGCACGATGGAGCTGAACGTCATCATTCACAAATTTAATCAGATGAATGATAAAATTCATACCCTGATTGAGGAAAACTATGTGACGCATCTGAAAGAAATGGAAGCGGAACTGAAGGCGCTCAATTTTCAGTTCAATCCGCATTTTCTTTATAACACGCTTAACATCATTAATTATTTGGCGATTGAGAACAAGCAAAAGCAGATCAGCAATATGCTGGTCGATCTATCGGAGATGCTGGAATATACCGCCAAAAATCCGGGTATGGTAAGCTTCAAGGAGGACTTAACCTACTTACAGAACTATGTCTTCATCATGAACCAAAGGTTTGAGGGCAAATTTACGGTATCGTATGAGATGGATCCCCAGTTATTTCATTATTCTGTACCGAAATTTTTCCTGCAGCCTTTTATAGAGAACTCGCTTATACACGCTCTTGATGACATGGAGATAGGCGGAGTAATTAAAGTATCGGGACGAATCGAAGGGGTTAATAGAGTTTTCACAATTGCGGATAACGGGAAGGGAATGGACTTGAACACGATCCGCCGCGTGCTCGAGCCTGAGGATAATCCGAAAGCTGAATCCCAATCCATCGGCATTACGAATGTGAACCAACGTATCAAACTGCTTTACGGGCATGACTATGGCGTGCATATTGAATCGCGGAAAAATTATGGGACGACCGTTACGATACGGCTTCCTCTCAGCTAGTCGGATCAGGCGAGAATGGCTATTGACGCCGCCTTGCCTGATTTTTTTATAGAAATTTGTTTTTGAAAGTGTTTTCAATAGTTTTGTCCACTAATTTACGTTTTTTAGAGTAGGTTAAATTCATGAATCCTATTATGATGAAAGCGTAATCAAAAAACGTTTAGGACGGTGTTTTATGAAAAAGGGGATTATTACCGCAATACTAGCCGCAATGCTCATTACCGGTTGTTCCTCCGGAGGCCAAACGAACGAAGCGGGTTCTGAGGGGAGCAGCGGAAATGCGGGCAATGAAGTTATTGAGCTTAACTTCTGGCGTCCGCAAGCGGGCGAGGCGGAGGACAATGTTTATGTGAAGAGGATAGAGGAGTTCAACAAAGCTTATGAAGGCAAGATAAAAATGAAAATGGAAGTCATTACAAGGGGCAATTCTTTCGCTTATGAAGATAAAATCAATGCGGCTGTAGCCTCCAATACGCTTCCGGACGTCATTGCGATGGACGGACCGAATATCGCCAATTACGCGGCTTCGGATATTATTATCCCGCTGGATGAACATTTCACCGAAGAGGACATGAATGATTTCGTTCCGTCTATAGTTCAGCAAGGCACGTTTAAAGAAAAATTTTATGCGCCGGGATTGAACGAGTCATCCGTCGTGTTGTTCTACAATAAGAAGATTATGGATCAATACGGTATCACGCCGCCTGACAAAATGGAAGACGCATGGACATGGGAAGAGTGGTATGACGTCATGAAGACAACCGCCAAGGATGGCGTATTCGGAACGAATATGATTAACGATAAAGGCGAATGGATGACGTACGCCTTCGAGCAATTGTGGATCTCGGGAGGAACGGACCTCGTGAACGATGAAGGAACAAAAGCTGACGGATTCGTCAATAGCGAGCAAGGCATAGAAGCCGCCGCTTTCCTGCAGAAGCTCGCGAATGAAAAGCTGTTCAACATCGACCCGAAACCGACAGAATTCGAAGAAGGTAAAGCGGCAACCAAGCTTGGTGGTCCTTGGAACATCCCGGGATTCAAAAACTATCCGGACCTGGAATGGGGCATTACCTATTTCCCTAAGAAAGCGGGGGGCGCCTTAACTGCACCTTCCGGCAGCTGGGCTGTAGGCGTCTCGGCGGACAGCGAGCATCCGAAGGAAGCGGCGGAAGCGGTGAAGTGGCTCACGAACAAAGACAGCTCCACAGAGCTGGCGAAAGCGATCAGCATGCCGGCCAGCCGTAAATCTGCTTTCGAAAGCATGGCGGAATACAACGAACTGCCGCTCCGAATCATCAAGGAGCAAGTGACGACGGTCTCTAACGCAAGACCGGTAACCCCTGCATATCCCGTGCTGACGCAAAAGTTCGCCGAAGCTTTGATCGATATTATGGTGGGCGCCGATGTGAAGAAGTCGCTTGATAATGTGGCAGACATTTATGATGAAGAATTCAAGAGAAATTTTGCCGAATAGGCGTTAAGAAAAGGATGAAAGGTTGCGGCAGCGGGAATAGACATTAATGCTCCTGCGCCGCACTTTTTCATTACATTTGGAGAGAGGGAGATTAACGATATGCAAACTGCATGGAGTGCAGATGAACATAAGATCAAGCAGGCGTCACTCGGCCGGCAGAAGAGAAGAGAAAGTGTCGTTGGTTATTCTTTCATTGCGCCTTCGGTCATATTGCTTCTGGTGTTTCTGGTGCTGCCGTTTATGTTTGCTTTTCTTTTCGGCTTCACTAAGTTCAACTTGCTCCGGCCGGATAAGATCCAGTTCATCGGATTAGATAATTACAAGCTTCTTTTTCAGGACAATCTGTTTTATAAGTCACTGTTCAACACATTATATTTTACCGTCATAGTCGTTCCTGTCCAATCCGCTGTGGCGCTTATGCTTGCCCTCTTGGTCAATCATCAGTTAAAGCTGCGGAATGTGTATCGAATCGCCTACTTCAGTCCGGTCGTGACCTCTATGACCGTCATCGCTATTTTGTGGATTTCTCTCTATAATCCGAATGAAGGGTTGATCAATTCAGCCCTGAATTTTTTCGAAATCCCGAAACAACCCTTCCTGAGAAGCTCGGATCAGGCGATGCATTCGATTATCTTTATGTCGGTATGGCAGGCTGCCGGCTATCAAATGATGATTTTTCTCGCCGGCCTTCAGGGGATCTCCAAGGATATCTATGAAGCTTCATCCATAGACGGTGCGAACAGATTCCAGCAGCTGCGTTTCATTACAATTCCAAGTCTTTATAACGTAACTGTATTTGTGTTGACGATTACGACGATTCAAGCGGTGAAGTTGTTCGTGCAGCCGTACATTATGACGAATGGCGGTCCCGAAAATACGACGAGGACGCTGGCCTTGCTCATTTACCAACAAGGCTTCCAGTTTAGAAACGCTGGATATGCTTCGGCCATATCCGTCATTTTCTTCCTTATTGTCGTTTTCATTTCTTTTTCAATGAAAAAATTTTTCAGAGATAGATAGCGGGAGGGCCGTTACTTATGACAGATCGGACAGCAAAACTGTTTCTTAATATAGCTAACATTATAATGTCGCTTTTGTTCATTACCCCGTTGCTTTGGATGGTGGTCTCATCGTTTAAGCCTGAAACTCAGATTTTCGCGGACTTAAGCTCCTTGAAAGCATTGCTTCCTCTAAATTTTACGTTTGATAATTATATAGCCGCTTTCGACCGGATTCCGATGATGAAGTATTTGTTTAATAGTTTATTTTATGTAACGGTCACTTGCATAAGCGGATTGGTTGTCAATTCCATCTGCGGCTATGCGCTTGCCAAGCTGCAATTCAAAGGAAGGGAATTCGTCCTTATGGCCGTCATTGCACTTATGATTGTGCCGTTTGAAAGCATTCTGATGCCTATGTACTTCATCGTGAACAGCTTGAATTGGGTGGACACCTGGTATGCATTGATCGTTCCTTTCGTAGCGAATTGCTTCAGCATCTTCATGTTCCGCCAATTTTTCATGGACGTTCCCAATGAAATACTGGAATCGGCCGCTATTGACGGTTCATCGCCGATGAAGACATTTATATCCATTGTCGTTCCATTATCCGGTCCTGTCTTCGCCACCGTTTTTATCCTCGATTATATTAATCACTGGGGCGATTTCATGTGGCCAATCCTGGTCACGACGGGAGAAGCGCTGCGTAATATTCAACTAGGGATACAGACCTTTTTCACCTTGCCGCCTGTCTATTACGGTCAGATTATGGCAACGTTGACCTTTACTACCGTTCCTATCATTATTCTCTTTCTTATGCTGCAAAAATATTACGTACAGGGAATAACGAGCGCTGGTATAAAAGGGTAAATGAAATTGCCTTATGATCATATGGCGCTATCAAAAAGTAATGGAGGCATAAATCATGGAGCTTGAAAAATATCGGTCGCATTATCATTTCACCCCAGAGCTCAATTGGATGAACGATCCTAACGGTCTGGTCTATTTTAACGGGGAGTACCATCTGTTCTATCAATATCATCCGCATGGGACGACATGGGGGCCAATGCACTGGGGACATGCCATAAGTTCCGATATGGTCCATTGGAAGCATTGCCCTATCGCGCTGGCCCCGGATGAGCACGGTGCGATTTTCTCGGGAAGCGCGGTCGTCGATTGGAAGAACACGTCCGGGTTGTTTGTCGGTAAACCGGGCCTGGTCGCGATTTTTACTCATCATGATACACCACCGGGCAGCGACCGGCAAAGACAGCGCCAAAGTCTGGCATACAGCGATGATAACGGCAGAACTTGGACAAAATATAGTGGCAACCCGGTACTAGAAGATGAGCGCTTCCCTGACTATCGGGATCCAAAAGTATTTTGGCATGAACGGACAAATCAATGGGTCATGATTCTGGCAACCGGCCAGACGGTGTGCATATACCATTCCCTAAACTTGATCGAATGGACATTCGCGAGCGAATTCGGCGAAGGCCAGGGCAGCCATGACGGCGTTTGGGAATGTCCGGATTTGTTTGAACTGTCTATTGATGGGGATGCTGCTAGAACGAAGTGGATCATGATTGTCAGTATCGGAAGCGTTCCGGAATTAGCGGAAGGCTCCAGAACGCAGTATTTCATAGGGGAATTTGACGGCAGTACATTTGTCAATAAGCAGACCCCTGAATCGATACGCTGGCTGGATCATGGCAGAGACAATTATGCCGGGGTTAGCTGGTCGGATATATCGGCAGAGGACGGCCGACGCATGTACATCGGCTGGATGAGCAATTGGAAATATGCGCAGGTCACGCCGACAGAACAATGGAGGAGCGCGATGACGGTTCCTCGGGTTTTGTCGTTAATAACTCGAGACGGCGTGATCAAGCTGATTCAGCAGCCGGTTATCGAATTGACGAAGTTACGGACCCGAACCGAGACTTGGAACTCTGTCATCGTCGAAGAAGGCGATAATCCGTTATCGCACATGGCTATGGACTGCTGCGAGATCGTTGCGGAGTTTGAGCTTGGAACTGCCGAAGAGTTTGGGTTTAAAGTTCGCACTTCGGAGAATCATTTTACGGTTGTAGGATATCAGGTAAGGGAGCAGGAGCTGTTCGTTGATAGGAGTTCTTCAGGCGATATCTCATTCCATGAGGATTTTACGGGGAGACATGCCGTCAGGCTGGAAGCTTTGAATCAACGTGTTATTATTCATATATGGGTGGATAGCTCTTCAGTTGAAGTGTTTGCAGGTAACGGGGAAGCCGTCATTACGGATTTGATTTTTCCGGATCCGGAAGATCAAGGTCTGGAAGTGTATACGCGCGGAGGGAATGTTCATTTGATCTCCTTGGAGGTTTCCCCTTTACAATCGATAGGGTAGGTGAGTATCTTGAAAAAGATAATGGTCGTCGATGATGAGGCTATCCAACGAAGGGTGCTCGGGAAAATGATTCGTGAAGTCCTGCCCGATTGCGAGGTCATTGAGGCGAGTAACGGTAAGGCTGCCCTGGAATTACTTAAGTCGAATTCTATTGATGTCGTTATCACGGATATAAAGATGCCGATCATGGACGGATTTGGATTTATTGAGCATGTGAATGAAACCGATGCCCATACGAAAATTATCATATTAAGCGGATATCGCTATTTTGAATATGCACAAAGAGCCGTCCAGCTTGGTGCATTCGATTATTTGCTGAAGCCGGTAAAGGAAGAGAGTATAGAGCAGCTGCTGAATAAAGTAGCGGAGACTATCCGAAAAGAAAAAATGCAGTCTGTAGAACAAGAGACAATCAAGAATCAATTACACAGCAGCTTAACCGTCTATTATGAGCACCTGCTGCAAGAGTGGATAAACAACGATATATCAGGGCCTAAATTACAAGAACTTCAAACCAAATTTAAACTAGGCAAAAACGGGTTCAGCATCGTTACAAGGATTTTCGATACGGATCCTGAAAATTCATCTGAAAGCCGATTAGAGGAAATTAGAATCGCAATGCCTGGCATGCTGGAAAATCATATCGGTTTGGACGGCAGGGCTATTTCTTTTTATTCGACGGAGGATAAACGAAGCATGATTACCGTGTTAACGGCGGAACGCTACACGGATTCCGAAGTGGATAAGAAGTTGGCAACCTTAAAGGATTTCAGTCGCCAGCTGTCTGAGCAATACAAATGCTTGTTCACTATTGGTGTGGGGGGAGTACGTTCGAATTTTTTGCAGAGCGCGCAAGAGTCTTACAAGGAAGCGCAAGCAGCTGTTGATTTCCGTTATTTTCTCAGCACAGAGCGTGTAATCCACTATAAAGATATTTCAAATACGATTAAGCCTATTCTTTACGATTTTATGAAGGATGAGGAGCTGCTCAAAGAGTACATCCGAACGATGAAAAGTGAATTATTGATCAACCATGCGGATGCGTTGTTCAATCGGGTCATCGACAACGGTTTCCCGCACCCTGACCAATGGATCAAGGCGGTTGTTCATATGGTTTATCATATAGCGCCGGTCATTTCGGATTTCGTTAGCGATGATGTCTATCAACAAACGTTGGCGGAGATTGAGAGAATGCTCACGACAGCCCGAGATTATTTCGATTGCAAAACAAAGTTTGTGGAAATTCTCCTTCACCTCATGACGATCATAAAAAGCAATCGTACGAAGAAGCATGAAATGGTCATCGAGAAATGCATAACCTATATCGACACTCATTATATGGAGGATTTGTCCTTAGAAACGGTATCCAGCCAATTATTTTTTAGCCCCAATTATTTGAGCATGATATTGAAAAGTCATCTGGGCGTGACCTATACGAAATATTTAACTGATGTTCGATTAAGGAAGGCCGTTGAAATGCTGGAGAACCGAGATAACAAGGTGTATGAGATCGCCGCCAAAGTCGGATTCAAGGATGAAAAATATTTTTATCGCGTATTTAAGAACAGATTTGGCGTTACGCCGGACGAATATCGCAAGAGTCATCACTGATTTAATAACGCCTATTTGGAGCTTCGGTCAATGAAAATCATTGTTTCAAAATGGGACAAGCTGGTTAATTACATGTCATACTAACCAAAACTTTTCAGAAAGATAGGTGATTCCAATGTTAGGATGGGCATTATTATTTTTCATCTTCGCGGTCGTTGCCGGTATCTTTGGTTTTCTGGGAATTGCTTCTGCATTAGCTGGTATAGCAAAAATACTATTCGTGGTATTTATTGTACTCCTCATCGTTTCTCTCATTATGGGCCGCAGAAGGATCAGTTAACTTTGCAAGGGAGGTGTAACGCCAACCCGAACAGTAAAAAATAATCTATGATCAGGAGGAATTCACTATGAATAATCTATCCAATACGAAGGTTCACACGGTGAATAACGCAGTCGAGGTTCAGGATCAGGTATATAAATTCCAAACGGAAGGTTATCCGAAGGATAACATCTATGTGTTGACGCATGACAAAGATCGGACGAAGCGCATTGTCAACAGTACCGGTGCCGAGAGGATTGGGGTTGCGGAGGAAGGCCTCGGAACGGCAATAGCTAATATATTCCGGTCGAACGGGGACGAGCTGCGTGCCAAAATGAGGTCGCTCGGCATTTCCCGGCAGGATGCGGAACGGTTGGAGCGCGAGATGGACCAGGATAAAATTTTGGTCATCGCATGGGGAGGCAAGGAGTATAGCGGCGATGAGTTTGATCCAGCCGTATACTATTATCCGCACTATATGGCATAAGGCTCACATGTACGCATGACAAAGCCTATGATGGGCCTATCCGCGAGGGTAGGCCCGTTAAGATTGACTATACCGGCAAATTTGCTCACAATGATAGAAGCAGCTACAAGTCAAAGGAGCCTAACTATGAGTATTATCATTGTAGATGACAATGCGACGAATCAGCTTATTATTAAGGCGATTTTGAATAAAGCGGGTTATCAGGATTTGAAAATCGTTTCATCGGCCAGCGAGCTGTACAGCCTTCTGGACATCGAGGCTTTGACTAATACAGAAGTGAATGTGGACTTAATTCTCATGGATATGATGATGCCGGAAATCGACGGCTTGGAGGCATGCAAGGCGATTCTACAAGTCGAGCGTTATAAGGATGTACCGATTATATTCGTTACGGCCGTAGGCGACTCCAGCAAAATGGCGGAAGCGCTCGATGCGGGAGCGAGCGATTATGTCATGAAGCCGATCAATAAGATGGAGCTGCTTGCCCGTATTCGATCGGCCCTGCGGCTGAAGAAAGAAATCGATTGGCATAAGGAACGGGACAAGCAGATGAAGTTTAAGCTGGAGCTGGCCAAGAAGGTCCAGCAAAACGTGCTCAGCCAGCCCATTCATGATGAGAATATCGCGATCAGCGCGGTCTATCAGCCCTCATCAGAGCTTGCCGGCGATTTTTATGGATGGCATCGAATTGACCGCAGCCGTTACGGCATTATTTTGCTCGATATGATGGGTCACGGTATTTCTTCCTCCTTGGTGTGCATGTATATTTCTTCGGTCCTGCGGGACACGATAACCCGGATTACGGATCCGGAGCTGGTTATGTATGAGCTTAACCGATATATGCAGCAGCTGTATAAAAAGGACGAGCTCCTCAATTATTATTTCACGGCGATATATATGGTCGTGGATACGGAATGCCGTACGATTGAGTATGTGAACGCCGGCCATCCGCCGGGAAGGGTGCTGATCGGGGACCAAGAGGAGCAGCTTACGGAAGGCTGCTGCGCGATTGGTTTATTCGAGAACATCGATATTCGTAAAGGCATTATTACGTATCAGGATCAAATGAAGATCGTCCTTTATACGGACGGATTATTGGAGTCGCTGAGCGACGACGGGGAAAAGGGTCTGAAGGAGCTCATCGGGCGGCTGAAACACGGGCATGACGCTCGTCTTGAGGAGATTTTGTGCGCGGCGATTGCGGAGCATCATGCAGGTTTACAAAAGGACGATATATGCTTAGTCATGGTCGAGACGAAGTGATCGTTTTTATTTTTTAATAAATAAGCGTCTATTTCTGTTTCAAATAGGGGAGAACGGTGTATAAGTAGCTATAAGCTTTTATAACAATGGTACTCAGTGAGGGAGGGACCTCCTATGAAGTCAATTATTTTGATCGGTTGTCTGATCGGCAATTTATGCGTTTTTACAAGCGATGAAATAACAACCGCTTCTTTGACCCCTTCGCCTGCAATAGTAGAAGCATCAACTCAGGAGCTGCAACTGCTAACCGTTAACCGTATTTCTCTCTATGATGATCCGGGCACTGTTGTTCGGAAGCTGGGCGAGCCGGAGCTTATTACAGAGGACGCTCCTATTAGCGGCTTCGAAATCTATCAGTATCCGGATATGAACGTTGTTTTCCGCGATGGAATCGTAGACTTCGTAGAAATTCTGGAAGGAGCCGAGGTGCTGCTGATCGACGATGAGTTGATTCCGGCTACAACGCGGCATATAACCGAAGCGCTCGGAGAGCCTGACTATGAAACGGAGGATGGCATTGTATTTGAGCGAAATGAAGCGTTACTGAAGCTGTTTATTGAACCGGGCAATGGACAATTGACATCCATAAGCTATTTCCATTCTTCTTCGATGTAGTTTATCTATCAATTTTCGCTGAGAGGACTCCCACTTCTGCAAGTGGCGAGGTGAATCGGCGACCTCCTGAATACACCCACAAAAAGGTCTTTCCTTCCATATTTATTAGCGGTATAATAAAATTATAGGGAACATACATTCGTGTTTTTTTGTATTTTATGGCTGGAAGGAGGTGAAGTCATGTCAGATTCAAAGTCCACGTACAGGACCCATCAAGTGTGGATCAAACCTGGCCATCGGTTGTTTGCGTACCTGGATCAAGCGTGTCAGAATGCCAAAAATCTGTATAACACGACCAACTTTTACAGCGCGCCTAGCCAAGCTAGGTATAACTAACCGGTGGAAGTCCGGTCGGGGTAAAGACCAAGCTGCCCTGTAGCTAGTAGG
>NZ_JAKGAP010000083.1 GCF_021532375.1 Paenibacillus alkaliterrae
ATCGTACCTCCGACCAATGAGTGGTTGAGTATACTATACAATATGGTAGGTTCTGTATCTAGCAATATTTTCCGTAACTTTATTGCCGACTATATAGTTAAGAAAACCGCTTCTCCTGAGGATGGCAGAGTGTTTTTGTTATCACTCACAACGGAGGGGAAATTCGTTGCCGGTTCTATTGAAAAGATGATGAATGATTATTTGGACGAAGTGTTTTCATTTATGAATGACTTTGAGAAGGAAACCGTCATCCGTTCGCTGCAGTTACTAAACACAAGCATGCAAAAATCAAAAATGTGCTGCACACCTATGGGGTAATGAGATTACTCCATATCTTTTAATCTAATACTTGCAAAATGCAAATATTATCGTTGGGGTGCTCGAGTAGAATGGGTGGAAAGCGACGAGTTATGTTCAGACGGAGAGATATTGAAAAAAGACGCAAATTATTAGTTGCAGCTGCAGGAGTTAGAACACGATTCTGCTGGAGGACGTGCGCCAACCTTTTTGTTAGCAACAAGCTACGAACAAGTCAGAAGCGTTGCAGCTGCTTTAGCCGGCGATTGGGGCTCAGCGCAAGAAGTGAAACTTAATCTGCCTGAAACCGGAGTCTGCAGCATCTCGCGGCCTAATTCAGCACGGAAAGCAGCCAGTTCTTGCTGCGGACAATTAGATGCGAATAAAACCATTTAAACTAGCAGTTGAAACTAAAGTAAAGCTCGTTGCCGTCATAACGGCTGTGTGCTTTCTGGGAGACCTTGATAAAAAAGACGACTCTAAAATTCAGAAAATGAATTTGAGTCGTCTTTTTTGATACAGCTATGACAGTCAAGTGCAAAAAACTTTTTTCTTCCTAGGAAAGATGAAAGCAGTTATTACGGATTTAAACCGTTCGCGAATTCGCGGATTACATATCCGCTAAAGGAAAGGAAACCGCTCAAGCACTTGGACAAGAGTGCTTCATAAGCTGGATCGTGTTTTCGGCAAATATCGGTCACATCTGTCACATCGACGGGCGGATACTAATAAATTAATTCGAGGAGGTTAGAGAACATGAAAGCATTGATTACCGGAATCACTGGATTCGCCGGCAGCCATTTGGCTGAGTATCTGTTATCCCGCGGCGATGTGGAAGTGAGTGGAAGTTATCGGCTAAGAAGCCGTATGGATCACATCAAACATCTTTCGAATCAATTAACTCTCGTTGAATGCGAATTGAAGGATTCTCATTCCGTCAATCAATTAATCAAAGAAAATCGGCCGGATCTCATTTTTCACCTCGCCGCCCAAAGCTTTGTTCCCACTTCATGGAATTCCCCTAGCGATACCCTGATGAACAATACGGTAAGCCAGGTAAACATCTTTGAGGCCGTTCGGAAGTACGAAATCGACTGCAAAATCCAGATTGCTTGCTCCAGCGAGGAATACGGTTTGGTATATCCGGAGGAAACGCCGATCAAGGAAACGAATCCTCTGCGGCCGCTCAGCCCCTATGCCGTAAGCAAAGTTACTCAGGACTATATGGGCTATCAATATTATCAAAGCTACGGATTGAAGGTTGTCCGGACCCGAACATTCAATCATACGGGACCGAGGAGAGGCGAAAGTTTTGTCACTTCCAATTTTGCCAAACAAATTGCCCAAATCGAGTTGGGAATCATGCAGCCTACATTATACGTAGGGAATTTGGAGGCCAAAAGAGATTTTACCGATGTTCGCGATGTTGTGAAGGCTTATTGGTTGGCGCTTGAGAAAGGGGATCCGGGCGACATTTATAATATCAGCTCCGGAAAAGCATTCGCCATTAACGAAATGCTGCAGACCCTTTTATCCTTTTCGGACGTGAAGATAGACATTGAAGTCGATCCCGAGCGTCTGCGACCGTCGGATGTAGAAATTCTTCTCGGGGATTCATCGAAGTTTCACGCCAAAACCGGCTGGGCACCCGAGATTCCTTTTGAACAAACCATGGCAGATCTTTTACATTATTGGAGGGAGCAGCTGAGAAAATAATAGACCCCAAGTTCTGTTAAAGCACAATGGCTTTAACAGAGCTGTACATAATGTATACAAATTGTGTAATAACCTAATTATGGGGAGATAGGTCTTTGTACCTCACGGTCAACTGCCTTAACTGAATAAGATAGTCTTGAAAGTATTCCAAGGCAAGGATCAGGAGGCGAGGTTTTTGTGGTGCGTTGATTATGGCCGGTGGAAATGGCAGTCGATTGTGGCCTAAAAGCCGCTAGGCTTTCCCCAAGCAATTCCTTCCGATCGTGATTCATGACTCGATGCTCCAATCCACCGTAAGGTCTCTTGACAATGTCACATCATAATTTGTAAATGAACCTATTCTATTTCTCGGAGGTGGAAGCATGCAGGTTGTTTTTAGAAATTACTTTTATGAGCCTACAGGCTTTGGAAATAGCGCACGTCAGATAGCCTATAAAATGGAGGATGCCGGAATCGATGTAAAAATCGAAGCTTTGGGTACAGTTTATCATTGCCTGGACGACGCTGAGCTTCAAAGATTACATGCCATGGAGAATAAACCTCTTCAAGAGGAACAGGTTTTGCTGACAATCGAAATCAATCGTCATCCTCACGAACGGAGCCGATTTAAGAAAGCATTAAGCTGCACGATGTGGGAGACATCAAAGGCCCCGGAAGAAATGATTCATGGCATCAATCAATTCGACGGCCTGATCATTCCCAACGAATTCAATAGACAGTCTTTCTTAAATGGTGGGGCGAAGATTCCACTATTTATTGCACCTTATGGTGTTGATTCCGACCTATACCGGCCAGAAGGTCCTCGTGATAGGCTTGGGGAAAGCGATCATCTCTTCATCTTCTTATCCGTTTTTGGATGGTCCGAGCGTAAGGCGCCCCAAATATTGTTGAATGCGTATTTGGAAGAATTTCATGCGGATGAACCGGTTTTATTAATGATCAAAACATTTGGAAACGAAGTCGGTAAGTTCCCGCTTGAATGGTACGAAGAGGCGATTAAGAACATAACGAACCGCCAAGATTTACCTCGAGTTCGTCTCATTACAAAGACAATGATTCCTCACCAGATGGCGGCATTTTATCGTGGTGCCGATTGCTTTGTAATGCCTACTCGGGGAGAGGGGGTTGGCCTTCCAATTCTTGAAAGCATGGCATGTCAGAAGCCGGTTATAGCTACAGGTTGGAGTAGCCAAGTCGAATTTCTTAATCCCAGCAACGGATATTTAATTCCTTACAGACTGCTTCCTGCAAAGCCTTTGCATTATACAAATTTGTATAGTCCCGATCAAATTTGGGCTGACGCGGATGCCGGTGCACTGCAGTTGTTAATGAGAAGAGTATATTTCCAGCGTCAGGAAGCACGGATTAAAGCTGTTCATGCTAGAGAAACAGCAAGAAAATGGAACTGGGATCGCTCAGCTCAAGCGTTTATCCAGGCCATCGAGCTAACGGTGGGCGGCAAAGTAACGACTCACCATTTGGAAAGAAGGCGATAGTAAATGAGAATTGGAATAGATATGAATTTTGCTCAAAATGATTCTGTTTTCGAGGGGATTGGCAATTATACCTTCTCTCATATCACTCATTTACTTGATCATCCAGATGTGCAATTATTTTATTTTCAACCTAATTACAGCGGACTGAGTAGTGAAGATTTCAAAGCGGAGCTCTCCCGGTTTATCATTCAGAACGATATAGATATTTTTCATTTTCCAAGTCCTATGGAAATGCCATTTCCTGAAGTCATCGATTATGAACAACTGCCGCAGGTTCGATTTACCGCTGTCGTTTACGATATTATTCCAGCAGTATTTCCTGAAGTTTATTTGCAGAATCCGGTAGTAAAGCATCGATACTTTCTTCAATTAGCGATGCTTCACAAGTTAGATCATTTGTTCTCGATTTCAGATTATACCCGAAATGATCTCATCAGGTTTGGGTTTTCAGATGAAAAGATTACTACGATTGGTATCGGTTGTGAAGACTTTTTCGTTTTAACGGAAGGTGGAAACCGGGCCATCCCGTTTCTTCCGGAAAATAAGCCGTATGTTCTTGCATTTTCACCAGCCGATTTTCGTAAAAATGCGAGGAGTTTGATTCAAGCCTTTGCACAAATGGTTGAACGCGCCCAAGACAATGATGTTCAACTTGTATTCGTCAATCATGTCCCTGAACATATTCGGGAGCAAATGCACAGTATTTCAGCTGATTGCGGATTGAGTGATCGTATTCATTTAATAGGGCGTGTTTCGAAATCACAGTTGCTTCAGATTTATAACCGGGCGATCGGTATCGCTTTCCCAACGTTATACGAAGGAGCAGGCTTACCGGTTCTTGAGGCAATGCAATGTGCCGTTCCCGTACTTACTTCCACGACCACCTCGATGCCCGAGATGGTCGGAGACGCTGCCATACTTGTAGATCCCCATGATGTAAGCAGTATCTCTAAAGGACTGGAAGCCCTATGTTTCGATGTTGAATTGCGTGAGCGGCTCAAAAGACGCGCTTCTATTCAAGTCCAACAGTTTAAGTGGAATGTAGTCGCAGATCGTACTCTCGCCGAATTTCGAAAATTGGCTGCCAGAGCTCCGCTCGTGAAGAGAGAAGAAGGGATGTTAAGCAGAAGTTTGATAGAGGATAATGAACCTGAACAAAAAACAAAAATTACAATGGATAAAGATGAAACAATAAAACATGATGCTATAAAACCTGTGCGCAAATATAATAATAAAAAAACAAAACGGCTTAACGGCCATGTTAATAAAAACTTAAGGCTGAGAAATCAATCCTCGAAAGTACGCTCGACGCGCAAAAGAAAAATGAGAATTAGAAAGAAAAGGAAACCGTCGTTTCAAAAAAAGACGCATTGACGATACCAATCTCTAATTTGACGATAAATAAATAATTAGCTCCTGTGCTTGTTAAGCCAGGAGCTAACACTCGTCCAATCCACTTAGTTTACCAAGAGGGAGAACCTGTCATTAGGGCCAAGGACGGTACGCGAGTTCTCTTCTCGATGACGAGGACGCTGTCGTAGTAACTCATCGACCAAGCCGACTCTGTGAATCTATCCACCGTCAGTCGCGGTTCTCTCGAATGCCAAGCGTTCAGCTTGTCGATCAAGCGTTTGGAATATTCCACGAAGCTGTCTGAGAGTTCGTACCCGCCGCCATACTCCGACCAGTAGCTCGTATGCATGTCTTCGATAACATAAACACCATGTGGGGAAAGCAACGGGAACATTTCTTCAAAAGTAATGCGTTGCTGATCCATACGGTGTCCTCCGTCGTCGATAATGATGTCAAAAACCGGCAGGGAATGTTTGATTTTCGTCCAAAAATCCCGATCTCCTTGATCCCCAGTGACAATCCGAATACGTTCTTACTCGAGTGATTTAGCTTTCGGGTCAATGTCAACCCCGTAAATCGTCGCTCGGTCTCCGAGATAATGCTTCCACATTTGAAGCGATCCGCCATGGAAAACTCCGATCTCCATTAGATTGACTTCCTTCCCAACGAACCGATCAAAATGGCGTTCATAAATATCGAAGTAGTGCGACCACTTAATCATGAATCGACTGTTATTTGCAATAAAATAATCCTGAAGTTTGCCCATGTTCCATGCCTGCCTTTCCGTCTTTTACCAATATCGTATGTGCATCTAGTTCATTTTGTTTGGGTTGTCCATAGCAATCTCAAATCTTTGTTGTAATATCCGTGTTATAGACTGATAGGACTCTTAAATAATTGGTATCGCCATAGGTTAAGGTGTAAACGTTAGCGGTTCAATACGCATAACATATTCATGTGCCGCTAATCTTGATGTGGGAATGCGGCCAATTAAGGAGGCAAACGATATGAGCGTAATTAGTAGAGAAACCTTTTTTAGTATTTTCGGGAGTGGTACTTTTACTGGCGAACATCCGAGTTTCACGGGATCGGACGTTGAACCGTTACTTGCTTTTTCACGTACCTTTCTTCCGAAAACAGTGATTGAAATCGGCATTCAACGGGGAGCTACGGCAAAATGTATTCTTGTTAATAGCCCTTGGATTGAAAAATATATCGGTATCGATGTAACATTCGATTATAAGACGCCATTAACTATTCAGCAAAATGAGGTGCCGCAAGTTCCCGGAGAATACGTTAAGGATGACCCGCGCGTACAACTTATTGTTAAGCCTAATGGAACACGAGATTTGACTCCGGCTGATCTTCCTGCAGCCGATTTAATTTTTATTGATGGTGATCACTCCGAGTCGGGTGTTTTGCTGGACACTTTGTTAGCCCGACGGGTGATCCGAAAAGGCGGAATTATTTGCTGGCATGATTACGGAAATCAGGTAGTACCCGGCGTAAAAGCCGTGATCGATAGTTTGAATGAGGGCAACCATATTTGTTTAATAGAAAGCGGTCAATTATGCTTTCAATTTTGCAGGGAAGGAAGATAATTCTTTCCAAAGAATATTTATTCCCATACACCGACATTATGCGGCGCCAGGATTCCTGAAACACCGACAGGATCCATATGACGGATCGTAGATATAACCTTAGGTATAACACTTTCCATTGCTTCCGATCTGGCCAAATAGGGTATCCCCCTCTTCATGGAAATTCTCCAAGTATCATAAAAACTTTCGGAAAATCCATACAATCTGGTAGAAATACATGAATCATTGTATTTTTTTGCAACAAAGCCTTCTCCACCTGACAGCCATGGATTGATATTAAAATTTTCATCCAGATAATATCTTCCGCTCAGTTTAAAGTAATATTTTGCTTGAAATGACCGGATGGCTTTGTTGGCAAGCACTAAGCCAATAGCTTCGCCATGACCTTTGCATGTGCTGTCTACAGCCGGCCTAACCATTTCTCTGTTGCCTAAATAAACGTAACGATCCGCTAAAGCATGAAGGTTAAAGGGCAAAATCTCGTGCAAACCCATTTCAATAAGGATAATCTTTGATGTTGGTATCTTCGAACGGATCGATTCAATTGTCTGTTTGGTTTGTCCAGCCCGTTCCTCCGGTGAAAATACTGAGCGTGCAATATCAGGACTTAGTGGGTTTTGTGAAAAATAGATGACTGATGGAATGATAAATACAATATTTGCATCCATTCGTATCCTTCCTTTCATAGAAGTAATAATAATCTCTAAATTCTACGAACATCATATGATTCATTCGCTTGTCTTGTTGACAATGTGTAAGGCCTAATTTTTATCTTTCTTGTTTAATATTTTTAAGATCTTGATATGATAGGTGTCCAATCAAACTAAGTGATTCATTCATATCATTTACTAAAGATATAGTTTCATATATTGACATCATCTTAAAGAGAGGGGTGCAAGATATGTTTACAAAACCAATTGTTTTTACAGATTTTCATCACGGTTCACTTATGGTAAGCCTCCTATTACTTTTCGAAAAACGGCTTGGAGGCACTCTTCTTACACCAATCGGCCTTGAATGGCATACGCAGGGGTTTTGGAAAATGTGGGAATATCCTGACACAATTCGGCAATTTCTTGAACCTGTCGGAAAAGGAGAGCCACTGAACGATAGTCGCTCCATTTATATGTGTCAGGACGGCAGCGGTTTTACTTACAAAGGTGTCACATTGGATGCTTTTTATGAATTACCGGTTGATATTGTCATTGCATCCGTGCCCGCGAACGTTGAGCCGTTTTGGCGGCTTTGCCAAACCCATCCAAGTAAACCGAAGCTTGTTTTCCAAATAGGCAACGATTGGCAGCTGCAGCAGTGGATCGCACCCAACGTGATGACAAGCGCTGTAATAAAAACCATACCTAAGCACATACACTCCATTCTTTATCACCAGGAATTTGATCTGTCTGTTTTTCATCCGGACTTTTCTCTCCCCGGGAATTATATTTCTTCCTTCGTTAACTGTTTTATCGATGATGGAGGTTTCGCCCCTGATTATCATTTATTCCAAACAGTTGAAGCGTTAATGCCTGACTGGACATTTAAGAGTCATGGCATTGTATGTCGTGACGGTTATATTACCGGAGACCAGCCTTTAGCAGAGAAAATGAGGAAAGCGCGTTTTATTTGGCATACCAAATCTGGTGGAGACGGGTATGGTCATATTGTTTATAAAAGTGCGGCCGTGGGACGACCCCTGATCGTAAAGGCGGAATACTATAATGAAAAGCATGGAAAAGAGCTTATGGTAGACGGCGTAACATGCCTCGCCATCGACGGTTTATCCCCGGAAGAAATAGTAAATAAAATACTCTACTACTCAGAGGAACATCGCTATTCGGCATTATGCAGAAATATGTATGATAACTTTAAGCTTAGGGTTGATTTTGATAAAGAAGGAGAAGCACTGAAACATTTTGTGAACAATTTAATATGAGAGCCTGTTCAAAAAGCCCTTAAAATTTGAAAACAAGGCGGGGAAAGCAGATGAGTTGGATTCAATATGCCAAATTTCTTTCTGAAAACGCGAGCACAGCCAGCAATCCTTGGTCGGGACACCGAAGCTTTGCCTACGATTTAGTCCGCTTTATGAAGCCTGGGATTTTCGTTGAGCTGGGTACACATAGCGGAACGTCCTTCTTCAGTTTCTGTCAAGCTGTCAAAGATGGCAGCCTTGGTACCAAATGCTTTGCAATAGATACTTGGAAAGGGGACCCGCATGCAGGGGAATATGGAGAATATGTGTATCAGTACGTTAGCGAGTATGCGGAACAGGAATTTTTAGAAACAGCTTTTTTGATTAGAAGCAAATTTGACGAGGCTCTGGTTCATTTTGCTGGCGAATCTGTTGATCTCCTTCACATTGACGGCTATCACACTTATGACGCCGTTTCTCATGATTTTTTGACTTGGCTGCCGAAGCTGGCACCGAATGGCATCGTCTTGTTTCATGATATTAAAATAATGAGCGGCGACTTTGGAGTATACCGTTTATGGGGTGAACTGAAGTCCGTGTTTCCGCATATGGAATTTGACCATAGCTACGGTCTTGGTGTTTTATTTCCCAAAGGCCATACGGAAGCATTCTCAGAAATCATCGCTCAGAAAGAAAAATTTAAAAGCTTGTATAGCGGGTGAACAACGAGGCTTCCCGGTTATGCGTAGACGCTTTCTATATGGTATCGGCTTCGGTTCCGCACAGCCGGCTCTTACAGCGGCAACGATACGTCTGGCCCATCCGGACCGTAAGGGGGTGCCAACGCTTCTATTTCGACTGCTAATGACCTTGGCATCGGGCTAGGTGCGATCATGCTGGGCTGGGTCTCCCAGTACACGAGCTACCAGGCATTGTTCACGGTCAGCGCCGTGTCGGTCGCGTTTTCCTTGATATTTTTCACTTTTTTTGTGAAACGTTTGTTAAAAAAAACAGTCTCTGAATGCAGATTCTCTTCCTTTCGAATCAAGCTAACGCAGCCTTAAGTAAGGGGATTAATTAATGATAATTGTTTAACCGGGCAGATCAGCGAGCGATTGTTGAAATCATCTATAAATCTTATGGGTATTTTATCGGCGTTCTTCTTAGAACGAATAAGTTCTGGTTTAACAAACACCGCCCGGCGCCATGTCCGGACGGTGTATTTTTGCTCACAAATTTTACTAAGATAAACCTAAACGTTGAAGCAGCAAAAGTGGTTCCAAAGTTTTTTATCACCTGACAGCATATTGCGAGCCGTAAATAACCTCATATCTTTGCATGCGCCTGACTCATTTCCACACACATGAGAATAAAGGCGCCTGCGCCGTGCAGATCATTCTCGCTGGTCGGGCGGGCAATATAGTGAGCGTAATCTCCGATGCCTGTGCCGATGCAGATATCGCCGATGATCACATGGCCATTCTCATCGAACTTCAATGTATCAATCACGCCCCGATAGCCCTTCCATGCATATTGCAGATACTTGGTATCCAAATATCCAAAGCGCACGGCTTTGGCAATGGCATGAACGTACAAGGCGGTACAGGAATTTTCCGGCCAATTGTCCGGATGGTTTACTTTGTCGACTACCTGGTACCATAAGCCGGTGGCGGCATCCTGGTATTCAATTAGGGCAAGGAGCAGGTTCTGAAGGATAGCAGTCAGTGCTGCTTTATCCTTATGATCTTCAGGAAGGTATTCGAACATTTCCAGCAGGGCAACAGGGTACCAGCCGATGGCGCGACCCCAAAATTCCGGAGCCAAGCCTGTTACGGGGTCAGCCCATTTCGCTGTTTTGGTTTCATCCCAGCCGTGGTACAGCAAGCCGGTAACCGGGTCCTTCGTATGCTTCTCCATCAGGATCGCCTGATAGGTCATCATGTCATAGTATTCGTTTTCACCGAATGTTTTGCCGAATTGGACAGCAATCGGCCCAGCCATATACAACCCGTCCAGCCACATTTGATTCGGGTAATGCTCCTTGTGCCAGAAGCCGCCCGATGGATTGGTCTTCCATGATTTTAACAGCGGGACAAGCGTGTACAAGGTTTTCTTATATCGTTCGTCTCCCGTTTGCTCATACAGGTTATAGAGAAGCACCCCCGGCTGAATATCATCCAGTTCGTCGGGTTTGTACTTTTTGATGGAGCCGTCTTCGAGGATTTGGCTGTCTACCCAGCGCTTGATATAATCGTAATATTTGTTGTTCCCGGTCTCCCGCCAGCATTTCTCCATGCCAGACAAAAAGACACCCTGATGATAGTGGAACCGATCCGGCGGAAGCAGTTCCGGTTCGAATTTGGACATCAATGCTTCACAAGCCTTCTCTGCCCAATCAAGGGGAGTCCGTGTATCCTGCAATGTCTGCCTGGCATTCGTTTCTGAAAAATTCATTTCATTCCTCCTAGGTTTTATTAACCCTATACTAGCACAGAAATATGTACATTTTTTGCGGAAAGCTGCGAATTCTTCTTATATCTTGCGGTTAGCAAGGAAGCGGGTATAATGAAGTGATAATCGGATTAGAGGCGGGGAACAGATTGGGAAATATCCAATACGATAACGGCAAAGGGACCTTCTCGGTATCCCACCGCAAGGCGCTAAGTCACCATATGCCGATCAATCATTTTCACAGTACATACGAAATCTTCTATTTGATGTCCGGCAGACGGGAATTTTTTATTAAGGACCGGACGCTGGTAGTTAATGAGGGGGATGTCATTATTATCTCTCCGAATATCCTGCATCGGACAACCAATACGGAAATGCCTAAGCATGAGCGGTTCATCGTAAACATTCACGAAGATTATATGACGGCAGTGAATGGATCCTTTATGGACCTCCTGCAGCCGCTGTTTGAGAAAGAGTACATCATCGTAACGTGTTCGCATCATGACCGATGTTCTGTGGAGGCGCTTGCGCGCAAGATCATGCAGGAGGTGCTGGAGAAGAAGCCGGGCTTCGAAATGTATGCGCAGACTTTAATTTTGCAGCTTCTCATTATTTGCTGCCGGCATGTGAAACAAAACAGCCTGGAGCCGCCCGAATTTCCAAGTCCCATGCATGAAAGAATTTCGGAAGTGGTTCGTTTCATTAACAACCATTATATGGAGGAGCTGTCGCTACATCTGCTGGGCGAGAAGTTTTATGTCAGCCCCTATTATTTAAGCCGTTTTTTTAAAGAAGCGACAGGCTTTACTTTCGTAGAGTATTTGAACAGCGTTAGAATCAAGGAAGCAAAAAAACTGCTGCTGCGATCCTCTATGAAAGTCAACCTTATTTCTAAAAATGTAGGCTTCGGCAGTGTTACGCATTTCGGCAGAGTGTTCAAACAAGTCACCGGGCATGCTCCGTTATTTTATAGAAACGGCAAGTAGTACGTAAATGATTGCCTTACATCATTGCAAAGCCGAACAATAGTAATAAATCGCGATTTATGTGATGGGGAAAGGGAGAGGAAAGGGCTCTAATTACAATTCCTCTCTAATAATGTCCAGCTATTGATACTTTGATTTTACTTCGTAATTGCTACTATGCCAGGTAGTTCGTGACTGTCTGATTCATCTCGAATATCGCCAACGATTTCTTCGAGTATATCCTCCATTGTAACGAGTCCCGTTGCATGACCGAATTCATTGGTTGCGATGGCCATGTGCACATGGCTTTGCTGCATTTTTATCAACACATCTTTAATTGATGAAAGTTCTGGGAAACGAGGCATGTCATGAAGACAGTCATGCACGTTGCAATTTCTTCCGGCTGCAATGCTTGTCAGCATTTCTTTTGTGTTAATAAAGCCTATGATATCGTTAGGACGATCCTTTTCAGTTACAGGATACCGGGTGTAATCGTGCTCGTCCAGTACGTCAATAATGTTGGAGAGCGGCATCCCTTTTTCGACCGTAATGATCTGGTCTTTTGGAATCATAATTTCTCGCAGGATGCGTTCATCAAACGCGAATATATTTTTCAGATAGGCCAATTCGGTTTGATTTATTTCTCCGCTTTCGTAACTCTGATCCACAATCCACTTCAGTTCCTCTTCGGAATGAACGGATTCATGGCCGGCAGGCTTCATGCCAAATATACGAAGGAGAACATTGGCTGCGCCATTCAATATATAGATAAACGGATACATGATTTTACCAAACCAGTAAAGAGGCGGAGCCAATAACAGTGTCATTTTTTCAGCAAATTGTATCGCGAGTGTCTTCGGTGCCAGCTCGCCAATGACGACATGAAGGAACGTTATGATCGCTAGTGCAATGACATAAGAGAGAACGGTTGATATGGCATCCGGCACTTCGTATCGTTCGAATAGGGGATGCAGCATTTTTTCAACCGTCGGCTCACCCAGAGCACCAAGCACAAGCGCAGTAATCGTAATCCCCAACTGGCAAGCAGATAAGTAATAATCCAAATTCTGCGCAACCTTCTTTGCCCTGACTGCTTTTTTATGTCCATCTGCGATTAATTGATCAATTCTAGACATTCTTACTTTCAAAATTGCGAATTCGGCACCGACGAAGAAGGCAGTCAGTCCAATAAATAAGGCTACAAGAAATAAGTTTAACACGATTATTCCGTCCAATTATTTCTCCCTGAAGAGGGATTCACCTCCAAAAGTTAGGTTATATTTCTTAAAACGACTTGTTTAATCTGGAGGTTATCTGTATCTCTCACTGTCCATACTTGGTTATTTTCCTTGATCTGATCCCCGTTACGAACAGTGGTTCCTTTCCGGTACTGAATCCAGCCCCCTATTGTATCCATTTCTCCCCGGTTATCGAATTCGAAACCAAACTGTTTTTCAAGTTCATCGAGGAGTACACGTCCGTTGATCAGATACTCATGTTCGCCAGTCTTCTGGATGTCTGCCATTTCGTCTGCATCAAATTCATCGCGGATTTCACCAACGATTTCTTCTAATATATCTTCCATAGTCAGGATGCCGGATGTGCCTCCATATTCATCAATGACCAACGCCATGTGCACTCTTTCCTGTTGCATTTTTATCATAGCTTCATGGATTGGCGTGAATTCAAATACGATAGGGAGACTGCGGGTAAATTCCTCGAGCTTGCGTTGTCTTCCAGCTACAATATGAGGCAGCATCTTTTTTGCATTTACAACGCCGATAATCCGGTCCTTGTTGTCTTCTTCGGTTACAGGATAACGTGTGTAATTGTTTTCATCAAAGATGCGGACGATATCGGCATCATTCATATTCTTATCAAGAGTAATAAGATCCGTTCGCGGCACCATAATGTCCCTGGTAACCCGTTCATCAAACGTAAATACATTTTCCATGAATGCCAGTTTGGTTTGATTAATTTCACCGCCGTGGAAACTTTGAGTCATAATAATCCTTAATTCGTCTTCCGAGTAAACATCTTCATGCCCGGCAGGTTTGACACCAATCCAACGGAGAAGCACACGTGATGTACCATTTAATGACCAAATAAATGGATACATAATCTTACTGAACCAATACAGCGGTGCTGCAAGCAGCATGGTGACTTTTTCTGAAAATTGTATAGCTAAGGTCTTAGGTGCCATTTCTCCAACGACAACGTGAAGAAACGTTACGAGTATAAAGGCAATGGCATAGGATGCAATCGAAGCGTTTGATTCCGATACGTTAAAATAATCAAATACCGGGTACATCACTTGTTCAACAGCGGGCTTGCCGATGGCTCCAAGTCCAAGAGCAGTAACCGTAATACCAAGCTGGCAGGCGGATAGATAATAATCGAGATTACCCGCCACTTTTTTTGCGATTACCGCTTTTTTATTCCCTTCTGCAATCAATTGATCAACTCGGGACATACGGACTTTAACAACAGCAAATTCAGATGCAACAAAAAACGCAGTCAACACAATCAATAAGGCAAGTATGAACAGATTTATAACGGTTATAATTTCCAAATTGTCCCCCTCTTGAGGGATTCACCTCCAAGTTATGTACATTTGTCTATATATCGTTTGCTTAGCGTAAACAGAGTATTCAGCTGATTCAATTTATTTTGGCAAAAGGAATGCTGTCCCCTCCCCGCTGAGTGTCATTCATATTCCTAAAAAGTATAACATAATTTTCAAGGCTACCGTCTTTATTGCCTTTACATATTAGTGACAAGTGGAGCAACCACCGGACGGCGTACGCGTAGAGGCAGGCTATGGGCGGTATAATTTTACGTTTTCAAGAAGCATGGCATCGTACCCCAAATTTATGTGTGCGGAAATAGGCAGGGCTAACTTATTTCGCAGCAGCAAAGTCCGATAGATCGCTAGCATTTTGGAATAGCTGCTTTTAGTGTACCTAATTTCGTCGAATGAACTGATTTATTTGATCCGCTCGTCAATTCCATCAATGATGCAGATATGATCATCAAGGAGCTGCTGGAGCTGGAACGGGACATGATCCCGGCATACTGGTACGAGTAAATTCTTATAGGTACATTATTAGCCAAGTAGAGACCAACAGCGCTGCCCTGTTGGTCTCTTTTTTTTGTGACAAGAAAGAAAAAGGATTGACTTGGAGTTAGCTCCAGGTGCCATAATAGCAGATATCAGGAGGTGTAGGGGCATGAACATTTCAGAAGTAGGAGGAAAATTCGGGCTGTCACAGGATACGCTCCGCTATTATGAACGAGTCGGACTGCTGCCGCGAGTCAACCGCACGAAAGGCGGGGTTAGAGATTACACGGAAGAAGACTGCAAGTGGGTCGAATTTATCAAATGTATGCGTAATGTCGGGCTCCCGGTCGAAGTATTGATCGAGTACGTTGCGCTGTATCAGCTGGGTGATGAAACCCTTCAGACAAGAAAGGAGCTCTTGATCGAGCAGCGCAAGCAGCTCGCGGTCAGGTTAGAGGAGATGCAGAGCACGCTGGAGAGGTTGGATACGAAAATCGATAGATACGAACAGTGGACCTATGCAAAAGATAAGCTGCAAAGAAGGCCGTTCAATTAGTTAAGTCTGCATAGCTGGTTGAATCACCGGTCTTTATCCGGAACGATTAGACTATTGACTTGGAGTTAACTCCAGCATGTACAATCCTTGTAAGTTCAGTGAGAGGAGGGTTCGCGTTGATCCGAACGCATGGTCTTAGCCTTGCGCGCGCCGGTTCTTCATTTGAACGTACCGAGATTGAACGTCGGGAGCTCCGGGGGCGTGATGTGCTTATCGCCATTCAATTCACGGGCATCTGCCGTTCCGATATTCATCAGGGGGAAGGCGACTGGGGCAGACGGCTTTTCCCCATGGTGCCCGGGCGCGAAATTGCCGGTATCGTCACGGCTGTCGGCCCTCATGTGTTGGCTTACTCGGTCGGGGACCGCGTGGGAGTCGGGGGCGTGATCGATTCCTGCCGGATGTGCGAATACTGTTTGTCCGGAGAAGAGCAATATTGCAAGAGAGGGGCTGTCTATACCTTCAATTCGTTGGATGATGAAGGAAACCCCGCATATGGCGGCTACAGCGGGCAGATTGTCGTGGACGAGGAATATGTGATGCGCATCCCCGATGCGATCGCTCTTGATGAAGCCGCTCCGTTAATGGGAGCGGGCATCGCGGCCTACTCTCCGCTCAAGCACTGGAACGCCGGTCCCGGCATGAAGGTGGCCATTGTCGGAATGGGCGGACTCGGACATCTCGCTGTCCAATTCGCCCGCGCGATGGGCGCGAATGTAACCGTGTTCAGCAGGAATGACGATAAGCGGGAAGATGCCATACGTTTTGGAGCCGAGCGCTTTTATGCGGCATACAGCCCGTCAGTTTTCACAGAGCTTTCCGGCTCCTTCGATCTTATTGTAAATACGGCATCTGCGAAGCTCGACATGGACGCTTATTTATCTTTATTGGGCGTCGGGGGAACGTTTGTCAACGTCGGTATGCCCAGGGAGCCTATATGCTGCCAAACGTTCTCGATTCAGCCGAGAATCAGCATTTCCGGTTCGAGCCTGGGCGGCGTACGAGAGACGCAGGAAATGCTGGAGTTCTGCGCCGAGCATCACATCATTCCCCGGATTCAGAGGATTCGCGCCGATGAGATGGAGCGGGCCTGGGATCGGGTCAAACGAGGCGACGTTCGCTATCGCTTTGTTGCAGACATGTCAACATTGTTGGGCCCTACATAAAAACTTTGAGGAGTGTGCGCAATGGATTATGTGAAGCTTGGAAATACCGGATTGGACGTATCACGGCTGTGTCTCGGCTGTATGGGGTTTGGCGTGGCGGAGCGCTGGGTTCATCCGTGGGTGCTTGACGAGGAGAACAGCCGTCCCGTGATCAGAAAAGCGCTGGAGCTGGGCATTAATTTTTTTGATACGGCTAATGTGTATTCGGACGGTACAAGCGAGGAAATCGTCGGGATGGCGCTGAAGGAATACGCCAATCGGGATGAAATTGTGATCGCGACGAAGGTTCATTTCCGCATGCATCAAGGACCCAATGGCGCTGGGCTTTCCCGAAAAGCGATCATGAGCGAAATCGATAAGAGTCTTCAACGGCTGGGAACCGATTATGTGGACCTGTATCAAATTCACCGCTGGGATTACCATACCCCTATCGAAGAAACGATGGAGGCGCTCCATGACGTGGTGAAGGCGGGAAAAGCGAGATATATCGGCGCGTCCGCCATGTATGCCTGGCAGTTTCTTAAGGCGTTGCATACGGCCGAGCTAAATGGCTGGACCCGGTTTGTGTCGATGCAAAACCATTACAACCTCATCTACCGGGAAGAGGAGAGGGAAATGATGCCTCTATGCAGGGCGGAAAAAATCGGCGTCATTCCATACAGTCCTCTTGCAGGCGGAAGGCTTACGCGCGATTTGCAGGATACCACACACCGCTCCGAAACCGATCAGGCTGCCAAATCGAAATACGATGCGACGGCCGATACCGACCGCTTGATCGTGGAGCGGCTTGCGGCAATCGCGGCAAACCGCGGCGTTCCCCGCGTTCAGATCGCGCTTGCCTGGCTGCTGCAGAAGGAACCGGTAACAGCTCCGATCGTCGGCGCTACGAAGCTTTCTCACCTTGAGGATGCGGTTACTGCGCTCTCGATTACGCTGACACCTGAAGAAATGGCGTCGCTGGAAGAGCCGTACGTTCCTCATGCAATCGTTGGTTACCAGTAACCGCGCCTGATCCGAATAACCGGATCCATTGTTTTCCGCCGCGCAAGCGTGTTATCGTAGACATGTATGCTCATATATTCACGGAGGTGGAGGAACAAATGAAAGCGTTATTTATCGGGGGAACGGGTACGATCAGCACGGCGATTACGAAGCAGCTGGCGGAGCAGGGCTGTGAGCTTTACCTCATTAATCGCGGCAGCCGGAACGAGGCGTTGCCGCCGAACGTTCACGTCCTTCAAGCTGACATTAACGATGAGGAGCTCGTCGCGGGGCTGATCGAGAAGCTGGAGTTCGACGTTGTCGCCGATTTCATTGCGTTCGTGCCCTCCCAGCTGGAGAGGGATTACCGGCTGTTCAAGGATAAGACGAAGCAATTCATGTTCATAAGCTCGGCTTCCGCTTACCAGACGCCGTTGTCGGACTACCGGATTACGGAGGGAACGCCGCTGTCCAATCCGTGCTGGGAGTATTCCCGCAACAAAATCGCGTGCGAGGAGTATTTGATCCGGCAGTATCGCGAGCATGGCTTTCCGATCACTATTGTGAGGCCAAGCCATACGTATAGCGAACGTTCCATTCCGCTTGGCGTGCACGGCAATAAAGGCTCCTGGCAGGCAGCCAAGCGAATGCTGGAAGGGAAGCCGGTCATTATCCACGGGGACGGCACTTCGCTCTGGACGATGACGCATAACAGCGATTTTGCCAAAGGCTTCATCGGTCTGATGGGCAACCTTCACGCCATCGGAGAATCTGTACATATTACATCGGACGAGACATTGACGTGGAATCAAATCTACGAAGCAATCTCCAGCGCGCTTGGCGTGAAGCTGAACGCTGTGCATGTATCGTCGGCCTTCCTCGATGCCTGCAGTCCCTACGATTTCAAGGGCGGCTTGCTTGGCGACAAGGCCAATTCCGTCGTGTTCGACAATGCGAAGCTGAAGCGGCTCGTGCCTGAATTCACGGCGACGATCCGGTTCGATCAGGGCATTAAGCAAACAATCGATTATGTGCTTGCGCATCCTGAGCTGCAGCAAGCGGATGAGGAATTCGACACGTGGTGCGATAAGGTCGTCGGCGCGTTGGAGTCGGCAGCTGCCAAGATTAGAGGTTAATGGATAGCTCCTCAGATATACGTTCATACACAAAACAGGCCCAAGCGCTTCGCTTGGGCCTGCTTCATAAAGTTGGTTACTTACGCTTACGAATCAACACTACAGCTGTACCCGCTGCATCAGGCCGTCATGGCCAAAAGTGAGCGGGTCTATGCATACTTCGCGGTGGTAGCCTTTTCCTTCCGTAAACCGGGTCAACGGCGTGACAAACCGGTGATAAGCTATCCAATACTTATCCGTGCCGGGCTCCTGGAGAATCGAATGGTGAGCTGTGCCTAGCATATCCTTATCCTTATTTTTGGCAAGGACAGGATAACGGTAAGTTACCGGTCCGTAAAGCTGCTCCGCCGTGCCATAGTTCACGTGGTAATCCTCGCTGCCGGTGTCGTCGCAGGACCATGTGAAGTGATACAGTCCGCCTTTCTTAAGAACAGTCACCGCTTCCCGGAAATCGTGCAAGCCTTCCAGATTCTTCATCGTGTCCGCTATGACGCTGATCATATCATCGCCGAGCTGAACGATTGCAGGCTGTCCATTTCCAAACAGCAGGTAAGCCGCACCGTTCTCCTCCATATAGACGGATGGATCAATAGCTTGGCCCATGGCGAGTCCAAGCTGCCTTGTAAGCTCCATCGTAATGAGCGGTTGGGGCTGAGCGCGAAACGGACCTGCGGGAGTCTCTGCAACCGCAACGCCAATGGCGCTTTCTCCGTTTTTCATTTTGCCGCAGAAATAGAAGTAATACTTACCGTCTTTGCACGCGATGGCCGGAGCCCAAGCACTGCCGACAGCCCAGGGGACATCCTCCGACGCAAGATCCAGAATCATGCCTTCGTCTCGCCAAATGCGCATATCAGCCGATGAGAACACATGGAATTGTGTGCCCGACCAGCCATTAAATCCATCCGTTGTAGGATAAAGATAATAGCGGTCGCCGAACTTCGCCAGATCCGGGTCGGCGAATTGACCGGGCATCATCTGATGGCCGTCTCCAAATGCCGCAAGAAGGCGGCTGCATTCATCGCTGGTAATCGGCATTACTCCGCCGTGGCGTTTCTTGTTTTCCCCTAAATCGAAAGATCCTTCCGGCAGAACCCGGAATATGCCGCTCTCGAGGTCAGAAGTCAGCAAAGGCAGATAACCTTTGCCTTCTGCAAAGCGGTCCACAATAAGGCACCACTCCTCACTGTCGTTGAGCTTGTAGATTTGAGGACCTTCCACGCCTAACAATTCCTCCAAAGCGGGGGCGCTCAGATCGGTAAAGGCGTTCTTTTCCAGCGATGTGCCTTTTTCAACCCGAATATTCTTAGTCGTTTCATCCTTGGAAAAACGGTAGTAGGTACCGTTGTGGGCAATGATTGTGGTGTCAATGATATGATTTTCCCGCTCAATATACTTTTCAGACGCTGTAAAATTGCGAAAATCTTTGGTGCGGGCGCTATAGATTTTTTGTTTTCGCTCTTTCTCCTGCGGCTCCTGTGTGGCGGAAGCCCAGAACACCAAGAAATCGTCTGTTGCATCGTCATAAACAGCCTCCGGAGCCCAGACGCAGCCGGCTCCCGGTACGCCAATCGTGACGGACCAAGGAGAGGACCAATTAACCAGGTCGGCGGATTCCCATATGATGATGTCGCGGCTTCCGGCATCCGATGCAGCGGCCCAGCCTTTTCCATTTGCAATCCTGAGATCCGTGGCAATCAGATAGAACTTATCTTCCTTGGGCGTGCGAACGATGAACGGATCCCTTACCCCTTTTTCCCCCAATTCGGAACGCAGAACCGGTAAACCGGCATTCAGATCTTTCCAGTGCAAGCCGTTCTCGCTATAAGAGAAATAGACCTGTTCACCGTCAGGCTGTTCCCCGATGAAATGGACCAGAAGGTAACCTGAGTATTTGTCTTTGTGTACTGTCAAGATAAAGTCCTCCTCATTGCGATATACGATATGCATAAAAAGTATAGTTGCCTGTTCAGGGCGATGCAATAGATTATTGCAATAAAAAACTGACTTATTGTGTTTTTTACTGTTTTCGTAAAGGAGTGTTTATTCATAAGCGTTGATTAGATGCTTTTCATGTATTTAATTGCGATGAAAACGGCGATATTCATGAAATAACTGCTTTTGATGTATCTAAATTGATCGAAAGTTTAAAAATCAAGTGTTTTTCTGGAATTAGATACACGAAAGGCAGCTATTCCTAAATGCTATATCGGGCGTCGACTTTGTAACTCACAACCTATTGACTTGGAGTTCACTCCAAGTGCGATAATATCAGATATCGGGAGGTGTACTCGCATGAACATTATAAAATTGGAAGATACGAACAGGCGGTCGTCGGAAAAGAAAAATCGCTAAGAAGGCCAGAAATTTAAGGGGGATTTAAACGTGGAACGCCTATGGACGAAGTCGTTTATTCTCATGACCGTTGGGATGCTATTCCTGTTCACCGCATTTTATTTGCTGCTTCCGACACTGCCGCTGTTCGTCAAGCAGATCGGCGGCAGCGAAGCGCAGATCGGTCTGGCGTCGGGCGCGTTCATGCTGTCTGCCGTTATCTTTCGCCCGATTGTCGGCGGACTGCTGGACCGGTTCGGCAGGCGTCCGTTTATCATCTGGGGACTGCTTCTCTTCACCGTGGCGATGTATATGTATGACTGGGTCGGCGGAATCCTCGTGCTGATGGGACTCAGAATACTGCATGGGATGAGCTGGGCCGTTTCCACAACCGCGGTGTTCACGGCGGTGACGGATATTATTCCATCCGCCCGCCGGGGCGAAGGCATGGGTTGGTTTAGCACGGCTATGACTGTCGCGATGGCGATCGGTCCGCTGCTTGCCATCTGGGTTGTGCAGAACCTGTCCTATCACGCTTTATTTCTCATCGCTGCCGGACTGTCTGCCGCGGCACTGCTCCTGACGATGGGTGCGAAAATGCCTTTCAAGCCGCAATCAGATTCACGGAAAATCGAATTATTCGAAAAATCGGTTTTACCCGTCACGGTCTCGGTTTTTTTTCTGACAGTCGCTTATGGCGGCATTACCGCTTTTATCCCGCTGTTCGCCGACTCGATTGAGGTCAATTCCGGCGCGTTCTTCCTGGCCTATGCCGCAACGCTTGCCCTGAGCCGTCCCCTTTCGGGAAAGCTCGCGGATCGGTTCGGCGAGACGTTTGTCATTGTACCGGGCCTTCTGATTACGATTTCGGCTTTGATCGCTTTAAGCTTCTCGACCGGATTGTTCGGCGTGATCGTATCGGCGGTGCTGTACGGGATCGGCTTCGGCTCCGCGCAGCCGGCTCTTCAAGCGGCGACCATACGTCTTGCCCGTCCGGATCGCAGAGGGGTTGCCAATGCTTCTTTATTGACGGCTACCGATCTCGGCATTGGACTTGGCGCGATCATGCTGGGCGGGGTCTCCCAGTTTATGGGCTACCAGGCTTTGTTCACGGTCGGCGCGGTATCCGTAGCGGTATCCTTATTGATGTTCACGTTTTTTGTGAAGCGTCTGCTGCAGGATAATCGGCCAAGCTCTCTAAACAACAGTTCTCTTTCCCGGGGAGGTTAGGCAATGACATGGAGTTAACTCCAGACGGTACACTCCTTCTATGATCGGAGAGAGGAGGAGAAGCTTTGTGACACATGCCGCATCCCGTTATGGGCGGTTTAAGCTAGAAAGGAGAGTTCAGACAAATGGAATATGTGAAACTTGGAAATACCGGTTTGGATGTATCCCGTCTTTGCATTGGCTGTATGAGCTTTGGCGTAGCAGAGAGGTGGGTTCATCCATGGGTGCTTGATGAGGAGCACAGCCGTCCTATCATTAAAAAAGCGCTTGAGTTAGGCATCAATTTTTTTGATACGGCAAATGTATATGCAGATGGAACGAGTGAGGAAATTGTTGGACGGGCTCTGAAAGAATACGCAAATCGGGATGAAGTTGTGATCGCGACGAAGGTTCATTTCCGTATGCATCAAGGTCCAAATGGCGCAGGGCTTTCCCGAAAGGCGATTATGAGTGAAATTGACAACAGCCTTAGACGCCTGGGCACCGATTATGTGGATCTGTACCAGATCCACCGCTGGGATTATCAAACACCGATCGAAGAAACGATGGAAGCGCTGCATGATGTTGTGAAGGCGGGGAAAGCAAGATATATTGGCGCTTCAGCCATGTATGCCTGGCAGTTTCTGAAGGCGCTGCATACAGCCGAGAAAAATGGCTGGACCCGGTTTGTATCGATGCAGGATCATTACAACCTCTTATACCGTGAGGAGGAGAGGGAGATGCTGCCGCTTTGTAAGGAAGAGAAAATCGGCGTCATTCCGTACAGCCCCCTTGCAAAAGGAAGATTGACGCGTAATTGGCAGGAAACGACTCATCGTTCCGAGACGGACCAAGTTCAGAAAGCCCAATACGATGCGCATGCAGAGGCCGATCGGCTGGTCGTGGAGCGGGTTGCGGCAATTGCAGAACAACGCGGCGTTCCCCGCGCCCAAGTCGCGCTTGCCTGGCTGTTGCACAAAGAGCCTGTTACTTCTCCGATCATTGGGGTTACGAAAATGTCTCATCTCGAAGACGGGGTGGCTGCGCTTTCGATTCGATTAACGCCTGAAGAAATGGCGTTGCTGGAAGAGCCGTATGTTCCTCACCCCGTGATTGGATTTCAGTAATAGCGGTTCCTTGATTATGAAATCATTTAGATAGGCTAAGCGTTAAATGAGAGAGGTCCATGCGATAGCGCATGGGCCTGCTTGTATTTCGATTTCGCAACGTTTTTAAAAAAATATTACTTCGTAAAGAAAGTGCTAGGGGTAGGACTTTGAGTTTTTAAATGAGTATTATTGTCAGAAAGTTTGAACTCAAATAACGTGGAGGTACGAAGGCGAATCGAGGAAATAAAAAAGAAAAACAATTCGTGAGGAAGTGGTCAGTACCATGCTATATAAGTTGAACTAGAGATTTCCCGTCAATTCACCTGATTCTAACCTAATACACAGACTATCTTACGGGTCACACGAATAATGTTAAAGGATATTTATTCTAAGGGTGATATTATGTGGAAGCATCCTTCTGTTGGACTGTGAAAAAAACTAAAAAAAAGGTACAAGGACATATACAAGTATTTTAATCTATAAATAATAGTGATAAACTATGATAGGGTTATATTGTTCCAGAAAAGATGTGTGACTAGGTCGCGCCCTGACTTGCTGAGGCGCCTAATTGCCTACATCCTTTCTGCAAATCGTAGATATAAGGACGGTAAAAATGAGCGACAGACAAATTAAAACAGACGTTATCTTAATTGGTGCCGGAATCATGAGTGCAACTTTGGGGTCACTGCTGAAAGAATTAGTACCTGACTGGGAAATTACAGTGTTGGAGAGGCGCGCAAACGCAGGAGAGGAAAGCTCTAACGAATGGAATAATGCGGGAACGGGGCATTCTTCACTGTGCGAGCTTAACTACACCGTCGAACAACCGGACGGGTCCATAGATATTAGCAAAGCTATAAAAGTTAATGAGGAGTATCAGGTTTCAAAACAATTTTGGTCTTATCTTGTAAACAGCAATCTGATACGTAATCCGCGGGATTTTATCGTGCCAGTGCCTCATATGAGTTTTGTACAAGGGGAACAAGATGTAACATTTTTAAAAAAACGTTTTGAAGCGCTGTCTAACAATCCCCTGTTTCAAGGGATGGAATTTTCCGATGACCCGGGAAAACTGATGGAATGGATTCCACTTATGATGAAAGACCGGACATTGAATAAGCCTATAGCGGCAACAAGAATCGAATCTGGAACTGATGTCAACTTTGGCGCTTTAACGCGCATATTGTTTACCCACTTAAAGAGTAATAACGTCGATATAAAATTCAAACATAATGTTGATGATATTAAACGTACTAGCGACGGCTCGTGGGAATTGAAAGTGCGGAATGTCGATAGCGGTACCTCCTGCCGCCATACTGCAAAATTCGTCTTTATCGGCGGCGGGGGAGGAAGCCTGCATTTGCTGCAAAAATCCGGTATTCCTGAAGGAAAAGGTATTGGAGGATTTCCGGTAAGCGGACTATTTATGGTGTGTGATAAACCGGATGTTGTAGCGCAGCATCGTGCAAAAGTATACGGACAAGCTCCGGTTGGTGCTCCTCCCATGTCTGTCCCGCATCTTGACACAAGATTTATCGAAAAGAAAGAATCGTTGTTCTTTGGACCGTTTGCAGGCTTCTCACCAAAGTTTTTAAAATTCGGTTCCATGTTTGATTTGTTAACTTCCATAAAAACGGATAATCTCGTAACTATGATGGCGGCAGGCGTCAAAAACGTTCCATTGACAACATACCTGATCAAGCAAGTTATGTTATCGAAAGAAAACCGCATGGAAGCTTTACAGGAATTTGTCCCGAACGCCAAAAGCGAGGATTGGGAATTGGTGGTAGCGGGCCAGCGTGTGCAAATTATTAAAGATACTGCTGCCGGCAAAGGTACGCTTCAATTTGGTACGGAAGTGATTAGTGCCGCTGATGGCTCGATAGCAGCATTGCTCGGCGCTTCTCCGGGTGCTTCTACCGCCGTTTCCGTCATGCTTGAGGTAATAAAAAAATGCTTCCCGCAACATATAAAAGCGTGGGAGCCGAAAATTATAGAAATGATTCCTTCTTATGGCGTGTCACTGTTGAAAAACCCAGAGCTTATCCGTGAAAATCATATTTCAACAGCGCAGACGCTTGGTCTAAGCGAAAACTTGCCGTTACAGATAGCACGCCGAACCGTATCATAAATAACGAAGTTTTGATTTGAAAGCCATTCTTTATCTCAGCGGCAGTCTAGTACCTAATCAATCCTTAAACTGTGGGTAAAGGCGTTTTAGTTTGATTCTTGCTTCATTGGTGGTAAACTGCCAGTCAACACCTTTCTGGGAC
>NZ_JAKGAP010000084.1 GCF_021532375.1 Paenibacillus alkaliterrae
GACTACATTCTCCACCTGAACCTCTTAATCAGTCAAAGTTGAAATATTGAGAATGAGCGAGAAATCAGGAGAAAACATTACTTTATAGTGGGAGGAGTTGAAGGAATGAGAGCGTTTGTGTATGCGGTAGAGGCAGGCGGTCGGTGGCAAGCCGGGGTGACGATTCAGCCGGCGGTGGACAAGCGGTTTTGGATGGATGGCAGGTTTGGCGGTGCGGGGAGGCTGAATGAGAGCGTTGCTGGTACGGGCTGGCTGTGGAAGGAGGAATTGCCGCTTGGGGATGCTTGCCTGGCGGCGGAGATTTGGGCGGAGAGCGGGATGGGAGTAAGGGGGGAGTCGGAGGCGCTGAGGGCGCTGGCTGAGTGTGTGGAGAAAGTAAAGCGGGAGGTGAAGGAAGGGAAGAGGGAAAAACCCGCTGGCTGGGTGAGACGGTTTGTCAGCTGGCGCAAGCGTCAAGGGGAGGATAAGGAAGGCCGTTTGCTGGAGATGGCTGAGAGGTGGGAGCGGGCGGGCGATAGCTGCGGGGGAGCGGTGCGAGCGGATAGCGACGCGGAGGTAAGCGGCGAGCGTGGGGGAGCGAGGCGAGCGGAGGAAGGCGGCGAGCGTAGGGGAGCGGTGGAGCGAGCGTATAGTGATGCGGAATTGGGGGAGCTTGCGGCAGGGGCGAAGCTTGCCGCGGTTGCCATGAAGGGACGTGCGCTGCTGCGCGGCGAAGCGCACGCCCTGCTCTTTGGCGCGGGCGGGCCCGGGGCCGCCGCAAGCTGGAGCGGAGTGCTCCAGCTTGCGGCGCTGCTCGGGCGGGTACGCCTGAGCGGATCGGTCGCCGCCGGATATGGCGGGCGGGCGGACGCCCGGGGGCGCCGCAGGCGCGAGCGCAGGTGTCTGCGCTGCGGGAGCGGCGAGGCGTTTATGCGCCGCACGGCATGCGCGGCGTGCGGGCGGGTGTGCGCGTATTGCGCCGCGTGCATTGGGATGGGGCGAAGCCGGGAATGTGAGCTGCTGGTTATAGGGCAGCGGGGCTGGGGGGCGGGAGCGGAGCAAGTAAGCGGCAAGCTAATGCCCGTGGAGCAGAGGCTCGCAGGGTGGAAGCTGAGCCCCGCTCAAACGGCAGCCGCTAGGGAGGCTCTGCAATTCGTTGAAAAGAATTCATCGGAGCAGGCGAGGAATGTATCCGTCGTCGACAAGGCTGCGCCTATACGTAATTTTCTGTTGTGGGCGGTTACGGGAGCGGGGAAAACGGAAATGATTTTTCCGCTTGTGGAATCGGTTCTGTTGCGCGGAGGCAGGGCGCTCATCGCTACTCCGCGCCGCGATGTTGTCATAGAGCTTGACCCGCGGATACGGAAAGCATTCCCGCAAGCAGCGGTCGTTACTTTGTACGGGGGCAGCGAACAGCGCTGGGAAAGCGGCGATATCACCTTATCGACTACGCATCAACTGTTGCGCTTTTATCAAGGGTTCGATCTCGTCATCGTGGACGAAATCGATGCATTTCCCTATCACGGCGATAAAATCCTTCATTATGCCGCGGATAAAAGCTGCGCACCCGGCGCTGCCCGGCTGCTGTTGTCCGCAACGCCTCCAAGCGAGCTTCAGCGCGCTGCGAGGCGCGGTAAGCTGCCTCATGCCAGGGTGCCCGTCCGTTATCATCGGCATCCGCTTCCTGTGCCAATGCTGCTGCAAACACCTGCTGTGAAGCAAATGCTTCAGCAGCGGAAGCTCCCCGCAAAGCTGCTGGCTGCTATGCGGCAATCGCTGCTTCGGGATGCACAGCTGTTCGTCTTCGTACAGCAAATTGCTCAGACCGAGCCCATGGCAGCTTTGCTTCGAGCCGCACTTCAGCATGCTGCAGTAGCGGCAACCTCCTCGCAGGATGCCGAACGGGCAGATAAAGTGCAGCGTTTTCGTGCTAGGAACATTCGAGTACTGGTTACGACTACGATATTAGAGCGGGGCGTCACGATTCCGAAAAGCGACGTTTATATTTTGGATGCGGATGGCCGCTTGTTTGACGAGGCCTCTTTGGTGCAAATGGCTGGTCGGGCAGGGCGTTCCGCTGATGATCCGTACGGGCGAGTTTACTTTTGCAGCCGCGAGCGAAATCATTCGCAAGTATCGGCCGTGAAGCATATCCGGACGATGAATCGGATGGCACGGAAGCAGGGCTTCCTGCTCCCGACAAGCAAAGGAGGCTCAACGCCATGAGCAGCTCGCCAGAATCATGGCTGCGGCGGCTCCTATCCGCCTTCACCACCTCCGCGCAGTTGCTCGCTCCGAGGTCTGCCGTATGCCTGCTATGCGGCAAACCGCAGCAAGCCGCTCGCAGCGCGGCCGGCCAAAACCATTCGAAGCTGCCGCCTCAGCTTCGACAATCCGTTTGCGGAGCGTGCCTCTCCGCAATACCGTGGATCTCCCGCATTCAATGTTCCAAATGCGGGCGCGGCATTCACTGCGACGATTGCGCGCGCCACCCGCATCCCTCCTTCATATGCAACCGCAGCGCGGTTCAATATGATCCTATGATGCGAGGCGTGCTCGCCCAATATAAATATCGGGGCAACGAAGCGCTTGCCCCGTTGCTAGGAGACATGCTGGTTCCGGCGTTCGAGGCGTTAAGCGCCGAAATAGCTTCGCTTTATCGTACGAAGACGGACATCCGCAGTGCGAAGAAACAAACATTTTCCGATCAATGGGATGCTATAACTTACGTGCCGATCAGCGAGGAGCGAGCGATGGATCGCGGCTTTAACCAAGCGGAGCAGCTCGCGGCCCGTCTTGCGAACCGCTACGGTTTGCCGCTTATGCGTTTGCTCGTCCGGGATCGCCATACTGAGAAGCAAAGCTTCAAGACGCGGTCCGAAAGACTGCGCGATACTAGACAGCTTTTTAACGTGAATCCTGCCGATCTGCATGAGCTTCAAAACCGTACAATGGTCCAATCCAGCTCTATTCGTACTATTTCGCAAGCGCCTCGAGTGCTTCTGATCGATGATATTTACACGACAGGAAGCACGGCCGAAGCTTGTTCGCACACCTTACATAAACATGCGACGGTTCCGCTCGACATCTATGTGCTGACTTGGTCCCGTTCTTAAAGAGTATTATTTGATAAGAGATATGTACTTAATGATGAGGATTGATCTAAATAACCCGTTCTCGTCGTCCATCACAGTTATATGGTATATTTGAGGAAACATCATTCATATGGGGATGTGGTAATCTTTTGTTTACAAAAGCAAAATTTTTCATTAGTTCGGTGGCACAAGATAAATTACAACCTCTTCGTAATACTATTTTCGATTTGCTAAATGAATTAGGTCATCAACCAATGATGTTCGAACGGAATTTTGGTGCCTGGGACTCATCTGTTGATCCAGCTCAAAAATGCATTAATACGGTGAGAGAATCGGATATATTTCTCCTTTTTATTTCCGAAAAGTCAGGCACTTTCTATGAAGCTCCACAACGAACGATTACACATATGGAATTTATCGAAGCGTTCAATAAGCGAAAGACCATCTTGGTGTTTGTTGAAAAAAGCATAAAAGACGAGTACTTTGCTAAAGCTAAGCGACTTATTAATGAGTACATAGAAAACCATAAAGAAGAAACACAAAGCTTTCCATCAGCTGCGGAAATGATAATCGCACTGGAGGCTAGTGAACTTACTTCAAATGTGGATCCTTATATCTGGTTTTTTATAGATGACATTGTTAAGCGCGGGTTATACTTTGAGACGTTAAATCTTGCTGTAGCACCTAATTGGAAAGAATATTTCAGTGATTTGCTTCGTCGGGGCGTAACTTTATTGCCGGCAAAGGAAACACTAGAGGCTAATGAAGAACAACTAGATCGGTATGATAAATTTCATGACATTTTTACAGCAGTTATCCCTCATGTGAAAATTAGTGGATTTCATGACCTAAAGATTTTACTGGAGATATTCCAGAAAGGTTTAACTGCCGGTACTGTTATTCACGATTATGGTTACACACAAGAAACGATAGGAACCTTCAGTGACTGTAATGCTGTGACATTATATGAGTTTCAAAACGACAGATTGGTGTTAAAAGAGAGGTCAGGATCAGCTACTGGCGGTGAACCGTTTTATAGATTGGATAACCGGGATTCTTATGTTGCTTTGACTTATAAAAACTTATCCGAAAATGAAAATCAAATTTTCTTCAAAGAAGCGAATCGTACATTTTACCTTTGCTTACGTCTGCCTCTCCAAGTAATGACGTTTCATTTTCCGTGTGGTTCGGACTGGGATACGGACAAATTTATCGCTTTCAAAGAGTATGTGCAAAGTGTTATAATAGATAAAAATGCAATGGTCATTGACCTTGTTCGAAAACTGATAGGAGGATTGCAACCATGAAAACAAAAGTTTATGTGTCATTAAATGGTGTTGTAAAAGAAGCTGTAGGTTCTCAACCCAAAGATGCACTCTTGTTTGCACCTTCAGTCAAAAGTATTTCTCAAGTGATTAAGGAACAACGGGAAGCGCGCAGTAAGAATAGTAAATTCATTAAAGAACGCTTGGCAGAAGCGTTTCATAGATAAAGAGTCTTAAAACCCGTTGCACTTAGCAACGGGTTTTGTTTGCTTGTACAAGCTCCAATATCGTTGTGTTGGATTTCAGGAAGACGATGTATTCTATGTACTACGATTTGAACGGGAACACAGGGAATGCGATTATTGTTAATTAATAGTGAAAAAAGTAAAGCTTTCGATTAAAATGAGAAGAATAGAACGGTTAGTTTTGACAAACAAAGGGGGCTGAGAGCGATGAACCTGGATAATTGTCCTCGCTGCGGGAAGCTTTTTGCAAAAAACTTTAGAGATGTATGCCCGTCGTGCATGCGTGATATTGATAAGGAGTACGAGCTTTGCGCAAACTATTTGCGTGAGTTCAAAGGTTCCATTATAACGGAGCTGTCAGATGCAACGGGAGTCTCTATCAAGCAAATTACGAAGTTCATCCGCGAAGGCCGGATCTCTATGGTGAATGCTCCTAATCTGTCGTATCCGTGCGAGTCATGCGGTACGCTTATTCGTGAAAATCATATATGCGATACATGCCGCATTCGACTGGAGAAGGACAAAAAGAAAATGCTTCAGGACTTGGCACAGAAGGATACGCTTAATCGTTCCCAATTCTCATCAGGAGCTTATAAAGGAATGGATAAATACAAGGGCAAATAAATGAAAAAACACTAATAATTCCATGCCTATAAAATTTCACTTGACCGAAGCCGATAATACTTGTAAAGGTAATCGGCTTTTTTAGTTCGGCTAATTAATTGAGGTGGATAAAAATGAAAATAAATGAGACGAATCGGATCGGCGCACATCATCACTACCAGAAGCAAAACGAAGCGCGGGTAAGCGGAGTGAACAAAGCCCGCCAAAAGGACGAGGTTCAAATTTCGGCAGCCGCGAAAGAGATGCTGACAACAAGCCAGGCGCAAGATCCGGAGAGAAGCAAGCAGATCGAGCAGCTCAAGCGTTCTGTAGCATCTGGCACATATTATGTGGAAGCCGGCAAGATCGCTGAGAAGCTGCTTCCTTACTTGAAGGAGTAATCCTCTTATGAATGAACACATTCAGCAAGTGTTAGTCGTTCTTCAAGAGCTTGCAGACGAGCATCGTCAGCTTATTGAGTACGGTAAGGCAAAGACGGAAGCCATCACGAAGAACAGCGTGGAGACTCTATCCTACATTTCAAGCAAAGAGAAGAAGTGCCTGGAACGGATATTGGAGCTGGAGCAGCGGCGTGCTTTTCTCGTTGGGAAGTATATGCTGTCACAGAAGGTTTCTGGCGCGCAGCGCTCTTTCAAGATGGAGAAGCTCATCCAAGCCGTGTTCCATGCGGACGAGAAGCAGCAGCTGCAGAAGATGTGGAAGGAGCTGGGCGCAGTTATCGCCGAGCTCCAGGATATCAACGAGTTTAATCAACAATTGGTGAAAATGACGCTGGAATACTTGCATTTTACGCAGGATCTGCTGCTTGGCCCGGAGGAAGAAGACGTAACTTACCATCGCGCTGTACAGGGCATGGCCAATAATCGGAACGGCCGATTCAATATGAGAACGTAAGAAGAGAGGGCATTGATCATGGCATCCACATTTCATGGGTTAGAAACGGCGCGGCGTAGCTTGTTCACGACTCAATCGGCATTAAATACAACAGGGCACAACATTGCAAACGCCAACACGGCCGGCTATTCCAGGCAAGTGGTCGACATGACAGCCTCGAGACCGATAGACGCGGTAGGCTACTCCAAATCGGTTGCGGCCGGCCAGCTTGGCACAGGCGTCGAAGCCACCTCGATTACTCGCGTTAGAGAAAAGTTTCTCGACAATCAGTTCCGCAACGAATACAAGTCGCACGGCAATTTTTCTGTTCAATTGGACACCCTCTCTAAGCTTGAGGGAATCGTGAACGAGCCAAGCGATACGGGACTAAGAACGGTTATCTCGAACTTCTGGAATTCCTGGTCCGACCTAAGCAAAAACCCCGAAAATGCGGACGGACGCAAGGTCGTAATGGAACAGACGATGGCGATGGTGGATGCTTTTAACTATACAGCTAAGCAATTAAGTGATTTAAAGGCAGACTTGACGGAAAATGTAGAGATTAATCTCAACACAGTTAATTCCCTAACGACAAGCATCGCTCAATTAAACGGCGAGATTCGCAGGGTAGAAGGACTCGGTGACAGCGCCAACGATCTGAGGGATCAGCGAGATTTGCTCACGGATCAGCTGTCAGGATTGGTTAATATCCGAGTAGAGGATCAAGCAAACGGATACAGAATTACAATGGGCGGAACTCAGCTGGTTCAAGGAGAGATTGGAACTGCAATAGATATGACAGCCGTTTCCGCAGCATTTGCATCGGGTAATCTGAATAGCGGAGCTATATACGGTACGATTCATTCCAGGGATCATTTCGTCGAAGGTTACATAAGCGAACTAGACAAAATGGTTCAAACGATGGCCAGCGGACAATTCGAGGTTACGCTTCCGAAAGGCTCCGTGCTACCAGAAGGGACAGTGTTAAACGGTGTTGCCTACACAGGGGCGAACCGGACATTGACCGAAGATACCGCCGTTACCGTAAACGGCTTAAACGGACTTCATCAGCTTGGTTATAACCTTGCGGGTGACGAAGCAGGCTTGCCATTTTTTACGGACAGTACGGGTGGGACTGCCAGTTTAACTGCTGGCAACATTACTTTAAATCCTGCTATTGTGGCTAATTCAAACCTGATTGCAAGCTCGATGCGCGTTACGATTAATGCGGATGGATCGGAAACCGTGATCAGCGGCAACAACTCCTTAGCTGTATTGTTCTCGCAAATGAGAGACACTCGCTTTGATTTTGATCCCGGCGCAGGCGAGAACAAGAACACGATAGACGCCTATTTCCGCTCCGTTGTCGGCCAACTCGGCGTACAAGCAGCTGAAGCTACTCGTATGCAAGCTAATCAACAAATCATCGTGGAGCAGGTCAACTCCCGCAGACAATCGGTCAGCGGGGTGTCCCTTGATGAAGAAATGTCCAATATGATTAAATACCAGCATGCCTACAATGCAGCCGCACGAAATATGACGATGATTGATGAAATATTAGATAGAGTTATTAACGGAATGGGCCGAGTTGGCCTATAAATCTCAATCTATGGAGGTGAATAAATATGTCCTTACGCGTTACACAGTCAATGCTGAATACGCAGTTAATGCGTAATTTAACCAATAACTTAGGTCGGATGAACACTCTGCAAAATCAGCTCTCTACGGGTAAAATTATCAACAAGCCATCCGATGATCCAATCGGCATTACCTTTGCGCTTCGATATAGAAGTGAGTTGGATGCAAATGATCAATATACAGAAAATGTTGACGCAGCACTATCGTTTCTGCAATATACGGAGACGACGATTGGCCAAGCTGGCGATGTGATGCAGCGTACAAGAGAGCTGTTGGTGCAAGGAGCAAACGGAACTGTAGATCAAACAAGCTTGGATGCTATCAAAACTGAAATATCTCAGCTATACAGCCAGATGGTTGAGATTGGCAACACTCAATTTAATGGCAAGCAGGTGTTTAATGGCGAAAATACGGGAGGAAAGCCATATCCTGCTTTGACTCTCGAGGATGCGGCAGATCCGCTTGGCAATCCGCCCGTTTATAAGGCATACCATGTAGCTTCGGATACTGGAGTGATTAAATATGAACTCTCAGCGGGGATGAGTATGGCTGTTAACATAACCGGGAATGAGGTTTTCGGTGGTCCTGTAGCTAATGATGCGGATACAACGAGTGATAACGTGTTTCAATTGCTGCGCCGTGCCCATGATTTATTAGCTGCTGGGGATCAGGAAGGAATATCCAATCTGATTGGACAGGTTGACACCCGTATGAACACGATGTTAACGAAGCGCTCAGAAATCGGGGCGAGGATGAACCGTATCGAGCTCATCCAGAACCGATTAAATGATATCGATATTAATCTCCAGACGCTTCAATCCAAAACGGAAGATGCAGATATGGCAGAGGTTATTACCAATATGAAGATGGAAGAGAATGTCTACCAAGCATCGTTGTCAGTTGGCGCGCAGTTGATTCGTCCGAGTTTAGTTGACTTCTTAAGATAGGGGAGAGCGGAATGCAAATTCCTCAAATCCAAATTCGGCAGCAGCACGCTTTACTCTCTATTGATGCAGATATCGGGAAACAGCATTTAGAACAGCCTCAAGCTACAGTAGAGATGGAACAAATTCGTCCCGTGCAGCATTTTACTACTTCAAGAGCTCATCTTGAAATTAATCAAGACCGTGCTTGGGATGCTTTAGCGCTCGGTGGAAATTTAGAAACAATGAGCAAAATTTATTCCATGGCATCCGATATGGCGCTCCGTGGGCTTGCTCGAATTGTAGAACAAGGGAATCGTATGGCGGAAATTCATTTGGGTGGCAATCCAATTGCAGATATGGCCGGCGATTGGCAGCGCACGTACCCTGAATTTGATTTCCGCGGCGAGGCTTCTTACGATAACGTCGATATCAACTACACGCCGGGTGAGCTTTCGATCGAAACGACACCAGGCCGAATCAATATGAATGTGGAAGTAAATCGACCTATCCATCATTATGAACGCGGAAAACTTGATATCTATATGAGCCAATACCCAAAGGTAGAAATCATGCCGCCACAATTTGACGAGCTTATGTAATAGTGGAATTCCAGTGAAATCAGACTATAGACCATCTGTGTAGCCTATCAGGTATACGTGGTCTATAGTTTTATTTTTGAGAACGGGGTTATATTATGAGGAGGTTTTATTTTGAGCATCGAATCAAACGTGTATCATTTTGAATATGGCATTCCTGGCTTCGAGCATTTACATCAGTTTGCGTTCTATGAGGTCGAAGGAGAGCTGCCGATGAGGCTTATGAAATCCGTTGAGGATGAAGAAATCTCACTTCTAATAGTCAGTCCCTTCTTCATATATCCGGAATATGAGTGGGAATTATCGGAATCTTCAAAGCAAGAACTTTGTATTCATTCTGAAGCGGATGTAGAGATATGGTCAATTATTACGATCCCTTCAGAGCCTTTGCAAGCGACCATCAATCTGATGGCCCCGCTAGTTCTCAATATAAATAAAAAAATAGGGAAGCAGCTTATCCTTCACGACAACCATTTCAGCTCGCGCGCCCCGCTAATCCGAGCCTAAGGAGGGAATTCAATGCTAGTTCTATCCCGCAAAAGTAATGAATCCATCATGATCGGCGGCAATATTGAAATTGTCGTGCTTGGCGTTGAGGGCGATACTGTCAAATTAGGCATCAGGGCGCCAAGGGAAGTGGATATATACCGGAAAGAAATTTACATGGCGATTCAAGAGGAAAATCGAGCAGCAGCAACCAATCCAACAGCAATTGATGAAGTATCAAAATTATTTAAAAAATAACCATTTTTTTAAAAAGAACTATAAACATATGAAATGAACAGCCGATATATATAGTAGCACGGAAGTTAGGGCGGCCGACCTAACCCGTAAGCTTCCGCAAGGATGCGGATACTCGAACATTTCAAGGAGGAAATATCAATGCGTATTAATCATAACATTGCAGCACTTAACACTCACCGTCAGTTGAATGGCGCTTCAAATGCACAATCAAAATCAATGGAAAAATTATCTTCAGGTCTTCGTATCAACCGTGCTGGAGACGATGCAGCAGGTCTTGCCATTTCCGAAAAAATGCGTGGACAAATTCGTGGTTTGGACCAAGCTTCCCGCAATGCCCAAGATGGTATTTCCATGCTGCAAACCGTTGAAGGAGCAATGAATGAAACTCACTTGATTCTTCAGCGTATGCGTGAACTTGCTGTTCAAGCTTCAAATAATACAAACGTAACTGCTGATCGTGTAGCGATTAAAGATGAGTTGACTGCTCTACACAGTGAAATTACACGTATTGCTAACAACACGGAGTTCAACACTCAGAAATTGATCGGATCTGCTGCACCTTCAGTGAGGTTCCACGTTGGTGCAAATGCCGGTCAAACGATCAGTGCTACGTTTGCTAATATGAGAGCAACAGCAGCTAGAATTAATATTTCTGCGGGCGCCCTTAATATTTCTGCGGGACGTTCGGTAGCAGATGCTCTTATTACAAAAGTAAACACTGCAATAACGAATGTTTCGTCTGAGCGTTCGAAGTTGGGTGCTATTCAGAATCGTTTGGAGTACACTATTTCTAATTTGGACAATGCTTCTGAAAACCTCACGGCAGCTGAATCCCGTGTGCGTGACGTAGACATGGCTAAAGAAATGATGACCCAAACGAAAAACAGTATCTTGGCACAAGCAGCACAGGCTATGTTGGCACAAGCCAATCAACAGCCGCAAGGAGTACTGCAGTTACTTCGTTAATTGCATAGATTTAGCTCTGACTAAAAGTATGGCCAGCTTTGAGCAGGCCATACTTTTCTATATATAAAGGAGTGATTTGATGAACTTGACCCTAAACGAAATTATTGCTAATCTTCGTACTTTGAAATGGGATGAAATGACATCATACTTAAGAATGGAATATATACCGAGTATAATAAATGGGGTGACTAATGAGGTTGATTTAAAAGAAGATGATATCCACTTGATTAATTCTTGTATTGAGTTAATTGAAGCAGCTATTGCTAACCAAGATATCATTTTTTTATGTGATTTACTAGAATATGAATTTGCTGTAGCAGTTGATCGCATTTTAGCAAAAGAAGGTGGTTTACATGAGTCAGGAGATCTATGATCATAATATCAAAGCATTGCTGAAGATAAACCACATTAGCTTAGTTAATGCTCTTGAAGCGGTAGAATTAGAAGGCCAAGAGCGTTGTGTGGTATTCGAAGGAAATGAGGAAGATAGTAAAGTATTAAAAGTGAGAAAAAGCAATAGGGATAATTATATCCTTTACAACAGCTTCTATAATCCAATGAAAGAAGCAGAAGAACTGACCAAACATATAGACTATACGATTAATCGCTCCCTGATCGCGGCTATTGGGGTGGGGATGGGGTATCACCTGAAACAAATTTGCAATCATTTAAATGAAAAATCCACGCTTCTTGCGATAGAAAATGATGAAATGATTCTCAAGACTTTATTGTGGCACCAGGATTTCTCTGATTTTATTGAAGATGGTAAAATTTATTTTGCGTTAGTAGATGGTGAAGAAGCTGAATTAAAAGAAGTTTCGAATATAGTCGAGAATTTGTTTTTAAATATATATGAGATTCAAACCGTACTTCTTCCTATTTATGATTTGTCGTACATGAAATTTTCCAGAAAGACGATAGCTTATTTAGCTGATTTAAGAAATATGCTTGAATTTGGAGTGGGAAATGATTTGGATGACACCATTGATGGGATTGAAAATCACCTATATAATCTCCCTCATGTGATAAAAAACCCCGGATTTAAACAATTCAGAGAAAAATATAACGATGTTTATAAAAATAAACCGGCGATTATCATTGCCTCGGGTCCTTCTCTAGATAAAAATATTCATTTACTAAAAGAGGCAAAAGGAAAAGCGCTGCTGCTAGCTTGTGATGGCTCTATGGAATCGTTAAAGAAACACGGGATCGTTCCGGATGTAGTCAGCTCGGTTGAACGGATTTTATTAACGTATGAGGCGTTCTATAAAGATAAAAAAATGCCGGATGAAACGGTGTTGGTGGCTCCTGCAGTTGTACGGCCGGAAATTATGAAATGCTTTAGCAATAAGACGTTGAGTTTATTTAAAAGCGAACCCATAGCCGGATACTTTAATGAGATGGTTAATGATAAAGGCACTGTTTTCTCAGGCAGCAGTGTAGCTCATCAGCTTTTAGGAATAGCTACTGCTTTAGGCGCTAGTCCGATTATTTTGGTCGGACAAGATTTGGCTTATTCCCGAGAAGGAGTATCCCATACCAGCGAAGCTTCTGTGAAAGAAAAAGTTAATGTTCAAGAAGTCAACTTGTTTGTAAAGGATATCTATGGCGAGGATATCCCAACCACTGTTGTATGGAAACTTTTTAAACAAGTCTATGAAAAATATATTGCTTTTCTTAATATTGATTGCATTGATGCCACAGAGGGAGGGGCATATATAGAAGGAACGAAAATCATGACGTTGCGAGAAGTAATTGATACCTATTGTGTGGACGACCTTCCAAACTTTAGGGGATTAGTAGATTCCATTGATGTGGAAAGTAATGACATGCCGAGGGCGTATCACAATTCCTTATCAAAGATTATTCGATGGTCTAAGAAATATTATTTATTACGGTTGAGAAGCCTCAAAAGTAAGGAGCTCAATAATCAATCGCAAAATATAATGAAAATAGGCTTAAATACGGATGAAGAGTTAGACTTTGTATATGATGCATTAGATTATACTGAAAATAAAATCGTGAAGAATTTGGCTAAACAACCTGACCTAACCATGTTCTTTCAATACCCGATCACATTAGCTGTCAGGGAAATTAATAAATTAGGGTCAGAATATACGCTCGAGACGATTCAGTGTAATCTTGACATTCATCTAAAATTATTGGAAACCATTAATACGTATTGTCTAAAAGTAATGAAAGTGTTAGAAACAGGATTTGAATTTATGAAAGTAAACGCAATCGAAACAAATAGGAATGAAAGCATAATTTTCAAAGAGATTCATTATCCGGATTATTTGAAAGTTTCTAATTTCGAGAATGAAAAGAGTGGTGTGCATGAATAGCTTAGTCACAGAAACTTTTGAGAGTATAGAGGCCTATCTGCCGAAACTGATTGAGGCCCATCATAAACTAATACAATATTGCCGTGAAGAGAACTCTATTAAGGCATTTGAATTATTTCCGGCCTATTCTAAAGGTCTGGAGTGGGTGCTTGAAGCTGTTATGTTGATTAATAAACAAACCATATATTTTCATGTGAATATGGATTTGATAAATTCTTGTTTAACCGAAATCAATGATGGAATTAACAATGAAGACCTTGTTCTTGTAGCCGATATTCTAGAATATGAATTTTCTCCTATTTTAAATGAGATTCTCACAATCACAGAGGGATGAATGCAAATTGGAAATAAAGATCATGGATACGAGAACAGTGCCCACGGTTGAAATACTCTCTTATAATAAGAAAATCATTTTCCATAGCAAATACGATCCCATCAAGGAAGCGCAAGATTGGGTGAGAAACGCTTTAAAACTGGCCGATTCGGGTAAACCGTTAATCATAATAGGGTTGGCTGCCGGATATCATATTGAAGCTTTATCACGTGTTGCGAATGACGCAATCATTACTGTATTGGAATTTAATAGCCAATACTACAATTGGTTTAAAAACAGTCCATTCTATAACAGGATAGAGAAATTACCAAATATTGAACTTTACGATATTGCTGCTCTTACCGATAATAAAAGGGAAAGTATCTTCGCCAATTTACGCTCCAATAATATTCTTATTTACAAACAAGCACTTGATATCTTCCCGGAAGAATACACAGAAGCAAAAGAATATTTATCTAGTATCCAAATTCAAAAAAAGTCCTTTTTAAACCAGTCTGAAAGCATGGAGAGAAATTTTGACAAAAATATAACTTTAGATGATCCAGGTATAAAGGATTGGAAAAATTATTATGAAAACAAACCAATGCTGCTCATTTCTGCCGGGCCATCATTGGATAAACAGCTGCCGCTATTGAAAGAGATAAAAGATGATGGAAAAGTGATCCTAGGTTCTGTAGGCACCGCGGTCAAACCGCTCATAAGACATGGAATTACACCTGATTTTGTCATGATTACCGACCCAAACGAGGGAACTCTCCCACAGCTGCAAAAGGTAGATCTGACTTCTACGCCGCTTTTCTATTTGAGTACGGCCTATAACGAAACCATTGTGCTTCATGGTGGAGCAAGATATGTTGTTTTGCAAGATGGATACGATAAGGCAGAATATATGGCAGCATTACGAAAAGAACCGTTAATAAAAACGGGAGGCTCCGTTTCTACCACGCTTCTCGACTTAATGATTTATCTCGGTGCTTCGACAGTGGGTTTGGTCGGCCAAGATTTGGCATTCACAAATGGGCTTAGTCACGCTAGCGGTACACCTTTTCAAAGATTGACTCAACAAGAACCGGGTTTAGTAGAGGTATTGGATTACTATCAGGTCAAACAGATTGCCAGTTCTAAAAATTTAGTCATTTATAAAAAATGGTTGGAAAGATACGCAGAACATGCAGCACATCTGAATTTATATAATTGCACTGAAGGCGGAGCATTTATAAAAAACTGGCAACATCTTAGTTTGAAGGAATTTTACAGCACGGTTCAATAAACATCAAATAGGTTGATCAGAAAGGGTGTTGCATCATGGCATTTGATCTCACGGGAAAAGTGATTTTGGTGACAGGCGGAACAGGTTCATTCGGACATAAATTTATTGAAAAAGTACTTGAGCAAGACGTAAAGAAAGTAATCGTTTTCAGTAGGGATGAATTAAAGCAATATGAAATGGCACAGGAGTTTACAGACCCGCGTATGCGTTTTTTTATCGGTGATGTACGTGATAAAGAGCGGTTGTATCGAGCATTTGATGGAGTTGACGTTGTTATTCATGCTGCAGCGCTTAAGCATGTGGGTGCGTGTGAGTATAACCCATTTGAAGCTGTTAAAACAAACATTCACGGTGCGCAAAATATTATCGAGGCAGCGATAGACTGCGGTGTTCAACGTGTCATTGCACTCAGCACAGATAAAGCAGCGAGCCCCGTAAATTTATATGGTGCAACCAAACTGGCATCAGATAAACTCTTTGTAGCTGCGAATTCATATGTAGGCGAGAAAGATACTCGTTTTTCAGTTGTCAGATATGGCAATGTTGTCGGGAGCAGAGGGAGTGTTGTTCCTTTCTTTAAGAAAATAAAAGCAACGGGTAAGCTGCCGATTACAGATGAACGTATGACCAGGTTTTGGATCACCCTAACTCAAGGAGTGCAGTTTGTTTTAGATAGCCTGGAGAGAATGCATGGCGGAGAAATATTTGTTCCAAAAATCCCTAGTATGAACGTGGTTGACTTAGCCAGGGCCATTGCACCTGAATGCAAAGTTGAGGTCGTCGGTATTCGCCCGGGTGAAAAGCTGCATGAGGCCATGATTACAGAAGACGACGCACGTAAAACCATTGATTTCGATAGTTATTATGTTATCCAGCCAGAATTTCCTTGGTGGTTTGAAGACTATACCAAAGATGGCGAACCAGTAGAAGATGGCTTCAAGTATACGAGTGATACGAATACGGAATGGTTGACGGTTGAAGAGCTGAGAGCTCTAGTCGAAGAGCTTTAATCACTTAGGGAGATGAAACCATGACTGTCAAACTAGTAAGAGATACATACTTGCCTTATGGAAAACAATGGATTGATGAGGAAGATATACAGGCGGTAATCAATGTATTAAAAGGGGATTACCTCACAACGGGTCCAGCGGTAAGCGAATTTGAAAAGGCGGCCGCTGCATATGTAGGATCTACATACGCTGTCGCTTTTGCAAATGGAACAGCCGCTCTTCATGCTGCGTGCTTTGCTGCTAATATTGGGGTTGGTGATGAGGTAATTACCACATCAATGACATTTGCAGCAAGTGCGAATTGTGTGTTGTATCAAGGCGGAATTCCCATTTTTGCTGATATAGATGATAAAACATATAATATTGATCCGCAGATAATTGAAGCAAAGATCACAGCGAAGACAAAAGCTATTATTCCTGTTGATTTCACAGGGCAGCCCGTTGATTTAGATAAAATATTAGAAATGGCTAAAAAGCATAACCTTGTCGTTATTGAGGATGCAGCCCATGCACTGGGGGCAACCTATAAAGGTAAAAAAGTAGGATCCATTAGTGATATGACAATGTTTAGTTTTCACCCGGTAAAACATATAACCTCCGGTGAAGGCGGCATGATCACGACGAATAATAAAGAATACTATGAGAAACTGCTTAAGTTCCGCTCCCATGGGATTACGCGTGATCCAGACAAAACTAAGGAGCACCATGGGCCTTGGTATTATGAGATGCAGTTTCTTGGCTATAATTATCGGATGACAGATATCCAGGCGGCATTAGGCGCTAGCCAACTCATGAAGTTGGAGATGTTTGTTAATTTACGGAGCAAATATGTCGATCTGTATAATGCCGCGTTTAAAGATATGGAAGAGGTCATATTGCCATATCAAAAGGAAGATGGAGTATCCAGTTGGCACTTATATATTATTCGATTAAGATTAGAAAAATTAAAAGTGAATCGAAAAGAAATTTATGAAGAGCTGCAAAAACAAAACATCGGTGTCAATGTTCATTATATTCCCGTTCATTTACATCCCTTTTACCGGCAATTAGGGTATGGGGAAGGTCTTTGTCCAAATGCAGAACAATTATATAAAGAAATTATTACGTTACCGCTGTTTCCTGGAATGAGTGAACAAGACGTTTATGACGTAATAACAGTGGTTAGAAATACAGTAAACACTTATAAGATGTCATAGTAAACAGGTGAGTAATATGAAAGTTGCAGCTATAATACAAGCTCGTATGAATTCAACTAGATTACCGGGAAAAGTTTTGAAAAAAATTCTGGGCAAAACGTTGTTAGAATACCAGATTGAACGCATTAAACGGGCGAAATCAATCGACCAAATTATTATCGCAACGACCACGAAGGAAAGTGACAATCCAATTGTTGAGCTTTGTCAGCAGCTTGAGATTCCTTTTTACCGCGGTTCGGAAGAAGATGTTCTCAGGCGCTACTATGAGACAGCTTTAACATTTCATATAGATGCGGTTGTACGTTTAACATCTGACTGTCCGCTTATTGATCCGTATGTAATCGACAAAATTGTATACTATTTTTTAGAAAACCAGAGTCACATAGACTATGTTTCTAACACCTTAACAAGAACCTATCCAAGAGGCATGGATACTGAAGTCATGTCTTTGGAAGCATTGAAAATGGCAAATGCTCATGCAGTTGAACCTGCAGATCGTGAACATGTAACGGCTTATTTATATCGTCATCCTGAACAGTTTCGCTTAGCAAGTATTCATTATCAAACAAATGAAAGTCAACACCGTTGGACAGTAGACACGCCGGAAGATTTTCAATTGATTCAAAAAGTGATCACCGAATTATATTTGACGGCCCCTCATTTTACATTCGAAGATGTTCTCAAAGTTTTAAAAAATCATCCTGAATGGTCGGAAATTAATGCTCATATTGAGCAGAAGAAAATATAGGATGTGTGATATACGTGAACGTATTCATAAGAGTGGACGCTTCCATTACTATTGGAACCGGCCATGTGATGAGATGTTTAACCTTGGCTAACGAGTTGCGAAGACATAAAGCTGAGGTTTCATTTATATGCAGGCACTTGAAAGGTGATCTGATTAATTACATCCGGAGCGGTGGTTTTACTGTCTATGCTCTACCATATGAAGCAGACTCGGAGTTTTTTGAGTGGCTGCAGCATAATTGGAAACAAGATGCGGAGGAAACTCAAAATGTACTCAAAAGTTTCAATGATCAAATTGATGTTCTTATTGCAGACCATTATGGCATTGATGAAAAATGGGAATGGGAAATGTATTCACATACTAAACGAGTTATGATTATTGATGATCTGGCAAATAGAAAGCACTATTGTAATCTCCTTCTTGATCAAAACTATTATTCTAACTTATCTGAACGATATCATGATTTGGTGCCTTCTACATGCAAGCTGATGTTAGGTCCTGCTTATGTTTTATTAAGGGATGAATTTAAAGAGGCATCTCGGAAAAAGCGGAATCGTACTGGAGAGATACAGAATATCCTTGTTTTCTTTGGGGGAACGGACCCGACGAACGAAACACATAAAGCTATAGAAGCCTTATCTTTTATTACTAAGCAAGATCTTCGCGTGAATGTTCTTGTGGGGTCTTCGAATCCAAACAAAGAGCGTATTGAGCATTATTGCTTACAATATGATCATTTTTGTTTTTATTGTCAAGTTTCCAATATAGCTGAAATGATCAATCAAGCAGACCTTGTGATCGGTGCCGGTGGTACGACGACATGGGAACGGTGCTATCTCGGAGTGCCTTCAATGACCATCGTAGTAGCCGATAACCAACTTGAGTTAACAAAAGCGGTGAGCAAATTTGGAGCAACTATTCTTTTAGGGACAAGTATTGATGTTGAGGCTAATGATATTAAGCTGAAGCTGGAAGAGCTGATAGAGAATCCGAATGTTGTCAAAAAGCTAGCCGAGATGTCCGGGAAATTAGTGAGTCATAAGGATGTAGACCAGTCGCGTGTTGTTCAAATGATACTGGAGGAAAATAGTAATGATATTTGAATGTGCGCGCTTAATTGATTTGGATGAATCAAACCTGGAGCTTGTTCTTAATTGGAGAAATCAAGAGCATATTCGTAATGTTATGTATCACGATGAAGTCATCACACTTGAGCAGCATCAAAAATGGTTTAATAAACTGAAGCAAAATGACCGAACATTGGTGAAGGTTTTTGCTCTAGATGATAGATTATTGGGTGTAGTTAATTTTACTGAGATTGATTACAAAAACGAAAAATGTTCATGGGGATTTTATATCGGAGAAAAAGGAGCTCCCAAGGGATCAGGTACAATTTTGGGGTTTCTGGCTTTACAGTTTATTTTCGAACAAGTACAGGTACGAAAAGTATGCGCTGAAATTATCAGTCATAATGAAAAAAGTATATATTTTCACCGGAAATTGGGATTCCAGGAGGAAGGAATTCTTAAGGAACATGTACGAAAGAATGATGAATATCTCGATGTTATTCTAATGGCTCTTTTTTATCAGCAATGGAGAGTAAAGAAACACTCAATCGAAACAATAATCAAAGGAATGATGGTATGAATGAAATTATTGTAGAAGGAAGACGGATCGGGATTAAACATCGTCCGTTTATTATTGCAGAGATGTCGGGAAACCATAATCAGTCATTAGAACGTGCATTAAATATTGTAGAGGCGGCCGCAAAAGCGGGAGCACATGCTTTAAAGATTCAAACCTACACGGCAGATACAATGACACTGGACATCGAGAACCCGGAATTCAGAATTGAAGATAAGGAAAGCTTATGGCAAGGGAATACCTTATATAAGCTGTACCAGGAAGCATATACTCCTTGGGAATGGCATAAGCCTATTTTTGACCGTTGTATAGAGCTAGGCATGGTTCCATTTAGCACACCTTTTGATGAAACGGCAGTTGATTTTCTTGAGGAGCTCCGTGTTCCAATGTATAAAATCGCTTCGTTTGAAAATAATGATATTCCTTTAATTAAGAAGGTAGCGTCAACGGGTAAACCAATGATTATTTCTACTGGTATGGCAACCGTAGCTGAACTGGACGAAACTGTCCGAGCTGCGCGTGAAGCTGGCTGCAAAGATCTGATTTTACTAAAATGTACAAGTACGTACCCGGCAAACCCGGAAAATACCAACATCTCCACGATCCCGCATATGAAGGATTTGTTTAATTGCCAAGTTGGATTGTCGGATCATACACTCGGGACCGGTGTTGCAGTTGGCAGCGTCGCCCTGGGAGCCACTGTTATTGAAAAGCATTTTACGCTATCCAGACTGGACGGCGGAGTCGATTCGGCATTTTCAATGGAGCCACAGGAAATGGAAAACCTAGTCGTTGAAACAGAACGGGCGTGGCAAGCGCTTGGAAAAATAACATACGGTCCAACTGAAAAAGAAAAGGCCTCTCTAAAGTATAGAAGGTCGATTTATGTGGCAAAAGATATTAAGATTGGGGAAATATTTACTAAGGATAATATTAAAATTATCCGGCCAGGTTATGGTTTGGAACCTAAATATTATGATGAGTTACTGGGTAATAACGCCAAACAAGATATAACGAGGGGTACTCCTTTAACATTTAAGGATATTTTTTAACTCATTCAATTGCCACTGCTAGAAGATGAGTGAGGATATAGTCTTCACAAGCATAAGAAAAGAGACCTTAGATTATCTAAGGTCTCTTTTCTTATGCCCCGACCGCTTAAGAAGGAAATCCGTTAAAAATTTTGAAGGGGGAAACTTCAACTTTTTGAAATTATCAATTTCTTCTCCAATTAAGCTAAATTATATTGCATTTCTATCCGATAGTATTAGTAATAGATGTAAACTGGAGGCGGTTATATGGATATATCTTCTATTAGCCCAGTGGGTGGTATCCCTCAATCATATCCTGATCGTTTGTCTTTAGGAACGGTTAAGGTGATAGGGGATACGGTGGAAATTAAAGGGGGTGTGCCAGCAGAACATGCAGAGAATTTACCTAGTAAGGAAATTGAAAGACAGGAGTTAAAGAAATCAATTGAAGGTCTAAATAAATTAATGCAATCCAGCAATACACATCTTAGCTTCGTCCTGCATGATAGATTGAATGAATACTATGTTCAAGTGGTTGATGACCGGACACAGAAAGTTATACGGGAAGTCCCTTCTAAAAAAATGTTAGACATGGTTGCCGAAATGAAAAGTATGATCGGTCTTCTAATAGATGAGAAGAGGTAGGTGGAGGTAATATGGTAAGTTCAATTCGTTTAGGTGGCTTAGTCTCAGGGCTTGATACAGAAACAATAGTCAAGGATTTAATGAAGGCCCGGAAAGCACCATTAAACAAACTTTTCCAGAAAAAGCAAACTGAGGAGTGGAGACGAGATCAGTATAGGGAGATGAACGCTCTCTTACTAGATTTAAAGAATAAAACCTTTGACATGAAAATGCAAGGCACCTACTTAAAGAAGGCTGTATCCTCTGATAGTGAAGCGGTCGTTTCGGCTAAACAAAAAGGGACTCCAAGCTTATCTACATATAATGTGGAGATAACAGCTCTTTCTGTGCCGGCAAAGGCGGCGTCTGTGAAGTTTACCAATAGCCTGGCAGATGGGTCTACCGCGATTGGAGAGGCATTTGATTTTAAGATAGGTACGACAACCATTAATGTAACAGCAACCGATACCATTAACAGTGTAATAACGAAAGTCAATGCTGTTTCATCTACTACAGGAGTTACTGCCAGCTATCTTCAAGATGATAAATCCATTACGTTTACAACAACGGCTGCTGGTGCAAGTTCGGCTGTTTCGATTGGTCTCGTTGGTGCTGACTTTGGAGCTAGTAATAAACTTAACTTATCTGTTGGTACGGTTAATAATACGTCAGAGACATTCACTACAGAATCTGGATTTCAATTGTCGAGTAACGTCATACAAGGAACCGTTAAAATAAACGGCATTTCTTATTCCGTCAATAGTTCTGCCTTCACTTTCGATGGTGTTGAATTTAATATGAAAAGTATTGGAACGACAAGAGTAAATGTAAAGCCTGACGAGAATGCAGTCTTCAACTCCATTAAAGGCTTTGTAGATAAATACAACGAGATTATTGATAAGATAAACGTTAAAGTAAGTGAAGCCAAATACAAGGACTATAAGCCTCTATTAGATGAGGAAAAAGAATCTTTATCTGAAAAGCAAATTGAACAATGGGAAAAGAAAGCAAAGAGCGGTTTGTTGCGCCAAGATGCCTTGCTTTCTAATGCATTAACAGAAATGCGCCGAGCTCTTTCGACTAAGGTAACGGCTGCTGGTATAGACTCTAATTTTGATACGCTTAGTGAAATTGGGATTACAACGGGCGTATATTCGGAAAAAGGAAAGCTCAATATAAATGAAACGAAGCTGCGTGAGGCCATTTCTGTAAATGGAAGCAAAGTAATGGATCTCTTTACGAAAGCGAGTACCTCGGCAGATGCTGCTACGAAATATAACGAGAGCGGATTAGCTGTGCGTTTGTATGACCAACTTAACGCTTCCATGAGTAAGCTTACCGTTAAAGCAGGAAGCTCTCTTAGTTTCGTAGACAATAGCACGATCGGCAAAGATCTAAAGAGAATTGATACTGACATAAGTAAGTGGAAAACCCGTCTGCAAGACATAGAAGACCGCTACTGGAAACAATTTACCGCAATGGAAATGGCAATGAGTAAGGCCAACTCCCAGAGTGGTTGGTTAGCAAATCAATTTGGAGGAGCAAGATAAGAATAATGGGGAGCGATTAATCATGAATATTACCTCTCTAGATTCTTTGCTAAACGACTTACTTACGCTAACGCTTTCCTTAGAGAAGATAGTTTTTGCTGAAGAAAATGAACCGGAGAAATGGATAGAGCTCCTGGATAAAAGACAAGAGGTAATGGATCAGCTATCAGGACTGTTTGCAGAAGGGGTCTCATTAACAGAAGCTCAAAAAAAAATTTATCTTCAACCTACCTATGAAGCGGATCAGAAGATTGTTCCAATAATGGATCGGAAGAAAAAGGCGTCAGAAACCCAACTAACCAATGTGCGGAAAAGTAAAGCTGCCAATCAGCATTATGGAGGATATGTTAACTCGTATTCTCCATATGGCGTTTTTTTTGACAAAAAGAAATAATCAAGTAGGGGGGACATCAATGATACAATCTCAAGTGCAACGAAATAAATACCTCGAGACCACGATTCAAACGGCCACACCTGCACAGTTGCTGATTATGCTTTGCGACGGTGCTATTCGCTTTTCCAGGTTAGCGATTGAAGCTATAAATAATAATGAACTGCAAATCGTCAATACTAATTTAATTAAAGTTCAAAACATTATTAGCGAATTCATTATTACGATAGATCGGAGCTCCTCTGTAGCAGAACAATTGCTTAAGCTTTATGAGTATTTTAATTATCGGCTAATTGAAGCAAATATGAAAAAATCGATAGAACCTATTCAAGAAGTTTTAGGTTACTTGGTTGAAATGAAGGAAACCTGGATTCAAGCTAATAAATTAGTTAATAGTTCATCAGCAGTATCAGGCATAGCTCATGGATGAAATAATGGAGAACTATCCTATGCCGGTTTAATTTGCAAATTCGCACCGCCCTTTGGGCGGCTTTTTTTTTAATGCGATAATTTGGTGGTATCATAAACCTGTCACTTGTATATCATATGTATATACAATGGTGGTGAGGTGATATATACTTGGGTTATATAAATGGAGAGGATCTGATCCTTATGTCGACTGCAACTCTAAGTAAATGGGGGAATAGCAGCGCCGTTCGCATACCTAGTCAATTACTAAAGCGATTGAATTTGGAAGAAGGGGCCGAGCTGCAAATCATGGTTACGTCTAATAATGAAATATTACTTCGTCCGCTGGCGAAACCGTCAGAGACAACAGAGGAATTGCGCGATCATATGAAAATGCTGCTTTCCAAAATCAAACCTGAATCTCCGCGCCATGAAGAAATAGATTTAGGCATTGAAGGAGACGAGAAGATTTGACTATTCCAACACGCGGCGATCTGATCTGGCTGGATTTCGATCCACAGGCAGGGAGGGAACAAGCAGGTCGTCGTCCTGCTATTGTACTGTCAGAAGCAGCTTTTAATGATTTAACCGGATTTGCGTTTGTATGTCCAATTACCAGTCACTCAAAGGACTACGCTTTTGAAGTTGCGCTGCCTGAAGGATTACCCATTACCGGGTATGTCCTTACGGATCAGTTAAAAAGCTTAGATGTTAGGAAGCGTAGAATCAAAGTCGCAGGAAGTATTCCGCTAGACTCTGATTCCATGAAATCCATCCTTCGAAATACACGATCGATCTTAGCTTGAGACTATATCCACACGAATCAGATGGGACTTTATTCATATATTTTAACCGTTTATTCGACACAAACCGCCATCCCTAATCCCTTACCACACCTCGAATGAATTCGCTTACAACAAATTGTTTGACAATTCCGTGAAGCGGGTGTTATAGTCAATTTGTGGGTTATACATTGAGATGCCTCACAGTATTTGAAGATGAAGGGAATGTTTGCAGATGCAAGGTAAAGTGAAATGGTTCAACGCAGAGAAGGGTTATGGATTTATCGAGACTGAGCAAGGCGGCGACGTATTTGTTCATTTCTCCGCAATCCAAACCGAAGGTTTCAAGACGCTTGAAGAAGGCCAATCGGTTGAATTCGATATCGTAGAAGGCGCTCGTGGCCCACAAGCTGCTAACGTAGTTAAACTGTAATTATTGGCTGGTCCAGCCAACCTATAGGGATTAATTTAAAACGACTTAAACCAAGCTCCGGGTTTCCGGGGCTTTTTTCTGTGTGCGCCACGCATGGCGATTAACTAGGTGGTGAAAGTCCACTGTGGGGGCTTGTAGTTGCCAACCACTAGCCAAGAGCAAGGGTGTCCATCGT
>NZ_JAKGAP010000085.1 GCF_021532375.1 Paenibacillus alkaliterrae
TGGAAGTTTTCGCATCGACGAGATGTCGATGAGAAAAGCTTCAGGTGTTTGATGACTCATTACTTTTTTATCGCTTTTCTCACAATCCGTTAGGATCGTAAGGGCAGTTTCACTCGTTGTTCAGTTTTCAAAGAGCAATCTTTTCTTTCGTGTCAACCGCGTGTGTCTCATCGGCGACTTTTATAATATATCACATCCGCCCAAGTTAATGCAAGTACTTTTTTAAAAATCTTTTTCCAAGCATGCATGCTTACTCTTGGGGCGAGAACTAATGTAGCATATAAACGCTCGCAAAGTCAACCTTTTGTATCAATCAATGTTATTAAGGTCATACTACTGCCCATTGCAGCCCCACGATTAATGCTACCCCAGGAATTCCTAACGTGACGACTGTTCCAATTGTTACTGGATTTATCGGAATATACATATCAGGAATAAGATTAGAATAATTCAACACGTACAGCAGCGCCGCAGCCAGTACCAGATGAAGGGAAAACCCCCGCAGCCAACTCCATGAAAGCTTATTACGCAAGACCACCGCAATTAATAATACCGAAGAAGCAATGAAAATAGATAACCATACCGCTCTCATTTAATCACCTCTCCCCATGCCCGCCAGTTGCCTTTGATTTGCTTGGCTGCCCGCAACAGCATTTCATACCTTTTCTCGGCAGAAATAATCGTATAAATGGCATAATCAACTTGATCCTTGCCGATTGCGTAATTAAAATAACGATTCGCATTTTCCCATTCCTGGTGCGCCTCTATGATTTCCTTTCTTAACCTGTCCATACGCTCTTCTTTTTCAATATCTGTTTTTTGCTTCTGATCCGTCACCAGCATTCCCTCCCGCTTGTCCCGCCTATTAAAAGCTTTTACCTATATGTATAAGCATGGACTGAAGATTAGAACGAGTTTATGAACGGCCGTCATTGCGTTTTGAACCGGATTTTATACAAAATAAAAGAACGGCAAATCAAGAATAAACTTGATCTGCCGTTCCGTAAAGAAGAGCATTATGCTTATGTGATTATCTCCGGCAACATGCCAAGCAGCCTTGGTTTATTGATCAGATCAATTCACGTCTGCCCTCTAACGCCTTGGATAACGTGACCTCATCAGCATACTCCAGATCGCCGCCAACAGGCAGTCCATGCGCAATTCGAGTAACTTTAATCCCAAAGGGTTTAACGAGCCGCGATAAATACATGGCTGTCGCTTCGCCTTCTATGTTCGGATTGGTCGCTAGAATAAGCTCCTGCACACGCTCATCGCTTAGCCTTCTCAATAGCTCAGCAATACGAATTTCATCCGGACCGATACCCTCCATAGGAGAAATCGCTCCCTGAAGTACATGGTATTGACCTTGAAAATCCTTCATACGCTCGATAGCTACAAGATCCTTCGAATCCTGCACTACACAAATGACGGAGTGGTCTCTTGACTTGTCTTGGCATATCCTGCACGGATCAGTATCCGTAATGTTGCAGCAAACCGAGCAATAGAACAAATTGCGTTTGACGCTTACTAGCGCCTTAGCAAAATCAATTACGTCGTCTTCCTTCATTCGAAGCACATGAAACGCTAAGCGGGCGGCCGTCTTCGGACCGATGCCCGGCAATCGCGTAAAAGCATCAATTAATTTTGCTATCGGTTCGGGGTAATACAAAGCAAGGTACAGCTCCTTTCAAAACGAAAGCGCGCGACCGACTCTTAGAACAAGCCCGGAATTTTCATGCCGCCGGTAAACTTGCCCATATCCTTGTTCGCGAGCTCATCCACTTTCGCTAGAGCGTCGTTAACTGCTGTAAGCACGAGGTCCTGGAGCATTTCTACATCGTCCGGATCTACCGCTTCCGGTTTGATCGCAATGTTAAGAAGCTTCTTATGGCCGTTAGCAGTTACGGTTACAACACCTCCGCCAGCCGTTCCTTCAACCGTTTTCGTTTCCAGTTCTTCCTGCGCTTTCATCATTTGATCCTGCATTTTTTTCACTTGCTTCATCATTTGGTTCATATTGTTCATTCTTAATCACCTCATCATTAGAATTTAATCGTTATCCTTCACTACAACCAAGTCTTCGCCAAAAAGCTTTACTGCCTCTTCGACCCAAACAGGCCGACTGGCAGCCTGCGGCGTACCCGAAGATTCGGGCTCCAGCAGCAACGTCTCGCTCTTCTGTTCGCCAGCACCGTCTGCCGCGGCTTGCCAGTCTTTCAGCATGACCGTTACAAGCCGAAGCGGCTCACCGAACACATCCTGCATGACCTTCTCGATTATTTCCCGATTTGCCGGCTTCTCCGTTGTTTCGCGATGCATCGTATTCTTGAATGCAACGAGCACCGCTCCATCGGCAGAGGATACCGGCTCTCCGTCCTTCAACCAAGCGTGTACGGTTATTTTCGCATCCTTTACACCTTGCAGCACGTCATTCCACTTCATCCGGAGCTGATTGAATTCCGGATTTTTGGCAGCTGCCAGATATATATCCAGCTTAACAGAAGAACGCGCTATACCGCTAGATCCACCGCCAAATGAGCTGCGAACCGCATTGGAACGCGAATTGGCGGCAGGCTGCCTTGCGACCGCTCCCCCCTCGCCAGACTGTCCGGATCCGGCTGCTATGCCATACTGCAACGCTTGCTCCAGCTTGCGCTCCAGCGCCTCCACTTGCTGACGCAACCGATTGACCTCAGCGGATGAAGAGACTGCTTCGCTAGATGCAGATTCGTGACGAGCGGAGCCTTCTCCATTCGGCTGTTCTTCGCTTTGCGTACAAAGCTTCATCAATGCAACCTCAAATAATGTTTGCGGCTGTGAAGCATGCTTTAGCTCAACTTGATAACGATTAAGCGTATCGATCATTGCAAACAATCGTTCGGACGCAAAGGCCTCGGCCATCCCCCTGAACCGTTCGGGATCAACTACGCGCTCCGTTACGGCGCCGCCTTGGGGCGCCAGCTTCATAACGAGCAAATCACGGAAATAATAAATGAGATTCTCCATACATTTATCCGCGCTTTTGCCGGCCTGCATCAAGCTTTCGACAAGAGGCAAAACCCCGGCGACATTGCGATCCTTTACTGCCTCGGCAAGTTGATAGAAATGTTCGGCCGCCATCCCGCCGGTAACGTCAATGGCCGCCTCCAGAGTAATGCTGTCGCCGCCAAAAGCGGATACCTGCTCAAGTAAACTGATGGCATCGCGCATACCGCCCTCTGACAACCTGGCGATATAAGCAATCGCGTCCCCGTTCGCTTGAATGCCTTCCGCACGGCAAATTTCCAATAACCGCTCACTCTGCTCTTCAAGCGAAACCTGACGGAAATCAAAACGCTGGCAGCGTGAGATGATCGTCGCCGGAAGCTTATGCGGTTCAGTCGTCGCCAAGATAAATATAACATGACCCGGCGGCTCCTCTAACGTCTTCAGCAAAGCATTAAACGCCTCAGCCGTAAGCATATGTACTTCATCTATAATATAAACCTTAAACCGCACTTCCGAAGGTGCATATCTCACTTTATCACGAATATCGCGAATTTCATCAATACCTCGGTTAGAGGCAGCATCGATCTCGATCACGTCCATAATATGTCCTGCGGTTATACCTATGCAAGCGTTGCATTCATTGCATGGCTCGGCAGTTGGACCGCGTTCGCAGTTAACCGCTTTCGCCAAAATCTTCGCAGCGCTCGTCTTGCCTGTGCCTCGCGGACCATTAAACAAGTAAGCATGAGATACGCGATTCTCGCGAATCGCATTCTGCAAGGTTTGGATAATATGCTGTTGTCCGACCATATCCTGAAACGTCTGCGGACGCCAGGCTCGGTATAAAGCGATATGTGACACACAGACCTTTCCTTTCAACTTGCCTTTTCATTTCGAGCGTAAAAGCCCATCCCGATAAAATCTTTCAGATTTATCTATTATACAACAACTGTGCAGCAAGCAAAACTCTCTTTTACCGAGCGATATAGCTATCAGATGAAGATATGTATGCAAAAACACCTGCATCCGCTATTCCGATTGAATAATCGTACAGCGTTCACAGGTGCTACTTATGACAATGAATGATATTATTTCCAAAAAAATGATTGTACCGTGCACCTGCTCCCGATAAATGCGACCCAGGCGGCATTCTTGCACTACAGCTCGAGCCAGGCACTCCCCCGGCACATGAACTAATTTGCTTACGGCTGCTTCCTTCCGGACCTGACCGGGTTCACAAACGTCCATTGCGGAGGACCCGGCTGTCAACACTGCTCGCAAGCGCCAGACCCTACATCAGCATTACCTCAAGCAGGAATTCAACCTCGCTACAGCGGATTGCGAGTTACAGGGCACCGCTACCTCCCCATCTAGCACGGTAAAAATAAGTATATCCGATCTTGTCCCAAAGCGCAACACGTGGACAAAAGTGGCATCTGCAGCTTCGCCTTTATTTCTTTGTTTCCACGTGAACGACATAACGCGGCATGTTATACTGGACAACAGCTTGGGCTTTTCTACGCAGCTTATCAACCTCGGTATCAGATAAATTGTTATTCACCTTTAAATTGACATGCATGGCCGTGCCATTAAAAATGACTTGAGTACGTTCAATTCCCGACATCGGCTTCAATACCTGCTCCACCATATTTCCGTCCGATTCGTAATTCAACGACATATGTCGCCCAGGCATATTCGGATTACTATTCGTATAGCCCATATAGCCGTCTTGGCCATACGTTTTCATTCGTTCCTCATTACTATTGCCGCAGCCTCCCGCTATTAGCGCAAGGAAACAGATGATTACCACCGAAATATGCTTCCATCGACGTTTTTCGCTCTTTTCAAAAGATGTTTTATGCAATCAAAAAACCTCCCTTCTATCCAATAGGATGGCTGAGGGAGGTTCTTGTATTCTGCCAAATAAAGGCGGAACGATCCGTAATATTAAATACCGTATTTCTTCTTGAAGCGGTCGACGCGGCCGCCGGCATCCAGAAACTTTTGCTTACCCGTGTAGAATGGGTGGCATTGGGAACAAACCTCTACGCGAAGGGCCGATTTAATCGAACCAGTCTCGAAGGAGTTACCACAAGCGCAAGTTGCTGTAATGACGTGGTATGTCGGATGAATACCTTGTTTCATCTCGTTCACCTCTTTCTGCCCTGAGCCACATGCGGACCCAGAGTTAAAATCACACTTATCGGATTATAGCACGAACTGTTTTGCAGTTGCAATGACGAATCATACATAAATGTCCACTAACGAAAATTCCCAGCTCTTCCTTGCTCTAACGGAGCAGGGCAGCAGGAGGAACATGTGTGTAGGAACCTATCACAACTTCCGGAAGCTCCTCGCGGAAAATTTCGAGCATTTGCTTCATGCCGTAAATTTCGCCTTGCGCCTTCGGAATGATGGAAAGGTAGCTTTCAGGATCAATATTAAGGTTGCGCATCTGAATGAGCTTAAGACCGGTACGCTTTACGAAGCCGATCATCGCCTCGATCTCCTCCTCGCGGTCGGTAACCCCCGGGAAGATCAAATAGTTGATTGACGTGTAGACACCTTTGTCAGAAGCATATTTAAGGGACTTCTCTACATTTTTCAGCGTGTATCCACGAGGCTTGTAGTACGCGTTATAGTGGTCATCAAGCGCGCTGATTGTGCTGACGCGCATCAAATTCAGGCCTGCATCAACGATCGCGCGCATGTAGTCAGTCAGTCCGGCGTTCGTATTAATGTTAATATAGCCGAGCGAGGTCTGACTGCGCACGCGCTGCATCGCTTCCACGATAATTCTCGCCTGCGTGGACGGTTCGCCCTCGCAGCCTTGACCGAAGCTGATTATGGAGTCCGGCTCGCGCAAATGCTCGAGCATAATCTCCACTACTTCATCGACAGTCGGTTTAAAATTCATACGCGTCTGCGGAGCGACAAAACCGCTGTCGTCGGGCTGATCCGAAATGCAGCCGAAGCAGCCGGCATTACAGGAATACGAAACGGGAACCGCTCCCTCCCAGCGTCCGAGAAACGTGTTGGATGAGGTTAAGCACTCATAACCCAAAGCACAATTGGACAAATGCTTGTACAAACGATTCTCCGGGTATTTGGCAAGCAAACGCTCTACCTGAATACCCAGCTCTCCGCGGTCGCAATTAAGCGGATCCCACTTTTCCGGGTCGTCGCACTGCTCGGCGGTGACATAAAACTGACCGTCTTTCCAAACGACAGCCGTGTAGCCGAACAGAGGCAGCTTTTCATTTTTGTCCGCTTTGACATAACCGGGCAAGCACAAGCGGGTAAACCCTTGCGGCAGCAATGCGCCGACCGCTTGAACATCGCCAGGCATTACCTGCATTTCTCCAGTATCCGGATGAAATCCGATCGGCCTTGTAAAAGGCAGACTGACCAGCGTTGCCCCATTCGGCAGAGGAATAAGCTCTTCCTCCATAATCTCAACAATCATATCGCCGCTTCTTCCCAAAGCGACAAAATCCGGGTGGTCGAATACGTTACCTTGTTCATCCGCATAAACGAGATTCATGATGTCCTCCTTCCTGCGGTCTTACGATCCGTGCGTCGTTCTGGGCGTAGGCCGCCTGCTCGTCGTCGGTGTACTGCTCTTTATGCCGGGCCGCTCCGGCTTCACGTTCGTTGATGTATCGAGTGACATGAGAAACTGTTCGTTATTCTCGGTGTCCTTTAGCTTCTTCAGAAAATTATCTACAAATTCCAAGGAATCATTCATATTGCGGCGAATCGCCCACACCTTATCCAGTTCTTCCTTCGTCAGCAACATCTCTTCACGGCGCGTGCCTGATCTGCGCATATCGAGAGCCGGAAATATGCGCCGCTCGGAAAGCTTGCGGTCGAGATGCAGCTCCATGTTCCCCGTACCCTTAAATTCCTCATAAATAATATCATCCATACGCGAACCGGTTTCAATAAGCGCTGTCGCGAGAATGGTCAGGCTGCCGCCTTCTTCAACGTTACGCGCCGAGCCGAAAAACCGTTTTGGCCGGTGGAACGCTGCGGGATCAATACCGCCGCTAAGCGTACGGCCAGAAGGAGGAATCACCAAATTATACGCTCTCGCCAAACGAGTGATGCTATCCATCAAGATAACAACATCCTTCTTGTGCTCAACTAGCCGCAGCGCCCGCTCCAGTACGAGCTCAGCCACTTTAATGTGATTTTCCGGCAGCTCGTCGAATGTCGAAGCGATAACCTCGCCTTTGACAGAGCGCTGCATATCGGTAACTTCCTCGGGCCGCTCATCAATGAGCAGAACAAATAATTCGATGTCAGGGCGATTTTCAGAAATACTGTGAGCAATTTCTTTCAGAAGCAATGTCTTACCGGTCTTCGGAGGCGCAACGATCAATCCGCGTTGTCCGAGCCCGACAGGCGCAAGCAAATCCATGATTCGAGTGGAGAGCTTCGACTGAGTGGTCTCAAGCACCAGCTTCTTTTCTGGATAGAGAGGAGTAAGCGCAGGAAAATGCAATCGTTCGGATGCTGTGTCCGGGTTTTCGCCATTAACGGCGTTTACCTGCAGCAAACCAAAGTATCGTTCATTTTCTTTCGGAGGACGGCATTTGCCAGATACGAGATCTCCGCTTCGCAAGTCAAATCTGCGAATTTGCGAGGCCGAAATATAAATATCCTCTTTGCTCGGCAAATAGTTAATAGGCCGTAAAAATCCAAAGCCCTCCGATAATATGTCGAGCACACCTTCCATGAACATAAGGCCGCTCTTCTCCGCTTGCGCGCGCAGTATAGCAAATATAAGCTCTTTCTTCTTAAGCGTACCGTAATAAGCGATCTGATATTGCTTCGCCAGCTTATACAAATCGGTTAGCTTCATCTCTTCGAGATCCGCGATCTGAAGGTCTGTCATGTTCTCACCACTTTATTCAGTTTTCATTGAAAGGTTGTCTATCTAATAGATTCGTATGCCTGATTATCCAGCATTGCCGAATTAGACGCTGTATATTCCACAGCGTCCGTATCGTTTAGCCGTTACGAAGAAGTATCCGCTTCGCGCCATACGTCAGCGCCTAATCTGCGTAAATTATCTACTAAGTTGTCATAACCCCGGTCGATATATTCAACGCCCGTTATTTCCGTTACGCCTTCTTCCACGGTCAAGGCTGCTACTACCAGAGCCGCTCCGGCACGAAGGTCAGCCGCGCGAACCTTGGCAGCATTTAGCTTGCCGCCCTCGATAATAGCCGAGCGGCCTTCTACGCGGATATTCGCTCCCATGCGAGTAAGCTCAGGTACATGTTTAAATCTTGTGCCGTAAACGTAATCGGTCAGAATGCTGACGCCGTTCGCCTGTGTGAGCAGAGTCGTCATAGGGGACTGTAAATCGGTAGCGAAGCCTGGATATACGAGTGCCTTTACATCAATGGAAGTATAGTCCGGACGACCGATAATTCGGATCGACTCATCCATTTCAATGACCTGTACACCCATCTCTTCGAGCTTTGCCGTCATTGCCTCTAAGTGTTTAGGAATAACATTATCAATAAGGACATCGCCGCGCGTTGCGGCAGCTGCAATCATGTATGTACCGGCTTGAATTCGATCGGGAATAATGGAGTGACGGCAGCCGTGCAACCGATCGACCCCTTCAATCCGAATCGTTTCAGTACCGGCACCTTTGATTTTTGCGCCCATGGCATTTAGGAGAGTAGCTACATCTATAATTTCAGGCTCTTTTGCCGCATTTTCGATAATCGTTAGTCCTTCGGCCCGGGAGGCCGCCAGCATAATGTTGATTGTTGCTCCGACGCTTGCTACGTCGAGATAAATTTTCGCGCCGCGCAGCTGCTTGGCGGATATTCTTATTGAACCATGATCATTGGTCACCGTAGCGCCCAATGCTTCAAATCCTTTAATATGCTGATCGATCGGCCGCGGCTCGAAGTTACAGCCGCCGGGAAGCCCAATCGTCGCTTCACCGAATCTGCCCAGCATCGCACCCATTAAATAGTATGACGCACGCAGCAACTTCACTTTACCGTTTGGCATTGGCTTTGAGGTAAGCTGAGAGGGATCAATGCGCATCATATCGCCATCGCGTTTCACGACTGCGCCGAGCTCCTGCAAAATTTCGCTGTATACAGCTACGTCACTGATAATCGGTAAATTGTCCAACACAACTTCTGTCTCTGCTAGAATGGCTGCCGGTACTAGCGCAACCGCGCTGTTCTTTGCTCCGCTGATTTGAACGGTGCCGCGAAGCGGCCGTCCACCGCGTATCATCAATTTCTCCATCTAATTGTTGTTCCTCCCGTTAGTTGGAAGAGAACAAAGGAAAAACCGCCAAGGCAAGCGCAAACGGCTTTTGCCGTCCTTTGACGGCAAAAGCTTACGTTTCGCGATGAAATATAAGCCGAGTATATAATTAACTGATACTCCCTTATATTTCAAGCGCTGACAACCGGGGCCGTCAACACTTGCCGCTATCAGGCGGTTTGTTATCCCTTTGCTCCTGTTTGTTACGCTTGGTTGTTGCTTCCGAACAAGCGGATTTTTTCTTGGATAACAGCCTTCATCGCATTGCGGGCAGGTGTCATGTATTTACGAGGATCGAATACTTCACCGTTAGCTGCAAGTACTTCGCGAATTGCGTTCGTGCAAGCAACTTGGTTTTCTGTGTTTACGTTGATTTTACCTACGCCGGCTTGAATCGACAAGCGAATCGCTTCGTCTGGCACGCCGGATCCGCCATGCAAAACAACCGGTACTGGAATCGCATCGGCTACTTTTTGGATGATATCATAGTGGATTTTAGGTTCGCCTTTGTACATACCATGTGCTGTACCTACAGCGATCGCCAAGCAGTCTACGCCTGTTTCTTCGTAGAAACGGATCGCTTCGTCCGGCTTTGCCATTGTAGCATCAGCTTCGTCAACGCTCAGGTCATCCTCAACGCCGCCGATCGTACCAAGCTCACCTTCAACGGATACGCCCATAGCGCGAGCCGCTTTAACAACTTCTTTCGTAAGAGCGATGTTTTCTTCGAGCCCGTAGTGGGAACCATCGAACATTACGGAAGAGAAGCCGGCACGGATACATTTCATAGCTACTTCAAAAGTGCTGCCGTGGTCAAGGTGCAATGCGATTGGAAGACCGGATTTCTTCGCAGCGGCTTGAGCCATCGCAACTGTGAATTCGATGCCCATATATTTCAAGGCGCCTTCGCTAACCCCGTAAATAAACGGTGAGTTTTCTTCCATAGCAGCTTCGACAGTCGCTTGCGCGAACTCCAGGTTGTTCATGTTGAACTGACCTACTGCAAATTTGTTTGCTTTTGCCTTCGGTAAAAATTCATTCATAGACACTAACGGCATAGTTGTCTTTCCTCCTAAATGTTTTCTTTCATTCTCAAGCCCGTTCCGACTTGTCATTCTGAGTCATTATAACATATCGCACCTTGAAATAGTAAAGCTTGTTTTATCGCTGCGCATAAAAATAACAAAAACGACACCGTCCCTTATAAAGCGACGATGCCGTGTGATGCACAGATTAAGAGCCAATCGCGAACCGGCTTGTCGAATTTCCGCCGCGCAGCTGCATATTAACCGCAATCCGCATCTCATCGATGTCGAACGGCTTCGTAAAGTGCATGAGCGCGCCAAGATCAGTCGCTTCCTTAATCATATCTAACTCACCATATGCTGTCATCATGATGACCTTAATGTTACGATCGATCGCTTTCACATGCTTTAAAATTTCCAAACCGTCCATACCAGGAATCTTCATGTCCAGCAATACCAGGTCGGGAGCGTCGTTCTTCACGATTTCCAAAGCCAGCTTACCATTAGACGCTTGGAACGTATTGTACCCCTCACTGCTGAACACTTCCATAAGCAGCACGCGGATACCGTTCTGATCATCCACGATCAACACTTTCTTCTTCTCCAACTCGATATACCTCCCGTAACTAAGCTTCATCAACATAAATGGCCAACTCTTCCATAATCGTTAATATATTCGCTCAGGTGGGTAAATAATCCTTCTCGTCCAGAGAAAAACTTATCGGATGCTGTTAAAGAATGCGGCATTACAAGCAAATGTCGATTACTGTTCTGCAAATTGGAGCGCCGCTCGTACGAATCCGCGGAACAAAGGCTGCGGACGGTTCGGTCTTGATGTGAATTCCGGATGGAATTGCACAGCCAAAAACCACGGGTGATCAGCCATTTCCACCATCTCTACGAGACGGCCGTCAGGCGATGTGCCAGAAATACGAAGACCTGCCGATTCTATCGCTTCGCGATACTCATTGTTAAACTCGTACCGATGACGGTGACGCTCGTAAACAAGCTCATCGTTATATTCCTTAGCCGCGAGTGTGCCCGGCGTAAGCTTGCAAGGATATAAGCCAAGACGCATCGTACCGCCCATATCTTCGATGTCCTTCTGATCCGGAAGCAGATCGATAACCGGGTACGGCGTGGATGAATTGATCTCTGAGCTGTTCGCATTTGCAAGCCCGGCCACGTTGCGCGCATATTCGATAACGGCAACTTGCATGCCAAGGCAAATGCCGAAAAATGGAATTTTATTTTCGCGGGCATATTTGATTGCCGTAATTTTACCTTCGATACCGCGATCGCCGAAGCCGCCCGGCACGAGAATGCCGTGAATGCCGTTTAGCTGCTCCGCAATGTTCTGCTCTGAAAGCTCCTCTGCATTCAACCAGCGCAGCTTCACTTCGGCATCTGCAGCAATACCGGCATGTCCAAGCGATTCTACAATACTAAGGTAGGCATCATGCAAAGCTACATATTTGCCGACAATCGCAATCTCAGTCGTTTTGTGGAGGGATTTCACGCGCTTGACAAGGCTTTCCCATTCGCGCATATCCGGCTGTTCAGTCGTTAGCTTCAAATGGTTGACAACGATTTCGTCAAGACCTTCCTCGCGAAGCATCAGCGGCACTTCGTACAAGGTTGAAGCGTCACGGCATTCCACGACCGCGTTTGCGTCGATATCGCAGAACAGGCCGATTTTCCGCTTCAGATCCTCTGCAAGAGGGTGCTCCGTGCGGCATACGATCACGTTCGGCTGAATGCCGATGCTGCGCAATTCCTTTACGCTATGCTGCGTCGGCTTCGTCTTGACTTCGCCTGCCGCTTTAATATAAGGAATAAGCGTAACGTGGATGTACATCACGTTATCGCGTCCGATGTCGCTCTTAATTTGACGGATCGCTTCCAGGAACGGAAGGCTCTCGATATCGCCAACCGTGCCGCCGATCTCGGTAATGACAACATCAGAACCCGCTTCCTTGCCTGCGCGGAATACACGTTCCTTAATTTCATTCGTAATATGCGGAATAACCTGAACCGTACCGCCCAAATAGTCGCCGCGGCGTTCTTTGGTAATGACGTTGGAATAAATTTTGCCCGATGTCACGTTGCTGTTCTTCGATAAGTTAATATCGATGAAACGCTCGTAGTGACCAAGATCCAAATCCGTTTCTGCGCCGTCATCTGTGACGAATACTTCACCGTGCTGATAGGGACTCATCGTTCCCGGGTCCACATTGATGTAGGGATCGAACTTTTGAATCGTTACTTTCAGACCTCTGTTCTTCAATAATCGTCCGAGCGAGGCCGCTGTAATCCCTTTGCCCAAGGACGACACGACGCCGCCGGTTACAAATATATATTTGGTCACTGTGATGATACCCTCCAAGCTCCTATGGTTAATGTTTAGGTTTGCCCATTTACTCGATAAACATGGATGCGGATACACTCCGCCCCTCCATCCAGTTTGTGGGAATGTTTCCTGCAGACCCATCCCCCACAAACAAAAAAAGTGACACCCGCAGCAACGGGGCACTTTTCCTTTTTTGGCATATATTAAAATATAAGAGAGCATAAATTCGAACGTTCTGCTCTGCTTACATCTCACCGCGAAACGAGCCTTTGCCGCCAAAGGACGGCTCAGAACCGAGCTGCGAACAATCGCAGCCAACGGTTCATGCGTAGCGCCAGCCGTTTACGCTTGTATGCGTTATTTGTTAACCGAATCTTAAGCCCATGAGATAGTTTACTCTGCGCTTATAGGACCTGTCAAGCTAAACCGACTTCCTTGCCGGAACGGAAGCGAGGCAAACTACTTGTCGTTGTCCTCATCCTCGTCTTCAAAATCCTCGTCGTCTTCCGAATCGTCGCTGTCGTCGGAATCGAGCTCGGCGTCAACTTCCTCCTCGTCGATATCCTCTTCGTCGATGCCAACTTCCTCATCCACTTCCGATTCCTCTTCCGCCTCTTCGAAGTCTTCGCGATCCTCGTCGAATACGTCGTAATCCTCTTCTTGTTCAGCGTAGGAATCATCTTCCTCATCCGCGAACATATCTTCGTCTTCCAAATCGTCATCATCGTTGATGATGCGCGTGCGCTTCGCATTTCCGATAGGATCTTCGGAACGCTCAACCGGATACCAGCGCTTCAGTCCCCACATATTGCTGCCTACGCAGGCAAAACGACCATCAATGTTAATCTCTGTATACACCTGCGCAATAAATTGATTGATTCCGTCTGCGGAAAGACCGCGTATTTTAGCGATCTCCATCATTAGATCGCGATAATAGTAAGGCGTATTGGCCGCTTTCAGCACCTCAAACGCCAAATCGACCATAGGCATTTCCTTCATGCGTTCAGGATCCAGCTTTAACGTAAAATTGCTGCTGCTCATATGGATACATCCTCTCTTGCCAATCAAATTATGTATTCATTTATTCCTTTAATATGCAAGCGGTATACGCTAGTCACAGTATAGTAAAACCTATTTTCTTTAAAAAAGCAAGCAACCTGTCCCGCTGCGGGCATAGCTTGGACATCCATGCAAAAAGCGAAGGGATAATCCCTCCGCCTTGACTGTATCCATCCGGCCGCGACACGAGCTAACGTACCTTGGACGTAAGAGTCCCTGAGAACTCTTTGTTCATCCTATGTCCATTATCGAATTTTGACACGGATTGTCGCCCATTTATGTGAAAAAAGGCAAGTTGCTCATGCAGGATGAAGCACTTGTTCATACAATAGTTCAGCATGGTCCGTCGGGAGGGGAAGCCAAACTTGGACACCACCGCTTTTATCCGAATGTTACAGGATACGATGGCTTGCACGGATAAATCGGCCGTAAAGCGTATCATTCGCTTTCAGCATGTGAGCGACTACCGATACTTCCTACAGCATATGCCTACGGTCCATTCGTCGTTATCGCCTCAACAAAACATTAGAAATATACCTATTATTCGAGGAATAGCTTGCCGACTTCCGGCCGAGGAAACGCTCGAGCGGTTCGCGGGGCGTGTATGGATTGAGAAAGATTGCAAAATAAGCGTGCATGCCTCGACACAAAAATCGGCGACTGCTGTTGAAAAAGGAATACCTTGGGGCGTCAATCAAATTAAAGCCCCGCTGGCTTGGGGCACGACCACCGGTCATAAGGTTAAGGTCGGCGTCATCGACACTGGCGTTGACTTTAGTCACCCCGATCTGAGGCAGTCGCTGTCGCGAGGAATCAATCTGCTGAACAGAAGCATGCTTCCGCATGACGACAACGGTCACGGGACGCATATCGCAGGCACGATAGCGGCAGCCAATCAGCTGCAAGGTATGATTGGCGTGGCCCCCCGCGCATTGATCTCCCCCGTTAAAGCATTCGACCACAATGGCAGCGCCTTCGTATCCGATATTATTCTCGGAATCGAATGGTGCATACGAAATCGGATGAACGTCATTAACATGAGCTTCGGAATGAAAACCAAAAGCAAAGCTTTGCTTGGCGCCGTCATCAATGCGCATAACGCAGGCGTTATTATCGTGGCCTCCTCTGGAAATGACGGGAAAAGGCGCACGGTGGACTACCCCGCAAGATATCCGCAAACCATTGCCGTAGGCGCTACGAATAAGCTTCGCCGTGTCGCACCGTTCAGCAACCGAGGCTCCTATATTGATGTATATGCTCCGGGAGACAAAATCCTCTCAGCCTGGCTGAGAGGCAAATATAATGAAATGAGCGGCACCTCGATGGCTACTTCGCATGTCTGCGGAGCCATCGCTCTGCTTCTCGCGCATAAGCCCGGTTTAACCCCGACGGAGATTAAAGCCATTATTAAGCGGTCTGTTCAGCCCTTAAGAGGCAGCAAAGCCCGCCGAACAATCGGCGAGCTCGACGTTATGCGTATGATGCAAGCCGTGGACAAAACATGATTCCACGGCTTGTTTTATGGTTTTAGCCTTACATCCGCTCAGGCGCCGATACGCCGACAAGACGCAGCACATTCGCGATGGAAAGGCGAACGGCTCCAAGCAGGGCAAGGCGTGCTTGCGACTGCTCGGCATCCTCTGTTATGACTCTCTCCGCTCTATAATAGCTATGGAATTGCGACGCCAGCTCATAGACATACCGAATGAGACGATGCGGAGCATATTGGGCCGCCGCCTCGGAAACCTCCTGCGGTAACTCGCCGATTTTGCGCAGCAAATCGAATTCATGCTCGGCAGTCAGCTTGCCGAAATCAATCTCATCCGAAGCTTTAAGGGTGAGCCCTTGCTCCTCCGCTTGTCTGAAAATGCTGCAAATCCGGGCATGCGCATACTGTACATAGAAAACCGGATTCTCATTTGAAGTAGAGATAGCGAGATCCATATCGAAATCAAGATGCGAATCCATGCTGCGCATCGAGAAGAAATAACGTATGGCGTCAACGCCTACTTCATCCATCAAATCTTCCATCGTAACCGCTTTGCCGGTACGCTTCGACATTTTCATCTTCTCGCCGTTCTGGAACAGGCTGACCATCTGCGCGATAAGCACAGTCAGCTTCTTCGGATCATTGCCCAGCGCTTCCATCGCGGCTTTCACGCGAGGAATATAGCCGTGGTGATCGGCGCCCCAGATGTTGATCATTTGATCAAAGCCGCGGCTGAACTTGTCGCGGTGGTAGGCGATATCCGGTGTCAAATAGGTGTACGATCCGTCATTTTTCACGAGCACGCGGTTTTTGTCGTCGCCGAACGGCATCGTGGACAACCACGTCGCTCCCTCTTCTTCATATACATATCCCGATGCTTTCAGCGCTTCAAGCCCTTCCTCTACCTGTCCGCTTTCATATAGCGAGGTTTCGCTGTACCATACGTCGAAGCTGACACGGAACCGTCCCAGATCTCGTTTGATTTTGTCCAGCTCCCGCTCCAAGCCAAACTGACGGAAGAACGTGAAGCGCTCCTGATCCGGCAGCTCGAGCAGCTTATCGCCCTCCTGCTCGATAAGCAGCTTGGCGAAGCCGATAATATCCTCGCCGTAATAGCCGTCCTCCGGCATTTCAGCGTTTTGTCCAAGCTGCTGGCGATAACGAGCCTCGATCGATACGGCAAGGTTCTCTACTTGTTTGCCTGCATCGTTAATATAATACTCGCGGGTTACATCGTATGCAGCAAAATCCAGAACGTTGCAGAGCGCGTCGCCTACTGCCGCGCCGCGCGCATGCCCGAGATGCAGGCTGCCTGTCGGGTTCGCGCTGACGAACTCTACCTGCACGCGCTTGCCCTGTCCTTCTCCAATGCGTCCATAATTGTCTCCCGCTTGCAGCGCCTCACCTACAACGGGATAAAGATAGCTCTTATCCATGCGGAAATTAATAAAGCCCGGGCCCGCGATTTCGGCCGACTGAATCGAAGCTTGCTTCATATCCAAATGAGCAATGATTGCTTCCGCGATTTGACGCGGGTTCTTCTTGGCCAGCTTCGTCAATTGCATCGCGGCATTAGTTGCCAAATCACCGTGCGTCTTATCTTTCGGCACCTCCAGCACGATGGCGGGAAGCTCCTCCCGCGCCGCGAGGCCGGCTGCTGCCGCTGCGTCGGCGACGGCCGTTTTAACCTGTTCATACATCTTCTCAAGTACATTTGCATTCATGAATATTGTTCCTCCTGTATATGGAGCCGTATATGGAAACGACCCGACATTTGATCACTTACGTGCATCTCATACTGCCACTCTATTGTAAAAGGAAGCTGCGACGGCAAGCCTGCATCCATAGCCGCTTCAGCCGCGGCGGAGTCTGCTTCCAGCGCAAGCAAAGACGTATCCGTCTCCAGCGAAAAGGAAGTCATCGGCGTGCGGTAATAGCCCGTTCTTCGGATTCCCGGCGTGAACAGCTGCTCCGATTCGATAACGCCGCGCCGCATGATCGACAGCTCCTCCGGACGGTAACGCAGCAGTGTGCGCACATCGCCGGCCTTAGGATTACCCTCGTCCGCAGGCTCGCTGTAGCGAATAAACACGGACTTCGCCTTGCGGAACCACTCGCCTTCATAAGAGTGAGAATACGAGCTTCCGTCCTGCACGCTCTCCAGCGTGATTCTGACTTTGTTGCTTTCTCCCATCGTCTTTCTCCTATTATTCAGTCTAATCTTATGTAACTACTATATACAGGAAGCCCCTTAATTTCAACGCTAGAGCGCGGTTAAGTTGCTGTATAGGGCACAATTACGCTCCATGCTTCCACGCGATCCTCCAGCGTTCTCATCCGCGGAGTCGGGATCGGGCTCGAGGAAGGAAGCTTGAGCAGCGCGACATCGCGGAAGCTTTCATGCCCCCGATAAAATTTTAGAAAGGTATCGTAGGCCTTGCTTCCGTTAAAAGCAAAGCATTTCAGCTGCGGATATTTCGCGATCAGCTCCGGCAGCTTCTGCGGAACCTCAGCCTTTATGTTCACATCCATGCTGCCTTCACGTTCACAGGATTCGATGACATCCCACAGCGCCAAATGATTTTCTTTCAAAAAAACGAGCCGGTTCTCATAAACGGGATCAGGATCCGAATCGGCGAACAAGCGATAAATAATGCGCCACATGAAGTTTTGCGGATGTCCGTAAAATTGCTTATGCTCCAAAGATTTGACGCTTGGAGCCGTTCCGAGTATTAGTACGCGCGCCCGTTCATCAATAACTGGCGGAAATGAGTAAATTCGCATCTATTGTTTCTCCCATTCGTACATAGTTTGAACAATTGCTTCGAGTAACTTCAGTTTTGCCCGGAAGGGAGAGACCCATCCTTCGCTTACAGCAAAAGACGCTTTCCGCTAAGGTTACGCGGAAAACGTCTTCTTTTCAATATTTGACGGTTATCGGGCTGGTGTTTGGCTAGGTTCTGTCTTGTCGTCCTAGATGAGAAGCATCGACTGCAGACGCTCCCGATCCCTTGAAGTCAGGCATAGCCCTTCTTCCCAGTATTGCTCGAAGCTGCCGTATCTCGTATCGATTTCGTCGAAAGAGGCCTGCAGGTAAGCGGGACGCGCTTCCATCAACGCTTGCGTAAGGCTGGGCGACAGTTTATTCATGAACGGCGCGTGCGCCCCTCCGCCTGCAGCCGCCATTTTTTCCTTAAAGCTATCGGTAAAATGATTCGTAAGCGCGTAATCGTACAAAACCGTTTCGCGAGGAACGCCGACCGCCAGCAGCACGGCAGCCGATACAAATCCCGTTCTGTCCTTGCCCGCCGCACAGTGAAATAAAGCCGGTGCTCCGCCGCCTGCAAGCAGCCTCTTCATAATGATTGCCGTTAGCGCAGTATTGCTTACCATGTGCCGATTCATGTCTGCGAGCATCGATTCTGAAATCTCAGTCATGGCTGACATTAAATCGGGACTTGCCGATGGCATGAAGGATAGATTCTCGTTTCTTTCCCTTCCGATGGAAGGGCTGGGCTGCAGCGCAATCTCCTCCGAGGTACGCAAATCGCAAATCCAATCGATGCCCAGCTGCTGCAAATAGAGGATATCCGATGCCGTTAATTGCGAAAGTTCGGCGGAGCGGAACAGCTTGCCCCATTTCACTCTTCTTCCGTCGGCCGCGGAATAGCCGCCCATATCGCGGAAATTAAGCGCACCTTGCAGCGGCAGCATGCGATCCGCCACCGTCACGATAAAATCTTCGCTGAACTTAACAAAATAGTAGCCCCGCGCCGCCGGCTGCGGGTCCTGAAAGGTCCAATGGCCGCCTTGCGTCACAACCGCGATCAAATGCGCCGACGATTCGTCAAAATGCGGCTCGGAAGCGCGAAAGAGCGATACCTTCGACACCATCGCCTTCGGATGCCATGAAATGCGAATTTGATTTTGCCCGAAGCGTTCCAGCATCACTTCTATTATATCTGTCTTTACAAGCGTCTGACCAATGCTCATTACCGTTGTCTCCTCTATGTTCATATGCCATTCTCTTGCTATGCGCGCTTTCTCATTTTGAGCTTCAACCGGTTCGAGACGAGCTCCACACTGAAGACCATCATGAAAATAACAAATCCGACAAACAAGGCCTGGTCGAATTGATAGCTTCGCATCGCATGCGACAGCTCATATCCGATTCCACCGGCACCAACGGCGCCGAGTATCGTCGATTCAGCCAGATCGCCCTCGAAGCGCATGACGCACCACGCAAACAACGCTGACAAGGCAACGGGCAATACGCCCTGAAGAACGATTTGGAGCCAGCTTGCACCCGTCGAGCGAAGCGCCTCAATCACGCCCTCATCCACCTCTTCCAGCGATTGGGCGAATACTTTTATCAAGCTGCCAACGGCTCCGACCGTTATGGCAAGCACGCCGGGCAGCGGCCCCATACCCACCGCGACGATGAAGATCAGCGCCCAAATAAGCGTCGGAATGGCGCGCAGCAAGGAAGCCAGACTGCGGATCAACCAGCTTATAACGCGGTTGGGCGCGATATTGTCCGCAGCGAGAAAGGCCAGGAAGAAAGCAAGGATAATGCCAAGAACCGTGCCAAGTATCGCAACCTGAACCGATTCTACGGCGGCTAGCAGTACATGCGTCCACTCCGAAGCATCCGGCGGAAACATCAACAAGGCTGTCTTTCCAAATTTGAGTATGCCGGGCAGTAAGCGCGAGTAATCAAGCTGTAATTGAATGAGGCTGAAGATAAAAAATAATCCGCCGATTACACCGTACATTTTCAAAGAACGGTTATTCTTCGACTTGGAGGCGCGATTCGGCTTGGCCCCGCGTATGTTTACTTTCGATAGGTTAACCATTAGATAATCCGCTCCCTGATTCGATTCGTCATGAATTCGGTCACGAGTACGATGCACAGCACGAGCAGCACAGCCATGCTGACCTCTTTATATTGAAACAGCTTCATGCCGGATTGAATCGTAAAGCCAAGTCCTCCGCCTCCAACCATGCCGACAATCGTCGAAGCCCGTACGTTGATTTCCAGGTTATAAAGCGACCAGCCTACCAGGCTGGGCATAAATTGCGGCAGCACCGCTTGCGTTATGATTTGCCAGTAGCTGGCGCCCGTCGAGCGCAGCGCTTCGATCTGGCCCATATCGATCTCTTCGAGCGATTCTGCGTAACAGCGGACCAGCATCCCGATCGAGACGATGAGCAGCGACAGCGTGCCGACAAGCTTTCCGAGTCCGAAGGAGGCCACGAGCAATATCGTCCATATGATGACGGGAATATTGCGAAACATGGCCGAGAAGGCGCGCAGCCCGATCTGGAGCGCGGGATGCGGCGAGGTCGTAGCCGCTGCGAATATCGACAGCAAGCCGGCGATAACGGAGCCGATAACCATAGCGACAAAGCTCATATAGATCGTATCTAATGCCGGCTGGATCAAGCCCGGAAATTCTGAAACGTTTGGCGGCATCAAATCAACGAACAGGAAGCGCGCTCCATCGCCGATGCCGCCCCATAGCGCACCCGGCGTAAAATCGGTGCCAACTGCCGACCAAATGGTCAACACCGCTAAAATGATAAGAAATAAAAGCAGCTGATTCCGTTTGGTGCGGCGTACCCTTTGCAGCTGTTCGCCCTTCATGCGAGTACCGTCTCCTTCTGGACAGGCAGTCCGCGGCTAGAATCGTTCACGCCCTCGCCGGCACTTAAGCCATCGGCTCCGCCACCCTTGTTCTGGTTGTAAATGAGCTCGATCATTTCATCGGTCAGCTGCTCGGGCGTACCGTCAAATACCTTGGTGCCTTTATAGATGCCGATAATGCGCGTAGCGTATTTCTTGGCCATGTCCACCTGATGGAGGTTGCATAAGCAAGCAATGCCGTCCTCTTTGCAAAATGTGTACAAGCTGTTCATGACCACCTCGGACGCCGCCGGATCAAGACTTGCGATCGGCTCATCCGCGAGTATAAGCTTCGGCTTCTGCGCCAATGCCCGCGCAATGCCAACCCGCTGCTGCTGCCCGCCGCTGAGCTCATCGGCCCGCTTATGGATCTGTTCGCCGAGACCGACGCGTTCAAGCAAACGCGTCGCCTCTTGAATATCCGATTTTGAATATAAGCCCAGCGCACCGCGCCAGCTCATATAGCCGAGTCGGCCGTGGAGGACATTGGTCAGAACAGATACCCGCTCAACGAGGTTAAACCCTTGAAAGATCATGCCCATCTCCCGGCGAATTTGCCGCAGCTTCCGATTGCCCGCGTTTATGGTGTCCGCCCCTTGAAAAATCACCTTCCCGGAGGTTGGCCCCACCATTTGATTCAAGCAGCGAAGCAACGTGCTCTTGCCCGCTCCGCTTGGTCCGATGACCGCGATGAATTCGCCCGCTTCAACCTTGAAATCGATGCCGCCAAGCGCAGCCGTTCCGTCCGCATACACTTTCTTCAAGTTTTCTACCTGCAGCAATGTCATTTCCTTTGCCCTCCGCTTCGAGACTTTTATTCTTATTTCAGCATTTCCTCTGGCGACATGTTGAGCTTCTTCGCTACATCGCGAACGCCGTCAAAATCCGCATCCTCGGCAGGGAAAAAGCCCGCCGCGCCCATCGCCTTAAAATATTCCGGATTCTTCTCGCCGTAACCGAGCGCAAACTCGCGCATTTTCTCCACGAGATCCGCAGGCAGGTCGCCGCGGTAAGCCAAAGCGCCGCCGCCCGCAATGGGGTCGGATTCCGCAATGACACGAACGTCTTCGGCTTTAATAAGGCCTGCGCCCGCGATCATTTCTATGCATTGGCTGCACGTTGCCGCGCCGTCCGCATCGCCGTTCGCAATGGCCAGGAGCGATTTATCGTGTCCGCCGGAGAACGATACATTGCTGAAATAAGTCGCGATCTCATCGTTCGTAATGCCCAGCTCCCTCATAATTGTCGCACGCGGGTACAGATGTCCTGTCGTTGAAGCCGGGTCGGCAAACAGAAAGTTTTTGCCCTTCAAATCCTTGATCGATTGTGCCGGCGAATCCTTAGGTACGATAATGACGCTGGTCCCTTCGGTGCCGGGACCGTTATTCATTGCCGCGAGCAGCTTCGCGCCGCTTCTTTCAACCGCAATAATATATCCGAACGGGCCGTAGGTCGTAACGTCGATTTTTTGGGAACGCATCGCCTCGATCATCATGTTGTAATCTTCGCCTTCAAACGTCTCTACTTTAATGCCCAAATATTCACCAAGATCCTTCGCGAACTGATCGGCGCTGCGCGACATCTCGCCATCCTCCATCGGCAGGTTGCCGATGCGGAGCACCTCCGGCCATTCCGTCGCCGCAGCCGCTTCCTCTGCGCCGGCATTTCCGGTTGTACCTGAATTGCCGCTTTCGCTTGAACCGTTGTTAACCTTTTGTCCGCAACCAGCCAGAACGATCATTATGGATGTAATAACTAGAGCGATTTGCAAGCTTGTTTTCTTTAGCACAGGGGATAACCTCCTAAATATAATTGTGGTACGCAACTAGAATACAAGTTGAATGTAAATGCTGTGTTTGCGCAGTTTTGAGATTTTGTTAAATTCGAAATCGAGTTGCGAAGTGGAAAGTTACACTGTTAAGATGAAGTTAAGGAAATGAAGAGCAACTACGAATGGAAAGGAAATCATGCTATGACATCGCAATCGCTTATGAATACGGCTTATACGAAGCTGCGCGAAAGGATCGTAAGCGGAAGCTTGATGCCGGGAACGCTATTATCGGAAAACGAGCTGGCGGAAGAGCTGCAAATGAGCCGCACGCCCATTCGCAATGCCATTACCCATTTGGAATCGGAGGGCTTTGTCGTATCGCTTAAAAACCGCGGCGTACTGGTGAAGGAAGTCAGCGGCAAGGAAATGCTGGATATGTATGAAGCCATGATGTCGCTGCTCGTCTATGCGATCGATGTGAAGAATGAACGCAATAACTCGATTGATATGAAAAGGCTGGAGGAGTGCCTGGAACGGCAGTTCGAGGCAGAAAGAGCCGAAGATTATTTCACATATATACAAAATACTTTATTATTCAATAGAGTGATCGTGTCCTCGATAAACAATCATGCAATGATTGCCATCATGGATGCGTACGTCGATAAAATCGCCATGGCCTCTTACATTAACTATAAATTGACGCCTCATATTAAGCATTACTCAGCCAACAAGCTGAATAAATCCATCTATGATGCATTGCTCGCCGGCAATGACGAGGAGGCGCGGCAAATCGTCAAAGACGCCTACGTTTACGTGCGCGGCAGAGTATTCGACAACGGGCGGTTTTAGCGTTTGATGTCGAGAGAATTAGAGAAAGGAGGAGGGTAAACGAGTGGTGAAACCTATAATTGGAGTCTTGCCTTTATATGATAAGGAAAAAGAAAGCTATTGGATGCTGCCAGGTTATATGAAAGGAATTGAAGATGCTGGTGGAATCCCGATCATGTTGCCGTTGACCTCAGACGCGGAGATAATCTTAAAAATAGCCAATACGTTTGATGGTTTTCTCTTTACAGGCGGTCATGATATTAACCCAGAGTTATATGGTGAAGAAGTAGAAGATGGTTGCGGGGAAATGTGCGATGAACGCGATATTATGGAGTCGATTCTATTTAAACAAGTAACAGAATTGGATAAGCCAGCGTTAGGGATTTGTCGCGGCCTGCAATTATTTAACGCCTTGCTAGGCGGAACTTTATATCAGGATATTCCAACTCAACTAAGCGTAACCGTTAAAATTGATCATAAACAAAAACCACCTTACACTGAACCCGTTCACAATGTATACATAGTAAAAGACACCCTGCTTTATCGAATTTTTCAAACGGATTCTCTAAGAGTAAATAGTTATCATCACCAGGGTATTAAGAAAATATCCGAACAGTTAGTGACTGCGGCAAAGGCTGAAGATGGTTTAATAGAAGCAGTTGTCATGCCAGATAAAAAATTTATCTTAGCGGTGCAGTGGCATCCAGAGTTCAATTACAAGTTTGACGCTAATAACAATAAATTGTTTTTGGAATTTGTAAGAGCTTGTAAGTAAAACCATACTGTTTAAACTAACGGAGTTGTACGACAAGTTCTGCTATAAGCGCCTAACAGCGTGAAATGCAGGAGATTAAAACATTAATCTTAACTTTACAACCGAGGATGGGAATGACGGAACCATGTTTCCTGAAACCATCCCGCCAATACTCCTGCGTGCGTCATGGCTGACAGGTCATGGGGTATGAAGTACAGGTGGAGTCGGCAGAACGGAGGCTAGAGCCATTCGAATAAGGTATGCCAACGGATATGCCGCGCGGCTGAGAAACTGGATATGGTGAGAATCGTTCCATAATAAAGGAACTGACGAACAACCGAATGTACGGGTCTAAAGTTAGAACATATGGAAACCTATGGACCATCAAACGATGGGGTGAGCGGCGTAAAGTAAAAATTGTTCCTCTGAAATACGCTATGCCGGACTATGGCGGCATCAAACTCACAGGCCTAGAGGGAGCACCTAAGTTCAGAACGGAAAGCTAGGTCGTAAGGGA
>NZ_JAKGAP010000086.1 GCF_021532375.1 Paenibacillus alkaliterrae
CAGCTCAGTTTGGTATGTAAATGGCTGTTCGAATCCTTTGGAATATCATTGTTTTTAACGACGCGGAGTGGAGCAGACCGGTAGCACGCCTAACCTCATAACCCGAAGGCCGCAGGTTCAAATCCTGCCCCCGCAACCAAAACACCTTCATGGTGAATGTAATTAATATGCCGTTGTAGCTCAACTGGTAGAGCAACTGACTTGTAATCAGTAGGTTGGGGGTTCAAGTCCTCTCGACGGCACCAGATTTTCCCGGGACGTAGCTCAGCTTGGTAGAGCACCTGGTTTGGGACCAGGGGGTCGCATGTTCAAATCGTGTCGTCCCGACCATTTAACTCCAAAAAGATAATATTGTATAAGCCGCTTGCTTTACGGTCCTTTGGACGTGTATAGTGAGCGGTTTTTTTTGCAAAGACGGCGTCAGCCGTTAACGCTTGTGCGAGTACATTTGATTATATTGGGGAAATATATCGTGGATAAAAATAAATGAGTAAAGGAGCAATTCTTTGTTGAAGCGCATAATTTGGATAATTGCCTTTCTTTCACTGTTGACAGGAGTAATAGTAAGTCCTGCGGACGTTTTTGCCCAGCAGCCTGGGGCGTATCACTTCGGTTTTAAGAAGAGCGTGAACGGCCAGTTGCCTTCAATAGATAAGGAAGGCTTTAAGGGGATCGTGACGAAGCATGGTGCTTTATTTTTGGGTGATACAAGCAAAAGAGAGCTTTTTTTAACGTTCGATAACGGGTATGAGAATGGTTTTACGATTAAAATTCTCGATGTCCTGAAGGATAAAAGAGCGCCTGCAGCTTTTTTTGTAACCGGTCATTATGTAAAGGATCAGCCGGAGCTAATAAAAAGAATGGCATTGGAAGGTCATATTGTCGGGAATCATTCCTGGAGTCATCCGGATATGTCCCAGTTGTCAGAGGGACAAATCAAAACGGAGCTTGATAAAGTAAAGGATCAAGTGCTGCTGCTGACGGGGCAGAAGGAAATGCAATATTTACGGCCTCCCAGAGGCATCTTTAACGAACGCGTGTTGGCAGCAAGTAAGCAATTCGGATACACGAATGTATTTTGGTCGGTCGCCTACAAGGATTGGGACGTTAATGCTCAGAAAGGCTCGCAGTTTGCGTATAATCAAGTCATGAAGCAGCTCCATCCTGGTGCGATAATTTTGCTGCATTCGGTTTCAAAGGACAATACCGAGGCTCTCGGCAGCATTATCGATGAAGCTCGTCGACAAGGCTATGAGTTCAAAAGCTTGGATGAGCTTAGGGTGAGTGGATAACGATTATTCCTGATCAAAAATTAATTCCCATAAAAAATCCCGCTGTGCGAGTCATGCTTGCGCAGCGGGATTTTTTATTATGCGCCGGTCACTTTTTTCGAAAAGAAGGTCTTAAGTGCTTTATAAACCTCGCCCTTCTCCTTGATTACCGAATACATGAACTTCTTGTGGTTGATGTGCTTATAGGCCGACATCAGAGTGCTGCTTCGGTTATATTGATTGACCTCTCCGTAGCCGAACATATTGCATCGTTCCATTAATTGTCCGATAAGCTTTACACAGCGCTCGTTATCTGAAGTAAGGTTGTCACCGTCGGAGAAGTGGAACGGGTAGATGTTCCAATTAGCTGTCGGATAGCGGCTATCAATAACCTCTATAGCCTTCTGGTATGCGGAGGAGCAGATGGTGCCGCCGCTTTCCCCACGGTTGAAAAATTCCTCCTCGGTTACTTCCTTGGCTTCGGTATGATGGGCGATAAACACGATCTCGACATGCTCGTATTTACGGCGTAGAAATCGGGTCATCCAGAAGAAGAAGCTGCGTGCGCAATATTTCTCGAACGATCCCATACTGCCAGAGGTGTCCATGAGCGCAAGAATGACAGCATTGGATTGCGGCCTGATGATTTCGTTCCACGTTTTATAACGGAGATCGTCAGGAGAGATGCCTCCGATGCCGGATTTGCCGGCATTCGCGTTTCGTCGCAGATTTTCGATTAATGTACGCTTCTTGTCGATGTTGGACATAATGCCTTTTTTACGGATTTCGTGAAATACGATTTCGGTCGTCTGCATTTGATCCTTTTGCTTTTGTTCTAAGTTCGGCAGCTCCAGCTCCTCGAACAGCATATCCTCGAGCTGGTCGATATTGATTTCGGTATCTACGACATCCTCTCCAGGCTGATCGCCCGCATCCTGCCCCTTGCCCGGCCCCTTTGCTGCTTGTGGATCGACACCTAATACATCGCCTACCTGTGAGTCTCCGTCGCCTTGTCCGACGTGCTGCTTCTTGTTGTAATTATAAATAAAATGAGATTCGTCGAGACTTTTGATCGGGACTTTGATCGTACGACGGCCATCAGATAAGACGATGCTTTCGTCGGAAACCAGATCGGGAAGGTTTTGCCTAATTGCCTCGTGTACCTTTTCCTGGTGTCTGGCTTGATCCTCATAACCTTTGCGGTGAAGCGACCAATCCTCACGGGATACAACAAACAGCTTTTCTGAATCCAATTCCCTCACCTCGCTTATTTCCTTCTTGTTATTCAATATATTCAAGAGCAGAGCGGTTATGTGAACGAAAAACTGCCCAATCCTAGCAATCTAGCGAATAAGTTGTATGGGCGGCTTTGGCGGCGGCCATCGACAAAACGATTTAGGAAGATGCGTCGAAGTAGTTGCATAAGCTTGTAGTAGGATTGCGGCATGTCAGACACGCGATCCGTTCAACTATAAAAGCGGCAGCCGTTAGGGAGGGAATGCGGCATATGGACGTAAATGAAGCAGCAATGGATCAGGCAGAGAAGGAAGCGCTGCTGAAGAAGGACCGCAAATATTTATGGCATCATATAACCCCCCATAACGATAACCCGATGGTGATCGTCTCGGGAGAGGGGAGCTGGATTACCGATGCGGACGGAAATCGGTATTTGGATGGCATGTCCGGACTATGGTGCGTCAATGTAGGGCATGGACGGGCGGAAATCGCTGAAGCGGCTGCCGAGCAGATGAAGAAAATCGCTTATTCCACCCTTATCCAGTCCCATGTGCCTGCCATTGAGCTTGCTGCCAAGCTGAATGAATGGCTGGAGGGCGAGTACCGGATTTTTTTCTCCAATTCGGGGTCGGATGCCAATGAAGTCGCCTTCAAGATCGCCCGTCAATATCATCATCAACGCGGAAAGCCGAGCAAGCATAAGTTTATTTCACGGCACCGGGCTTATCATGGCAATTCAATGGGGGCGCTTGGGGCAACCGGCCAGGCGCAGCGCAAGCTGAAATATGAGCCGCTTGGCGTCGGATTCACGCATGTTCCTCCTCCGTATTGTTATCGTTGTCCTTTTGGTATGACTAAGGGGGAATGTGAGGTGCAATGCGCACAGGCTTATGAGGATGCCATCAGATGGGAAGGAGCAGAATCTGTCGCAGGCATAATCGTCGAGCCGGTTATTACAGGCGGCGGCATGATCGTGCCTCCTGATGAGTATTTAATGAGGCTGAGAGAAATTTGCGACAGGCATGACGTATTGCTCATTGTGGATGAGGTGATTTGCGGCTTCGGCCGCTCGGGAGAGAAGTTCGGACATCACAACTTCGGGGTAAGGCCTGATATCGTGACGATGGCCAAAGGCCTTACGAGTGCATATTCTCCTTTATCTGCAACGGCCGTGTCCGCTGTCATGTACGAAAGCTTCAAAGCGAGCGGAGCAGACAGTCACTTTCGACATGTGAATACGTTTGGCGGCAATCCTGTCTCCTGCGCAGTGGCGCTCAAAAACATTGAAATTTTAGAACGCGAGCAATTAGTCAGCCGTTCTGCTTACATTGGAAACGAGCTGCTTAAACGGATCGATACGCTTAACGGGCATCCGCAGGTTGGAGAAATTCGAATTTTCGGTTCTGCGATCGGTATCGAACTGGTGACAGATAAGACTACGAAGGAGCCAGCGAATGCTGCCGTTGTGTCTGCCATCATCGGGGGCTGCAAGCAAAAGGGGCTGTTGATCGGTAAAAACGGCGATACGGTACCGGGGTTTATGAATATTTTGACGCTCAGCCCTCCGTTATCCGCAACGGATGAGGATATCGCTTTTATTGCGGATACGCTGCTCCAAGTGTTTGAGGCTAATGGGGGAGGTTGAAGGAATGAAGCTCAAACCTTCATTAAGCATTAACGCCGAAAGGCTGCACGCCCGAATCGGGGAGCTTGCGCAAATTGGAAAAATCGGCGATACCGGCGTATGTCGTTTAGCCCTGACGAAGGAAGACCGCGAAGGCGTAGAGCTTGTAAGGAGCTGGATGGAAAAAGCGGTGATGAAGACCCGGATCGATCCGTTCGGAAATTTAATCGGTGTGCTAGAGGGGCGCAATGCTGCTGCTCCGGTACTAATGTTAGGCTCTCATGTCGATTCGCAGCCCTATGGCGGCAGGTACGACGGAGTCATTGGCGTGTTAGGTGCTATTGAAGCTGTACAAACGCTGGTTGAATCCGGCATCCAGCCGGAAATGAACATAGAGGTTGTCGCTTTCTGCGATGAAGAGGGCTGCAGATTTAATAAGGGACTGTTCGGTGTTAGGGGAATGACCGGAAAGCTTGAGGACGGTGAGCTTGAGCGAACCGATAAGCATGGCATGACCCGGCGGGAAGCGCTGCTGGAGTTCGGCTGCGATCCTGCGGAAATTGAATCGTATGTCTTTGAGGAAGGCAGAATTGCAACCTTTCTGGAGCTGCATATCGAGCAGGGCCCGGTACTTGAAGCGATGGGCCAGCCCATTGGAATCGTCAGCGGCATATCCGGTCCGGTATGGTGGACGGTTGAGATGACAGGCTTCGCCGGCCATGCGGGCTCTGTACCGATGCCGATGCGCCAAGATGCGCTGGTCGGCTGTGCCAAGGTGATTGTGGGCTTGAATGAGCTTGCGAAGGAAATCTCCGATGCTCCGACGGTTGGTACGGTCGGCTCGCTCTCGGTATTTCCCGATTCAAGGAACATCATTCCCGAAAGGGTCAGCTTTACGGTTGACTTCCGGGATATTGAGCTGGTCCGAAGAGACCGGCTCGAGGAGCGGCTTCGTACGCTCATTGAGGAAGCTTGCCGGGAGCATGGTCTGACGTATACGATCCGCGAGGATACGAGGAGCGAGCCGCGTTTTTGTGCGGACTGGATCAAAGGACTGCTGTCGCAGGAAGCGGCAGAGATGAATCTGGCGCCTCCGGAGCTCATGAGCGGTCCCTTTCACGATTCGTTAACGATGTCGTATGTATGCGACTACGGGATGATATTTGTGCGCTGCAAGGAAGGAATCAGTCATAATCCGAAGGAATATGCGGCGCCGGAGGATATCGAGCTAGGGGCGGAGCTGCTTTACCGGGCGGCGAAAAAAATAAGTGAATGCAAAAGGGGGGATGCGCATGGGTAAGAGCTTGAATGTGAATGCGACATTCATTCCTTCCGAGTCGCTAAGGCGGAATTTTGCCGAGGTGAAGGCGGGAATGCGGCCGATGGAAGCGATTGAGGAATCGAATCGTTGTCTCTATTGCTATGATGCGCCCTGTATAAAGGCATGTCCGACAGGCATTAATATTCCGTCCTTTATAAAAAAAATCGCCTCGGGAAATATGCTGGGCTCAGCTCGTGCGATTATGGATGCCAACCCGGTAGGCGCTACCTGTGCGAGGGTGTGCCCGACAGAGGAGCTTTGCGAAGGTGCATGTGTGCTGAATCATTCGTCCAAGCCGATTATGATCGGCGATTTGCAGCGTTACGCAACGGACTGGGCGATCAAAAACGAGCAGATGCTGTTTACGGCTGGTCACAGCAACGGTATGGCGGTTGCCGTGATCGGGGGAGGGCCGGCGGGGCTGTCTGCGGCGCGTGAGCTGGCCCGGTTCGGGTTTGCCGTCACGATATTCGAGGCGAGGGAGCAGGCTGGCGGTCTCGATACGTACGGGATTGTTTCCTTCCGCTTGCCGCAAAGCATCTCGTTATGGGAGGTAGAGCAGGTAAGAAAGCTTGGCGTCGATATTCGGACGGGCGTGAGGGTCGGTACGGATATTAGCACGGCGGAGCTGCTGGAGCAGTATGATGCGGTTGTACTGGCGATCGGCATGTCGAAGGTGCCGATGCTAGGCATTGATGGGGAGCAGTTGGAAGGGGTCTACGATGCGATTGATTTTGTGGAAGTGACCAAAACGGAAATTAAGACCGATCTGGTCGGCAAAAGAACAGCGGTAATTGGAGCGGGAAATACGGCGGTAGATGCGGCAACGTGCTCGGTGAGGCTTGGCGCCTCGAATGTGAAAATGGTGTATCGACGAACTAATGAGGAAATGACCGCTTATGACTTTGAATTTGAGTTTGCCAAACAGGATGGCGTAGAGTTTGAGTGGTTGACGGCGCCTGTTCGTATCATCGGGGACGAAAACGGCAGGGTGAAAGGGCTTGAATGCATCAAAATGCGGCTGGAAGCTTCGGAGGACGGGGGAAGGAAGCTCCCGGTACCAGTGAAGGGCTCAAACTTTACACTTGCGGTGGAGGCTGTAATTAAGGCGATAGGCCAAACGCGTCATTTGTCTTTGATCGAGCAGCTTGGCATCGAACATAAGCGTGGCATTGTCACTGTGGATCCGGACACTTATCAAACATCGAACCCGCACATATATGCTGCGGGAGATGTCATTTTCGGAGAAGGCCAAGGCGAGGCTATGGTGGTGTCGGCCGCACAGCAGGGCAAGCTTACCGCATATTCGATCTACAATACGCTAAGTGCAGGGAGGGAACGCTATGGCTGATTTACGTATTAATTTGGCAGGCATATGTTCGCCTAACCCGTTTTGGCTGGCATCGGCTCCGCCTACCAACACAGGCTATCAGGTACAGAGAGCCTTCGAAGCGGGCTGGGGCGGTGCCGTATGGAAGACGCTTGGCGATCCGATCATCAATACATCCTCCCGATTCGCAGCGGTTCATTTTAACGGCCAGCGTGTAGCTGGCTTCAATAATATCGAGTTAATTACCGACCGGCCGCTGGAGGTGAACCTGAAGGAAATCTATGAAACGAAAAAAAGATTTCCGAATCATGCCTTGGTCGTTTCACTCATGGTCGAGCCGAAGCGGGAGAAGTGGCATGAAATTGTAAAAAAGGTGGAGGCCATCGGAGTTGACGGCTTGGAGCTGAACTTTGGCTGTCCGCACGGCATGGCGGAGCGGGGCATGGGCGCGGCTTCAGGGCAGCAGCCGGATCTTGTTGAGATGCAGACCATGTGGGTGAAGGAGGCTGCAAAAACACCCGTCATCGTGAAGCTTACACCCAACATAACGGATATTACGACAACCGCCAAAGCCGCGGTCAGAGGCGGAGCGGATGCGATATCGCTCATAAATACGATAAACTCGCTGGCTGGCGTAGATATCGATACCTGGAATACGATTCCGCATGTCGGAGGCAAGGGGGCGCATGGCGGATACTGCGGCCCGGCCGTGAAGCCGATCGCGCTCAATATGGTGGCCGAATGCGCTCGAAGCCCTGAGGTGGGCGTTCCGATCTCCGGCATTGGCGGGATATCGAGCTGGCGGGATGCGGTCGAGTTTTTGCTGATGGGCTCTACGGGGGTGCAGGTATGCACGGCGGCCATGCATCACGGCTTCAGCATTGTCGAGGATATGATCGACGGACTGAACAATTATTTGGATGGAAAAGATCTTCATTCGGTGAATGAGCTAATTGGCAGGTCGGTTGAACGCTATTCGGATTGGGGCGATCTTGATCTTAATTACGCGGTAGTCGCACGAATAGAGCAGGACAACTGTATCGTTTGCAACAAATGTCATATTGCTTGCGAGGACACATCGCATCAGTGCATTGAGCGGCATACGGACGTTAACGGTAATGGCTACCTAAAAGTCCGCGAGGAGGATTGCGTAGGCTGCAATTTGTGCTCGATTGTGTGTCCGGTGGAGGGGGCGATTTCGATGATTGAAATTCCGACGGGGGAGCTGCCGCTCAGCTGGAATCAGCGGCAGGCTGCGATCGGTGCGACCGGTTCGGGCAACGATTCAGAGGATTCCGGCAAGAAGGAGGCGGTTTAGCATGGCGGCCAAATTGATCAAGAACGGAATGATTGTAACGGCGGCGGATACGTATGCGGCGGATGTGCTTATAATGGAAGGAAAGATCGCCAAAATCGGCTTCGGCTTGGAGGCCGAAGCGGATGAGGTAATCGACGCTTCCGGAAAGCTTATTTTTCCGGGGGGGATCGATCCGCACACGCATCTCGATATGCCGTTCGGAGGCACGGTGACGGCGGATGATTTCGCTTCGGGCACTCTGGCAGCGGCATTCGGCGGCACGACGACAATCGTCGATTTCTGTTTAACGAGCAAAGGGAAGCCGCTTAGCGAATCGATTGCCGATTGGCATGCCAAGGCGAGCGGGAAAGCGGTGATCGACTATGGTTTCCATCTGATGATTGGGGAGATCAATGACGATGTGCTGGCGGAGCTTCCGGTAATTGTAAAGGATGAGGGGATTACGTCTTTAAAGGTATTCATGGCTTACAAAAATGTGTTTCAGGCCGATGACGGCACTTTGTTCCGAACGATGCTGGCCGCCAAGGAGCTTGGAGCCATGGTGATGGTGCATGCCGAGAACGGCGATGTAATCGAGTTTTTAATTGATAAAGCGCTGAAGGAAGGGAACACTGAGCCGATCTATCATGCGCTGACAAGGCCTTCCGTGATCGAGGGAGAGGCAACGGGACGTGCGGCTAAGCTTGCAGCGCTTGCGGGAGCGCGGCTATATGTCGTTCATGTCACGTGCGCCGAGGCGGTGCAGCAGATTTCCGAGGCCCGCAGTCTTGGCGCAGATGTCTGGGGAGAGACCTGTCCGCAGTATTTGGTGCTGGATCAGTCTTATTTGGAAAAGCCGGATTTCGAGGGAGCAAAGTACGTCTGGTCGCCGCCGCTTCGCGAAGCCTATCATCAGGATGTGCTGTGGAATGCGCTGAAAAGCGGTCAATTGCAAACGATCGGCTCCGATCATTGCTCGTTTAATTTTGACGGACAGAAGGATCTCGGCCTTGGCGACTTCAGTAAAATCCCGAATGGAGGCCCGGTCATCGAGGATCGTTTGTCATTGCTCTTTTCGGAGGGAGTGAAGAAGGGGCGTATTACGCTCAATCAGTTTGTCGATCTGACCGCGACGCGAAATGCGAGGCTGTTCGGCTTATTCCCGAGGAAGGGCACAATTGCGATAGGCAGCGATGCTGATATCGTCATCTTTGATCCGGAAGCGGAGCGTGTTCTATCGGAGGAGACGCATCATATGAACGTGGATTATAACCCATTTGAGGGGATGAACGTAACGGGCGTTCCAATTAGCGTATTGTCGCGGGGCGAGTTCGTGATACGCGACCGGCAATTCGTGGGAGCCGCGGGTACGGGCCGCTATTTGAAGCGAACGCCGTACAGCACAGTTGACAATACAGTGCCGGCTGCGAACGTTAAGATTAAGCTTTAAAAGTATCCGCGGGAATGGACTCAGTTCTTTGGTAATGTCATCCTGGACGGGCGCATGGAGAACTTCACCATTATCGATCATCCGGAAGTTGACGAGTTCATCCAGTTTAAGAATTACAACTGGAAGTGCGCGCCGATGACTCCAAAGAACCGTGTGATGGACTTTCGCCTACTCTATATGACCCGTTCCCTCGGCATGAAAGATCCTGAAGGTCTCGATCCTGATTCCATGGCGTTAATCGATTCGGTACGGCCGACAATCGAGAAGGCCCGCTTCGAACCAACCACTAAGGACTGTATGGAATGCGCCTTGGAGGTTGCTCGCGCAACATGGCCGACACTGATAGAGTGGATGGAGGCAGATGGACAGTCGCCTTCCGAATCGATGTTTGGTTTTCCTGGTGATGCTGACGATCCGAATGTCTCTTGGGGAGATCCGGAAGAAGTCGAAAAAAACGTCCTTCGCGTGAAGATTCGGATCCAGGCGGCTGAAAAGCCGGAAGACTCAGACTCTGGCAGCGGCGAGGACGAGGAAAAGGACGAAATTGTTCGGGCGATTGCTTTCTTGTCCGGCGAGCTTCCGGTATTTGTTCATCTTTTCTCTTTTGGAGCTGATTTAAACGTTAGCCTCCATCCTACGGATGATCTGGCGATCCGCGATATAAGGAGCATCTGGAGCAAAAACAAATTCGACCCGGAAGAGGATGGTTCAATCGTCTTCTCTGTACGATTGAACGGCGAAGCGGGAGAAGGAAAATGGACGCTTACGGATGAAGGCGGGCTTATCAGCAGCCGCGGCGAAGAGCTGCTCGGTTTCTCCATCTACACACCGGCTGCGGATGAACAAGCTGCTTCTTCTGAAGACGCCGGCGGCCCTGCAGATGGAGGTATCGATTGGAACCGGTATGAGCTCACCGCTCAGATTGTTGCGACGCAAGAACTCACCATCGATGACGATTGCACTCAGATCGACTGGAACAGCATTGAGGAGATTACCTCGACAACGCTGATCTTCGTCCGGGATGTCCTGCATGATATCGTCTTCGATGTGGATGTCGAGGATATGGATGACGAAAGGATCATCGCGGCCGTCGTCCATGCCGTCAGGATGCACGAGAAGGAGTATGAATCCAATGTGTAAGGAAAATGTCTGCTACTACTGCGATTCTTCCGAGCCGGCGGTTGCTACCAAGTTTGCTAAACCGATATGGTAATCGTGCAATAATCTAACGGTTCATGCGATCGTAAAGCCCGGTACATCGGAGGAGGACAGAGCAGAGTTGCTGCGCATGACATTCTTACTACGGTACGCTCAGAAGAAGCGGGAGAAATCAATTGAGCAGTTCATAATACCATCCGGTCTTATATCAAATTATCGATGGGGAGTGACTTCTACAATGAAAAATATTGCGAAGATTGGTCAGTATCTTGTAAAGAAGTTTGTGTAACGTGGTTGGTAAGCCTTTATGCGATACACGCAGTTTCTCGACCTCTCCGGCGGGATGGGCCGCGGAGCTATGAATCATGATATCCAATTAAAGGTCACGGTCTATTGTTAGGACCGTGGCCTATTTATATTCAAAAAAACGAAGATGTCGGTGCTTCTATTGCGGCTGCTGCACCGGGTGAATCCCAGCGTGTACCGCAGAAGAAAAACCTCGTCGCAGATATCGGGGAAATTCCGAACAAACTTCCGAAGACGAAGCTTGAGTTGACGAGCAAACGGACGAAATATTCCACTCGGTTTCTCAATCCTGACTAAAGCTTTACGGAAGAAATCTATCTGGAACAACAATTCTATCAAGATTCTACGGATAAAAAATGGAAGAAGATTGACAACAAACTGAAAGCAAGCTCTAAAAAAACCGGCAAGTTTGAAAATACAGCAAACGACTTCAAAGCGGAGTTTGCGGAATCAGGCGGCACGGATGAGCTTGTTTCCGTTGAAAAGAACGGAAAAAGCGTGTCTTTGAAGCCAGTTACTGAGAAAAAACCGGCTGGTAAAACCAAAGACAACGAGATCACGTATAACGATTTATTTCCGAACGCGGATGTGCGCTATAGTGTCAAAGGCAGCGCCGTAAAGGAAGACATCATTCTCAAATCTTATGCTGATCAAAACAAATTTTCCTTTGAACTAAAGTTGAAGGATGTAAAAACGGTAATTGAAGACGGCATCATTTTCATCACTGATCATAAGGGAAACAAAATCTGGTACTTTGAAGAACCATACATGACCGATGCAAACGGAGCTTATTCCGATAAGGTCGCCTTGAAACTTCGTGAAGAGAACGGAAAAACTTATATTGACGTAGTTGCGGATCAGGCTTTCCTGCAAGATCCCGCAACAAAATATCCCGTAACGATCGACCCTACGATCGACAGTTGGAATGTTCAACGGGATAATTTTGTATCCAGTGCATTTCCGACTTCCATCTATTCCAGCGGTAATTCCATGTACACGGGTTATGACAGTTATTTTGGAACAACTCGATCACTGGTTAAATTCTATCTGCCGGCCTTGCCTAGCGACAGTAAAATCACAAGCGCCAATGTTAATGCGTACCAAACCAAAGCAGACGCCACCAACGTGTCTATCGATCTGTTCCGCTCGACCGGCAGTTGGACAAGTTCGGTCACATGGAATACGCAGCCTGCCGTCGGAGCGGCTCCGGAATCAACGACAACCAATAATGCATCCAACGCGTATTGGCAATGGGATATTACGCAGCTGGCGAAGGATTGGTACAACGGTGTTCAGCTGAACTATGGATTCATGCTGAAGCAGCAAAACGAAGCGACTTCGCCGTACCGCGCGTTCAATACGGTAAACAGCAATACCAACACGCCGCGGCTCACCATTCACTATACGGTCGATCCGATCGGTTTGGAGAGTTTCTGGGGCTATACCGAGGATGGGGTTAACCCGGCCAACGGCAACCTGGTTCTTCAAGGAACCGATCTTTCCATTCCGGGACGCGGCGTTCCGGTAAGCATCACTCGCGCGTACAACAGCCGCAAATCTTCGGTTGCCGGCATGTTCGGTTACGGATGGTTCAGTAACATCGAAACGAGACTGGTCGTTGCGGGAATAGGCCCGATTACCTTAATTGACGGAGATAATACGCGCCACATATTCGGCGAGAAGATTGGCGGGGGATATATCGCAGCCGGCGGCGTTTATTTGACATTGGTCAAGAACACCGATGGAACGTATACAATCACGCAAGCCGACCAGACCAAAATCAATTTCAATACAAGCGGAAAGATTAGTTCCATCGCGGATACGAACGGAAACACCACAACATTCACGTATGATGTTTCCGGGAAGTTAACCTCGATCAAAGACGCATCGGGACGAACCGCCACGATTGCGTATGGAACGAACGGGTATGTCTCCGGCATTACCGACCCGGCAAACCGGACCGTCTCTTATACGTACGATGCGTCCGGAAATCTGACCAAGGTCACGGATGCTGCGGCAAACAGCGCCACGTTTGCTTACGATACGGCCCATAAACTGACGGGCATCACCGATGCGCGCAACATCAAAACCACGATCGGTTATGATGCGTCGAATCGGGTAAGCGGCATCAGCCGTCCGATCACCATCAATGGGGTGGCGGCAACAAGCGCAACGAGTTATTCATACGATACGGTGAATCGCGTGACGGCAGTCACCGACGGGGAAGGCCGGCGGGTGGACTACACTTACAATCCGAACGGCAATGTCGTCCAGATCGCGGAAAACCCGCTCGATGCGGTAAACAAAGCGGTCACGACATTCAGTTACGACAACAACAATAACTTAACCCAAGTAAAAGACCCGAATGCCAATAAGACGAACGGAACGGAAGCTTACGTTTACACCTATGATGCCAACGGCAATATCACGGGTGTACAGCTTCCCGCAGGCCAAAAAAGTTCGCAGACCTACGACAGCCGGAACAATCTGATTACATGGCAGGACTTTAACAGCAACGTCGGCTTGTTTGATTATGACACGCAAAACAATCAAACGGAATCGACCGACGCGAATGTTCAAACGTCCGCTCAGCGGTATGCTGCCAACGGAAACCTGCAACATTTCACGCATCCGATGTCCGCGGCGGACAACCTCGTAGCCAACTCCAGTTTTGAACTGGACAATAATCCTGCCGACAACTGGCCGGACAATTGGAAGCAGGAGATCCAAACAGGAACAACGGCTGCCTACGCATGGTCCACAACTTCGAAATTCGGCAACAAAGCGGTGGGCATTTCCAACCCGACAGGATGGGCCCTGGTAAGTTCGGATCTGTTTCCATATTCTGCAACAGACAAATATGTGGTAAGTGGATACGTCAAAACATCCGGGATTACCAATACGGCCGTCGTGAAATTGGCATTTTTTAATGCCACAGGCGGATATCTGGGTGAAAAGGCTGCTTATCAATTAAAAGGAACCCATGATTGGACGCGCATTCAGGCCGTTATTGACAGCGCGCCGGCTGGAACAACGCAAGTGAAAGTTTCTGTGGGGCTCAACGCCGGATCGGGAACGGTTTACTTTGACGGTATTCAGCTGGAAAAAGGTACGGTGCTCAGCGCTTACAACCATGTGGAGAACTCCAGCTTTGAACGGAATTCCGGCGCTGCCGATAAGGTTCCATCGGGCTGGGCCAACAGCGGCAACCTGTCCGCAAATGACGCAATTTACCAAAACGCCACAGGCGAAGATAACGTCTATCGCGGAACTTACTCCTTCAAGCTGACCGGCGAGAAGACCAAAAACAAATTTATCAAGCAACGCATCAACCTTTCCGGCGATGCCACCACGCCGCTCACTTTATCCGGTTGGTCGAAGCAGGTTGGCGCGGATGTCAACGGCGGCTACTATAATCTGCAAGTCCAGCTCAATTATACGGATGGAACGGTAGGAACGTTTGCGAATCATTTCAGTAAAACGGCAGCAGACTGGCAGCATGTGGCGGCGCAAGTAAAACCGGCCAAAGCATTCAATTCGGTGGATGTGTTTTATCTCTATTACGATCAATTGGGAACCGCCTGGTTTGATGCGATGCGATTGGAAGTTGGGGCGTCTCATACCTTCAACACCTATGATGCAGGCGGGAATTATCTGACTGAAGTAGACAATCCAGTTGGCAATAACATGAAATTCGGCTATGATGCTGTTGGAAATAAAACAAGCATCACTGACGGAAAAGGGCTGACAACATCGTTCGCGTACGATGCCCGCAATCTGCTGACCAAAGTAACCGATGCGAACCTTGGGGTTACTGCTTATGGCTATGACGGTGCGGGCAACCGGACAACCGTTACCGATGCTAAAAACAATGTGACAACGTACGGTTACAACGAATTTAACCAAGTTTCCAGCATCACCAATCCGTTGAATCAAAAGATTCAGTTCGGGTATGATAAAAATGGAAATAATACAAAAATCATTTTCCCGAAAGGCGACACGGTTTCTTACGCATACAACGCGTTGAACCGCATGAATAGCATATCCCATAATGGAATCAAGAAATGGGATTTTGCTTACGATGCGAACGGGAATATGACATCTGCGACCGATTCCGCAGGCAAATCGACGACGTACACTTATGACAAGAACAATCGCGTCACCCAAATGGCTAAAGGCGCATCCAACAAGATGGATTACGCCTACGATTCGAACAGCAACTTGACGTCGTTGACTGCAACTGCCGGAACGGCTACGGTTTCTACCGGATTTACTTACAATCCGCTCGATCAGTTGGTGGCGCTATCCCGAAACGGCGTAAATCAAGCGAAGTTCGTTTATGATGAGCGGGGCAACGTCATTTCCGTATCGTATTCGAACGGTACGTATACCGCGTTCGAATATGATGACGCGAACCGCTTGAAGTCTGTTAAGAATTACAATAAGGCGGGTGCCCTGTTGGATTCGTACACTTACACGTACGATGCTAACAGCAACGTTACGAGCGTTATTACAAATGTTGGTACAATTTCGTATCAGTATGACAGCTTGAATCAGCTGACGCAGGAAACGTTGACGGATGGAACGACCATTTCCTACACTTATGATAAGGCAGGAAACCGGACATCCAAGGCGGTAACCAAAGGCACCAATACCACGACAACGAATTATACGTATGACACAGGCAACCAGCTAACGGCAGTAAACGGCCAAGCGTATACGTATGATGCGAACGGGAATTTGACAAGCAATGGAACGAAAACATTCATCTACGATGTGGAAAATCGCCTGGTCGAAGTGAAGAGTTCGTCCGGAGCAAGTCTGGCCACGTTCACTTATAACCATGAAGGCAAACGGACAAGTATGACCACTGCCAGCGGTACGGTCTATTTCCATTACAATGGGGACAAGGTTGTATTTGAAACAGATACGAATAACAATATTGTTGCAGAGTATACTTGGTCCGAGCAGGGGTCGCCAGTAAGCATGACAAGAGGCGGGGCCACATATTACTACCATGTTAACGGTCATGGTGATGTTACCGCCTTGACTGATTCTAATGGTAATGTAGTTGCCGAGTACCAGTACGATGCGTGGGGGAACATCATCGCTGAGAGCGGGACATTAGCTGCAGTAAACCCTTACCGCTACGCAGGTTATCGATATGATGCGAATACCGGATTGTATTATCTATCCTCTAGATATTACGATCCGAGCATCGGGCGGTTTATTACCCCGGATAGTTTCCAAGGATTCGAAGATGATCCAAAATCGCTTAATAAGTATGCTTACGCTAATGGAAATCCGGTCCGATACGTTGACCATGATGGTACTTGGGTTTGGTTAATATTTAATGCCGCAATGGCGACTTATGATGGTTACATGGCATACAAAAAAGCGAAAGCAGAGGGCAAAAAAGGCTACCAATTAGCACTCGCTGTTGGATGGGCGGTTGCCGGAAGTTTTATAAAGGTTGGTAAGGTATTTAAATATTTAGATTTTGCCAAGACACAAAAAAGAGTCAAACTAGACTTTCAATTATTTGGAAGTAGTATAAAAAAGATTGATGACAAATATTTAAAGAGACAAGGTATCGATGCACATCAGTTAAAAAAGGATATTCTAGGAAAGAAAGCACCGATAGCGGAATATGATCTATATGCAGATCAGACTACAAAACAAATTTATATTTTTAAGAAAGGCGGAAAAGGAGAAGGAATTCCTACTGGGGAATTCCTAGATTAGGGGTGAATAATAAGATGGATAAGATTATGCATTCTAAGGTATCAGTTGAATTTAGTATAATTGGTAATACGTTTGATCCAAATATTATTACAGATACAATATTAGTTAATCCAACAGGATTTTATTTGAAGGGCGAAATAATTCGTGGTATAGAAAAGAAAGAGACATGTTGGTTTTTGAGTACAGGTTATGAAGAAACATTAGATGTCAAAGAGCAATTCAAAAAGATACTGCGTGTGATTAAAGATAAAACAAATGATTTTAATCAATTAAAGAGTCAATACAATTTAGATTATAAGTTCTTTATTGTTATCGGAATTGAGCAAAATCAAACACCAGCAATTTATTTAGATAACGAAATTATAGAGTTTGCCAATGGAATAAAGGCAGAAATAGATTTTGATCTTTATATTTATTAAATAATTATGATTGGAGGCATGCTCTTTAAGCTTGCCTCTTTTTTAATTGGACGGGGATGATCTGTTACTGCGTCATAATAAATCGCGGTAATTGGTTAATGTTCGTCGCGTCCCTGGTCGATGCGGGGACGGGCCCGATTACCTTAATTGACGGAGATAATACGCGCCACATATTCGGCGAGAAGATGGGCGGGGGGTATTACGCTGCCGGCGGCGTTTATTTGACATTTGTCAAGAACACCGATGGAACGTATACAATCACGCAAGCCGACCAGACCAAAATCAATTTCAGTACAAGCGGAAAGATTAGTTCCATCGCGGATACGAACGGAAACACCACCACATTCACGTATATCGTCACGGCAGTCACCGACGGGGAAGGCCGGCGGGTGGACTACACTTACAATCCGAACGGCAATGTCGTCCAGATCGCGGAAAATCCGCTCGATGCGGCAAACAAAGCGGTCACGACATTCAGTTACGACAACAACAATAATTTAACCCAAGTAAAAGACCCGAATGCCAATAAGGCAAACGGAACGGAAGCTTACGTTTACACCTATGATGCCAACGGCAATGTCACGGGTGTACAGCTTCCCGCAGGCCAAAAAAGTTCGCAGACCTACGACAGCCAGAACAATCTGATAACATGGCAGGACTTTAACAGCAACGTCGGCTCGTTTGATTATGACACGCAAAACAATCAAACGGAATCGACCGACGCGAATGTTCAAACGTCCGCTCAGCGGTATGCTGCCAACGGAAACCTGCAACATTTCACGCATCCGATGTCCGCGGCGGACAACCTCGTAGCCAACTCCAGTTTTGAACTGGACAATAATCCTGCCGACAACTGGCCGGACAATTGGAAGCAGGAGATCCAAACAGGAACAACGGCTGCCTACGCATGGTCCACAACTTCGAAATTCGGCAACAAAGCGGTGGGCATTTCCAACCCGACAGGATGGGCCCTGGTAAGTTCGGAGCTGTTTCCATATTCTGTAACAGACAAATATGTGGTAAGTGCCTACGTCAAAACATCGGGGATTACCAATACGGCCGTCGTGAAACTGGCGTTTTTTAATGCCACAGGCGGATATCTGGGTGAAAAGGCTGCTTATCAATTAAAAGGAACCCATGACTGGACGCGCATTCAGGCTGTCATCGACAGCGCGCCGGCTGGAACAACGCAAGTGAAAGTCTCTGTAGGGCTCAACGCCGGATCGGGAACGGTTTATTTTGACGGTATTCAGCTGGAAAAAGGTACGGTTCTCAGCGCATACAACCATGTGGAGAATTCCAGCTTTGAACGGAATGCCGGCGCTGCCGATAAGGTTCCATCGGGTTGGTCAAACAGCGGCAACCTGTCCGCAAATGACGGAATTTACCAAAATGCCGCAGGCGAAGACAACGTCTATCGCGGAACTTATTCCTTCAAGCTGACCGGAGAAAAGACCAAGAACAAATTTATCAAGCAACGCCTCAACCTTTCCGGCGATGCAACCACGCCGCTCACTTTATCCGGTTGGTCGAAGCAGGTTGGCGCGGATGTCAACGGCGGTTACTATAATCTGCAAGTCCAACTGAATTATACGGATGGAACGGCAGGAACGTTTGCGAATCATTTCAGTAAAACGGCAGCAGACTGGCAGCATGTGGCAGCGCAAGTAAAACCGGCCAAAGCATTCAATTCGGTGGATGTGTTTTATCTCTATTACGATCAATTGGGAACTGCTTGGTTTGATGCGATGCGCTTGGAGGTCGGAGCGTCTCATACCTTCAACACCTATGATGCAGGCGGAAATTATCTCACCGAAGTTGACGATCCTGTTTGAAATAACATGAAATTCGGCTATGATGCTGTTGGAAATAAAACAAGCATCACTGACGGAAAAGGGCTGACAACATCGTTCACGTACGATGCCCGCAATCTGCTGACCAAAGTAACCGATGCGAACCTTGGGGTTACTGCTTATGGCTATGACGGTGCGGGCAACCGGACAACGGTTACCGATGCGAAAAACAACGTAACAACGTACGGTTACAACGAATTTAACCAAGTTTCCAGCATCACCAATCCGTTGAATCAAAAGATTCAATTCGGATATGATAAAAATGGAAACACAACCAAGATCATTTTCCCGAAAGGCGACACGGTTTCCTACGCTTACAACGCGTTGAACCGCATGAATAGCATATCCCATAATGGTATCAAGAAATGGGATTTTGCTTACGATGCGAACGGGAATATGACATCCGCGACCGATTCCGCCGGCAAATCGACGACGTACACTTATGACAAGAACAACCGCGTCACACAAATGGCTAAAGGCGCATCCAACAAAATGGATTACGCCTACGACGCGAACAGTAACTTGACGTCGCTGACTGTAACTGCCGGAACGGCCACGGTTTCAACAGGATTCATTTATAATCCGCTCGATCAGTTGACTGCACTATCTCGAAACGGCGTAAATCAAGCCAAGTTCGTTTATGATGAGCGGGGCAACGTCATTTCCGTATCGTATTCGAACGGTACGTATTCAGCATTGAAATACGATAATGCCAACCGCTTGAAATCTTTGAAGAACTACAATAACGCGGGTGCACTGCTGGAATCGTATAACTACACGTACGATGCTAATCATAACATCACCAGCGTGGCAACCGGTGCCAGTACGATTACGTACCAGTACGATAGCCTGAATCAGTTGACGAATGAAACGCTGGCGGACGGAACCTCCATTACCTACACTTATGATGCGGTAGGAAACCGGACATCCAAGGCGGTAACCAAGGGCACCACAACAACGACAACGAATTATACGTATGACGCTGCCAACCAGCTTACGGCTGTAAATGGCCAAGCGTATACGTATGATGCGAACGGGAACCTGACAAATAATGGTTCCAAGACGTTCGTTTACAATGCGGAGAATCAGCTGATCGAAGTTAAGGATTCTGCAGGAACATCCTTGGCTAAGTTCACCTATGATCATGAAGGTAAACGGACGAGCATGACCACAGCTTCTGGAACAATTTATTTCCACTATAGTGGAGATAAGGTCGTTTATGAGACAGATGCTAATAACACCATCGTTGCCGAATATATTTGGGATGCCCTTAGTAGACCAGTAGCAATGATAAAGGGTGGTACAACCTATTACTATCACTTAAACGGTCATGGTGACGTAACGAAGCTCACAGATGCGAATGGTAATGTAGTAGCTGAGTATCAGTACGATACCTGGGGTAATATTACCTCACAAACGGGTACGATGGCTTCGTCTAACCCGTATCGCTACGCAGGTTACCGCTACGATCAAGAAACTGGCTTGTATTACCTGATGGCAAGGTTCTATGATTCGAATGTTGGGCGATTCGTTACAAGGGATACGTTCCATGGTTTTGAGGATGATCCTTTAAGCTTAAATCTATGTGCATATGCCAAGAATAATCCAATCGTATTTGTAGATCCAGATGGTCATAATCCTATTTATATTAAATCTACGTTGTCTGGTGCCGCAGCTGCATATTTATTACCTAAAGGATATACTCTATCGTATAATATGTTCTTTCATGCCCTTTACGGTTTTGGATTTTCAGAGAAATTGTTAATAAGCAAAATAAAAAGTTCAGCTGAGTTTACTTCCATTATTAAGGGATATATTAACAAAGCCGTAGCGCAGAATCAAAGCACGTTTTTATATCTTAATAAAAGTTATGAATTTGCAAGTGGAGATTTATACTATGCACTTCAGCATATAACTTATAACGCTTATGGAGTACGTGAAGGCGGAAAATGGAAGGTAGGTATAAGGATCATGGATAAGTACGATTTTACCCAATTCAGGAAACCAATAACGAAATTCGCTAATGCAGCTAATAACCTTGGTTATGTTTCTCAGAAAGTCGGAATCATGATGCCATATGATGTCAATGTTAGGTTTGATTATTACTATTAAAAAAATTTAATTCTGACTAATTCGTTATGGGGGTTATGATGAGTTCCAGAAAATATAAAATATTGGGGATATCAATTATATTGCTGTTATCAATCAGTGCATTATTCTCGTATAATCGCTTGTATAATTGGAATCAAGTACTATTTACGGAATACGGATATTGGGATAACTGGGCAAGGATTTATAATTTATCTATACCTAAACCCAAAGAAATTGTATTGGTTTTTGATGGTTTTGGCCCTTCTGGAGAAGGTGAAGTATACGGAATTTGTATATATGACAGTAATACAATTCAGGAGGTACAGAAACTTGGTATTTGGAAAAAAATAGATAGTAATGAAGAAAATGAAATTATAAGCAAAAGAGTTGAAAGTTTTAAAAAAATGGTTTTGAACTTTAAAGTACCTTCCAATCCATTTCAAAAATATCCAATTGAACTAAATAAAAGTTCATTATATTATCTAAAAATAAACAATGATGGAAGTTGGTTACTAGCCTTACTTTCATTAAATGAAGCAAAAATTTATGTTATGGAAGCAGGTATGTAGATTTTTATAGATTGAAAACACATGCCCCCTGAGAGTCCTGGTTTTTTAACCAGGACTTTCTTGTGCGCTTGGCAGTGCATCCGGTTAAACACCCTTATTGTGGACACTGCACCTCTTATTCGATATCGATCGTAGAATTGCTTTAATTTGCTGCCATTTACTCTAAAATGGACGTTTCGAAGATGATCAAACTTTAACTTGTTTCGGCTTCACCGTCCCTTGCTTGACTGCCTCCCTATATTCATAGGGAGATAAGTCATAGATGCTGCCATGAATACGGATGCGGTTATAATCCTGAATAAACTGACTCACAATCTCATAGGCATGTAGATAAGACTCAAATTCATGGCGCTGGTAACATTCCAATTCAATGATGGCATGGTAGGATTCAATGTGCGCATTTTTATTTGGCGTTTTAGGCGGAATACGCTCGTGGACCATGCCAAACTCCGTACAAGCCTCTTCAAACCGATGGCTGATAAACTGTGGACCATTATCGGAACGTATGACCGGCTTATCCTCTTGATCAAAGAGCTGGCGCTTCATAAGTGTTTCCTGCGTGATCTGAACCAGATGCTTGGCTTCACAGGTCAGTCCAATATGATAGGCGACGATGGCGCGATCAAACACATCTATTATGCACATAAGGAAGAAGAACCGCTGCTCACCTTGAATCCATCGTGAAGTAAGAGGCAGGGCGTAGTCGAACTATTTCCCTGCCTCTCCTTCCCGAACCGGACTTGCAGTAGAGTAGGCACCCAGCGAGTTGCTATCCGAGGATAGTACTTTTCCAAATGCCCCTCTCAGAACGGAGCGTGCAAGTTTCCTATGCACTCCGCTCGTCAGTGATTAGCAGTCAGCCGACAGCATGTTTTGCTACTTTGTTACCATCATATTTACCCGAGTGGATTTTAGCGTGGCATTCATGACATACGGCGAGCGTCTTTCTTCTCATCGCAATCATGCGCTTCATCCATTCGGGTTTGTCTGTTCTACCGTTATTTTCAAGGTCTTTCAGCTTCTTGATGTGGTGCATTTCGATGTTTCCTTTAGCTCCACATAATTCACATGTGTCATTCAACAATCGGTCAATCAGTTGGCTCTTGATGCTGAACACTTTCCCTATTGGTGGAGCATCCACAATGACGGCATCTCTCTTGTATCCGAGCTTAAACCCTCCGAAATAAGTGACCAGCGGCATTTTTCCTTCGCGTTTCACTTCAGTTTGAAGCACTTTATAGCTTTGTCCATCTGTTTCGCGAGTCGTTTTGTACTTCTTGAATATTCTGCTAACGGTCGTTTTAAACTTATTCGCGAGCGTACGCGCTAAAGACACTTCCATCGTTCGCTTGAGACTATGCAACTGATGAGCGTTGTAAGCAAGCAGATAGTACTGAGCAAATCCCCTAAACTCTGACTGGTATTGGGCAATAATATCAAAATCAGAGTTGATCGTTCGTTCTTTTCGATGTGTAGGTTTACCGCCCTTTTTGTATTGCTTTGCTTTATCCTTTATCTTCTCATCTGGAACGCGGAAACCAATCACTCCATTAATGCTACGTTGTCCTCGTCTGTCATGCTTCGAATCCTCTTGCAACACATGAATATCATAGCCAAGAAAACGTGCTTTTTCCGTCTTCGCATGGGTAATCAAGGTTTTCTCTTCACTGAGCTTTAGCTTTAATTCAGTGGCAAGAAAGATTTTAATTTCTTCTTTGACCTTGATCGCTTCCTGCTTCGGACCAGAAAAGCCGAGTAGCCAGTCGTCCGCGTAACGGATATAATGGAGACGTCTGAATGCTGGATCGTTGGTATCTTTGGAAGGCATGGATTGTCTTTGTTTGTGCAGTTCTTTTACTGTCTTCCAGTCCTGATGCCGTGTGTATTTTTCCATCTGTTTACGCAGCGCCTTATAGGCTTTATTCCGGTGTTTGTCAAGATAGTTGTCGCGAATATATGAAAATAAGATAGCTATGTTTAAGCTTTTTGCTCAGCTTGAATAGGGGTCGCTTTTTCCGGAT
>NZ_JAKGAP010000087.1 GCF_021532375.1 Paenibacillus alkaliterrae
ATTAAATATCTCATTTTCCGTCATCAATGGTATCTCCCTTCAGGGTTCTACTACAATGATTGACAGCAAATAGTCATGCTAAACTGGGAAGAACCTATAATAAAAGCCGGGACTAAAAGGAGACCAAATGAGTAGAATACTGGTAGTAGAAGATGAGGAGAAAATTCGTGAAGTAATCGTCGCCTATTTATTAAAGGCTGGTTTTGAGACTTGTGAGGCCTCTGATGGCCATTATGCGTTACTTCAACTAAAGAACAACGATGTAGACTTAATTGTTCTCGATTTGATGCTTCCGGATATCGGCGGTGAAGTGCTATGCAATCAGATTCGCGCTTTATATCCCGTGCCCATTATCATGTTAACAGCTAAATCCTCTATGAATCATCGTGTTCAAGGATTTGCTGCCGGGGCTGATGATTATATCGTGAAACCATTTGATCCTCATGAACTTATCGCCCGAATCCGCGCAGTATTGCGTCGTACGAATCAACAAGAGCTGCTTGCAGATCGATTGGAGTATGCAGATGGGCGATTAATTGTGGACAGCAACAAACAGCAGGTATTCATCAATCAAATGCCAGTGAGTTTAACTCCTAATGAGTACAAGTTGTTGACTGTTATGGCGAGAAATCCAGAAAGAACGTTCACCAGAGAGGAATTGATCGAGAAAATTATGGGTTATGATTTTAACGGGGATGCCCGCACGATTGATCAACATATCAAAAATTTACGACAGAAAATCGAGGAGGATCCTAAGAATCCAAAACACATACAAACTGTTTTTGGGCTAGGTTATCGTTTCCACGGAGGAGCAAAATGACAAAATCCTTATCCTTTCGCTTAAGCGTTTTATTGATTCTTTATACGGCAGCCATCTTGTTAATCGCAACTATTGCCATTATCAATGCAACTCATTACCACTTTCAATTATACGGCGATGATATTATGCGCGAAAGCAATACAACGGACTTGCTGAATTCGCATTTGGAGCAAGCCGTTATTCAATCCGTTGGATGGACCATTGCCGGAGCTCTTATGATTTCATTCGTACTAAGCGTAGTCATTGCAAGAAGGATTTCTGCACCGTTAATTCGAATGAAACGACTCACGCTTGTCATGGCTAGAGGAAAGAGAGATGTGCGCTTACCATTACAGGGTAAACCAAAAGATGAAATTGATGAACTGGCAGTTGCAATTAATCACTTGGCCGAACAGCTTCAACAGCAGGAACAATTAAGGTTGACTATGACAGAAAACATTGCTCACGAACTGCGGACGCCCTTAACTACACTAAACAGCTATTTATCAGCCATTCAAGACGGGATATGGGAAGCGACACCGGAGAGGATCCAGTCAAGCCGTGAGGAAATTGATCGAATGGTCCAATTAGTAAACGGTTTAGAAGAGCTGCACACGCTAACCTCTCCGGAATTTCATCTTTCATTAAGAGACGTCCGATTGAAAAAAACAATCGAGCAAGTATTCACCTTAGTTGAGCCGTCTTTTGCAGAAAAGGGAATATCATTAATGAAAGGAGAAATACCCGATATAACCTTACTCGCGGATGAGAACAGTTTGAAACAGATTTGGACCAATCTATTATCGAATGCGCTTAAGTTTACCCCTGAAGGGGGTAGCGTGACCATAAACGGACAGATGCAAGCAGAAGGTGTAGAAATAACGGTGAGAGATACGGGGATCGGAATTCCAACAAATGAAATACCCTATATTTTTGACCGTTTCTACCGCATCGATAAGTCTAGGAATCGGAAAACCGGAGGCGGTGGATTAGGGCTGGCAATAACCAAAACCCTTGTTGAACGTCATGGCGGACAGATCTGGGCAGAAAGCAGTGAGGGCTCGCTATTCCATGTGTATTTGCCAACGGTAGGAAAATAAGACAAGGGCGCTCGATTGACAGAGCGCCCTTGCGTTATATTACTCCGGCATATTGCCGGCATTAGGATCATTGACGAAGGTACTTTTAAAGTCTGAATAATTTAATTCAGTGACCATTCCCGCAGAAGCATGATGCAGGTCATGGCAATGGAACATCCAATTTCCCGGATTATCTGCTTTAAAGGCGACAATTACTTCCTCGTCAGGCTTTAAATTTATTGTGTCTTTTATTAGAGGAGAACCGCTCACTGCTGTCCCATTCTTACTGAGCACTTGGAAAAAGTGGCCATGAAGATGCATAGGATGATCATCTGTTTCTGAAGTGTTTACTATTCTGACTTTTACGGTTTCACCGGTTTTAACAGAAAGCTCCTCCGTTTCCGGAAAAATATCCCCGTTAATCGTGTAGACTTCCTCGCCTTGCCGTGTTTCTGTTCCGAGTTCCATCGTATATTTCATGTCGTATTTCTGGTCCAAAGTGAACTTGGTGCTTGAGGCTTCTCCATACTTCGTTAAATCAAGAGAGGCCAGTTGATCATTTTGATTGGATTGATCGTTGCTGCTGCTTTGTCCCTCGTAGTTGATTTTGATCTTCATATTGTCCATTCTTGCATCAGATCCATGCTCCTCTAAAAGCCATTGGCCAGGGTTATTTGCTTCAAACTCAATATCCAATCGTTCTCCTGGCGCAAGAGATAGGAGCTGGTCTTTTACTATCGCAGGATTTTCTATAGGTTGACCGTCAGTAGATACGACTTTAAATTCATGACCGTGCAAATGAAATTGATGGGAAATATAACCTGCATTTATCAAACGAATCCGAACCTTTTCGCCTTCCTTTACGACGAGAGGTTCAATACCGCTGCCCGTTTTGCCGTTGATCGTAAACAAATCATACATGCTCATATCATGTCCTTGCATGTTATCTGTCCGAGTCTGCTCGGATTCATCCATTTCCATGTCTCCGTGATCCATTCCTGCCATATCTTCTTCTGATGAAGACGTCATGCTCATGTTCATGGTACCCGAGCTCATCCATTCATCCATGACCAATGTGTAATCTCGGTCAACTTGTTCAGAAGGGTCCTCCACGATAAAGCTTCCATAGAGCCCCATATCCAGCTGGTTTACGCTATCTTGGTGGGAGTGATACCAATAAGTTCCGGGCACATCCGTCTTAAACGTATACTCGAAGGTCGCGCCAGGCTGCACTGCATTTTGTGTTACACCTGGAATGCCATCCATATTATTCGGTACAGGTACGCCATGCCAATGGATGGAAGTTGGAACATCGAGTTTGTTTGTTAAAGTAATCCGGACGGTTTCCCCTTTCTTCACTCGAATTTGAGGGCCGGGTACCGTGTTATTGTAGCTCCAAACCGTTAGTTTTTTTCCATTGCCAGTGTCGAGCTGGGACGGTGCGGCTGTTAAAGCAATATTGGGGCCGGTTAGTACAGATGGAGTATCATCGGCATCGGCTGCTTGTTCTGTACCTGAGGTGTCGCTTTCTTCAATTGTTCCATTTTCGGCACCCATATTCGTCTTGGAGTGATCCATTCCGCCCATTGAACCGCCTGCGGTACAGGCAGACAATACTAGAGCTAATGATGCGACCACTGTAATCATTTTGATACGGTTTTTATTCATTGAAACTATACCTCCTTCTGGTAGGTTTTATTGTAACAACAACTTATGAAGATTTAGTGTAGGAGTAGTTGAACATGATCGAAATGACTGCCTAAAAAGTTCATGTCAGGAAATCAGTTATTCAGCCCTAAATGAGTACTCTCTAATTTTTAACAAGTTGCATGTTCTACAATTTAATACTACAATACGTAGTATTCGATAACAATGTATTAGAATCAACCAAGAAGCGCAAAACCCATTGAATAATGTATAAAGGAATAAAGAAACTAACTAAAGGAGATACGGTTATGATGATGAATGATATGCCAGAAAGCTCTACTAAGATGGGTATGTGTATGGTTAACTGAAAATAGCCATCTTTAATCAGTTGCAGAAAGGATCGAGATATGAAATCAAAATCTAAAAAAAATGTTTGGATTTGGGGGATTTTCGGATTAGTTATTTTAGCTGCGTTGATCATGATTCTAAACCAGCCGAAGAGTAAAAGCGTATCGTTAACTCACATACATGGACTAGGTTTTACAAATGACGGCTCTCAATTGTTGATTCCTGCGCATGATGGATTAGTTTCCTATACGAATAATCGTTGGCAAGCGGTGAATGGGGAAAAACATGATTATATGGGCTTCAATCTTGTGGATAATGGCTTTTATAGCAGCGGCCATCCTGAAAGAGGATCTGATCTTAAAAATCCGCTTGGTATTGTGAAGAGTACTGATAACGGAAAGACGTTAGAATTTATGGACTTCTACGGAATTGAAGATTTTCACTTCATGGCAGTAGGATATAACTCACATGCTATCTATCTATTCAATCCACAGGCGAATGCCAGACTTAGTGCCGCCGGATTATATGTATCGTTAGATCAAACGAAGACTTGGAAAATGAGCAGCTTAAACGGGTTGACTGGAGATTTGATTTCGCTAGCAGCACATCCAACAGATACGTCAACGATTGCAATAGGTACAAGCGAAGGAGTATATCTTTCATCGGATTTTGGTGATCAATTCGATAAGCTGCCAATCGAACAAGAAGTTACTGCAGTAGCTTTTGGAAATAACGGTGATTTATTTGTTGGTGGAAAAGGAATTTTGTTCCGTAACAAAGCAGGAGTAATAACACCATTATCCGTGCTGCCCTTATCACCGGATGATGCGATCATGTACCTTGCACAAAATCCAACACGAGAAAATGAATTGGCAATAGCGACCTCTACTATGAATGTATTCATAAGTAAGGATAACGGCCTAAGCTGGAGTCAAATCGCAAAAGAAGGCGCAGGTTTGTCGATTGAATCGGAGTGAGCGTCGAAAATTGGATATTAATTTTTTCTAATTATTAGAAAGAAGGAAATGAACAGAAAAAAAAGAACTTAAAGTAACAAAGAATGACAAAAAATAATTGATTTTGCCGAATTCCTTAACTGGAAACGGGGGATCCACTCGGGTGAATTAATCTGCTTTCAAGGATTATAGGGAAACCTTCTTCCGAACCCTTAGCTAACCTCGTAGGCATCGAAGGGAGAACGTTTTTTTGAAGAAGATTTTTGCATCAGTGCTGGTAGGCGCCATGTGTTTTTCATTTGCAGGAAGTACATTTGCCAATGGAATGGATATGAAGCATTCTGTTGATGAAGTAGTCGGAACTCCTTACAAATGGGGAGGAACAACAGTAAAGGGTTTTGATTGCTCTGGCTTTATCTTGTATGTCTTTAATCAGTATAATGTGGACCTTCCAAGAACCTCAAAGGCACAAGCCCAGAAAGGAACGAAAATCGCTCAAAAAGATCTATTGCCTGGCGACCTCGTGTTTTTTAATACAAACGGCAGAGACATTTCACATGCCGGTATTTACATAGGCAATGGACAGTTCGCTCATTCCTCCAGCAGTAAAGGGGTGCGCATCAGTAAACTTACGGAAAATTATTATGAAAAAAGATATGTGACGGCACGCCGTGTCGTATCTAAAGAAGCATATTCGGAAATGTCGAATAAGGAACATTAAGAATATTAATGTAAACATAAAAGAACAAGCGACGGTCAGGAAGACTCGAGCTTGTTCTTTTATGTAGGCTCTTTTCTAACCGCTGCAAGGAGCCATGGATTATTTCATTAACGATTTTATATAGCATGCTTTCTTTGGGGTTTATTTTGTATACATTAGTTCGATCCGGTTGGTAACTAAGATTGAGCAGCAGAAATGCTGCTTCTTTTAAAAAGTAATAAATACTATACAGGGGTATTGTAAAAATGTTGTTGACTATTTATAGGGATGGGGGGTATACTAAGTGTGTAAAGAGGATGGAAATGATTGTTAGACAATCACCCGGGCGACTTAGGCTTAGAGATGAACTAATTGAATTATCGTAGCGATGTAAACAAATAATCAAATAAAGGAGAAGTGGACGTATCGTTTGACGAAAATCAAGTTGCCATTGAAGCAGTAAAAGAAGCGATCGAAGAGCAAGGCTACGACGTTGTGTAAACAACGAAATAAAGGAGAGAATGGCTGTGGAAACTACTGCAACGAACGATAGCAAGCAGGTGACTCTTCAAATTACGGGCATGACTTGCGCCGCATGCGCGAACCGGATTGAAAAAGGTCTTAACAAGCTGCCAGGAGTTACGAATGCAACGGTCAATTTTGCTATGGAAACCGCGCGGGTAGAATATTCCCCAGGTGAAATCTCCATAGCTGATATGCAGAATAAAGTACAGCAGTTAGGTTATAAAGTAAATACGAAACAAGAGAACGGAAATAAGGGTGACCATCGCGAGAAAGAAATCCGGCATCAAAAACGAATTTTGCTTATATCCGCTATTCTCTCGCTCCCGCTCTTATGGAGCATGGTCGGACATTTTTCGTTCACTTCATGGATCTATACACCGGACATATTTATGAATCCATGGTTTCAGCTTATTTTGGCCACTCCCGTTCAATTTTATGTTGGAAGACAATTTTATGTAGGTGCTTATAAAGCGCTGCGGGGCGGCAGTGCCAATATGGATGTGCTTGTATCGCTTGGGACATCGGCTGCTTATTTCTACAGCTTGTATCTCACGATAGATTGGTTCGCCAAAGGCGCCTCCACGCATCACGGGCCATCCCTGTATTATGAAACGAGCGCTGTGCTCATCACGCTCGTTATAATGGGTAAATTGTTTGAGTCGCTCGCCAAAGGGCGGACTTCGGAGGCCATTAAATCATTGATGGGCTTACAAGCGAAGACAGCTTTGGTTGTCCGCGAAGGTCAAGAGCTCACCATTCCGGTGGATGAAGTTCTCGTAGGAGATATCGTGATTGTGAAGCCGGGCGAAAAAATTCCGGTAGACGGGGAGGTTGTGGAAGGAAGCTCATCGGTAGATGAGTCCATGCTAACCGGCGAGAGTATTCCAGTCGAGAAAAAATCCGGCGACGCAGTCATCGGTGCGACGATCAATAAAAACGGAATGCTCCGAATTAAGGCATTGAAAGTGGGTAAAGAAACGGCGCTTGCACAGATTATCAAGGTCGTAGAAGAAGCACAAGGATCCAAAGCGCCTATTCAACGGGTAGCGGACGTCATTTCAGGCATATTTGTCCCGATTGTCGTCGGCATTGCAATCGCTGCTTTCTTGGTCTGGTACTTCTTTGTTACCCCCGGCGAATTTGCGGAAGCATTGGAGAAAGCCATTGCGATCCTGGTTATTGCCTGCCCATGTGCGCTTGGTCTGGCAACTCCGACCTCCATTATGGCAGGATCCGGGCGTGCAGCCGAGCTGGGCGTTTTGTTCAAAGGCGGCGAGCATTTGGAACAGACGCATAAGATTGATGCAATCATTTTAGATAAAACAGGAACAGTCACCAAAGGGAAACCGGAATTGACAGATGTGCTGACGGATAACGATGAAATGGAGCTTCTTAAACTTGTCGGCGCGGCGGAGAAAAACTCGGAGCATCCGCTTGCGGAAGCGATTGTCGCGGGCATTCAGGAAAGAGGCGTGACGCTACCGGGTACGGAAGCGTTCGAAGCTATCCCGGGCTTTGGCATTAAGGCTGTAGTGGAAGGAAAGGAATTGCTGATCGGTACGCGCCGGTTAATGGAGAAATTCGATGTGGATGCAAGGCTTGCCTACGATAAGATGTCCCGTCTTGAAGAAACCGGCAAAACGGCTATGCTTGTCGCGGTAGATAACCGATATGCAGGTATCGTTGCTGTAGCGGATACAGTTAAAGAAACGTCGAAGGCCGCTATCAGCCGATTGAAGGAAATGGGAATACAGGTTATCATGATCACCGGCGACAACGAACGTACGGCAAAAGCCATTGCAGACCAAGTCGGCATCGATCATGTGCTTGCGGAAGTTCTGCCGGAAGGAAAAGCGGAAGAAGTGAAAAAACTGCAAGCCAAAGGCATGAAAGTGGCAATGGTCGGCGACGGCATTAACGATGCGCCTGCGCTGGCTACGGCAGATGTAGGGATGGCTATCGGAACGGGCACCGATGTGGCGATGGAAGCAGCCGATGTGACGCTGATGCGCGGCGATCTCTCGAGTATTCCGGATGCCATCTATATGAGCCGTAAGACGATGAGCAACATTAAGCAAAATTTGTTCTGGGCGCTTGGCTATAATACGCTTGGAATTCCTATTGCCGCGATTGGTCTATTAGCGCCATGGGTCGCAGGCGCTGCGATGGCGTTAAGCTCCGTTTCGGTCGTCCTTAATGCCCTTCGCTTGCAGCGTGTCCGTGTACGTCATTAAAATTTTATAAAAAAAAGGAATGGAGAATTAAAATGATGAAGAAAAAGTTAACCCTCCTTATTTCAATCATCCTTATTTTTGGATTGTTGGCAGCTTGCGGTAACAATGCAGGAGGGAACGATCAAGCTGCCGGGCATGAGGGCCACGGCGGGCAGAATGCTACTGACAATAAGGGGAGCGATAACAGCGGCCATAGCGGGCATGGCGATGACTCACAGACGGCAAGCGGCAATCCCAAAGCCTCCTTTACCTTTGTTTCTGGGGGCGCTAAAGCGAAGGAGGATACGGAATTAGCGATTCAGATTACCGGTGATGACGGTATGCCGATCAACGATTTTGAGGTCAATCATGAGAAATTGCTTCATTTGATCATTGTGAATCACGATTTGTCGTTCTTTAATCATATCCATCCCGAATTCCAGGGGGACGGCAAATTTACGGTGGATACTTCTTTTCCGGCAGGCGGGGAGTACAAGGTGTTTGCCGATTTTATCCCGTCAGGCGGAACCAATGCGACTCTTAGTGAATGGGTAGAAGTAGAAGGCGAGGAAGGGGAGCATGCCGATATTATACCCGATTCGAATCTGATCAAAGAAGTAGACGGCAAAGAAATAGAGCTTGCTTTGAGCGGTATGAAGCCGGAAGAAGAAATAACGCTCTCTTTTACTATTCGCGATTCCGAGACGAAAGAAGGAATTAGCAACCTGGAATCTTATCTTGGCGCAGTAGGTCATGTCGTTATACTGTCCGCTGATGCGGAAAGTTATCTCCATGTTCATCCGCTTGATGAGAAAACAACTGGGCCGGTCGCGGAATTTGCAACCACTTTCCCTCAAAGCGGCACATATAAGATATGGGGACAATTTCAGCATAATGGGAAAGTCATAACCGTACCGTTCGTGGTAGAAGTAAAGTAAATCCGAATAATCGATAAAGGAGATCGGACATGGGAGAGAAAACGAAGATTGCAGTTACCCCGGAAATTCAAGTTGGCGGTAGTTTATATTCTCCGGAGCAGTTTGCCAAAATCGGCGCGATTGCGGGTGCGAATTCCAAGATTGAAATGACACCTTTTAAACAGCTCTATGTGGAGGTTCCGCTCGATAGGCGCGATGCCATTGTAGAGGAACTCAAGCTTGTCGGTCTTGAAGTTTATAAGGCGGGTTCTGTGACCAAAAGTTTGATTGCCTGTAATTTTTGCAAAGGGGCGGAAGAGGCAGGATTGGATACGGCACGAATATTAAATCAAGCCATTGCAGGTATCGAAACGCCCACTCCGCTTAAGATTGGCTATGCCGGATGCGCGCTGGGAACTAGCGAACCGCTGCTAAAGGACATTGGTGTTGTAAAAATGCGGAATACGTTTGATATTTACGTCGGAGGAGAACCTAAAGGATTAAAAACGTCTATAGCCAAACTGCTACTAACGGGGTTAACGGAAGATAGGCTGGTGCCGGTTATTACAGCCCTTATTGATTTCTATAAGGAAAATGCAAAAGGAAAAGAAAAATTCAGCAAATTCATCGATCGAATAACGCTTGATCAGATAAAGCAAATTGCTGGATAATCGGAGGTATTTGAATAATTATGATTGAATAACAAGCTCACATCGCAGTGAGCTTGTTTCTATTTATCATGCCTATTTAGTTTACGAGGAGAGCTGTTAAGAACAAAACGGCTAAATGAGCCGGATACAGAGCAGATAAGCCGTTAATATAGAAATCAGACTTAACCAAAACGTAAAATAACCATAGGAGTCATGTATCGGTCCAACATTGAATAAGAGGCATCATGTTAAACAAATAATCGATCATATCGTTATGGAGCATCCAAACGGCTGCAACTATCAAATGCCAACTGTTCACCATACCAAATATATATCGATTATTTTATAACGCTGCCGCCAAAGAGGAATCTTTTTTCCCAATGTGTGCCATCGATTTTATCAATTCGAACTCCGCCAGATTTTACTGAATAGGTATGCAATACTTTACCGTTTCCTAAGTAAATGCCATTATGGGTGATACGCGCCGTGTTCTTATTTATTCCTTGATAACTGGAAGACTTACTCCTTCGGAGCAATCAAATGTTCGGGTGTTGCTGCGGCTCGAACCAAATTCATAGGGTGTTCCAATATATCTCATACCTTTTTGGATAATGGCATTTCTTTTTGAACTAACCTGAGCTTGGGATGTTGTTGCAGCATCAGAAGGTTGGGGTGATGTAATTATTCCACCCATCGTTAATGTTGTTATGACAAGTCCGGCTGCTATGATTTTTTTCACGTTGATGCCTCCAGTATGTGATTTAATATGAAATGGATACGCAACCATGTTAACACGACTTAAAGTAGTGTGTTTAGGCGTAATATATGGTAAACTGCTCCTTATATTGATCTGCCAGGGAGAGTTGGCTTCTATCAGGTTGACGAAGGACATTATAAACAACTACAATTTGAGAGAGGTTTTACGAGTCCAGATGTAACAGTCTAGTGAGGGACTAAGGGAGGTGCAGGTTTGAAAATACAACGCATGAGGTTAAGTGGAGAGGGTATGAATCGTTTTTTTGGCCCTCTGGAAGCCCGGATCATGGAAATCGTTTGGGAGCATGGAGATATATCCATAAAAAGGGTACATGCCTTGCTTGATGAAGAGCTCTCTTTTAATACGGTTATGACGATTTTGAATCGTCTTGTTGAGAAAGGACATTTAACCAAGAACTCCTCCGGTAAAGGGAGGAACAAATCTAGTCATTTTCAACCTGTACAAAGTAAAGAACAATTTATTCAGGAGCAAACCCGAATCGTAACGGAGGGGCTCGTTCAGGAATATGGGCAATTGGTTGTGAATCATTTTTTTGATGCGTTTGAACAAACGGATCCCCAATTAATGAAGTTGATGGAAGAACGAATAAACCAATGGAAGCGAGAAAACGATGAAATTTAGAAAACATGACTTCGTATTTCTGTTCATGCTTCTGGTCAGCGGATTTGTCGGTTTTCAAATGGTCATCTATCTTCTGCATGCCCTTTTGGGTTTTAATCCAAGTTGGGGGATTTTACAATATTGCGTCGCCGTATTTAATGATCAAGGAGTCATTCATTCAGTCATAAATAGCGGCTTAAATGTACTCATTGCCTATAGTTTTGGAAAGCTCTTATATGTGGGTTGCAGACAGATTTTGCTGGAGAGAAAGTGGAACAACTATGTACAAGCTAACCGGCATCATGAATGGACGAATCATTTTAATAGCAAATATAAGCATTTGGGTCAGCAGATTATTGTTATTGAACACCATTCTGTTTTGGCGGTCACTTCTGGCTTCACTCGACCTAAGATCATCCTCTCATCGGCACTGGTATCCGATTTCTCAGAGCGTGAAATTACTGCAATCGTGCTGCATGAATACTGCCATTGCCGGAATTATGATCCGCTTCGCATGCTAATTATAAAGATAATGACGGATAGTCTTCCCTTTATCCCGATTTTGAGGAGATTCTCGCATTATATTAACGTATGGATGGAATTAGATGCCGACAGCTATGCCGTTCAATATTTGAAGTCTCCTGTCGATCTTGCAAGCGTTCTGCTAAAATGTTCAAAGATGAGGCGACAAATTTCGGTTGGAATCGGATTTGCCGACGAAGCCATAAACTACCGGTTGCTTCGTTTAATCGAGCCGAAGAAGACCATTCATGTTCCTCTCATGCAATTTAACACATGGGCGATCTCTTTACTTGCGATTTTCATCATAAGCAGCATAATAATAAGCGGCTGTTCTTAGGCCGCTTACTTCTTATCCATATATACTACATGAAGTAGTATGAATTGCGGGAGGATAGACATTTGCGCAAACAACTGCTTTTAATCATTATCACTGCTGTTATAATTGTTATAGCTATCATGCAACCTGATGGTGTGAATAAAGAAGAAACAGCAAGAATTAACTTTCAAGCGCCTAGTTTTGAACTTAGTGGGCTTAATGATGCTACATATTCTTTAGCGTCCTTGAAAGGCAAACCTGTACTGATTAACTTCTGGGCATCATGGTGCGGTCCCTGTCGCAAGGAGGCTCCTGAATTGGTTCGCTTGTATGATAAATATAAATCAGAAATTGAAATTTATGCAGTCAATTTAACAAGTGATGACAGTCTAAAGGGGGCCATAGCATTTTCGAAAAGGTATCAATTCTCGTTTCCCGTATTGCTCGATGAGCAAGGAGAAGTATCAAAGCTCTACAAAGTACGGTCCATACCAACCACGTATTTCATTGATGGTTCCGGGAAAATTATGAACGTTGTTACGGGAGCTGTATCTCCAGAAACATTAGAGAAATTGATCCTTGAAATCATTAAATCATCTAGGAGGGAGGAAAAATGACAGATCTATGGCAAATGGGTCCGATACTAATCCGATTAAGCATGTTATACCTAATCCTTTCTATTGCGGCTGGGTTTCTCGTTATGAAAACGATATTAAAACGAAAATCCCCTCAGAATATGCCATTCATTGATGTGTTGTCAACAAGCATGCTGTTGGCTTTATTGATCTGGAAACTAAGTCCTATGTTGACGAATCCCTCATTGATTATGGATCCATTTTCTTTGCTTCTGTATCCCGGTACTCCGCTGGGAATCCAACTTGCTTTGGCAGGGGCATTGTTATATGCCATATATGGTGCGTGGAAGCGGAAAATCGATTGGAAGGCCGCAATGGATACAATCGTAATGGGATTGATCGCTTCTTCGATCGTATTTTTGAGTACGCATTGGCAATACGGTTTACCTACATCTATGCCGTGGGGGATATCTATATCTAATCCGGATCTTCGATATCATCCGACGAATGTATATAAATTACTGCTGCTAATCCCCGCAGCGTGGAGATTGAATCAGATAGAATTTGGACAAGGGAAAGCAGGTTACAGCGGACTGCAAGGTTTAGGTGTAATATGGCTTCTCATTTCACTATTTGATCCTAAACTTACTTTTATATTTGGGTTAACTAAAGAACAGGTCTTAGCTGTGTCGGGTATCTTTGTAGGAGGTATGGTCATGATGATCATTCGCTATACGAAATCTTCTGAAAGGACTTGATACTAATTCCTTGCCGTTTGGTAAATAACTATATGCTGAAGAATGACTTCGTCGAAAGGAGCCCTTATGAACTTAAATCCAGCAATAAAATCAGTAAGAATTGATTGCTCTCATTCATCCGAAGTTGCTATTTCAGGTATTCAATTTCATTCCGGAAAAGTGAAAAAAGGCGAGTTGTTTGTTGCAATATCCGGAATGAGCATAGATGGGCATGACTTTATTCAGCAAGCAATAGGGGCTGGAGCTGTAGCCGTGGTAGGCGAAAAAGATATATCGGGCTTGTCCGTACCTTATTTTCGAGTATCCAATTCCCGCAAAGCTTTAGCGCAGTTAGCTTGTCAGTATTACGAACAGCCTTCAAAACGACATACGATGATTGGGATTACCGGAACTAACGGGAAAACGACAACAGCCTATCTGCTTCGCCATATTATTGAATCTGCCGGAAAAACGTGTTCACTTATCGGGACCGTATCCAATCGCATTAATGGTCGCGATATACCTTCTGTTCAGACTACGCCTGATGCTTTACAGCTTCAGAAGTGGTTATCTGAAAGTGAAGACCAAGTCGTGATTATGGAAGTTTCCTCTCATGGGATCGAGCAGGATCGGGTCTTTGAAACGGAATACGACTTCGTCGTATTCACAAACCTTAGTCATGATCATCTTGATTACCATGGTTCATTAGAAAATTACTATTTAACGAAGGAAAGATTATTTAACCAGCTAAAAACAAATGGCGAAGCGATAACAACAAGCATTGGAAGATGGGGGAAACGTCTCATCGACCATCTGATCACACAAAATAAAGTGGTTTACTCCTTTGGAGACTCGAAGGAGGATATGCTTGAAATCACCCCTATACAATCAGAATCTTCCCTTTACTTCCAAGTAAGGGAAGGCATCCGCCTATTTGATGTGAAAATGCCTCTTCCTGGTGCTTATAATGCTTGGAATGTAGCGGTTGCTTGGTTGACCGCACATCGCATGGGGATTGAGTCTGCCGTTATTCAGCAAGCCCTTGGTCATTTCCCAGGTGTTTCAGGCCGTTTCGAGGTATTTCCTCATCCAACAGGTGCTCAGTTTATCGTAGATTACGCTCATACTCCGGATGGCTTTGAACAATTTCTTAGAACATTGCATGAACGCAGGCAAAATCGGCTTATTCATATTTTTGGTTTCCGCGGTAATGGCGATCCGTCCAAACGAAGCATGATGCTGGATATCTCATCACGTTGGTCTGATGAAATTATATTAACAATGGACAATTTGAACGGGTCAGATCGAGAAAGCATGTTAATGGAACTGCAATTGTTAATAAATCAGTTTGGAAAAAAAAAATGTACGATCATTGATGATCGCACGAAAGCGATCGAATATGCTTGGCAGAAGGCTGGTAAGGGGGATCAAATAGCGATTACCGGAAAAGGCAGAGAGGCGTATGACCAACCATTTGCTTTGCCGAGTATGACGGACCCCGATACACTACACTATTTACTTCAGAAATAGCAGAATGTTTTTTATGCGTTTTACACTATGGAATGTAGCGTATAATGAATGGATTGAGATCGCTGACGTGCATCGCATCGCCATGACCAAGCGCTGTTTTGAGGACAACCTCTGCCTTGCCATCGCCGTCCCCGTCTAAATCGCCCACGCTTGCGTCATTAGCGCTATATGTATAGTTAATGAACAGATAATGGTTGACACTGAATATTGTTGTAACTACTATTGTTACAATAGGAAGGGATCCGATGAAAAAAATTAGTTCCCGCTTTTCCGTTGCTGTCCATATCTTGTCTCTGCTAGCGGCCTTATGCAAAGAGGCAGATCAAGCAGGTGACTGTAAGGCAGCTGGCGGAACGCATCCAAGAGAAAATAAGCTCCTAAGCGAGCTATTTATTTTATAACTGTTGTAACCAAAGTGGTTATAGTGTTATAGGATCGTTTCCATCTCATCCAGGGAGATTCCCGATTCGCCGTTAAATAAACATTTGAAACGAAGGTAAGGATGTTACATGTCTATTGTCATTACCGGTGCTACAGGTCAACTCGGAGGTTTAGTTATTCAAAACTTATTAGGAAAAAAAGTGCCCGCCAATCAAATCGTTGCCGTTGTTCGTAATGTGGAAAAAGCATCCGCTCTTGCAGAGCTTGGAATTGATTTCCGTCATGGGGACTATAATGATCAGGCATCGCTCGAAAAAGCATTTGCCGGAGCTTCCAAACTGCTCTTTATTCCGAGCCCGGACGCTCACGACGAGACGCTGCGCATGGCACAACATACTCATGTAGTCAATGCGGCAAAAACTGCCCAAATAGGACATATCCTATATTATGGATTTGCTTTTGGAGAGGAGTCAAAGCTGTCCCTTGCTCCGACGCATGTGTCTACTGAAAATATGATTCGCACCGCGAATATCCCTTATACCTTCCTTCGTAATTCCCTCTATCAAATTTAGCCGAGAGGACTCCCACTTCTACAAAGTGGTGAGGTGAATCGGATCTTCCTGAATTAGCAAAAAAGATCTTTGCTTTTAAAGAACAGTTTGGTAAAATGAAAATTAAGAACACATGTTCTTTGACAACTGAACATATGCGGTTGTAGCAGGTATAACTGGCTCTGCTACGTAAAATGTTCAAGCCTCCGAAAGAGCCGAGATTCTTAAGAATCTTACAATAGGCTCATACGTACTCCCAAAGGCATAGCCAATGGGATAGAGGGGTTGGACGGTAACCAATCCGTCAACGTGTCAACTCCACTGGTGTTAAGCATCCTGAAATAAGTCAGGTTGACACACCAGAAACCCCCACTTCTTCCGAAGCGTCAGTGTAGGTAAGTGGCGGGAGTGTTCATTTGGATGTGTTCGTTAATCCACAGGTTGTCGGTTCAGCCGTTCAATATGGAGCATTGGTTACAAATGCGGGAGATGGAGGAGTCAATTCAGCGACTCGCAGCGATCTTGCCTTGGCAGGAGCGGTAGTCCTTACAGGGGAAGGTCACGAAAACAAATCGTATAACCTGACTGCCAACGAAACGTGGACCTTCGGCGAGCTGGCGCAAGTCATCTCGGAGGTTTCCGGCAAGCAGGTTGTTTATCAGTCCGTTTCGTTCGAGGAGCAGAAGGGAATTCTCTTGCAAGCCGGACTTCCTGAGTCTGTGGCCGTCCTATTCGCTGGGATTTATCAGGCTATTTCCGAGGGTGAGACGTCGAATACCTCCGATGATCTGAAGAATCTCATCGGAACGCTAACCCCTCTTAAAGAAATCGTCAAGCAAGCTTTGCAGGGTTAAGGACTGCATATTTCAAACATAGATAAGCAATAAAGAAGATCGCCCTCCATATGGCCAAGCAGGTCATGTAGAGGGCGATTAACGTTTTGGCTCTGATTTGCGATTAGAGAGGTATGTTTGAATGGAATATTTATAGATGACTCTCAAAAGGTGTGCTACAATTTTTGGAACAAGAGAGAGGCGGGGGATATATGTCGACGTTTAGTTGGGTAATCGGTTATTTGAAGCCTTAACGCCGCCAGCTTGCATGGTTTATCGGCTGCGGCTTAGTGATGACGTTAATTGAACTAGGGACAGATTCTGGTGAATGGGATTCCGCTTTCTGAGCTTCGGCGCGATGACTGGTCATCCAGAGTGCAGATCGTTTTTCAGGAGCCGTATTTATTCCCGGATATGATCCGGACGAATATTATGATAGGACGCCATAAATATTCGGAGTCGGATATGCGCGCGGCATGCAGAATTGCCCAAATTGATTCCTTTATCGAGGGTTTGCCTGACGGCTATGATACAGAGGCAGGGGAACGCGGCATCACGCTGTCCGGGGGACAGCGGCAGCGTCTCGCAATCGTATGGGCGCTGCTCGGAAGACCGGAAATTCTAATACTGGACGAAGCGACTAGCGCATTGGATATGGAGACTGAACGCAGGCTTCAGCAAGCGGTTGACGAAGGTCGTCACGGCCTGACGACCCTCGTAATCACGCATCGCCTCTCCACTGTGCAGAACTCGGATGTCATCTATGTCATGCACGAGGGGAAAGTGGCGGAAGCCGGCACCCATGAGCGGCTGCTTGCGCTAGGCGGCGTGTATGCTGCTTTATCCCGGCAAGATATCGCAAAGAAACTCTCCATCGAAGGATGAAGAGTTTTTTGTTTAAGACGACTTTTTGGAAATAAGAATTCTTGACGCATGGCGATGGGGGATGCCGCTTGAATTGCAATCAAATATGAATTCTTCGGTGAATAGCGTCTCCCAATCTGAATAATAGCTTTGCAATTCATCTCTTCTATAGAGATACTCATTTTTTCCCCAATCTGGCGCGATCTCAATGTCGGGATGTTCAGTGAACGCGAACAAAACATTCAGACCGCAAGACAAGGTGTTTTCTTTGAAATGCTGGAACTGCTGTGCTCTATTGCTCGGATGAATATATTGCATTGTTCCAATGGAATAAACCAGGTCAACAGGATGGGCGAAAACAAAATTGTTTAAATCGCCTTCCATGGTTCTAATGGCCGTCCCCATTTCCTCTGCCAACCTTTTAGCTTTAGCCAGGCCAGCGGGAGAGAAATCCATTGCCACAACATCAAAACCTTGTTTGGCAAAGAACGCACTGTCTCTGCCTTCCCCCGCGCCCAAATCAACCGCCTTTTTGCCTTGGATTTGATCTTTTGAGATGTATTCTAATACGCTCTGCGCCAACTTATTAGGTTCTTTCCCCCAATAGTATTCTTCTTGCAAATAAATCTGTTGCAATTGTTCTTTGTCCAAAGTGATTACCTCCAACGTTTTTGTTCTGCCAGTTCATCATAAAGCTTCACGCAACGAGAAGGTCAATACTCTGTTTATCTTATTGGTACGGCATAAACGATATGGAGCAACTCATTGATCCGTTGGTGTTTCGTGATATATCCGATTTTCTCGAACAAATTCAGTAAGTCGCCAAGTGGCGTGTAATTTTGTCCGTTATCGGGGTCATCGGGCTTCTGCTCATTTGCGAGCATTAAGTCCGTAATACAGATGCGGCCATGCGGCTTCAACACTCTGCGCATTTCTTCTATCCCCAAAATCTTCTGCTCTTCAGTCAGATGGTGAAAAGCGAAGCTGGAGACCACAAAATCAAACTTTCCATCAAGATACGGAATGGCAAGAAAATTCCCCAGTTTCGTTTCCATGTCGGGAAGTTTCTTTTGGCATTGTTTTAACATTTCTTTGGATTGGTCGACCCCAGCCATATTCGCGCCTTGCTCAATCAGTTTCCCAGCTAAATTTCCCGTCCCCGTTCCAATGTCCAATCCCTTTTCGCCAGGTGTGGGAGAAAGCCATTTAACTGTCAGATCCAACGCTTCTTCATAGTTTTTATATTCCAAGGAGTCGTTCAACACCCGTTGGTCATGAATACTGGCTAATCGATCGAAGTTCCATTTGTCCCGCCAGACCCTCTGCTCTCTCAACCTTTTGGAGCCTTCCGCAAGCTCATAGATGTCATCAAGCGGCAGCGGCTTTTGGTTTTTTACGATATGGATCATGTAGTCGGTTGTTTCAATGATTTGTTTGATTTCGAGCCATTTGGAGAACATGACTGAACGTTGAAGTTCCAAGTAATATTGAAGTTCTTCAATATCTTGTCCTTCAATTTCTTTAAGCGCTTTTTTTATATCCCCAACAGTCATTCCAGCTTCCCTTAGTGAAATAATGGTTTGCAGTCTCCAAATATCTTTCTCATTAAAGTCGCGGTATTGATTGTTTTCCTGTTTACTTGGATCAATCAGCCCTTTTTCTTCATAAAAACGAATGGTTCTGGCAGAAATCTTAAGTTTATCCGCAATCTCTTTAATTTTCATGAAAACCGCCTTTCCTAACATGTCGGATCATTTTTTCAAGCATCATCCAGGGAGATAACGCCCGTATCTAGGAGTTCAAGAATGAATACCTGGAATCTTGCGATTGATGTTAAATTAATTTGGGTATCGTATCGCTTATGTTTTATCTTATCTGCTTTTGGGCTGAAACCCAATAACGTATTTTACTGATGGTAATGAATGAGCAAAAATTAGCAACGATCCGCTTGATCATGGTACAATTAGTAAAGATTATTACGCAAAATCAGAAGGAGGTCGAACATCGTGTCAAATCCGGATGAGAAGAAAATCCACACCTATCAAGATTGGCTGACCTGGGACGGATCTTGGGAGTTGATTAACGGCAAAGCCTATAATATGTCGCCGGCTCCAACTTCGTTGCATCAATTTATTGTAGGTGAGCTTCATTTCGCCCTGCGGACATTCTTTCAGAATCGGAGCTGCTATGTGTTCGTGGCTCCATTTGATGTGTTTTTCAGCGAAAGTGAAGAATATAAGTCGCCCGATCAAATTACTCAGCCTGATCTTTCGGTTGTTTGTTTAAAGGACCAGATATCCAAGAATGGCTGTCATGGAGCTCCGACATTAATCATTGAAGTGCTGTCACCATCCACCGCATTGAAGGACTTTAACGAGAAGTTCAACTTGTATCAGAAGTATGGGGTGCAGGAATATTGGATTGTGGATCCTGGGAATCGAACGGTCCATGTGTATGCGCTGCAGGATGGAAGTTACCAGGTACGACATTTGTATACGGAGCAGGAAACGATTCAATCGATCGTATTCAAAGATTTTCAAGTGCCCATGAACAGGCTGTTCAGTTTGGAATAACAAATACTATCAGCCGGCGAGACTTCCTCTCGACCGGTTTTTTTATACTTCTGCTTACCGCTGAACTCCTTATTGGATAAAATCAAGAGCCAGCTCGAACAAGGTTTGCTCATACAAGCTGATATTGAAACGGTGAAGATCGGAAATGGAGGGGATCATGTGAAGGTAACGTACAAGGACTATGTCATAAGTGATGATAAAACAAAGGATACAATAGGGAAACATTAGTGCACCAAACGGGGCTTGGGAGCGTGGAGTTAATGTATAAACCCATCATAGCGCGCCAAACGGGGCTGGGACCGAGGATCTATAAATGGAGCTTTAGTATGCGATATCAAAACGGGAATCGAAGAACATACGTCCATACCGAAGGGAATTACAATCGAAATTCTGGAATATTGTGTTGAATATTTACCACAATGCAAAATTAGTATAGAAGCGAAGGATAAATGGTTTTCCAATCAAGAAATCTCAGATTCTTCAATATACAATCCAAAATTTAGTCCTCATGTTTTGAAGATTGATCAACTAAAAGAGATTGAAGCAACTAAGATGCTGTTATCGGATTTTGAAGAACATGAAAAACTGCGAATGTTATTTCGAGAACGAATTAAATTCATCATAACCGATAATTGTCAGCAGAAAATAAAGTATTAGACTGGATGACTTTATTCCACGCGCCTATTCGAATTGTCATACCGTCAGACTCCCTAAAATAAGTTTTAGACTGAGCCTAGAAAATGAAACAGCGACAGCCAAGGACGAGAAAATAAAGTCCTAGACTGTCGCTATTTTATTGAGCTAACGTTCTCCGTTAGGACAATCGTTACTTTTTCTTTACTGGTATCCAGATCTCACCCTGTGTATGCCCTGGCATTCCATAATACATTTCGAATTGAGGACCCTCAACCTGTTCGTATCCAGATATCGGGAACCACTCGGTATATACTCGTTCCCATAGTTTTTGTAAATCACATTGCGGCTCCGGGAAAATAGCCCATGTTAAAGCTGGGACAGAAAGCTTTGTAAATCTCTCCGGAATTTCAAGTCCCTTCGGTAAATGATAGCATACCATGTACTTGAATGATTCTCCCGTATGGTCATATAAGGCAGCGTGCAGCACGGTATTACCAAACCGCCCCAGCAGCTCGTTCATTAGATCCACACTGCCGTCTTCATCACATTGTTTACGGAACTGAGGAACATCAGTAAATGCCGTTTGCAAATCCTGACTAACAAGACCATAAACGCCGAACATCTCAAAAGCTCCTCTTTGTTCAATCCGGTAATTCATCTCGACATCTCCTTTTATTGAGATATGAAAGGACATTCGAGGATAGGCTTTTAAGGAAACGCCATTATCGCGCGCAGATATCGGCATGATCCCATGGAGATTCTTGAACGCCCGTGCGAACGCTTCCGGCGATTGGTATCCATATTTCATGGCAACATCGATCACCCTTGCATCGGTTGTCTGCAGTTCAAAAGCCGCCAATGTCAAACGTCGACGTCGGATGTACTCGGATAACGAGATTCCGGTGATGAACGGGAACATTCGTTGAAAATGATACGTAGAGCAACAGGCGATCTGCGCTATTGTATCTGTTAACTTAAAAGTACGCCAGCGTAATCATTTAAAACTCCCCCACTAAAACCGATATAACCACAGAGTCCTATAGACGATGTGGAGG
>NZ_JAKGAP010000088.1 GCF_021532375.1 Paenibacillus alkaliterrae
CTTTGCTGCTCATATGTTCTTTCATTTGTCGGCCTTCATGCGATGGTTATGAAGGTCATTTTTTCGGGCAACTGCGCAACCAATCCAGAGTGTTATAAGATGTTAGCGCCTTCCTGATCAGCCTTCAAAAGGTTTTCTAAAACAAAAACCCTAACAACTTTTGTTAGGGTATGATGTCACTTGTAAATGTCTCCTCTTGGTCCGATACGCATCACACATATTATTAGTTCATCGTTTTTTATTTCATATATGATTCTAAAATTTCCTACTCGCAATCTGAAAACTTGGTCTTCAGACCCCTTCATTCTCTTTACATTCGGAGCTTCAAATGGATCAATACTCAAAAGATCCAGTGCTTTAAATATTCTCTTTATCATTGGTTTATCCAATTTCCCCAACGACTTTTCTGCATCATTCGAAAATGTAATTTTATATTTCGAATTCACGCTTCAAGTCCTCCAATGATTTTGTTTGTCCGTTCTGATATTCAATTCGACCTTTTTCTAATGCCTTTAGATCATCGCTTGTTAAATATTCATCTTCTTCATCCGCTTGTTTATCAAGTAACCATGATAAAAAACTTTTGGCTACTACTTTATTCTTATCATTCAGATGATCCAAAATTTCGTCGATATCATCATGTTTCGAAGCACTCATTGGTAGTGGCCTCCTTTAGATTGTTCATCCTTATTATACGCTAATATATAAGGATGCTCCAGAATTTGTTGGTTTTATACACTTCCTAAGCTTACTTTCAATTTCGTACTTGCGCTAATTTCTTATAACGTTTCCGTGTTCACGACGTCCCACCACCCTAAAGGAACGAAGTGACTGGCCGCGATGCGGTTGGGTGGTGCGGATGTGTCCCGGCAATTACTTCTTCGACTTATCTTCCGGGACCGAGGCAGCTTGTCTGCCGATGCGTGAACACATTGTTAGAGGATGTCGTCGCCTTCATTGATTCACTTACATATTCGCCACTATATATTCTTTTACTTCCCTTGGACTTTTAAATATATATACCTGTTTCTGTTCCTTTACTTGATCAAGTGTTTCTAAAATTTTACCTCTGCTTCTTTTCCTGAAATTCCATATCCATATTAAAAATTCTAAATCAATTTTTTCTTTACAGCCTTCTGCCATATCCTCTCTCGTTTTACCGTGATTAATAATTCTTCTTTTAATTGCACGATAGATACAAAGAAATCGTGGGAAATCAAAGAAATATACTGCATCTGCATCAATAAGCCTTTTATTCAGTGTTCTTGAATAATTTCCATCCATGATATATGAATCATGTTGTATGAGTTCATCAATTATTTGATCCCATTCCTCTTCTGTGGAAGCAATCCAACCTGGCTTCCAATATAACGAATCTATATAAGTTGAACTAAAGATGTTCTACAATCTCACCTGATTCCATTCGTACACACAGACGATCAATGATCTCTGCCGGCTTCTCCATGATGGACGTCATAAAAGCATGAACATTTTTACGGATGTCAGAGACTGTATGGTAGAACACGTTGTTAATCACATCCGATTTCAACCATTTCCAGAGCCCTTCTACAACATTTAATTTAGGGCTGTATGGAGGTAGAAACACAAACGTAAGTCGTGGGTTCTCGTTCAAGAACGGCTGCAGCAGTTTTGCATGATGAATCCGGGCGTTATCCAGTACCATCGTTATTTTTCCTGTAGGATAAGCAGCCCGTACTTGATGTAAAAAGGTCAAAAACGTCTCAGCGGTATACTGTTCATCTTCTCTCCAGACTACTTGACCACTACAGTAATCAACGGTCGACAAGAGTTTCACGCCGCGATGCTTGCCCGTTGTGGGGATCACACGTTGCTTACCTTTCTCAAACCAAGTTCGTTGTAACGCCTGATAATCACGAATCATGCTTTCATCTTCAAACAAAAGATGATCAATTTCGCCATTTTCTACCCCTTTTTTAATGCCGGAAAGACTACTTCGACAAATTCTTTCTGTTTCTCGGGATCGGCTGCATCTAACGTATAAGTCGGTCTGGTAAAGCTCATATTCATCCGCTCCATCAGTTTAGAAACACCGCGCAGCGAATAGCTGAATCCGTAACAACGTTCAATATATTCAGCTATAATTTTTAACGTCCAATTGAATTTCGCTGTAAAACCAACATCAGCGGGCACCTGATTCATGATGACTTGTTTTAATTCATCTCGCTGTTCTAGAGTGAGACGGGACGATTTTCCAGGAGAGACCTTCATAACCAGACCCTCCAGTCCTTTTTCTTCATACGCATGGATGTACTTTCGGAGCGTTTTCTCGGAAAGACATAGCATCAGAGAAATCTGGCTGATGGGGATCCCCATCATTCGAAATCGAATCGTTTGAAGACGTTCATACATGCGACGATCTTTTGTTCGTTTCATGCGTTCTTCAATTTGAGCAATGATTTCTTGGTTTTTCACAGCCTTCACCGTCCCATAATTTGTCTTTATAGTTTCGACGGAGATGCTATGAAAACCTCTCTATGACAGGAAGTGTTCTGGTTCAACTTATATAGATGAATAACTGGAAGACCTGTAACTTGTCCTAGCAGTGTAGAGAAGGTTGATTTTCCCGAACCGGCACAGCCCAATACAAGTGCCTTCTTCATAAACTCATGCCTCCCAAATAGGCAAATTCTTTAATGTTTTTTTATTTTGCGACGATTTCCTCTAACGTCTTATTTCTGTATTGCTTAAAAGTCTTCATAAGAGCTGAAGTTCTGTATTGCGAGAACTTTACAAAGGAAGATGGGTTTCTGCTTCTATTGATAGCAGCTTCTCACTCACACTCCTGCTGCATGCGATCAAGCGGGCTCTGTATGCGGCGGACGTCTTTGACGCTGACGTGGGTGTAGATCTCGGTGGTGCGGCTGCTTTGGTGGCCTAACAGCTCTTGGATGTACCGGATATCGGTCCCGTTTTCCAGCAGGTGTGTGGCAAAAGAATGGCGCAGCGAGTGGATGGATATTTTCTTTTTTATTCCCGCCGTAATAACGCATTGCTCGAATATTCTTTGCGCTGTACGCTCCGTCAGATGGGTTCCCGTATATTGCCCGGGGAACAGCCATATGTCAGGCTTCACTTGATCCATATACGCTCGCACGACTATCATTGCGGCATCCGAAAGCAACGTATATCTGTCTTTACGTCCCTTCCCTTGTTTAACCAGCAGCATTTTGCGTTCAGGGTCAACGTCCATTACACGCAGCTTTACCACCTCGCTTACACGCAATCCGGATGAATAGGTTAAATACAATATAGCCTGATGCTTCACGTTGTTAGTCGCCTTCAGAAGGCGAAGAATCTCTCCTTGCGAGCATACATTAGGCAGCTTCTTCTCTTTCCTTGGCCTTACATAAGCAACGGACTCGAACTGTCCGTGCACATGCTGCAAAAAAAACTTTACTGCGCTGATCGCTTGGTTCACATAGGCGTGAGATAACGATTGGTTCAACAAGGAAAGCGAGTATTTTCCGATGCTGTCCTCTTCCAAACCTCTCGTCCCCTTATCCACAAATACCAAGAACCTTTTTACATGACCGCTGTATGCACGGATTGTTTTGGCGCTGTACCCCTTCAGCCGCAGCGTAGACCGCAGCTTTCCAAGCTGCTCCTCATCCCGCCCGTTCTCGCCTTGCCGCAAAACAAGCGCATGACGAAAAATCCTCAATTGCTCACACTCTTCGAACAACAAGGCTTCTACGTAAACCTCTTCCTCTGCAAACAGCTCCATAAATCGTTCAATCGCCGAAACGGAATAAGGAAAAGTCCACAGCAGCTGATCCGGCAGCCATTTGCGTCCGGGGATACTTTTGACACGATTGACGTGCCCTTGCACAAAGGAACTCATCTTTACAGCTATTTCCCGGTCATTTCGTTTCAATAACGTAAGGTTCATTTGTACCAGACCTTTCCGATTAGTATACCAGCTGCAGCAGCATTTGGAAATAGGAACCAATCTTTCCAACCGCCAAAAAGAAAGGAAGAAACCCGTCGTCTGCCATGAGACGCCGGATTTCCTCCGATGCTTTCGAAGCTTATGAAGCTGTTACCGAATATTTTGTCACAGTCTTGTTGATTTCGTCAACCTATACCTGAGAGAGTAGGAAGCAGCTCAAATTCCTTGATTTTAATCGCCCCATGACAGATGGTCTCGCGCACGTTTT
>NZ_JAKGAP010000089.1 GCF_021532375.1 Paenibacillus alkaliterrae
TCCCTGTCGCTTCTCCTTCATGAATCTTAATCAGCAAGACACGCTCCCGCGCAGCTCCAAACAGGAGTTTAATTATTTTTTACGACAACGTTATTTACATATTTTCCTATTTGAATGTTACCTGATTGTGCATCTGTAACCAATGTACCATTGATTCTAAAATTCTCAATCGTGGCCCCCTCAACGATCCGCTCCCCGTCAAAGCCCTCGATAACAGACGGATTGTCGCAGACGCCATTGAACTCGATATTTTCAAACCGAATATTTTCCACTCTGTTACCGGGACTCGGATTATATTTCGGATTTTGAAATACGCGTATATCGATAAGCCGCCCAAGCTCAAATTGCTCTACCCGAATTCCTGTATGTAACATTCCTTACGGTGTTCTTGTCGGCGGCATTAATGGCCATACAGCCCCAATAGCCGTTCTGAGGCTAATTGTGCTCCAGAATATCAATGTTATCAAAGACGATGTTCTCAATGATGTCCCCATCATGCTCGTGATCCCCGTGGACGCCGATCATGATAGGATGCGCAACATCCGCCCGTAACACTGAATTTTTTCACGGAAATATTCGTACTGTCTCCATAAAATTCCCCTCGGCTTCCATAGATCGCAATGCAATCGTCGGATGTGCGCAGAAACACGTCGTCGATATCCACTTAAGAGCAGGACATCATGTCAATTCCGTCAGACCACCCGCGTGTACTAAACGTCTTGAAATTGCTGATATGAATATGCTCCTACTTGCCAAGATGAATGCTGTAGTGAGGGGGATCCACTGAAATGATGCCCTCCACCGTAATGTTGCGCGAGAAATCGATTTGTACGGTACGCAAATAGGTTGTCTTCTCGATATTCGTTAAATATATGATTCCGCGTCCCCTGATCGTGACGTCTTCTACATGATCGCATACCATTGAGCCCACTACCATCGCACCTCCGGCGAGATATACCGTCTTGCCCGAAGGGATTCGCAATATCTTCTCCTCAATAACATGCATACCTGGTCCGAAATAGAGAACCTCAGGAAGCAGTCCCTCGCAATCACTGACGTTTCCGATAGAAGATGTAAGCAGCGCTGCAAGCTCTTCCGTCCGGTGGTTGCCTGGTTTAACATAGATTGTCCGGGGATCTTCCAAATCTATATCTACAGGGACCAGATATGGGAACAGATCCTGCCACTCTCCGTTTTCCGCACGTACACGAACGGAGAAATCATGTATAGCAACTGCCTCAGGGGGAGCTGGATAAGTGATTAATTCAGTGCGGGTAGAAATCATCCACATCAGCCTCTTTCTCATACTTTTCGCCATATACAAAACAAACATTAACAAAATGGAATATTGATAGCCATTGTAATATCATTCATTTTGATCATATTTCTTTCAAACGATAAATTTAGACAGAGCAAAGGCCGGGGTCCTCCAATGAGGCTTCCCCGACCTTTGCTCTGTCTTAAATCTGATACAGCTGAATGAGGTTACCAGTCGGTTAAAAAAGATTCATCCTTTTATCCCGGATAACGTCACCCCTTCAATGATATAGCGTTGACCGATCATGTAAACGACCAGTACCGGAAGCAGCGCAATAGTAGCGCCCGCCATCATGAGCGTCCAGTCCGTCGCATACATCCCGCGGTAGAGGTTCAGCATCATCGGAACGGTAAACTGCTCGGGACTGTTTAGAAAAATAAGAGGATAAAAGAAATTGTTCCACATGCCCAGAAACGTGAATATACCGAGCGCCGACAGCGCAGGCTTGACAAGCGGCAGCATGATGCGCGTGTAGATCGTAAAGCGGTTGGCGCCGTCCACGATAGCCGCCTCTTCCATTTCCTTCGGAATGCCTTTAAAAAATTGACGGAGCAGAAAAACGCCAAAAGCATTCAATAAGGCCGCGGGTACAATGATCGACTGATGGGAATCGAGCCACCCGAAGTTTTTCATCATTAAGTACAGCGGGATAATCGTCACCTGTCCGGGGACCATCATCGTTGCGAGAAACAAGACGAACAGCGGCTCCCGGAACGGGAACTTGATTTTGGCGAATGCATAGGCAGCCATGGAGCATGTAACCAGCTGCGATACGACGACGATGACATTGATATAGAAGCTGTTGAGATAAGCGCGGCCGAAAGGCAAGGCCGTCAACGAATCTTTGAAGTTCGACCATACGAACGGCTCCGGAATCCATTTTGGCGGAACGACGAATACTTGGGACAAATCTTTGAGCGCGCTGAGCAGCATCCATAAGAACGGCAGCCCCATCATGCAGGCCCCTATGATCAGCACGGCATGAAGCGCAATTGTAGACGGATGAAGCGCTTTCGTCTTCATGAGTTTTTCTCCTTCCCGATCATCCTTATTCTTCGTAATGAACCCAGCGTTTGGATATTTTCATTTGAAGCAGGGTCAGCGTCAAAATCATGGCAAACAGCGTGACCGCAGCCGACGTGCTTGTACCGAAAGTGAAATCGACGAAAGCCGAATCGTAGATGTGATACACGAGCGTATAGCTGGCTTTTGCCGGTCCGCCGGACGTCATGACAAACGATTGATCAAACACCTGGAAGGATCCGATTACCGACATGATGGTGACAAAAAAGGTTGTCGATGACAATAAAGGAATCGTAATATGACGCAGCTGCTGCCATTTGCTTGCCCCGTCGATTTGCGCAGCCTCGTAATAGGTGGGGGATATCCCCTGTAAGCCGGCGAGGAACAGCACCATGCTGCCTCCAAGTCCCATCCAAATACTTAAGAGTGCAATGGAAGGCATTACGAACCGCGTGTCCGTCAGCCAGCGCGGGCCATCAATGCCGAACCAATCTTTCAAGTATAAATTGATCAACCCGAAGTCCGAGTTGAAGAGCCACATGAAGACGACGGCCACCGCTACGGACATCGTAATGTTCGGCATGAAATAGATAAGCCGGTATAACACTTTTCCTTTTACTTTATTCAAGCCGACAGCGACAAGCATAGCTGCAAGGATGCCGGTCGGTACCGTAAGGACCGTATAATACAGCGTGTTCACGAGAGCAATTCTGAAGTCCGGATCCTTGAACTGCCCCATAAAATTGTCCAGTCCGACAAATGACCGCTCGCCGAACCCGTCCCAGCTCATGAGACTGAGGGCAAAAGCCAACACAAGCGGAATCAACGAGAAGATGATCAGACCGACCATTTGCGGTAAAATGAAGAAGCAGCCCCACAGACTATCGACCGTCTGAGTTCTTATGGCGTTACGTTTCGTTTTTGCTTCGTTTAATGGCGGAGAGGGGCTGGTTGCGGCTGGTTGCATATTCATGTGCTCCCCTTTCTCTATTTATTCTTGTTGTATTCCTCAATTTTTTTGTTGGCTAATGCCTCGATTTCTTTCATTGCTGTATCTAAATCCTCATTTTTCAGCCAAAGCGCCTCAAATCGGGAGTTTATGTCTTGACTCAGACCCGGTATGCCGGATTCAAACGGAGATAAGGCATAGCCGATTTCACGGGCATCCAGGAAAAACTGCGCGTGCTCGGGAAGGTCTCCTTCCAGCACCACTTCGTCAGCGCCCGATACTGACGGAACCGCGTTGCCGCCGCCTTGAAGACGGTATCTCTGGCCATCCGCATTGACGAACTCCGACAGGAAGGTGTAAGCCGCTTCTTTTTGCTTCGACGTCTTATTCAGTACCATATACGCTGTTGGAATTCCGGCAGGCTCGATTTTGTTGCCCGTATTAGTAGGCCAGGTTACGATGTCGTACTCGAGACTTTCGTTTTTCTTGAATAGAGGCAAATACCAGCGGCCTGCGCCGACAAAGCCTACTTGATTGGACATGAACATGGCATCGCCGCCTTGTCCTTTCGGAAGCGTGCCGGCAAACGTTATGTTCTCGCTCTTGACGTTATCATACAAAAACCTAAAGGCTTCAATCGCTTTCGGATCCGTATACCCGACATATTTGCCGTTGTCGTCATACACGGTTCCGCCGTTTGAGGTTACCCAGCTGTGCGTGCTGTTCCATCCGTTATCAAGCACATAACCGTATTTCCCGTTATCGCGGATTTTATCGGTCATCTCTTGGAAGGCATCCCAGCTCCACTTGCCGCTCTTCTGCAGATCGGCAGGCATTTCAGTTATCCCCGCATCCTTCAACACCTTCTTGTTATACCAGAGCACCATAGGGTTGTTGTCTACCGCAACCCCGTATATTTTCTCGTCCCGCTTCGCTGCTCCCCATAAACCCGGGAAAAATTCCTCCTTCTTGACAGCGCTGTTCGTATCATCCATTAACGGCGTTAATTCCTCGATGCTTCCGTTTTCAATAAGCTTGACGATAAAAGCATCGCCTGCATAGAAAATGTCAGGAGCCGTTCCGCCGCTCAATTGCGTCAAAATTTTTTGATCGTATTCCCCTGGAATGGGGATCAGCTCCGCTTCGATGTCAGGATGCTTCTTGTTAAAATCCTTCGTGAAATCCTGAAACCTTGTCAGCTCACCCGGGTTGCCCCAAGTGGCCCATTTGATCTTCACCTTTCCCCCTTTATCGCCGCTTGCCCCCGATTCTTCCCCGCTGGTAGCCGCATTGTCCGATCCGCATGCATGCAGCAGAGCAGATGCTGCAATAGTCATGATGAGTAGAGACCATTTGAGTTTTTTCATTCTCTTTTTCCTCCCTCAAAATATGTTTATTGTACAAACAAAAAGTATTTGTAAACGCTTTAATTATAGATCTTTGTTTAAGCGCCTTTGAACCGATTATGTTCCGAAAGGGTGTATTGTTTTCCGCATTTCGCTTATTTGCGCAATAAACCCTGAAATTCGGCCGGCGTTAATCCTACGATCTTTTTGAACTGTTTGCTGAAGTATTTTACGTCGTTAAAGCCGGACTGCTCGGCTACCTCATATACCTTGAGCGATGAGCCCTGCAGCAGCTCCTTGGCTCTCTTTACGCGCAGGGCGATCAGATAATCGATGAAATTTTCGCCGGTCACGCGCTTGAACATTTCGCTGAAATAATTCCTGCTGACATTAACCGCATCCGCTACTTGCTGCAGGGAGATCGAGTCTCTGTAATGATTCTCGATAAAGGCGACGGCTTCCATGACGATTCTCTGGTGCAGCGTTTTATCCGGCTTTGGAGAACCGTCGCCGCCTCCGAGCCTACGATAGCACTCCTTCACATGATGAATGACGTCGGTGACGTAACACAGTCTGCTTAACTCCCGGATTTGACGGATGATCGAAGAATCGGCATCTTTATATAGTGCGAACAAGCTAAGCAGTTCCTCTGCCTCCTGCAGCACTTCCTCTTTCGTCCGATATTGCGGCAGCCAATATTCCATGATTTGCTCGACCAGCTGTTCCGCTTTGGAATGATACCCCATCGTCAGCGACTCTCTCAGCTCATGCAACGCTGTATGAAAGGGAAGGCGAGGCGCCAATTCGGGAGTACGATGGTCCTCTGCAGCCAGCAAGCAGCACGGTCCGCGGAAAAATCCGCTTGCGAGCACTCTTTTTGACTCCTTGCAAGCATCCTGAAGATCAAGATAACCGTCGTAAACGCCGCTGAGCCCGGCAGAAACGTATATCCGATTTGAAGCGGCATGCTGTGAATATTGCTCAATGAGCTCACGGAGCGTGCCATCAGGGTAATCGTTTGCGGGAAGCAAGGCCAATAACAGATCTGGACGGATCATAACCAATACTAAGGAACCGAGAGATTGATAAAGGCACTGCTTGAGTGCCTCGCCCTGCCCTGTAAGGAGGTCATTCATTTCGGCATCGGATTTGCCAAACGCCGTTATCTCCAAGGCGGCAACCCGATAGCTTTCTTCCGGACATTCCGACTTCATCCGCTCGATGGCATCCCCGTCACCACAGAGCGCCTTGCAAAATAACTTCTCCAGCTCATTCCGTTTATTCATGCGCTGCTGGTCTTCAAACTGCTTCACCATTTTCCTGTTTTCACTTTCTTCCTCCAACTTTTGGCACATTTGACGCAGTACCGTTTCGAGCGAATCCGTATTAAGCGTCGGCTTCAAAATATAATCGCTGGCCCCCAGCCGGATTCCTTCCCGCACATACTCGAAATCACTATGACAGCTAAGCAGCAAAACCTTGACCCAAGGACATAGCTCTCTAGTCTTGCGCGTGAGCTCCAGTCCATCCATTACAGGCATAGCAATGTCGGTGATCAATATATCAACCTCTTGATTCTCAATCCATTTCATCGCTTTCTGACCGTTAGACGCTTCCCCTACCAGTGTGAATCCATGCTTTTCCCAATCAAAAGTAGAACGCAATCCTATTCGCGCCATCTTCTCGTCATCAACTAATAGCACTCTGTACATAGGCATCCCCCTTTGACCTCGCAATCGTAATTAGCACCTTCGTGCCTTCGTTTTTGATGCTTGTGACGCTTACGCCGTATGCAGCTCCATAATATAACTGGATGGTCTGATGAACGTGATTCAGCCCGATATTCGTCATCCCTTTATTGCTGCGTTCACTTTCATTCATCAGCAGCTGCTGAAGCCTTTCCTCATCCATGCCGATCCCGTCGTCGGTTATTCGAATAACGATATCGTGAGCGTTTTGGTCTACTTCGATATCAATCGATCCGTCTTCATCCTTAGGCGCTATCCCATGAAAAATCGCGTTTTCAACGATCGGCTGAAGCAGCATCCTGGGAATTTGCACCTGTTTGAGATCCTCTCGGCAAAGGATATTCAAGCTAATCTTATTATCATAGCGATATTCCTGAATAATCATATATTTATGGAGCAGCGCAAGCTCCTCGCCGAGCGGTATAAATACGCCGTTGCGCTCCACGCTCCCCTCCAGTAATTGAACGAGCGTAGTGACCGCATTATCGACATCGTTGGTCCGGTTCAGCTTCGCCATCCACCTTATCGAATTCAGCGTATTATACAGAAAGTGAGGATTAATTTGATAGCGCAGCGCTCGAATCTCCGCTTTCTTCTTCTCCGACTCCTCCTTTGCAATCCGCGCGATCAACAGATCGATTTGCTCGATCATATTATTGAAGCTGCGGCCCAGCTGCCCAATCTCGTTCCGCCCGACATTTCTGCTTCGGACGGTCAAGTCGCCATCCTCACCCTTTCGCATCAAACGGCTCAAATAAACGAGAGGATTGCCGATTTTTCGGGTAACGTAATAGCCCATACCCATCGCAGCCAGGATGCAAAAGAGGGCAATCCACATCGTAAACTTCCGGATACTGGCCGAATCGGCGGTCAGCTCCTCGAGAGGGACAACGCCGACCACATCCCAGCCGTTATCCAATCGTTCGGGAATAACGAGCGTGCTTTTGTTATCCCGGCGGTATTCCGTCGGTTGCGATGGAAGGATGAGCGACGACTCTTTGCCATATTGCTTCGAATCCGGATGATAAAAATAACGATTCCTGTCATTCGTGACATAAATATAACCCGTATCCCCGAATTGCACGCGGTTAAGCTCATCGATCAGCACCTCCCCCATAATTTCAAAGAACATTACGCCGATAATGTCGCCGGTTTCCCAGCTTCGAATCGCGCGTCCAAGCCCGAATACGGGAAAGCCCATTTCCGTTTTCTTCAAATAAGAGCTTTGAGAGAGCCCAAACCAGACGGTGTTGCCGTTTGCTTCCAATATCGCTTTATACCAGTCGGAATCCCACTGGTCCGGAACCGACATTAAGGAGTCCGAGGTTAAAACCGAATTGTTGCGGTTGACATCGAAAATGTAAATATCGAGAATTTCCGGTGAATTTATCATGAAGGATGTGAGCATATCTTGACCGTCTTGTATCTTCAGCGTCGTTTCGTACAGCTTCTCCTTCGATTGCTCCTTCAAAATATTGTGGATGACCTTGCTGTTCAAAACCATCATGGACGAATCGTCAAGCTTTTTGAAATAGAGGTTCAGCTTGTCGCTCACCTGGGTAATGGTAAGAGAGGCTACTTTGCTGACCTGTTCTTCCACGATCGAGGACGATTTATGGTAAGACAAAAAACCCATGACCAGTACGGGGAGCGTCATGCCGATAAAGCAGAGTAAAAAGAGCTGGACTACAATAGAATGAAAATGTCGAACACGCATGGCCGTTTCTCCTTTTTCAACAACATTAGTCGGGTGAACTTCTATATTACTCGTTATCTGAAAACGTTATCAACATATTTAGACCAAAAAATTAATTAACGAAAAAAAACTTGAAGATCTACCCGTCAAGCCCGGGGGAGTCATTCAAGTCTTTTATTGTCTGTTTGATCGCACCCACCATTCAATTAGGAGGTGGAAACAACCTGTGTTGATTCAAAATATTCAAAGAGACGCATTAAGCAACAAGATTGTCCACGTCGATTTTCATCAACTGAATATGAAAGATCGACTTCGTACGTGATAGCCATCTATCGTCTCTCTTCGATCCACGATCTTTCCACGATATAGGAACAAAATGCAATCACACAAATTCGCCACTGCCTGGAGATCATGGGCAACAAAGAGGTACGTCATATTCATCTCATTCTGAAGCGACCGCAGCAGTTCCAGGATCTGAGCTTGAACCGAAACATCCAGCGAACTGATCGCTTCATCAAGAACAATGAACTCTGGCTCTGTTGAGATCGCACGCGCGATGCACACCCGCTGTAATTGTCCGCCGCTCAACTCATGGGGATACTTATGGATCACAGCATGAGGAAGTCCCACCTTCGCAAGCAAGACATTTATGCGTTCATCCAGATTTTTCGAATCGCCCCATGCAGCCAATGGTTCGGCAATGATGTTTCGGATTGTGAAATGCGGATTCACAGAAGAAGTATAATCTTGAAAGACTACACTCATTTTCCCTTTGTTGTTCTTCATCCACTTGGAGACTGAAACCCCTTCAATCTTGACCTCACCTTTGGTTGGCTTCTCCAATCCGAGTATCATACGGCTTAAGGTGCTTTTCCCGCTGCCGCTTTCACCGATTAAGCCCAAGCATTCTCCTTTTTTAATGAAAAATTGGATTCCATTCAAAATTTCCGTTTTTTCTTTTTTTAAAAAACCGCCGTCCTTATAGTAACTTTTTGAGAGGTTTTCAACCTGAACAAACATCATTTCACTTCCTCTTCCATAGATTGCTGAAAAGGCTCTGCCAGACTGATCCGGGTTTTGATCAGAAATTGGGTAAATTCATGCTGCGGATTAGAAAAAATGTCTTCCGCTTTACCCGATTCTACGCACTCTCCGCCCCGCATGACGTTTAATCGTCAGCCAGATATTGAACAACGCCTAAATCGTGAGAAATAAAAATGATGGAAGTACCCATAAGCGTGCGAAGCAGCTTAAATTGTTCCACAATAGCACGCTGATTAATAGAATCAAGCGCAGAAGTCGGTTCATCCGCAATAATGATATCCGGCTCCATCATAATGGTTATCGATATCATTACTCTCTGCAGCATCCCGCCAGAAAGCTGATGCGGATATTTCTTCAATACCTGTTCCGGATGATGTAAGTGAACGCGATGCAAAGCTGCCTCGGCCATCTTCTTAGCTTCGGCCTTCTTGATCCCCAGATTCTCCTGAAAGGTCTCGATCATCTGCTTCCCAATGGTATCCAGCGGATTAAAAGCCGTCATCGCATCCTGTAAAATCATGCAGATCCTTTGTCCGCGAATTTTTCGAAGAGAGGCGCTTGTTTCCTTTATTAAATTTTTCCCGTTATATATAACCTCTCCAGAAACATCCAGCCAGGGAGATACAAGACCAAGAATGACCTTGGCTGCCATCGACTTGCCGCTTCCGCTTTCCCCTACAATTCCGAGGCATGTATTCTCTCGCAAAGAAAAGCTGAGATTTCGGACAATCGGCAGGCCGGTACGAGTGTCACTGAAGGATAAAGCAGAGATATTCAGGATGACCCACCCTGTATCAAGGGTGGCAAAAACCGCAACTTCACCGGAGACTCCAGGCAGAAGGGTTTTCTCATGATATGGCTCGTTCCGCAGCCGGATACTTTGGCAAAACGGATATAATTCTTGTTTGTAAATTGAATGACTACAGAGCGGATCATCCGGGTATACCATGCCCACTTGGCAATGATATTGGCGATAACAACATTTATTAATCCAGGTCCTAGAATTCCAACAATCGCCAGTATCATCACTTCCGCCGGGAATGAAAGCATTACATCACAAATTCTCATGATGAACTCATCCACTTTGCCACGGAAAAATCCTGAAATAATGCCCAGTATTGTGCCTATCGCAATTGTTATCACCGTTGTTATAATTGCAAATAAAATAGTCGTACGGATTCCGAAAAGGAGCCTCGATAAGATACATCGTCCCAGCTGGTCCGTTCCCAGCGGATACTCTTTGCTAATGCCCGCGTACTTCTCGAGAATATTCATCGCAGTGGGATCGTTTGGCGCCAGCCAGGGGCACCTATTCCTGCGGCAACGACAAGAGCAATAATACCCATACAAAGCACAGCCATTTTATCTGAGACCAGGCTCATCAGATACCTGTTCACGTTCATCCACCTCTTCCTTTCTAACCTAAATGCAAGAAAATCCTCGCTAACAGCGAGGATTCACAGCCTTTCTATTACTCTTCAAAATACATTTTTTCAAATGGAATCTCATATTGAGAAACGTTAAAGCCTACTCCCTGCAATGCTTTAATGTGCACTGCTTTTGTAACCGAATAGGTAAGCGGGATATAGACATTCTCGTTATGGATATAAGTAAGAATTTCTTTGTACATATCAATACGTTTAGTTTCGCTTTGTTCAACCATCAAGTCTGTAATCGTATGATCCAGCCATTCTTTCTTTTCCAACCCCAATTGGGCTTGATAATCTGCGTGGGATGGTACCCTCCAGAAAGTACATAGGTTTGCGGGTCATATGGCAATCCCCAGGAGAGAGAGAATACATTAAATCAAATTCCCCAGTCTTTTGACGATCAAAATACGCTTGTTTTTCTTCTCCAATAATCTTCAGTTCTGCACCTACCTGTTTCAGGTCGTTTTGCATCGATTCACTGATTGTCCGTTCTTGTGCGTTATCGGAATTATAATAAATTGTAATCTCAAGTTTTTTCCCGTCTTTATAGCGATAGCCGTCAGATTGCAGCTCCCAGCCGGATTCTGTTAATCGTTCGCCAGCCTTCTTCACATCATAACTGACGCCTTTCAATCCCGCATCCGCGTAAGGCACAGATGGTGAAATCAATGTATCGGCTACTTTTTCTGTACCATTCATGATTCCATCTGCAATCACTTCTTTGTTAATGGCATACATGAATGCTTCACGCACCTTTGGTTCCCTGGTAGCCGAGCGGTTCGTGTTCAATACAATGGCCCGCGACCCTACAGGATGGCTGATCACTGTACTGTATTTACCTGTTCAGTCAATGCCTTGAACGAATCACTATCAATCATATCTCCGTCAGAACCGAATAATAAATCAACTTCACCTTTTTCAAGGGCAAGAAGAATCGTTTGATGGTTTGGCATAACCTTCCACTTAATCGTTTTAATCTTCGGTTTATCTCCCCAGTAATTTTCATTCACAGTAAACGTTGCATATTGGTTTTGCTTATGTTCCGTCAAGAGGTAAGGAGCTGGAATGTATGCTCGTCGATTGCTTTCGTTTCTTGAATTTAAGTTTGCGGTTCAGCCGGGGCAGATAAAGAAGTAGAAAGAGTGATCTTCCGAGACTGAATACGATAAAAGCCTGCATAATCCAATCTTTGTTCAAATAATACACCAGAGCCAATAAGCAGGATGTGTAAATGGACCATTGCCATGAAAGGGAAATCGACTTTTTATATAGTTCGCCATCCTTAGCACCAATGGATTTCCCTGTCAGGATACTTGAAGCATTGGCAAAACCATCGAAGAAGTAGGCTATTAAATAGTGAAATTGGATAAGAACAGCATTGGCTGCAAGGATTTCCGTTTCGAAAGAGCCTGTGCTGTAAAAGCAGAAGTGCTTACACGAAGGAAGCCAAACAGCCAATACATCGTATTAAAAATAACTGTCCCTATTGCTACCCGGCCGATATATGCAGGAGTGGGGTTGTCATTGTTGAAATTGTTAAAGGTATGGCAAGGGCTAAATATGCACGGTGATTCAAAGATGTACCCCCTAAAGTTAGTGAAATTTAAAAATACTAATTGGATTGAAAATCAATATGATTACGATTTAAATAGTAGAGAATCTGCTTGAAGAAGTAAATCTTTTTTTCTTAAAAACGATGGACATCATGTCTTTGGACCCTCACGTCGCTTGGTTTATCTAACGTCTGTAAACTGGACTTTATGTCGATTTTCCGTTGATTCAACACTCGTTTGCTCAAGATGTTAATTTCAATGCCGACGACTTTAAAAACAGTTTGTTTAGTAATAATCATTAATGTGATTATTATTATAAAAAACGAAAAGCTGGACTACATCCAGAGAGGAAGAACCCAGCCTTCTTTGTGTATGTACAACTATTCGAGCGCAAACAATACGATCTTCGTCTTTCACATCATATTGCAATAGCCACAATCATCCATGGGGCGAGAGATTACAGAAAAGATTAGACCTTTTACACCGTTTCCTCTTACATCTGTAAAACAAATGGTCCATTTCATATTACCGACATAGCTGATTTTTCTGGATTACCAGAAGCCGTAAAACGACTCGCCGCCAAAGCCTTTATCAAAGCGAACATACATGGCTTTAGCTTGCTGCAACTCTCCTTCATCCTTGCCAGAACATGCTAACAGCAGAAAAATAGCTAAAAACAAGTAACATTGATGATTTTACCCAGTAATAACAATGCCATCTCCTGTTTCCTCTTTTACCTCGCGTGTGGCTGCTTGCTCCAATGTTTCTCCAGCTTCAACAGCACCACCTGGGAGACTCCAGTAGCTCGAATCCCCTTTAGCATTTTTGACTATTAAAATATGTCCTTCGCTATCAGTTATCAAAGCAGAAGATACATCGACTCTTTTCAAAGAAACACCACCTTTATGGTTATCAGCTTTTCTGTCGCGACTTAGAATCGCCCCGACGCGCCATACCTGAAAAATATTGATTGCCTGACGGCGTTTCTCATGGTAGTATGTGTAAAATTAACGGAAGGGCATCTAGGGATCCGATCCTGCGAGGGAGGCGAACCGAGCGATGCCAGCGACGGCGCATAAGCCTGAGCCACACCGTAAGGAATAAAAGGCCTTCGGAAAGTTCCGCCTGCTAAGGGCGAGACTGTCCGAGGTCTTTTTTATGCCCGCCCTAGCAGTACAAAAATAAAAAGGGGAGCTCACATGTGTCATCCATCCGCGTTGAGCAATTAGGCAAAGCATTTCGCATGAAAAAAAAGCAGGAGGGCTTTGCCGGCAGCGTCAAATCGCTACTGAAGCCTCTCTATGAAGACAAAACGGCCGTTGACGGCATTACGTTCTCGGTCCGGCAAGGCGAAACGGTCGCATTCCTTGGTCCGAACGGCGCCGGAAAATCGACGACGATCAAGATGCTCACCGGCATTCTCCATCCGACCAGCGGCTTCGCCGAAGTGCTCGGCTGCTGCCCCTGGACGGAGCGGACGAAGCTGTCGTACCGGATCGGTTCCGTTTTCGGGCAAAAATCGCAGCTGTGGTACCATTTGCCGCCGATCGATACGTTCGAGCTGATGAGCCGCATTTACGAGCTGCATCGCGGCGATTACTTGCAAAGGCGCGACGAGCTGATTGGGCGGTTCGAGCTGGAGCCCTATATGCACACGCCAGTTCGAAAGCTGTCTCTTGGCGAGCGCATGCGCTGCGAAATCGCGGCCTCTCTTCTGCATCGCCCCCAGGTGCTCTTCCTCGATGAGCCGACGATCGGATTGGATGTCGTCGTCAAGCAGCGTATCCGGCAGCTGATCCGCGAGTTGAACGAGCAGGAAGGCACGACGGTGTTCCTTACCTCGCATGACGCCGGAGACATCGAGCAGCTGTGCGAGCGGGCCATCGTCATCAATTACGGGCGCATTGTATTCAACGACCGCGTCGAATTGATGAAGCAGCGGTATATGACACACAAGACGATCCGGCTTGTCCTTGCAGACGATCCCGGCGACATGGCCGTTCCCGGAGCGACGATTGTCGAACGCAGCGGGGCGAGGCTGGTGCTTTCCGTCGACACTTCGCTCACGACGATTGAAGCGGCGCTGACGAACGTGATGTCCAGCCGGCGGATCATAGACGTCACCGTCGAAGATCCGCCGATGGAGGAAATCATTACGCGCATGTACGGCGATTTCGGAGAGGAGGACCGCTCGTCATGACCACCCTCGGCAAAATGGCAAAATACGCGTTTATCGGTAAAATAACGCTCAGAAACCAATTGGCCTATATCATTGATTTTCTTGTCCGCTCTCTTTTCCTGCTGCTTATCTTGTATATATTTCTGCAGCTTTGGCAGGCTACGTTTCATGGCGAAGGGGACGCCGCCCTTATCGCCGGCTACAGCTTTAAGCAAATTATGTGGTATCTGGTTATCACCGAAACGATGATCCTTGCCTGTCCCAGCCTCTGCACCCGGATCGAGGAGGAAGTAAAAAACGGCGACGTCGGCTACCGGCTCGTTCGCCCGATCCATTTCGTCGTCTTTCATTACGTCGAGTATATGAGCGAGGCAGCCGTCCGTTTCGGCGTCAATGCCGTGCTTGGCGGTACGCTCGGGCTGTTGATCATCGGTCCGCCGGAGCTGAGCGCCGGCTTTCTGTGGCTGCCGCTTGCCGCGGCATTCGGCTTAACCGTCAATTTTTTGTTGAACATGACGCTGGCGCTTTGCGCGTTCTGGGTAGAGGAGACGCGGGGAATCGAGTTCGTCTACAACAAATTTTTGTTCACGATCGGCGGCATGCTGATGCCGCTGGAGCTGTTCCCCGATGCGCTGCAAGCGGTCGGGCGCTGGCTTCCGCTGCAGGCCGTCCTGTACATTCCCGCCAAAACCGCCGTGGCGTTCGATGCATCCAAGCTTGCTGGCATGCTGGCCGTGCAGGTGCTATGGATTGCCGTCATCGGATTAGCCGTCGCCTGGATTTACCGGAGAGGAGTGAAAAAGCTTAATGTCAACGGAGGATAGAGCAAACTCGGCAAGCCTTTATTCCATCAGCGAGCACGACCAGCCGGGCAAGCTGCGCCGTCTACTGACATTCGTCCTGCGCAGTTGGACGCTGAACCTTGCAGGAGCGATGGAGTTCCGGCTCAGCTTCCTGCTTACGGCCGGGATGATGATTATTAACAATATCGTCTGGATCATATTCTGGGGGCTTTACTTTAACCGATTCCAAGTGCTGAACGGCTGGGAGCTGCATGACGTCATGATGCTGTGGGCGGTGTCGGCAGGCGGCTTCGGCCTGATGGCAACCTTCTTCGGCAACGCGTCGCGAATCGCGAATATAATCGCAACGGGCCAGCTTGACGTCTACTTGGCCCAGCCAAAGCCGGTGCTTCTGCATGTGCTGATCAGCCGAATGTCCGTCAGCGCCATCGGCGATGTGCTGTTCGCACTGCTCGTATTCGCCATATTCGGCGACAAATCGGTCGCGGGCATCGCCAAATTCGGGCTGGCGCTGGCGATTGCTGCCGTCATTTTCATCTTTTTTACCGTTATCGTCAATTGCCTGGCGTTCTGGCTTGGGAACACGGAAGGCCTCAGCATCCAGCTGTTCAACGCGCTCCTGACGTTTACGACGTATCCGACCAGCATATTCAAAAGCTGGGGCAAGCTTGTATTGTTCGCCGTCATCCCCGCGGGCTTCATCAGCTATTTGCCGATCGGTCTGCTTCGCGAAATCGATCTTCCTTTTCTGGCCGGTGCGCTGGCCGTTTCTGCGCTGCTCGCCGCCGGCGGAACGCTGCTGTTCTATAGAGGGCTGAAGCGATATGCATCCGGCAATATGATGACGCTGCGCCGATGATCCAACTCATTCGGTACGGGTGCTGCCTCATTCAAGAGTAATGGGGGGGTGAACTTCTCGTCAATCAATTGACGAGCTTCTCAAATCATCGGGACTCGTAACCTCGTCCCTCCTTGAAGGCTAGTTCCTAGCCTGATTGGATTGCTGTGGCTACGATACGTTATGCAAGGCTAGTTTCAATATGTTTATGGCTGCATTTTCATCCCGGTCCGCAATGTATCCGCAAGGACATTGATGCACACGAACAGCGAGTGATTTTTTGACGATTTCCCCGCAGTTTGAGCATCGCTGCGATGTACCCGATGGATTCACTTGCACAACTTGACGACCGGCACTTTCAGCCTTGTACGTCACGAATTGAACAAGTTGATTCCATCCGCTATCTGCAATGCTTTTGGCAAGATGATGGTTCTTGACCATCCCTCTTATATTTAAGTCTTCGAAGGCGATCAGTCCATATTCATGGACCAGCTTTCGCGACTCTTTATGCGCATAATCCCTGCGTTGGTTCGCTACTTTCTCATGAAGTTTGGCTAGCTCGCGTATGGCTTTGCGTCTGCGGCCCGAACCACGCTTTTTCTTCGAGACCGCTCGCTGTTTTCGTTTCAGCTTTTCTTCGCTTTTTCGAAAAAATTTCGGTGACCCGATCCGGCCACCGTCTGATGTTACGGCTAGCTGCGACACGCCAAGGTCAATACCGATCTTTTTCTCTGACGTTGGAAGGTGTTGATGCTCGACTTCACACGAAAAACAAGCATAATACTTTCCATTCTTGACCATGATCGTACACGTCTTAATGGTTCCTTGCGGTTGCCGGTGAAGTCGAATGTTCACTTCACCGATTTTGGAAAGCACAAGTTGCTTCCCCTCTATGGAAAACCCGCTTTGCGGGTAGGTAAAAGAGTGATAACGAGTTTCAGGCTTGAATCTCGGGAAACCCGCTTTATCGCCGCTTCTGACGCGACGGAAAAAGGCTTTATACGCTTTATCCAGACGTTCTACGACATGTTGGAGGACTTGGGAATGGACATTTTTGAGTTCGGGGATGTACTGTTTTCTCTCTGGCAACGTTCCAGTACGAAATGAATCTTTTCTTGCGCTTCTTTGGTCGGGTATAAGCGGAATTTATAGGTTCGCTGCATCAGCCGTCTCCTTTTGCTTGATTTTCAATGTATTTCTTAATGGCCTGTTCAGAGACAGAACCGACCGTTTCAATGAAAAAGCTGCTGTTCCAAAGATGTCCATCCCCTAATTTCTTTTTCAACTGGGGGAACTTCAAAAATAATTTTCTTGCAGAGATCCCCTTTAACATTTTGACAATGTAGGATGGAGCTATTTTGGAGTCTGCTGATGCAAAAACATGAATATGGTCTTGTTCACCAACCTCCTATTGCCTTATAGCAACCGCTTCGGGTGACAGCCCTTGTTACAGCGTTCCTTGCTTTCCAAGTCCCTTACAACCTAGCTTTCCGTTCTGAACTTAGGTGCTCCCTCTAGGCCTGTGAGTTTGATGCCGCCATAGTCCGGCATAGCGTATTTCAGAGGATACATTTTT
>NZ_JAKGAP010000009.1 GCF_021532375.1 Paenibacillus alkaliterrae
CCACATGATTTTTTCAAGTGCTTGCAACGGGGAGGCCGTTCAACCGGTCTTTTTTATTTGTCCCTTTAAGTTATAGCCTTGTGAAGCTGCAATAATCAATTATTAATAAGGCCCGTTGGTCAAGGGGTTAAGACACCTCCCTTTCACGGAGGTAACAGGGGTTCGAATCCCCTACGGGTCACCAATTATTTTCAAGTGAAGAGCTCTCCAGAGTTGCTTTACATCACAGTGAGAGCCATTAGCTCAGTTGGTAGAGCACCTGACTTTTAATCAGGGTGTCGAAGGTTCGAGTCCTTCATGGCTCACCATTTGCTTCTGCCTCGAAGCGAATGCGAGTGAAGGATGATATATACTTTAAATGTGCGGTAGTGGTGGAACGGCAGACACGCTATCTTGAGGGGGTAGTGTCCCATGGACGTGCAGGTTCAAATCCTGTCTACCGCACCATAACTTAATTTTTGCCCATGTATATAGGTGAATTTAGAAGGTGTAGCGATATGAACACTTTTCTGATAGATGCTGCCACTTTATATTCAGATCATAAATCTGACTAGAGAGTGGTTTTTTCGTTATAAGTTGCTAATGCCGTCCAAACAGATGCATCATTTGAAATGAGGAGCTGTGAACATGAGAATCAATTTGAATTTTACGAACAAGGGACAAGCAGCAATTGCGAAATTTAACAATGAAGAATTATTGGAAATTTTCGCGAGATACAGCAACACGCTTATGAAGAAATATTCGATCGAGGTAACCGTGCCGGAAGAAGGAAATGAAGCGATTATCGACAGAGGCGTTCTTTCAGTTCTTGTGGATAAAGTGGAATGCGACGTAGACACCTTCTTCAAGGAATTAGGCAGAGATGTTAAGGTACCGCTTAAGAAGAGGCTTTCACCGGAAGACAAGCTGGATAACGTGTTTAAAGCGGAGTCGTTAGAGTAAAGATTATTTAACGATCGAGTTGGTTTTATAAAAAATGCTTGAACTCTACCAGACAAGCTGGTATAATCATTTTTGTTGTCTCAAAGATGACTTGTTATTAGGTACGAAATGGCCCGTTGGTCAAGGGGTTAAGACACCTCCCTTTCACGGAGGTAACAGGGGTTCGAATCCCCTACGGGTCACCAATTATTTTCAAGTGAAGAGCTCTCCAGAGTTGCTTTACAGTCACAGTGAGAGCCATTAGCTCAGTTGGTAGAGCACCTGACTTTTAATCAGGGTGTCGAAGGTTCGAGTCCTTCATGGCTCACCATTTGTTTCTTCCTTGAAGCGGATGCGAGTGAGGGAAGACATAAACTTCAAATGTGCGGTAGTGGTGGAACGGCAGACACGCTATCTTGAGGGGGTAGTGTCCCATGGACGTGCAGGTTCAAATCCTGTCTACCGCACCATACATAACCAACTGAAATCCCTTGCGGCGCAAGGGATTTTTTGATGTTTGAATTTTTGGAGCGAAGTGAAAATGGGAATAGGTTAGCTGCGAAGAAGCACTTATTTTCACAAAAAAACAGAGGCGAACTAGGACGTGAAAATAAAGTCCTATTTCTGTACGACGATTATTGAACTTTTTGTCCTTGGTCAAAACTATTCCTATATATTACAATTTCAATTACTTTATAGTAAACTTATGCAATAGTAAGTGCTTGAGCAATGGGTCGAGTTACTCTACGGTAATCTTTCGAACTGTTTTTTAAGTTCTTTACTTCTCGTGCTTCCTTAAAAAAGGATCATAGCAAAGCAAACTAGTACTACCTAGATCGGCAGTTCCTAAGGAATCTGCCTTAAACTGGACAATGGTATCTTGTTCTATAGCTGCGATTTGCATCTTCGAATGGTTCATCTTCGAAAATCCTCTCTAACGGACACAGCGTACGCTATTCCACCTGAAACGTCTCTTTTCAAATTTTAACGGACGTCAGCGCCCTTATTTACTCCTTATTGTCATGAAAGTAATTTACGCAGTAGGCATTACGGTAAGAAATACAAAAGCCGAATCTTGATCAAGTTCCGGCTCTTGTCCGTAGAATCTATTGCTGGTACGGTGAGTTTCTTAATCGGCCTTATTCTTACATAATCAGGTTCCCATATTGTCATCGGTAGAGAAATACCGCAAAGCAGCGTCATTTTCAAACAATCTATGCATACTTTTGAAATCTCATCTTTGGTAAGCTTATGGCAATACGAAAAGCTTATGCTTTCGAATAAGGAGGTTTCTACGATGCTTAAGGTAGCTATTATAGGGGCAGGGGCTATATCTAACGCTCATATCAATTCGTATTTGCAGTTTCCGGAGCGCTGCGAGATTGTTGCCATCAGCGATATTTATGAAGATAAGGCCATTGCAAGAATTCAGGAGCATAAGTTGAATGCCAGAGCGGTGAAGGATTACAGCGAGCTGCTTCACGATGATATTGATCTCGTATCGATTTGTACGCCGCCATATACGCACGCTGATCTGGCGGTTGCTTTTCTCGAGGCAGGTAAGCATGTCGTAATCGAGAAGCCGATGGCTTCCTCCTTGGAGGAATGCGACCTTATGAATGAGGCGGCAAGCAGGAGCGGAAAGCTGCTGTCGGTCATCGCTCAGAATAGATTCAAGACACCGATGATGAAACTGAAAGCTGTGCTCGATAGCGGGTTGATGGGCAAAATCGTTCACGCCCAGGCCGACTCGTTCTGGTGGCGCGGACATTGCTACTATGATTTGTGGTGGCGCGGTACCTGGGAGAAGGAGGGCGGAGGCTGTACGTTAAATCATGCGGTACATCATATCGACGCCTTGCTGTGGATGATGGGCAGTCCGACCGAAGTGCAGGCTTTCATGACGAATGTTTCGCATGATAATGCTGAGGTTGAGGATCTGTCAATCGGAATGCTGAGGTATGCAAACGGAGCGCTTGCCCAGGTTACGAGCTCCGTCGTGCACCATGGCGAGGAGCAGCAGCTGATTTTCCAAGGGTCAAAGGCACGTGTCTCCACCCCTTGGAAAAGGATAGCGTCGACGTCTATGGCGAACGGCTTTCCCGAGCCGAACCCGCTGCTAGAGGATGAGCTGCAGCGCTATTACGATGCCTTGCCTGAAGTGATTTACGAGGGTCATGCCGGCCAAATCGATAACGTGCTTACCGCCATCGAGACTGGAGCCCCATTGCTTATTGACGGGTTAAACGGCCGCCAGACACTTGAGCTTATCGTGGGCATTTATAAGTCGGCGAGCACAGGTGAGCTTGTGCGGTTCCCGATAAGCAAGGATGATCCATTCTATACGAGAAGCGCAATGCAAGAGCGCGTTACTCATTTTTATGAAAAGAATGCTTCGGTAGAAAACTTCTCGGACCTTTCGATCACAACGGGCAGCGACTATAAATAATCGGTTTAAAGCCGCTGTGGGTATATTTTTTGCTGAAACTGCTTACGGTATTGATGTGGCGTAATGCCGGTTTGGGACTTAAACAGCTTACAAAAATAAGAGCAGCTTGTAATGCCGATTTCTTCGCCGATTCTGGAGATCGAAAGCCTGGTTGCGGTAAGGAGCAGGATCGCTTGCTGCGTTTTTTTGGCGGTAATGTAGTCGGAAATACTGCTCCCTGTGCAATCCTTAAACAAATGGGATAGATGGTATGGAGACAAGTGCAGCTCGCTCGCCATATCCTCCAGGCGCAAAGGCTCTTTGTAGTGAAGCTCGAGCCATTCCAATATGCGTTCGGCATGATGCATGTTTCTGGCAGCGACTGTCGTTGTTCTCGTCGTCTGCCGCTCCCATAGCTGCTTGAGTATCCGCAGAAATGCAAGGAGGAATAGTGAAATTTCTTCAAAATATTCGTTTCTGGATAAGCGCGGCAGCGTTTCATTCCAGTCCCGCAGCAGGTTGAGCAGAAGCTCGTGTTCTCCCGCGTTATAGATGCATGGCTGGGCGAGCTTGCTCGTGTGCATCTGTTTGAAGAAGGCATGAAGGCTCGGCCATTTCTCGAAATAGGCCTCATAGGCATGAGGCTCAAAATGTACAATGGAACGAATAAAGGGCATATCCGGACTTATTTCAACCTGAACGTGATGGAGCTGATAAGGCTGGAAAATGCATAATATCCCCGCCGACAGCTCATAGCTTTTCTGCTCGAGGATGAGGGTGCCCTTTCCTTGATGGATATATAAAATTTCAATGCCTTGATGGGCATGAAACGTTCCTGGATAGTGCTCTGCTTCATAGCTCGAGCGTTGGTAAGCAAAATAGAGCGGGAGCTCGCGAAGATCGATGCTATGGATGTAGGACACGGAAGCACATCCTTTATTAAAGAGTGATAGCTTCTATTATTTTAACATATTTGCATACTTGAAAGGCGAAGATCTCCCGGCCCATGACCGAGAGGGCTTCAGTTCATTAGGGTCGAATCGTCACCCTTGTGCGTACGGGCACAATTTGAGATAAAGCGACTACATCATCGTTATACATGCGTATGCAGCCTTGCGAAACCATACGGCCGATGGAGGACGGATCATTGGTGCCGTGAATGCCGTAATGCGGCTTGGAGAGTCCCATCCAGAAAGCGCCGAACGGACCGCCGGGATTCGCTTGCTTATTAATAATGGTAAATTCGCCGGTCGGCGTTTGAGTGACCATTCTGCCGATGCCTACGGGGAAGGATCGGACAACGATGTCGCCGTCCAACAGATGCAAATGACGATCGGACAGATCGACGATAATGCGATAAGCGGGCATGCTTGCTCCACTCCTTTCGCTTTATGGTATGTGAAGGGAAAGGAAGCTGTCTCATTGCTTAACGAAAAAGGGGCGCCAACCCAGGCGCCCCTTTCCTATTTAAGACCAGATCCTTCATGATCGTTCGAGAGCTTCAGCACCTCAAACAGCTTGAACAGAAGGCTAAGCATGATTGCGACTACAGTAGCAAGCGCCATGCCGGACAGAGAGAAATCGCCAATCGTCAGCTTCACGCCGCTAAGGCCGGTAACGAGCACGACAGTCGTCAGAAATAGGTTGGTCGGCTTGCTGTAATCGACCTTGGATTCGACGAGCATCCGAAGCCCGGATGCCGCGATTACGCCGAACAGGAGCAGCGACACGCCGCCCATAACCGGCTCGGGAATACTCGAGATCAAAGCGGAAAACTTGCCTGAGAATGACAGCACGATTGCAATGACGGCTGCGCCCCCGATAACGAAAGTCGAATATACCTTCGTTATGGCCAGAACGCCGATGTTTTCGCCGTAGGTCGTGTTCGGGGTTGAGCCGACGAAGCCGGAAAGTACCGTTGAAATGCCGTTACCGAGCATGGAGCGGTGAAGACCGGGATCTTTCGACAAATCCTTGTCGACGATGTTGCCTGTCACGACCAGATGTCCGATGTGCTCGGCAATGACGACAAGCGCAGCTGGAGCAATGGCGATGATCGCTGTCCACTGAAAAGCAGGGAATGTGAAATGCGGCGATTGGACCCAGCCGTTTTCGGCAACGGCGCTGAAGTCCGTAAAGTCCATGAAATAGGCGATGACGTAACCGGTAACGATACCGAACAGAATCGGAATGATGCGCATAAAGCCGCGAAACAGCACGGAACCAAGCACCGTTACGGCGAGCGTAATCGTTGAAAGGGCCACGATGCTCGGATCTGGCGACCAGGTTGCCGGATTTTGACCAGGCTTTATAATCCATCCTGACATCTGAGCCGCAACCGGAATAAGCTCCAAACCGATGATGGCAACGATAGCACCCAAGGCAGCCGGCGGAAACACGATGTTAATCCAGCCCGTGCCCGCCGCATGAATAATGAATGCTACGATTGTGAATATCAAGCCGGCAATAATAAATCCTCCCAGAGCGGCTGCATAGCTGCCGCCGCCGGCTGCTTGATCCCCGATAACGGCGCCAGCCGGTGCGAGGAATGCGAAGCTCGAGCCCAAATAAGCGGGAATTTTTCCTTTGCAAATCCATAAATATAGCAAGGTGCCGATACCGTTCATTAGCAAACATATCGCCGGATCGACGCCGAGTAAGTTAGGCACGAGCACGGTTGAACCGAACATGGCAAAAAGATGCTGCAGGCTGAGCATGATGCTTTGAAGGGTAGGGGGTCTCTCATGAACCCCGATTGCGTTTTTCATATTGAATTTTGCCTCCATTAATATATCTGGTTTCAGGAATGACCCTTGTCGATTCTACATAGTTCAGTATCGGTTTGGCAAGTGTTTTCTTATCATAGGATGGACAATAACGAATACATTATTTAGGAAAGGCAGGTGACAAGATGGAATTGTGGGTGGTATGGCTAATTCTCGCCGGCATAATGGTAGTCGTCGAAATGCTTACGCTTACGTTTTACTTGCTTTGGCTCGGTATCGGTGCCGTCTTCGCCGCAGTCATTGATTTATTTTTCCCAGGTGCGCTAGTGCTCGAAGTAGTGATCGGCTGTGTGGTTGTCCTTATTTTGACCGTATTTACCAAGCCTATTACTCGTCGCTTTCATGCCTCTCACGACTACAAGGATGTTATGGACGAATTGGTCGGCAAACAGGGCATCGTGCTTGAGGCTGTCGCGGCGGACGCTCCCGGAATTGTCAAGGTTGGCAATGAAACGTGGAGCGCGACATCTGGCGTTCCGCTGGTGAAGGGCGAATCTATCATTGTAGTCAGTCGCGGAAACGCCGTATTGCTGGTTGAAAAATGGGGAGGCTGATCGTGTAGTGGGTATATTAGTAACGTTTATTTTATTGATTATCGTTGTCGTATTCGTTGCACTATCGATCAAAATCGTCCCACAGCAAAGGATTGGCGTTGTGGAACGGTTGGGTAAATTCAATCGACTGCTTACGCCGGGCGTAAACATTCTTATCCCGATTATCGATCATGTCCGAACCTATCATGATTTGCGCATTCAGCAAGCCAACGTGCCTCCGCAAACGGTCATCACAAAGGATAATGTGCAGGTGAAAATCGATACGATTATTTTTTATCAGGTAACCGGTCCGGAGCAGGCTACATACGGCATTTCGGATTACGTATACGGCGTACGAAATATTAGTACGGCAACGATGCGGCAAATTATCGGCAAAATGGAGCTCGACGAAACGTTGTCAGGACGCGAGAAAATATCGTCCGATATTCGCGTTGCTTTAGATGAAGCGACGGAAAAGTGGGGCGTGCGGATCGAGCGGGTCGAGGTTATCGACATTCAGCCGCCGGCAGACATTCAGGATGCGATGGATAAGCAAATGAAGGCGGAGCGCAGCAAGCGGGCGATGGTGCTTGATGCTGAGGCGGCCAAGCAGGATATGATATTGCGGGCGGAAGGCGATAAGCAAAGCAAAATACTAAAGGCGGAGGGCGACAAGGAAGCCCGCATTCGCCAAGCGGAGGGCGTACGTCAGGCTAAGGAGCTAGAGGCGCTAGGCGAAGCGAAAGCGATTCAGGCGATTGCCGAGGCGGAGAAAAGCCGGATCGAGCTTATTCGCTCGGCTGGTTTGGATGATCAAGTGCTGACCTACCGCTCGCTCGAAGCGTTGAAGGATATAGCGAATGGAGCGGCGAATAAAGTGTTCATTCCAACGAGGGCGGTCGAGACGCTCGGGAGCATTGGGGCGATAGGGGAAATGCTGAAAGAGGGCAAGTAACGATAACGGTGATAGAGTTTTTGATGTCCCGCGAGCGGATTGATCTGCTTGCGGGGCATTTTTTTTGCGCTGCCAGTGATTTACCGGCCCGGAATTCGAATCGTCACCGTCGTGCCGATGCCAAGCCTGCTGTACACGGAGACTCCGAAGGAGTCGCCGAATAGCAGCTTGATCCGATTGTCCACGTTGCGAATGCCGTAACCGGATAAAGTGTCCCCGCTCTCCGGAAGCTCACGGAAGTTTCCGCCTCGCATCCCCATGCCGTCGTCTATGATTTTGAGAGTGATATCGGCTCCTTCCCGGTAAGCTTTGATGATGATGTTAATCCCAAGCTTATCGTCCCAAATCGCATAGTTTATGCAGTTTTCCACGAATGGCTGCAGCGTCAGCTTCACGATCGGGCAGGGCAGCACCGACTCGTCGATCTGATAGTGGACGCGCAGCAGGTCGGCGAACCTCACTTGCTGAATGGATACGTAATATTTAGTAAGCTGAATTTCCTCATTGATCGACATGCGGCTTTTCCCTTTATTGAGGGAAATGCGATAGAACTTGGCCAGATCGGTGACCATTTTGTTCATTCGCGGGTCCGAGTTTCTAATGGCGAGAGAGGAGATGGAAGCAAGCGTATTATATAGAAAATGCGGGTTAATTTGAGCCTGCAGCACATTCATCTCCGCTTCCTTCTTATCGATTTCCTTCTTGCACACATCGGAAATTAAGCTATTCAGCCTTTGGGTCATTTTTCGCAGCACGTTGCCCAGCTGACCGATCTCGTCCCGCCCAAGCGGCCGGATGTCGACGAGTTCGAATTCCTCTCTCTCGATGCGGCGCATCATTCCGACTGCGTTCCCTGATTACCGTGACGGACTTGAAGCGTATGGCAAGGCGAATGAGACTGGGCATAGATTCCTCAAAGGGGCTTGTCTTACGAGATTTATGGAACGGAAAGGAATGGAGCTTGGAGGCAGGCGCAGAGGAGCATTGCACGGTGCTAGAGCCTGCTGAGTCAAAGCTGCTGCTGTTTAAGCAGTTTATGCGCCAGCATAGGCGCTGCCTCTAGGATTAAAATAAAAAAAACCGTGACCTTTGCCTTACTTCAACGTATTACCCCTATCGTGCATCATTTTTTAGAAGGGGAGAGATATTATTGAGTAACGATCAGGATCAAAATCATGGCCCAAATGTTGCGCATGTCAACACGCGCAGGCCTGCGGAACTTAAGCCGGGTACGGTGAAGAAGCTGGTATTCGGCATCGCGGCGGCTGTCATTGTTATCTTTGTAGGATCAACATCGTTTTACACGGTTCAGGAGCAAGAGCGCGCCGCTATTATGACCTTCGGCAAGTATACGGGGGAGAGCTCTGCGGGGCTGCATTTCAAATGGCCTTATCCTATCCAGCAAATTCATACCGTTCCGGCAGAGCTCACACAGCGTATTCATATCGGATACCGCGTGAACGGCAATCAAGAAACGCCGGTGGAAGACGAAGCGATGATGATTACGGGAGACGAAAATATTGTATCCGCTGACGCCGTCGTCCAGTGGAAAATTAGCAATATTCGCGATTTCTTGTTCAATATCGATGATGCAGAGCAATTTTTGCGCAATGCGGCAAGCTCGTCAATCCGCTCGGTAATCGGTTCGGAGAAGCTGGATTACGCTATTACCGACGGTAAGACGGTAATCCAGGACAAGGTTCGTGAGAGACTGATCGAGCTGCAGGCCAAATACAATACGGGCATTCAGATCATCGACATTAAGTTCCAGGACATTGAGCCGCCGAGCGGCCAGGTTGCGGAAGCATTCCGTGAGGTAACGAACGCGCGGGAAGAGAAAAACACGAAAATCAACAACGCGGCGAAATACGAGAATGACCGCATTCCGAAAGCGCGCGGCGAGGCACAGGCGCTCCTCGAAATCGCGGAGGGTCAGAAAAAATCGCGTATATTAAATGCTGAGGGCGACGTAGCGAAGTTCAATGCGATATACGCAGAATATAAGAACAACCCGGGTGTTACGCAAAGCCGTTTGGTGCTTGAGACATTAGAAAAAATATTGCCTAATGCGCAAATTTTCATTACGAATTCGAACAGCGACACTGTAAACTACTTACCATTAAATGAACTGCTGCGCAGCGGATCGAATAGCGCAACGGCTCCGCCAGCTGCGACACCGCCTGCTGCAACGGCTCCGCAGGGAGGAGACGCACAATGAAAACAAATCATTGGATAAGTATTATCGTTGGGGTGCTTGCACTTATTTTTCTTTCAGGCTCGATGTATATCGTGAAGGAAGGCGAATATAAGGTCATCCTCCGCTTCGGCGAAGCCATGAGAGCCACTGGAGAACCGGGATTAAAGCTTAAGATTCCCTTCATAGAGAACGTGTCGACGCTGCCCAAGTATCAAATGACGTACGAGAGCACCCCGACCACAATTTTAACGAAGGATCAGAAGCCGATAGTTGTCGATAACTATACGGTATGGCGGATTACGAACGCTTCGCAATTTTTAAGAACCGTTCAAACGGTAAGCGGGGGCGTTCAACGCCTCGATGAGGCTGTATACAACTCGGTCAGACGGAAGCTGTCCGAAGTGAACTATGACAACATCATTAGCGAGAACACGGAAAGAGGCAATATTAATGATGAGATTACGAATGATGTCATAGAGGCATTAAAAAGAGACGACTACGGCATAGAAGTCATTGACGTGCGTATTAAGCGTACCGATTTGCCGGAGCAAAATAAACAAAGCGTATACAACCGAATGATTTCCGACCGGCAATCGATCGCAGCCCGCTATTTGTCGGAGGGCGACGAGGAATCACGTAAAATTACGTCTAAGGCGGATCGAACCGCGACCGAGCTGCTGGCGCAGGCACAATCCGATGCGAAAAAAATTGTCGCGGAGGGCGAGGGCGAAGCGGCGAAAATTTATAATCGCGCCTACGGAAGCGATCCGCAGTTCTACAACTTCTACCGGACGCTCGAGAGCTATGCGACGACGTTGAAGAATGAGCCGGTCATTATGATTCCGATCGATTCACCTTACGCGAAGATCTTGTTAGGCCAATAGTTTTCACGAATAAGCGTAGAGACTGCCTGAATGGTCAAGGACCGGGGTGGTCTCTTTTTGGATTTTAATTTAGATTAAGCAATTCTCATTTTTTTTTAATTAATGGGCGCAAAGCCCCGTAAATGCTACTTTTTTTTTCTTAGAGTTATAATTTAGGTAATGGCAAACCTGCTATATTTGTTACTATCACACACATGGAGGTAACAAGCAAATGCAGCTAAGAAAATTCATCACGAAGGTCATCCTTGTAAGCATGTGCGCGACTACTGGTTTTACGGCTTTTGAATTTGTACAAGCCCCGGAAGCTTCCACGGTATCGGCTGCGACAAGCTCGAAAGCGGATAAGGTCATTAGCTTGGCAAAGAGCTACAGCGGCCGCGTCAGCTACGATTGGGGCACGAAAAATTCGAGCCGCCTAATCTTCGACTGCTCCTCGTTCACGCAATTTATCTACCGTAAAGTAGGAGTCGAATTGAAATGGGGAACCAAGTACCAGAAATCTCAAGGCTATGGCGTTAGCAAAAGCAATCTTCGCAAGGGTGATCTCGTATTTTTCGATACAATCGGCGTAAATAATCGCGTCATCAACCATGTCGGCATTTATATGGGCAGCGGAAAGTTCATTCATAACACGCCTGTCAAGGATGGACTCGCGGTCAACAGCTTAACTACTGGATATTGGAAAGACAAATACGTCAGCGCTCGCAGAGTGCTGTAATTATAGTCCCATAAAGCAAGCGGCGGTCAAGAGCAGGCTAAACTGTTCCGGATCACCGCTTTTTTGCGTCTCATGATGCGCGCTATTTATTTCTTTTGTAAGATCGTATATCATTTGTCCTATTACATGAGATAAGAGCAGGTGAGCCAATGACGAAACAGAAACGCAATAAAAGCTTTATGCCCTTTACTTATAAAATGATGATCCCATACCTCTTACTAGTGCTAGTGACTGACGTATTTATCGGTTATATTTCCTATTCGATGCTGATTCAATCGAGGACGGAAATGGCTGAAACCAATATTCGCACCGCGATGGAGCAGACTCGAAACAATCTAAAATACCAGCTGGACGAAATGCAACGAATGTCCGATTCATTCTTCGGGAGCCAAGCGTTTCAGCGCGCGCTTCAGAAAAAAGGAGACTCGTTGGAAAATTATTTGATCATGCTGGATGAAATCGTTCCGCAAATGCAAGCGCCGCTGCAATTGTATGGAAATCATATCCGTCTAATCGTATATGCGACTAACGAGAATCTTAACTATATTCTTGGCGACAATATGACGGAGCAAATAAAGGACAGCGATTATTACGTGCTCCCGTTTGCCGAAATCGCGAATAGCCAATGGTATCGCTCCCTTCAAAGCTCAGGAATGGATAACTTATGGCTTCAGGTCGATACAGATCAGGATCTGGAGAACGTTTCCCATATTCGCAGGCTGGTATCCTATAGCGACTATAAAACCGTGATCGGTTACATCAGAATAACGACCAGGTTGAACGATCTGCTAGGCGATTTCAATACGTTCCCGGTTGAGGAAGGCATCGTCCTCCGTCTTCTCGACGAATCTACAGGTACGAACCTTTATCAGCGCGGTGAAACGGGCGAACCGGTCAACTCCGACTCGTTTCTTATTTTGAAGGAAAGCATTCCCGAGACGGGGGTTGTTATTGAGACGCTTGTCCCCTATTCGTACCTTGCCAAGGACGCCAGCCGTTTGCAATCCGCAATTTTTACAGTATGCGCAATCAGCTTCCTGGTTATGGCCTTTATCGGTTTTATCGTGGCACGGTTGTCGGGACGGAAGATGAAACGGATTGTAACCTTTCTGCGTTCCTTCCAGGAGGGGAATTTCCAGAAAAGGCTGCGCTTCAGCGGAAACGATGAGTTTGTCCATATTGCCGATGCCTATAACATTATGGCGTCCAATATACAGGAGCTCATTAAGAGCGTCTATGTGCAGGGGATACAGAAGAAGCAGGCGGAGCTTGAAGCGCTGCAGGCGCAGATCAATCCTCATTTTTTATATAACACGTTATCAACGATAAGCAGTCTGGCCAATCTCGGGGAAACGCAGAAGGTAACGGGCATGGTTAGCGGTCTCGCTAAATTTTACAGGCTGTCATTAAACCAAGGGAACGTGTATATTCCTCTCGAGAAAGAGCTGGAACAGATTGAGACTTATTTGGATATTCAAAAAATCAAGTACGCTGATGCCTTTACCGTTTATTTCGACATCGATTCAGACATCGCCGATTGTCAGGTCATTAAATTGATTTTGCAGCCTTTCGTTGAAAATATATTTAAGCATGCCTGGTTTGGCGAGCAGATCGCGATTCGCATTACCGGCAGGCGGGTCGGAGAAAACATCGAGCTCAAGGTCATCGACAACGGGATCGGCATGAAGCCGAATACGGTGAAAAATGTGCTGGCCGGGCCTAGCCAATCGGATAGCTATGGGCTAAAAAATGTAGACGACCGCATTAAGCTAAGATACGGCGATGAGTTCGGCATTCATATCGGAAGCGTGTACGGAGGGGGAACCACGGTACTCATCCGGCTTCCGGTTGATATAGGCGACAAACGAAATTCCGACGAGAATGGTTATTAAGTATCCGGTTGCAACAAGTTAAAGCAAAGGGGCATAGGCATAGATGAATATTTTGTTGGTTGATGATGAAGCGATCGATCTTGAATGGCTGCGCCGCAGGGTGGTCAGCAGTGATCTCGCCTTACAGGTGATCGGAACGGCGAATAGCGGCTTCAGCGCATTAAAGATTTTGGAGTCGGAGCATGTGGATATTATTCTATCTGATATCCGCATGCCGATCATGAGCGGTATGGAATTTGCGCGCAAGGCCAAGGAGCTCAATCCGCAGGTTCAAATCGTATTCATAAGCGGGCATGAGGATTTTGGTTATGCGAAAGAGGCGCTGCAAATCAATGCTTCCGGTTATCTGCTGAAGCCCGTTGATGATGCTGAGCTGTACGACATGCTCGCTTCCTTATGCGATAAGGTAGAAAAGGAAAGAGAACAAAATCGCAGCGTAGCGGAAGCCATGTCGCTTGTCAATCAGGAGCTGCTTCTGCGCTGGTTCAATGATCCAACTTTGGGAGAAGCCATGGAGCAGCATATCCGAGAGTTTCTAGCGCCGCACCTGCAACTCGGTACTGCCGCAGCCATTATCGAAACCGATGATCTGGAATGGAAAATTCCGGAGGAAGAAAGACGAACATTCATTACAAAAATTTCCATATTTATCGAGCAATTTGCGATGGAAAAAGGCATAGGCACATTGATCATAAGCCACGACGCCCGCTTCGTCGTGCTATCGGCTGTTCAGGAGGATCGTTTCACAGCCTTGCTCGAGGAGCTCATTCAAGCGGTACGTCAAGCATTTCCCGTTACGGTTACGATCGGTACTGGGATTTATGGCAATGAAATGAGACAATTGCACAAGTCCTATCGGCAGGCTCAAGCTGCATTAAGCGCGAAATGGCTGTTAGGTAAAAATCGTTTGATAAAGGATGGTTCCAAATTGTCGCCGACTGGGGCTTTCGCGACTAATTTAGAAGTAATCGTCGAGCAAATGCTTGCAGCTATACTGGAATATGATTTAGTTGCGATTGACGATTGCTTGTTAAAGCTGTTTAACCGTCATGTGTCATTGTCCCAGAAGAGCGACATTTACGATCTTATTATTCGAATTACGTCTAAGCTTCATGCGGATTTGCTGCAGCAAAACGAAAATCTGTACGAACTTCTCAAATGGGAATCGCATCAGCCGGCCGTATTGTTTCAATTCGAGACGATGGATGATATCCTCTCGTGGCTAAGACGAAGATTTTTCGAATTGTCGGAGCTGCTGTACGTTAAGAATCAAAAGCAAAAGCGCAAGCTGGTCGAGGAAATCATGAAGTATATCGACGAACGGCTGGAGTATCGCGTTACCCTTAAGGAGGTAGCGGTCAACTTCGATTTTACGCCGAATTATCTTGGACATTTGTTTAAAGAGGAAACGGGCACGCTGTTCAGCGATTTTTTGAACGAAAGGCGGATGAACCGGGTATGCGAGCTTCTTGCCGATCCTACGCTCAAAATATATGAGATCGCCAATCGGGTAGGCTACAAAAACATCATTTACTTCAACCGCCAGTTTAAGCAGTCGACGGGAATGACGCCGGGCGAGTACCGCAAAAAGCATAAAATATAGCTGAAATGAAAAACGTAAGCTCGTATCTTAACCGATAGCGGGCTTTTTTTTTGCTATTTGGCCTATGGATATAAACCTCTTAGCTTCAAATCGTAGATTAAGTATTACTTTTAGTTGTTTGCCTTCATTATGCTGCTCTCTACTTCTTTATATAATGATTACACAGAGAGATTACGGGAGGAGAGTACAGATGAACCGACACGGATTTTTGGGCGATGTACGAAAGAACAAAACGCTGCTGCTTATGCTGATACCGGCAGTCCTGTTTTTTATATTGTTTGCTTACGTGCCAATGGCCGGTATCGTGCTTGCATTTAAACAGTTTAATTACGGCGGCGGCATATTCGGAAGCCCTTGGAACGGGCTGGACAATTTCCGGTTTTTCTTCGAATCGGGCAATGCCTGGATGGTAACGAGAAATACCGCTCTTTACAATATTGCGTTCATTATCGTCAATAACGTGCTGCAAATCGCAGCAGCGATCTTATTATTCGAAGCGGTGGGCAAATGGTTCCGGAAAATATCGCAAACTGTCATGTTTCTGCCTTACTTCATTTCGTGGGTCGTCGTAGGCGCTATCGCCTATAACCTGTTCAACTACGATGTGGGAACGTTGAACTCCATTCTGACAGCGTTCGGCCTCGAGCGGATTGACATTTACAACACGCCTTCTTATTGGCCGTTCATTCTTGTATTGGTTTCCGCTTGGAAGGCATTAGGTTATGGCTCGGTTATGTACTTGGCTGCGATCACGGGCATCGATACGGAAATGTACGAGGCGGCCGAGATCGACGGCGCGAACGTTTTTGAGCGGATTTTCCATATTACGATTCCTAATTTGTATCCAACGATCATTATTCTGGTGCTGCTTGCTGTCGGCAACATCTTTAGAGGCGACTTCGGCATGTTCTACAACATGGTCGGAAATAACGGACTGCTGTTCTCTTCGACCGACGTCATTGACACCTTCGTATTCCGGTCGCTGACGACGTCGAACGAAATCGGGCTGTCGGCCGCAGCGGGCTTTTATCAATCCGTACTTGGTTTTGCGACGATCTTGCTGGCAAACTACGCGGTACGTAAATATGACAAAGATCACGCTTTGTTCTAAAACGGAGGAATGACCATGAGTGCTGCTATGACTAATGAAAAAACGGGCAATGCGCCCAGAGGCGCGGGTAAAAAGCAAATTGACCGCCTGCTGCTTACGATTATCGGATATGTGTTTATTTCGCTGCTGGCGATTGTGTGCATCATACCGTTTCTTTTAATCATTTCCTCCTCGCTGACAGAGGAAGCCAAAATCGTCGAGAACGGATTTCAGCTGATTCCAACGGCGTTCTCGGTCGAGGCTTACACGCTCTTGTTTAAATATCCCGCTCAGATGCTGAAAGCGTATGGCGTAACGATCGCGGTAACGGCGCTCGGCACTTTGGCCGGACTGTTCTTAACGGCGATGACGGCCTACGTGCTGCAGCGCAAGGATTTTAAATGGCGCAATAAGTTTTCGTTTTTCTTCTTCTTTACGACACTGTTCAGCGGGGGGCTTGTACCTTGGTATTTGATGATCGTCAACTATCTTGATCTAAAGGATAGGCTGATCGTGCTCATTCTCCCGATGCTGCTGAACGTGTTCTATATTATCGTTATGAAATCGTTTATGAGCAGCATTCCCGAAGCGATTACGGAATCGGCGAAAATTGACGGGGCGGGCGACTTCCGGATTTTTATCCAGCTCATTTTGCCTCTATCCAAGCCCGCATTAGCTACTATCGGCTTGTTCATCGCTCTTGCTTACTGGAACGATTGGTATAACGCGCTGCTGTTTATCAGCAACGAAAATTTAATGCCGCTTCAATACTATCTGTACAAAATGCTTGGCAATATGGATGGCATGCGCAAGGCAATGGTCAGCTCGGGAGCGGTCGTGACTATGAATATACCGACCGAAAGCCTGAAGATGGCGATGACGATTGTCGCTACCGGCCCGATCCTGCTCGCTTACCCGTTCATTCAACGTTATTTCGTGCAAGGCTTAACGATTGGCGCAGTAAAAGGATGACCTCAGGGCAACCTGGTTATCATATAAAAATTACCTTTTAGGGGGAATACAGGTCATGCAAAACAAAAAACCATTTATTCTATTATTCGCCTTAGTTCTTGTGTTGACAACGGTACTAAGCGCATGCGGAAGCAACAACAATGCAGGCAATAACACTGAAGCAAGCAACGCGCCATCCGAAGGAACGACGGAGCCGGCAGCTAATGACGGAAATTCCGAGGAGCTTGTCATCAAGATGCTTTTGGTTGGCGGAAAGCCAATCGACTATGATACGGTTTTTGGAGAGTTGAACAAAAAACTGAAAGAAAAGGTCAATGCTGCGGTTGAAGCCGAATTTTTGGACTGGTCCGACTGGACGCAAAAATATCCTTTGAAATTCGCGGCTAGCGAAGACTTTGATATCGCTTATACGGCAAACTGGGCGTTCTATAACGATCAAGCGCTAAAAGGCGGTTTCCTTGAGCTGACTGACGAGCTGCTTAAGAAAAACATGCCGCTTACATGGGAAGCGATGCCAGCAGTCGCTTGGGAGCAATCGAAGGTGAACGGCAAGCAGTACATGGTTCCGAATAACAACCCTGAAGTAACGGATAAAGCGGTTCTGATCCGCGATGACCTTCGCAAGAAACACAATCTTGACCCTGTCAACAGCCCTGAAACGTTTGCAAATTACGTAAAAACGATCGCTGCTAATGAAAAAGGCATCAACGCTTACAACGCTAAAGCGGCTGACGGCTGGAAATGGCATGAGCTGGACCAAATCCTGCTCGAGCAGCAAAATGAATGGAATCTTGTAGACTACAACATGCCGCTGGCTTACAAGCTTGACGATGCGAGCGGAAAAGTATTTAACGTATACGATACGCCGGAGTTTAAAGAACTTCTGAAATACTACAAAGATCTGGCTGACAATAATGCTTGGTCAAAAAACGTAGTCAGCAACAAAAATGACGTATGGCAGGATATGAAAGCCGGCAAAACGGCATCCTACGCCCAAAATCTGGGTACGGTTGCAATGAACTTGGCCGAGCTTCGCAGAGAGCAGCCTGAAGTTGAGCTTGCAATCGCGGATCTTACGCCTGACAAAAAGAAAATCGCAGCAATTTCGACGCAAAACGGCTTCGGGATTCATGCGCCTTCCAAAAAAGCCGAGCGTTCGCTAAAGGTTATCGATTTGCTGCAAAACGATAAAGAAATCCATGATCTATTCATGTACGGCATTGCAGGCACCCACTATGAGCCGGTAGGCGACGATAAATTCAACGCGACTGCAGGTACGCCTAACTTTACGGGCTTCTCCAACTGGGGCGCTAACTCGCCGCTGAACCGCAAGGATGCTTCATTCCCTGCCGAAGCGGACGCAATCGCTGACGCTTGGCAGCAAAAGGTTTACAACTTCGATCTGGAAACCTTCGTATTCAACGATGCGAATGTGAAAAACGAAGTAGCCAACATCGGCAATGTTATGCTTCGTTATGCGATTCCTCTCGAATACGGCTTAATCAAGGATATCGATAAAGGCCAAGCGGATCTGATCAAGCAACTGCAAGCGGCCGGCATTGAAAAGCTGCAGACAGAGCTTCAATCGCAAATCGATGCTTTTCTTGCAAGCAAGTAAATAGATGAAAAGGAGGTGGCGAAAGTCTCCTCCTTTCTTTTAAGGAGCCATGGGAAATGACAAAGACATTTATTAAAGGCATGGACATGTCGTTTTTGGATGAAATCGAAATGTCTGGCGGAAAGTATGAGGAAAACGGTCAATCGGCCGATGCGCTGCAAATTATGAAAAATAACGGCGTCAACGCGATCCGGCTGCGCATTTGGAACGACCCTGTTGGCGGCTTTTGCAATCTGGAGCGGACCTTGCTTATGGCAAAGCGGATAAAAGCGCTTGATATGCATTTTCTGCTTGATTTCCACTACTCGGACAAATGGGCGGATCCCGCGAATCAATGGAAACCGAAAGCGTGGGAGCATCTTAGCTTTGATGTGTTGAACGATGAGGTTTTTAATTATACGTATTTTGTATTGTCGGAATTGAAGGGACAGGGCACGCTGCCGGACATGGTACAGATCGGCAACGAAATTACTCCCGGCATGCTGTGGAACGATGGGAAGGTTGACGGGGAATTCGATACAGAGGAGCAGTGGGTGAAGTTTACGACGCTGGTGAAATCGGGTATCGTGGCCGCAAAAGCCGTTGCACCTTTGATCAATATCATGATTCATATCGACCGGGGCGGGGATCTGGCGGCAAGCCGCAGATTTTTCGAAAAATTCGCTCAGCACGGCGTTAAATACGATACGATCGGTCTCTCCTTCTATCCTTGGTGGCACGGCAGTCTGGACGATCTCAACAACAATCTGCAGGAGCTGACAAGCACTTTCGGCAAAGATATTAACGTCGTTGAAACCGCTTACCCTTGGACGCTGGATGCTTCGGAGGGCAGATCATGCATAGTGGATAAAGAGGAACAGCTGCATGCCGGATACCCTGCGACCGTTCAAGGACAGGCGGATTATTTGCTCGACCTGATTGGGATTATAAAGAAGGCTGCCGGAGACCGCGGCGTAGGCTTCTACTGGTGGGAGCCGGCTTGGATCCCGTCGAAGGAAGAGTGGTCGGTGGGCCATGCAAACAATTGGTTGAACCTGACCCTATTTGATCATGAAGGCCGGGTGCAGCCTGCGCTTGAAGCGCTACAATCAAATACATAATCTACTAAGGAGGAAAAGCATATGAGTGCATGGTATCAGAAAAGACTTAACATTTTATTGACCTTCGTGATAGCGCTTACAACGTTAATGGCTGCGGGTCCGCAAGAGCGGGTTTCCGCGGAAGCGCTGTCCGATCCGGACACTTTTATAAAAGGGGTAGACATTTCGACGCTTCAGGCGATTGAGGCTAAGGGTATTAAATTTTATGATGAGGGAGTGGAAAAGGAGCTTCTGGTCATCCTTAAAGAGCATGGCGTCAACTATGTCCGTTTGCGCGTGTGGAATAACCCGGTATTGGCCGAAGGCTTTAACGACGCTGCTCATTTGATTACGATGTCCCAGCGGGTGAAGGCGGCCGGCATGAAGCTGCTTGTCGATTTTCACTATTCCGACTTTTGGGCGGATCCTGGCAAGCAGGTGAAGCCGGAGGCTTGGAAGGACCTTGATTTTGCAGGTCTGAAGACAGCCGTCTATGATTATACGGCTGAGGTAATGAACAGCTTGAAAGCGGTTAACGCTTATCCGGACATGGTGCAAATCGGGAATGAGATTAACAGCGGCATGATTCATCCCGAGGGATCGACCGCCAACTTCTCCCAGCTGACGGATTTGCTGAAGGAGGGCGTGCGCGGAGTTCGCGATACGACGCCAGTAGGGCATGAAACGAAAATTATGTTGCACCTGGCCGAGGGCGGCGACAATCACCGATTCCGCACCTTTTTTGACCAAGTGGAAACGGCTCAGGTCGATTACGATGTTATCGGATTGTCTTATTACCCATACTGGCACGGAACCTTTCAGCAATTGAAAACAAACATGAACGATATGGTTGCAAGGTACGGCAAAGAAATCGTCGTAGCCGAGATGGCTTATGCTTTTACGCTCGATAATGACGATTCTCTGTCTAACATTGTGGGCGCAGATCAGACGAAAATTGCAGGTTTTCCGGCTACTGTGGAAAATCAGAAGCTGGTAACTGAAACCGTATTCAACACGGTTGCCGATGTCGATGAGGGCAAAGGGCTCGGCGCATTTTACTGGGAGCCCGCTTGGGTTGCGGGCGTCGGCTGGACGCTGGGCGAGGGGAACGGCTGGGAAAATCAGGCGATGTTCGATTTTGACGGCGAGGCTCTTTCCTCGCTGGATGCATTCAATTATACGCCAGGCAGCATGGATGCGCTTACCCCGATCATGGTATATGCGGCTACCGATGCGATTATCTCGTTAGGAGAAACGCCTGCGCTGCCGGCTCAAGTGAATGTTTTATTCAATGAAGGCTCAATTACTCCGCAGCCTGTCGTTTGGGACGAGATTTCTGAGGAGCGTTTGAACACGTCTGGTACATTTACCGTAAACGGTACGGTGAGCGGCATCAGCCAAAAGGCGACGATAAAAATAACGATTTTGGAAGATCCGAATTTGGTGCAAAATCCAGGCTTCGAAACTGGCGATTTGACAAGTTGGACCGTCTCGGGGACGACAGCGGCTGCTAGGGTTAAAAATAGCCCAGGGGATGCTCATTCGCAAAATCATGCATTCGACTACTATTACGGTACTCCTTATGCTTATAAACTTTCACAAACGGTTACCGGGCTCGACAACGGCACTTACGAGTTGAGGGGCTGGTCTTCCGGCGGCGGCGGCGAATCGAAGCTGAAGCTGTTCGCCGAAGACTTCGGCGGTGAAGCGCTTAGCGTCGATGCCGTTAATACGGGCTGGAACGTGTGGAAACAGTATAAAATCAGCAATATCAAGGTGACGAATGGACAAGTGAAGCTTGGCTTCGATGTCGAGGCTCCCGGCGATGTATGGGGTTATTTCGATGATTTCGAGCTGGTGAAGACGGATGAGCAAGCTGTTCCTAACATGGTTCAGAATGAAGGCTTCGAAAGGGGCAGCCTGGAACACTGGTCCTTAACGGGAACGGAGAACTCCGGGAAAATTGAAGAAAATGCGGGCAAAGCCGTTTCCGGTACGTATTCCTTCAATTATTGGAATGCTTCGAATTACGCATTTCAATTAACGCAAACCGTGACCGGCTTAGAGAACGGAATTTATGCGCTTAAGGGCTGGTCTTCGGGCGGCGGCGGCGAAACGAAGCTGAAGCTGTTCGCGGAAACGGCAGGCGGGACGACGCTAAGCACCGATGTCGTCAATACAGGCTTCAATGTGTGGAAGCAGTATATTGTGCCGAATATTGTCGTTACGAACGGTCAAGCAATGATCGGCTTTGACGTCGAGGCGCCTGCGGGAACTTGGGGCAACTTCGATGATATTGAGCTCGTAATGGTCAACAAGGCCGAACCTTCGCAGGGCGGGACTGGAAATTCGGACAATTTGCCGAAGCCGGGCAATGTGACGGTATCACCGGGACAAATGAAAAAAAATGAAGACGGGTCCAGCACAGTTAAGCTGCCTGCGGCTGTCACGGAGGTTGTAATCCCGTCAGGTCTCTATGATCAGTTGAATAAGCAACCGGTGAAATTCGAAGCGGAAAACTTATCCGTAGAGATCCCGGCCGAGCTGTTCAAGGAGCTTCTAAGCAAGTTTACCGGTACGGCTAACAGCTCGATAACTTTGAAGCTGCAGCCTGTAGGCAAAACGGATACGGAGCAGATGCTTGAACAAAGCGGCCAGCAAGCGGAACACACCCGAATTGAACTTGTTGGGGAAGCCTATGAGTTCAAGCTGTCCATCAAAAACGGCGCAGGAGACGAAGCGGTGCTGTCACAGTTCAGCAAGCCGATCAAGATCCGGCTTAAGGCAGGAGCAGCTTCAAATGACGATAAAGCAGGTGTTTATTATATCGCCGAGGACGGCAGTCTGGAGTATGCGGGCGGTGAGCTGATCGATGGCGAGTGGATTGTACAGATCGAACATTTCAGTATGTACGCGGTGCTCAAGGTCACGAAGCAGTTTGACGATGTTCCGGCCGGCTATTGGGCGCATGGCGTCATCAGCGAGCTTGCGGCCAAGCAATTTATTTTAGGAACTACGGTCTCCTCCTTCGAGCCGGACCGTACGATGAGCCGTGCGGAGTTTGCCGAATTGCTGGTAAGAGTGCTCAAGCTCAAAAGCGGTCAGAAGCATAACTTTGCCGATGTCGCAGATGACGCATGGTATACGGAAGCCGTTTCCGCGGCATATGAGGCTGGAATCATCAACGGTCGCAGCGAGTCGAGCTTTGATCCGGATGCTTCAATATTGCGCCAAGAAATGGCTGTCATGCTGATGAAGGCTTACTCGATTAAAACGGATACCTCGGATACCTCGGCAACCTCGGAGATTGCTTTACCTTTCATTGACTCCGACTGGATAGACGGGTGGGCAATGGCGTCCATCAAGTCCGCCTTTGAGACCGGTTTACTGAAAGGACGTCATGACAACCGGTTTGTACCGAATGGGCAAATGACCCGCGCCGAGGCTACTCAAGCTGTTTATCGATTGATATCTCTTTAAATTACAAATAAACCAAAGCCGCACCTAGCGCTTTTCTAGGTGCGGCTTTGGTTTGAGATTAGGCTTCCGAGAATTGACTAAATTGCTTAAATCCATTTTGAATGGTATTCTACTTTCCTTCAATAAATCAACTTTTCTCATCAAGCAACTTTAAATTGGAACCTACTCCGTAATAAATTCGTCAATAGCTCGTGCCGTACGTACCGCATCCTAATGAACCGCGGTACTATGAAAACATAGTACTATGTGAACGAAATGTCCTAGTGTATAGTTAATTCACCCACAATCGACTTTACGTCTTGTCATTGCAAATGTGATGGGATATTAGGAAGGTGAATGTGCAGGGTGCAAATGACAATGAATAAGAAGCAGGAGCTGCAGAGAAAAGCAGCCGTACTAAAGCAATACGAGGTCTATGGTTATCAAGTCGCTTATTTTTTGCTCGAAAACGAAGCCCTGGCCGCACAAGCAGCCACGGAGGCGTTAAGTGAACTGCTGCACAACGAATCTTTTTTTCATCAACCGCCGCCTATCCAACGACAAACCGCGAAACAAGTCGTCATGAAGCAATCCTTGCTGACCAGAGCTTCGGTCATAACATCCAATTCCACGCCATAATTTATGGATTAATGTTGCGCCTAAATGGTATTTTTCGCGTCTATACACGTTCGTCCAAATTCCCGCGCCTCCTTCTTCATAACATAGGATGAGGTGAAAGCATTGTACAAGAAGCGTTATGCCAGCCGAAAGATTAGAGGGAAGCTTCGAGTTTGCCGATACTTATCCGCGAATAAGAAGCTGAAACAGCATGTGCCGCGAACCGTTTCGTTCAGTCGAGCGAATCTGGAAATGATGATGGATCGCTATGATATAGTCTATGTGAAGCCGGATGTCGGTTCGCTGGGAATGGACATATTCATGCTGAAACGGGCGGAGTCGGGTTATGGACTGTATGAGATTGTGAAAAAGAAACAAGTACAAACTTCGTTCAGCTCCCTTACAGACGTGTTTGAACGAATAAATAATGCAAAGTCCTCTAGGCTCATAATTCAAAAGGGCATTTCATTGGATTGCGTGAATGACTGTCCCTATGATATAAGAGCGATGGTGCAGCGCAAGCCAAGAGGCTCCTGGATATGTACCGGCTTCATGGTGAAGGTAGGAGCCCGGCATAAAATCGTAACGAACTATCATCAGGGAGGCATGATTTATACCATAAAGAAGCTGGGCAAGCAGCAGGGAATAGCGGAGTCGGAGACGGCTCGGCGAGTCCGGAAGCTAACTCGAACGGCGCTGAGCATCTCAAGGACATTAAGCAAGAAACAATCAGGCATGCACGAAATGGGCATCGATTTCGCTTATGATAAGCAGAAGCATCTATGGGTGCTTGAGGTGAATTCGAATCACCCGCAATTTCATCCGCTAAAGCAGCTTGATCGGCGGGCATACAACAAGATGAAGCGGTTTGCGGCCAGCTATGGCAGGTACGATGCAAAATAGAAATTGAGAACCGGGCCAAGGAAAATACTTGGCCTGCTTCTTAGGTTGTAAATTAATTACAAAATTTGAGGAATATTATAAAGAAATTTGTGTAACATATGGTTTGAATAAACAAACGGAGGACATGACATGGATTATCTGCTTTCTGTTTTAAGAGCAGCTGGGATGTTTGCAGTTGGATTATTGGCATTTCGGGTAATGGGAAGTCAAACGGTGGGAAGATTAACGGATTTTGACTTGGTCGTCGTCATAGCGATAGGTGCGATAATTGGTGACGGACTAGCTGATCCTGAACTAAATCTATTCATTCTGATTGCAGCCATTGCCGGACTGGTGATGATGCAATTGATAATCAGCATGCTTGCCATGAAGAGCACAGTTGTTGAAAAAATAGTGATGGGCAGTCCAATCAAGCTGATTGAAAACGGTAAATTGCTGCTAAACGGATTACGAAAGGCAAGAATAACGAAAAACAACTTAGATCAGGAATTGCGTACTAAAGGATTATCAAGCCTTGATCAGATCGAACAAGCTTTTATGGAGCCGAACGGAAAGCTTAGCGTTATTGAAAAAAACAAGAAGAATTAAGGACACTGACCGAATGAGGTCAGTGTCTTTTTTCGAAGAAATCGGATTATTTATCGGTGGATTTGGACGCTAAGTCCTCCATTTGGATTTTGTCCAAAATATATGCTTCCGGTATCGGGTACCCCGCTTCCAAGTTATCCCGCTTATCTTGTATCGATTGATGAATCCACGCGCGCATGGCCTCATTCATTTCCACTGCCGCTTTCGTCGGCAATTGATGCTTCTCTTTGCGGAAGGTAACCAGCTTACAATTGCGGAGTCCTTTCTGCAGCTTTCTGCTGTAGCGTTTAAAGCCCCGATCCTTGTCGCCGTAAAGCAGCAGGACAGGCGCTTTGATTCGGGAGAGCTGTTTCGTGCAATTATAGTTTAGACTATAACGATAATATTGATGAATATTACGGTTATCTCCGCTTTTAGAGTCGTTCAGCAGCTTGCGAAACGTCGGGATATTGTCTGAATTTCCCCATGTAATGCCCAGCATTAACATGCGAATTGCGATTTTCCATTTTGATAATCCGCTTGCGATTCGAATACGGTTACGCAGTATGAAATCACTTGCCTCAGACATGGCGCTAATAAGAACTCCACCCGAAAAACGGTCCGGATAAGTTAGAATTGCTTCTAAAGCGACCGCTCCTCCTGTCGAGTAGCCGCATACGACAGCTTTTTCGATATTGAGATGATCAAGCAATTGTTTGATATCCTCGACGATCAGTTTATAGGTGATAGGAGCGTCCGATTTGCCGCTTTGTCCATGTCCGCGAATATCAAAGGTGATAACCTGAAATTCATCTGACAGCTGTACCTGCTGGTAACGGAAGTTGGCGCTAGTAAGGAGCGGGGGATGGATGAACACAATCGGTGTTCCTTCTCCCATTTTACGGAAATGAAGCATAGTTCCGTTAATATTCTTAATTGGCATATGTATTCACTCCTCTGGTAAGTACGCTAGAATGCTAAATTAGCTTTTCCTGATACATGCTAAAAATATTCCTCAGGTATGTTTAACTCCCGATGATTGAAAAGTATCATTTTTAGTTGATCAGTTAGCTGGCAGTGCTGCTAGCATCGAGATAGAATGTTAATAGAACAACAAGAGCAAGGGGGATTGAACAGTGGCGCAGCTTTCCGTTAATCATGAGCTGGAATTGAAACCAAAAACTAAAAATGTGTTCATTCGGTTTATAAAACAAATCGACATTCAATTAATGGTTATTCCTGCATTATTATTAATTTTTGTATTTAGTTATATTCCGATGTACGGCGTGCTTATGGCGTTTCAGGATTACAGCATCTTCAAAGGATTTATGGCAAGCCCGTGGGTTGGTTTCAAACATTTCGAAATGTTTTTTAACTCCCCGGAGTTTTTTGAGGTCATGCGAAACACGGTCGTCATCAGCCTGTTGAAGTTTTTCATAGGATTTCCGGCACCGATCATGCTCGCGTTAATGCTTAACGAAGTGAAGAACTTAATGTTCAAGCGAATCGTGCAAACGGTAAGCTACCTGCCGCATTTTATGTCCTGGGTTATTGTTGCGGGACTTATCATGTCGATGCTTTCGACTGATAATGGCAGTGTTAACATTTTGCTTGAAAAGATGAATTTTATTGAAGAACCGATTAATTTCCTATCGCTTCCGGAATTGTTCTGGTCCATCCTTGTATCGACCGGCGTCTGGAAGGAAATCGGCTTTGGATCTATCGTATATTTGGCGGCGATCGCAAGTATTGATCCAAGCATGTACGAAGCGGCGTCGATGGACGGAGCGAGCAAGTTCAAACAAATCTTTTTGATTACCTTGCCTTCCATTATGCCTGTCGTTCTGATCTTCATGATTTTGGCGATAGGAAACTTGCTCAATGCAGGCTTCGAGGATATCCTCCTGCTAGCTGTAAACCCGGTACTCCGGGACGTGTCCGATGTCATCGATACGTACGTATACCGAGTCGGTATTCAAAGCTCCAGATACTCATACGCCACTGCGGTAGGACTATTCAAAGCGATAATTAGCGTCGGGCTGTTGACGATGGCGAACTATCTGGCACGCAGAGCCGGCAGCAGCTTGTGGTAAACGATATAATTAGCCCGGAAAGGCGGATGATGCAGTGATTCGGCTCAGCTTTGGAGACCGCGTAATGACGGTCACAATCTATGTTTTGCTTACATTATTAGCTTTTATGACCTTCTATCCATTCTGGAATGCGCTCGTCATTTCATTCAACAGTGGAATAGACACATCGATGGGCGGTGTAACCTTCTGGCCGCGCGATTGGACGCTGGAAAACTACAGCATCGTCTTTAAGGACGAGCGTCTTGTCGGCGCATTCTTTGTCTCGATTGCCCGGACGGTAGCCGGTACGGCGGCATCGATACTCTTAACGGCCATCTTCGCCTACGGCATATCGAAGAATGAGCTCATGGGCCGCAAGTTTTATATGATTCTGTGTATTATAACGATGTATTTCAGCGGCGGACTTATTCCGACCTTCTTGTTAATCCGCGAATTGCATCTGATGAATACGTTCTGGGTCTTTATTATCCCGTCGCTCATCAGCGTCTGGAACATGATCATATTCCGCACCTTTTTCAAAGGCTTGCCTGCCGGACTTGAAGAATCGGCGAAAATCGACGGCAGCGGCAACTGGGGCATTTTTTTCCGGATCGTCGTTCCGCTTTCGGGACCGGTCATTGCAACGCTCTCGCTGTTCACAGCCGTTTTTCATTGGAATGATTGGTTTGGGCCAAGTATCTATATTACCAATGAAAATCTGCTTCCCATACAAACGATGCTGAAGCAAATTCTGAACTCCAATATCGTATCCGATCAGATGTCGCAGCTTGACTCGGCGGCGCAAGGCCAATTGGCCAAGATGAGAACGGTTACGAGCAAGTCGCTTTCGATGGCGACGATGATGGTCGCAACCATTCCGATCATTATGGTATACCCTTTCGTTCAGAAGTATTTCGTGAAGGGCGTTCTTGTAGGCTCGTTGAAAGAGTAGCGGCCGTGTATGAAAAGAAGTTTAGAGCGCAAGCTTTGAACATATAAAAAGATGTTGAAAGGGGATTTTAAACAGATGATAGCGAAAAACAAACTGCTCGTCCCAATCGTCTCCGCATTTATGGCCATTTCCTTAATGGCAGGCTGCAGCAGCAACGGCGGTAATTCCGGCAACGGAGAAACGGCTAATGGCAACAATGCTGAGGCTAATAACGGCAACAATCCGGCAGCCGTGTTCGAGCTTGGCAAGGAACAGCTTGACTTCACCCTTTACGGTCATTACGACTGGTACACGATGCCTGAATGGGGCGGCGACATAACAAGCACATGGATTAGAGATACGAAGAAGGTAAATGTGAAACCGATTCATTCCGGCGGTGCGGCTCCTCAAAAGCTGAATACAATGATCGCAACCGGCGATTTGCCCGACGCAATTTGGCTTGAGCGCGTTGACGTGGAGAAATTGCGCAACGCCGATATGCTTGTTGCTTTCGACGATTACATCGACAAATATCCGAATTTGAAAAAATGGCTGGGCGAGGAAGGCATCAACATGCTTCGCTCGGAAGACGGCAAGCTGTACCAGTTCCCTAACTGGTATACGAAACAACCGAATGGCAATGCCGGTTACGTCGTAAACAAGAAAATTTATACGGAGCTGGGCTCTCCTAAGCTGGAAACGACAGATGACCTGTACAATTACTTGAAGCTAGTCAAAGAGAAATATCCGAATGTCATTCCTTATGAGCCGCATTTGGCAAAAGACGGGCAAGGTCTGGACGTATTGTACTCCGCGTTCAAAGAAAACGACCAAAAGTACCCGGGCATGCGCGCCGTTCCTAACGGCGATAAGCTGACTTCGATTTTCCTTGATCCTGCATTCCGCGAAGCTGCGCAATACCAAGCGAAGTTGTTCCGTGAGAAATTGATTACTCAAGATGCCATGACGCAAACGATGGATCAAATTACCGAGAAGGTCATGACAGGCCGCGTGGCGGTATTCGCAGCAGCAAGTCCGACCGAAATCGCGATGCAAGCACATGCTGAACTTACAAAAACAGATCCTGAAGCAGGTTATTTCATGATCTGGCCGATTCACAAAGAAGGTATCGATAAAAACAAAGTTTTCCCTGGCACGTACGGTATGCTGGGCTGGAACGTAACGGTTATTACGAAATCGGCTAAAAACCCGGAAGCGATCTTTGCTTTCTATGATTGGCTGACTGGTCCGGAAGGGCAAAGCGCATTGATGTGGGGACCTCCCGGCATTTACTGGGATGGCGTAGAGGCTGATGGCGAGACTCCGGTCTTTACGGAGAAGTATACGTCAGAAGCAGGCGAGCTTGCGAAGCTTCAAGCCGTTACGACGAACCTGAACTGGGTTGGCAATACGGTATTCGTTGACCAAACCAAAGCGAAGTTCGAAGCAACCTTGCCTGTGGATCAGCAGAACTGGGCGACTCGCTACCAGCGTGAAATTACGTGGAAAACGCAATCGAACGCTACGGAATTCATTAACATTGATCCGCAGCCGGAAACCGAGGAAGGCATTATCCGCCAGCGTATCGAGGATCTTTATGTTGAAGTAAAAGCGAAAGCATTGTTCGCGAAAAGCGATGCGGAAGTGCTCGAGATTCTTGATCAAGCGGAGAAGGATGCTCAAGCGGCTGGCTACGACAAGCTTCTTGCCTTCAAAACGCAAAAATGGCAAGAAAACCTTGTAAAAATGAAAACCGAGTAAGCATAGCTTCTTAAAAAACCGACGGGTATACTAATCTTCTTAGTATACCCGGGTTTTTTATTTTAAGATAAATAGATAGGTGGAGGGCAATCCTATGTTTAGCATGCAATTATTGTCTTGATAGAACGGAGCTGAGAATATCATGTATAAAGTGTTGCTGGCAGACGACGAGAGACTGGATTTAGAAGGGATGCGGACGTTCATTCCGTGGAATGAGCTAAGTATGGAGGTCGTAGCCGGCGTGATGAATGGCTTCGATGCCTGCAAGGTACTCGACGCAGAGAAAATTGACATTCTCGTGACAGACGTAAGAATGCCCAATATGTCAGGCTTGGAGCTAGCCAGACATGCTTTGGAAAAGTGGAAGGATATCAAGATTATTTTTGTCAGCGGTTATCAGGATTTCAGTTATGTCAAGCAAGCGTTATCTCTTAACGCGGTCAATTATGTGCTGAAGCCGATGGATGATCAAGAGCTCGTAGATTCCTTGATCAAGGTGCGCGAGGATTTGGACCACGAGCGGCTCAGGCAGGATGCGTATTGGCAGATGGTGCCGATCGTCAAAAATGAATATTTGCTGCAGCTGCTGGAAGGGCCATGCAGCGATAAAACGATCGATATTCTGAATCAGGAGTATGAACTGAATCGTTTCCGCTGGCCCGGCTGTATAGCTGTCCTTGAAATAGATGACAGGTCGTGGAGGCAGGCGGATGAAAGCGGCGCGGAGAAAGATGAAATGGAGCAGGTCGTCTCCATATGCACGCAGCTCGGCGTCGAGCATATTTGTAAAATGAATAAAGCTCGCGTAGCATTGCTGATTCAGCATGCAAGCAGTTCCGCTGTATTAGAGAGCGTTGTAGAGCGGGTTAATGGAGTACACTCTTTTACGATTACGGTCGGCGTCGGCGAATTATGTCATTCCCTTCCCAATTTGACAAGCTCCTACCGCCAAGCGGTGGAAGCGCTGGATTTGAAAATGTTCCATGGCAAAGGCAAGATTATCGGCTATGGCGAAGTAAGGCCTGCGGAGATGGAAGACGTCAAAAACCTGGATGAAAGGCTCGAGGCTTTGTTCGCAGCCATGTCCAACTATGAGCTTGTCCGGATACATGATGAGCTGGACGGTCTGTTTCAGGTTGCCAAAAGCTTGAAGTCTAAATTTACGCTGCGGAATTATGCCTTGTTTATATTGATGAAGCTGGATCAATATTTGCAAAGAACGAACGAGAACGTATTTCAGCTGCTTGGCATGGAGCTTGATCATTACGATGTTCTTATGCAATTCGAAACGATTAACGATATTCATCTATGGCTTAGACGAAGGGTATATGAAATTTCGGAAACGCTTCAATCGAATAAGCACAAAAAAAACTGGAAGCTCGTTAAACAAATGGTCGACTATATGAAGGAGCGAACGAAAGACAACATTACGCTGCGCGATTTGGCCGAGCAGTTTTCGTTGTCGCCGAACTATTTGGGCCTTATTTTTAAAGAGGAGACCGGTAAAAACTTCAGTGAATATTTTATTCAGCTGCGGATGGAAAAGTCATGCGAGCTGCTTAAGACGACGAATCTGAAAATATACGAAATCGCCGATCAGGTCGGGTATCGCCATTTGCCTTATTTCAGCAGACAATTCAAAGAGACGTACGGCATGACGCCGCTGGAGTTCAGACGAGCATGAAGACGGGCGCGAAAGAGCATCGCTATGTCCCTTTCGGCATCAAGCTCATGCTTACCTACAGCATTTTCATTATTATACCGGTGCTCCTTGCAGGCTATGCCGCCAACTCGATATTCACGACCTCCATTCAAGAGCGCACGCGCGAGATCAATGAGGGCACCTTGGAGCAAATGAAGGATAATATCGTTTATAAGATGGAGGACATGTCGCGCATTTCGGATATGCTCTATACCGACAGCAACTTGGCTTCGTACTTGCGTCACTATGAAGAGGGCTGGGTCAGCTACGAAGCGACGACGAAGCAGCTGCTCCCGAAAATACAGACCACGATCGAGGCTGCCAATAACAAAATGCGGCTCGCGGTGTATTTGCATAACGATACGCTGCCGGAAATTTATCATAACTACAAGAATAACGATCCTTTAAGCTCGGAGGGTCCGTTATTCGATTTGTATCATATTACGCGGATAATGGACAGGCCTTGGTATACGAATTATCCGAAAGAGCGGTACGGGGAAACGATGGAATGGAAGCAGGTAGAAGGGGATAAGAAGTTCGGCCATATTTCGCTTCTCAGAAGGCTGGTCGATACCAATGATCCGTTGGATCTGGAGGAGATCGGCTTTGTCCGGATCAGCCTGCGGCTCACCGATTTGCTTGAAAGCGTCGATTACGAGAAAATGGGGGAAGGAACGGCGATATTCGCGGTGGACGAACGCCGCAAAATCATGTTCTCCTCAGGAGAAACGGAGTATCGGCTCGATGAAACCTTGAGCGAGGACAAAATGGCGGATTACTGGGTCATCGATGAGACGATTCCTGAGCTCGATTGGCAATTGGTAGCGCTCGTACCGACCGATATTATGGAAAAGGCAACGGAGAAGGTCAGGTTATGGACCATTCTGATCTGTTTAGCTTGTTATATCGTGTTTTCTGTGGCGGGCTTGTTCATCTCCCGCTTCTATTCCCGCAAGGTTTCCAAAATCGTCCGCGTTCTGGACGCATTTCAAGAAGGAAATTTCAACAAAAGCATTAACTTCAAGGGCAAGGATGAGTTTACTCGAATCTCCATCGCCTTGAATGAAATGGGCCGGAACATCGATGAATTGATCCATGAAGTGTACGTCACGAATATTAAGAAAAAGGAAGCGGAACTCGAATCGCTGCAAGCGCAAATTAATCCGCATTTCCTGTATAATACGTTATCCTCCATCAGCCGGCTTGCGAAGTTCGGCGAGATCGGTAAGCTGCAGCGAATGGTACTCGATTTAGCCAAATTTTACCGGTTGTCGCTTAATGAAGGCCGAACGGTTATTCCGATTAAGAATGAGCTGGAACAGATTGAGGCTTATATTAACATTCAGAAGACGAAATTCGGGGATGGGATGCAGGTAATGTTCGACGTTGATCCGGACATTCTTCGCTTCGCGACCGTAAAGCTGATCCTGCAGCCGTTTATTGAAAATGCGCTGGAGCATGCGTGGTATGGCGATCGTATAAACATTCGAATTGTCGGGAAGCTGGAGGAAGGGCTGATTGCCTTCCAAATCATCGATGATGGGATCGGCATTCATCCGGACACGCTTCGTCAGTTGTTTGATCCAGTGGAAAGCCTTAACGTCGGCTATGGCATTCGTAATGTGGACGGCAGAATAAGGCTGCATTTCGGCAATGAATATGGTGTAAGTATTGCAAGCAAAAGAGGGATGGGTACCTCGGTCAACATAAGAATACCTGCAAAAATGCACGATAAGCTTTCGAACCGCCCTTTGTAAGGGGCGGTTTTTTTATGTTTATGTAGTAAAACCTATATTATGGAAGGATCTCGATAAAGCGCTTCGCGGCGGGGGACAGCGGAACGCCGCGCAGAGTGGCGATGACGATGCTCCGCGGCGGCAGGGGCTGTTGCAGTGGAATTTCGACGAGCTCGCCGGAAGCCAGTTCGCCTTCGATATAGCTGCGGATGAGAAAGGCCAGTCCGAAACCGATTCGTGCAAACTGCGCAAGCAGATCGGTGCTGCCAAGCTCGAGCTCAGGCGAAAACTTGACTCCGTGCGTTTCGGCAAACTGATCAAGAAAGCGCCTGGTGCTGCTCCCTTGCTAGAGAAGCAGCAAAGGATATTGGCTAACCTGATCAAGCTTCCGTCTCGGGAGTCGTCCGATTCGTTACGCGGATGCGCATGTCAGGGTAAGCGGCATGAAACTGCTCCAGGTAGGGAATCAGATAATGCTTGCAAAGGGGGTTGACTTAATTTCAATTTTCCGTATACTGAAAATATGAAAAATTTAAATTCCAAATCGGCTGATTTAATCAAAAGCATAGCTAGAGAGTTGATGAAATGCAAGGTCGGTACGAAGATTCCCACCACGCCCAATCTGGCGTCTATGTTTTCCGTCGGCTTCGGCACTGTGGATAAGGCGATGAACGTGCTCAAGGAAACGGGTGCGATTAAACTGCAGTCGAAAGGACAGCTTGGCACCCTGCTCCTGGAGAAGGACATGTCGGCGTTATGGGCTATTATGGAGCAAGGATCGCTGGTCGGATCGTCCCCGCTGCCCAATACAATCGAATTTGAAGGTCTTGCATCCGGACTGATCGAGATGTTCATAGAACAGGGAATCACATGCAGCCTGACGTTCAAAAACGGTGCGACAATCAGGGTGAAGCAGCTGCTCAGCGGGCAGTGCGATTTTGTGATTATGTCGCATTTGTCTGCGGTGCAGGCCTGCGCGGAGCATCCGCATTTACGGATTGTGTCGATGCTGGACAACAACAGCTATTATATCGATTTGATTATTTTGCGGAGAAAAGATGTGATTTCGGACATGACCGAATGGCGGATCGGCCTCGACCCGACATCCTACGATCACATTGCCCTGTCGGACGAAATTTTCTCCTGCAACGAGAAAACAAATGTTCATTACGGAAACATTCCTTATCTGATTGCGGACGGCGTTATCGATGCTGCCGTATGGCACAGCACCCAGCTCGTTCCGGCTGCGCTGATCGACGTTCTTGCGGTTCAGCAGGTGGAGACGCCGAGGGCAGAATCAGAGAAAAATATGGCGGCTGCGTTTGTGGTCGACGGAGCGAAGGAAGAAATCATTGCTCTGTTCGAGGATCTGTGCGATGCCGGGAGGATCAGGAATATACAGCAGGAGGTTATCACACGCAAGCGCTCCCCGGCATATTGATCCGGCACCGTCAAATTCTAAATTCGAAGTATCGTTAAATCTTACATTATGCAAAGAAGAGAAAGGCGGCATTCATGATCAAGCGAAATACGGAAGTGGCGGACATTGTAGTTTTGGGCGGGGGTGCTGCGGGCGTTATGGCTGCGGCAGCGGCGGCAAGAAATGGCGCAAACGTATTGCTCGTGGAGAGCCAGAATTGTCTCGGAGGTTCCCGGACGGCGACGGGGGTAGATACCTTTTACGGATTTTATACGCCGGGCGAGCATCCAAGAAAAGTCGTAGGCGGCATCCCCGACGAGATTGTGGAGCGGCTGCGCAGGGAAAATAAGCTGTTTGAGAGGCAGAATACATATGGTGCTGGAACCGGGCTCACCTACGATGTGGAAGCGCTGAAGATCGCTTATGAGGATCTGGTTATGCAAGCGGGCTGCCGGCTTCTGTTTCATACGACGGCGTGTCATGTGGAAGCGGCGGATGGTCGGGTGAACAGCGTCTGGCTCGCCAACAAGGCGGGACTGACGGAAGTGAAAGCGGCTGTTTTTGTGGACACGACGGGAGACGCCGATATTGTAGCCCGCGCGGGCGGAGGCTTCAATGCCGGATCGGAGGCAGAGCCGAACCAGTCACTGAGCACGATATTTTTCATGGGCAACGTCGATCTGGAGCGTGCGGCTGCGGTCAGCCACCGCGAGATGGCGGAGCGGATGAAGGAAGCGAACCGGAGAGGTAAGTTTACGCTTCCCCGGGAAGACGGTTCGTATCACCGGACGCCGAACCCCGGTGTCATTCAGGCGAACATGGTACGAGTAAAAAACATCGACGCTACTGATCCCTTCGCGTTGACGAAGGCCGAACTCGAAGGCAGGAAGCAGGTGCAGCAGTATGCCGCTTTCCTGAAGTCGCATATTCCGGGATTTGAAAGCGCCTTCCTAATCGGCACGAGCCAATATATTGGCGTTCGAGAATCGCGTAAAATCGAAGGACATTATACGCTGACCGAGGATGACGTCATCAGCGGTCGAAAGTTCTCCGATTCCATCGCCTGCTGCGGTGCTCCGGTCGAGGATCACCACCCCGGCGAAGGCACGCGTTGGGCGTATGTGTCGGACGGCGGGCATTATCATATTCCGTTCCGCTGCCTGATCCCGGTCGCTCTGCACAACGTTGTTGTGGCTGGACGATGTCTGTCCGCGACGCATGGAGCACAGGCATCCGCACGGAATTCAGCGCAGTCGATGGCCATGGGGCAGGCGGCGGGTACGGCAGCGGCACTTGCGGCTAAGGACAAAACTGATTTTGCCGATCTGGATATCGACGCGGTGCGACGCATGCTTACAGAGCAGTACGCAATCATCGATTAGAAGTAATCAGATTTTCGATCGGGAGGGACAAAAGTGGGAAAAGTCAGAACGGTACTGGGCGATGTCGATTCCGCGAATCTGGGCATGGTGTATGCGCATGAGCATCTTATTATTTCCGGCGGTCTGGGAGTGATGAAGAAAAGCGACCTGCTGCTTAACAGTGTGGAGGCGGCCTGCAAGGAAGTGGAAGACGTGAAGCAGTACGGCATCAAAACCTTTGTCGACATGATGCCGCTCGATTGCGGCCGAGATCCCGAGAAGCTTGTTGAGATCGCTGTCCGTACGGGTACACATGTAATTGCCGCAACCGGATTCCATAAACCGATGTATTACGACGATATTCATTGGATTTACCACTACTCGGAACGTCAGATCTGCGACCTGCTGGCGGCAGAGGTCATGGAGGGGATGGACCGGCACAGCCACAACGGACCGATCGTGGAGCGCATCAAGGCGCGTGCGGGACTGCTGAAAGGGGCATCGGACTATAATCGGATCAGCGCCGTGTCGCAAAAATTGTTCAATGCCGTCGCAGAAGCTCAGAGCATAACCGGGGCCCCCGTATCGACTCACACGGAAGAAGGAACGATGGGGCTGGAGCAGATCCGGCTGCTGACCGATCTGGGCGTTCCGGCGGACTCGATCATTATTTGCCACACGGACCGCAACCCGGACCTCGAGTATCATACCGCCATGCTGGAGAGCGGCATCTTCCTGGAATACGACAATGCGTCCCGGATCAAATACTGGCCGGACAGCATGATCATCGATTTGATCGTGAAAGTCGTGGAGGCGGGCTTCGAGGATCAGATCCTGCTCGGCACTGACTTTGCGCTTCGTTCCTATTGGAAAGCATACGGCGGAGGTCCCGGCATGGCCCATCTGGCGCAATCCTTTATTCCGCGCTTGATGAAGAATGGGCTCAGCGCAGAAACGATTGCCAAGTTTATGATTCATAATCCTGCACGGGCGTTTTCATTTTCGAAATAAGAGCCAAGCGAATGAAGCGGGGAAATTTGAAACGCATCAAGAAGCTGTGCGACGAGAGGCACATGCCGATTTCCTCGATGGTTTCGGCGTATCCGGAGCTGATCTCGCTGGAGGAGCACGTCCGCAGGTACGCGATCGATTCCTATAAGCGGCTGCTGGATATGGGCGTCTATCTGGACGCAAAAAATCTGCTGATCGTGCTTGGAGAATATATCTGGGAGAAAAATGTGATCAAACCCGAGCTGCAGTGGCGGCAGGCCGTCGAGGCGGCGCAGGAATTGTCCGACTATGCGGCCAAGTGCGAGATGAACGTGCTTGTCGAATTGGAGCCGTTCTCCTATTCGCTGGTTAACGACATCGACACGATGGAGAAGTTTCTTTTGGACGTCGACAAGTCCAACTGCCTGGCAAACGTGGATCTTGGCCACCTGCACGTCAGGGGCGTTCCCGCTTCCGAGATCATACGGCTGAAAGGGAAAATCGGCGGCGTTCATCTGTCCGACAACGACGGCACCATTCATAACGACTGGCCGACTAGAAGGGGCAACGCGGATCTGGAAGGGTATCTGAAAGTGCTGCACGAATGCGGATACGACGATGTAGTGTCCATCGAGCTGGAATTTGCCGACGATCCGGACCGCATCATCGAATGGGTCACCGAAGCGTATGACCGGACAGCGGAATTGATGGATCAATTAAAGCTGCGGTCTTAAGCAAAGATGAGGAAGGAACAGAGCGGAAGGAATGCTCTCGGTTGTTTGCAGGCGATATACGATTGCGCCGAATCCGGCCAGCCGCAGCGCGTTGGGAGCGGACAACTGCGGAATGTGAGCGTTTAGCTGAGAGGGAAGATACGGAGAATATGGAAATCAAAGGATTTTCGACCAGCATGTTTGGCTGGAACGTGAATTATTGGACGCAGGACAAGGAGCCGGTATGGGAGGAAATTTTCCGTGAATGCGTTGAAGCGGGCCTTGACGCGGTGGAGATTGACGCCGTGCCGGAACAGACGGAGACAGCCAAAGCGCTTGGGTTGGCGGTCTCCGGCACGTATGTGGGATTGGCGCTGCACGAGCCGTTCGAAGCGCTCGACATCGACAACAATGTCATACCGGCTGCAAGGCGGCTTGCGGAAGCCGGAGGCACCGATCTCATCATCAATGCCGATCCGAAGGGCGGCTGGGGAGAGGCTCAGCCGAAGACAGAAGAGGAATTCAGGAGACAGGGCGATAATCTTGCGAGAATCGCCGCCGCAGTCCGACCGCTCGGATTGAAGGTAAGCCTGCACAATCACGCGGCGGACAAGCATAATGCGGAAGGCGATCTGCGCTCAGTCATCGAATACGCTTCGCCTGAGGTAGGGCTCTGCATCGATACCGGATGGGCCCATGCGGCTGGATGCGATCCGATCGATTGGATCCGGAAATATCCGGATCGAGTCGCGGCCTTGCATCTGCGGAACCAGAACGGGGACATTCCGACGGAGGATATCCTTACGGGCGAGATTAACATGCGCGATCTGATCGCCGCCCTCGCGGAAATCGGTTACACGGGCTGGCTGTCTTTCGAGCTGTGGCACCGCGAGGACAATAACCCGCAGCGCACGCTGACGGAAGATACAAGGCTGTCGATCGAAGGCCTGAAGCGCTGGCTGGCGGAGTTTTAGCGGACAGGATCATTTATTAATGAAATGGAAACGCTTACGTGTACTAAAAAGGAGAGAGGTTTCCAATGTTTATATTCTATAAAGAATACACCGATATTTTGTCGAGGCCGGATATTGTTGAAGGGGAAGCCAAACAGTTGGAAGCTTGGATGAATTATTACAAGCTGCGGGCTAACTTCTTACAGAAGCTGAATTAAACGAATGAAGCACCCCCTATACAGCAGGCAGTGGAAAATACCGCAAGCGGTAAACCCTTTGCATACTGCAGGGGGTCCTTTTTTTATTTACTGCGGTTCGGATTCGGGATCGACCGGTAAAAAGGCATGCCGCATCCGGTAATCAAGCGGAGAAATCGCCTGACTGGCCTTGAACGCTTTGGAGAAATGAGCGCCGTCAAAAAAGCCCGTAACAATCGCAATCTCGGTAACCAGCATCGAGGTCGTTTCCAGCAGGCGTTTGGCCCATTCGATCCGGAATGTGAGAATATACTGTCCGAGCGTAGTTCCGGTTATCGTTTTAAAGATATGATTCAAATATCTTTCATTGAGGGAATGTCTTGCGGCCACTTCAGGCAATAAAATTTTCAGTCCGCTGTCCAGGCGCTCTTGGATATCTTCAATAACTTGACGGACGATTCGCTCGTGTTTATTCCGCTGCCCGGCGCTCTGCATCAGGACAGTGTGTATCTTAACGAATATATGAAGAAAATAATGTTTGGCCATCACGGAAGTTTGACGATTCATGCGCAGCTCGGTAATTAGCGTATGAAGGTCGGATTGCAAGCTGGGTACGGACAGCGGCTCTGTCTCAAGCTTCGACTGGGAAAACAGACTTCGCATACGTGAATTCAATTCCGGGCGATCGAAATGGAACATCAAATAATACAAGTCAAACGATCCGTCCGAACAAAAGCTGTGACGAATGGAATCCGAAACCAGGAACAGGTCCCCTTGCTTGAAGGACACCGTGCGCTTATCCTGCACGACAGTGTTTTCCCCCCGAGTGTAGTAATTCAATTCGAACCCGGAGACTGCCCCGTTCCAGCCTCTGTTCCTCCAGAAGCCAAACGAATGAATCGAGAACTGCGTCCACTCCGAATCGAATAATTCAATAAGCGCCTTGAGAGGCGAAGCCGAATGGTATTCTCTCATAATAACCTCATTTTTTCTTACTTTTTTACAAATATAATTTGATTATACAATACGGAATCCGGATAGTGAAATACAATACAGGTAGACGGATAAGTCATTACGAAGTTGAAGGGGGGATTAAGCGTATGAAGGATACAGTTGGACTTATTACCCAAGAAGATAAGGAATTTTACAAGCAGAACGGCTATTGGATCAGCCCGGTGCTATTTGATGAAGCAGAAATAGAGGCTATGCGCCAAGCGCATGACCGCGTATGGGCTAACGATTACGACGGCGACGGATATCCGCTGGGAGAATGGGACGGGGAACCCAAGTCGCTTAGAAAAATCGACAATACCTGGTGGATCAACGATGTGATCCGGGATACCGTGACGAATCCGGTGCTCGGCCGAATCGCCGCCGGCTTGATGGACAGCACTGGAGCGCGGTTGTGGTACGATCAGATTATTTACAAACCGGGTACAGGCACCGGCAAGAAGGATTCTGTTTCACTTGGGAATGTAGGATGGCATCAGGACTATATATACTGGCAATGCACGAATACGGACAATCTGGTTACCGCTTGGATCGCTCTCCAGGATACGGATCTGTCAAACGGCTGCATGTCCGTTATCCCCGGTTCCCACAAATGGGGATTGCTTGAAGGGAGCGACGGTTTCTTCAACCGGGATCTTGATGCTGTCAAGTCCAGGCTTGAGGGGGCTGGGAGGGATTGGAAGGAAGTGCCGATGATTCTTAAGGCCGGTCAGGCAAGCTTCCATCATTCCTTGGCGATTCACGGCTCAGGCCAAAATTATTCTGAGCATCCAAGGTTGTCCATTGTGGCTCATCTGATGCCTGATGGCACGTACTATAAGAACCGCGGTCATAACGTGGACAATATCCGGCTGCTGGGGTCCCGTCCCAAAGAAGGGCAATTGTACAACAGTGAATATTTTCCGCTCGCTTATTCAGAAAAAGCCGATTCATAAAACGATAATAAACGACTATATACGGAGGTAAAAAAATGAAAATCAAATTGACACCTGAAGAAATTAAAAATGGCCGCCTCGATCCGGAAACGCTTGCAATCGCTATCGAGCAAGTAAAAGCGAACGGTTATATTGTATTCGACAAAGTATACAGCGACGAGCAAATGGCGGAGCTTCGCGGCGCTTTCGATCCGTTGTTCGATGAATACATCGAAAAGAAAGGCTACAACACTGGCACCAACCGGGCGCAGATGCATCTGCCGTTCCAGCATCCGTTCAGTGATGCCTCGATCATCGAGCATCCGATCGCGATGTCCGTTATCGACGGGCTGCTTGGAGAGTACAATAAATTGGTCTACTTCGCATCCGATACGCCGATGCCCGGTTCGGACTATCAAGCCGTGCATTGCGACATCAACCCGCTGTTCCCGGACCTGTCGGTTCCGCTGCCTCCATTCAGTCTCGTCTTGAATATTCCGCTTGTGGATACGACGGAGGAGAACGGGCCGCTAGAAGTATGGCCGGGCGGCACGCATTTGCACGGAGACCGCGCGAACCAGGATACGCTGGGCGGCGTGATCAATCCGCACATGCACATCGTGAGAGCGGCCGAGCACATGCATTCCGAGAAAGTATACATGTCCGCCGGTTCCATCGTCATCCGCGACATCCGTATGTGGCACCGCGGCACGCCGAACCGTTCCGAATACCGCCGCACGAACATCGCGCTGATCTACAACCGCGACTGGTACGGCAGCGGCTACCAGATTCAAATTCCGACGGAAGTTTACGAGAATCTTCCGGAACGCTCCAAACAGCTGCTGCGCACCGAAAAAGTCGGCTACCCGGTTAAGATGCCCTGGGAATGGTAACCGCTAGCCAATAGCCCTCGGTATTCGATGAGAATGCAGGGGATTAATGACTGCAGGACAGCTGTTTCTAAAATTGGAAACGTGAAGGAAAAACGGCTGCGTGAGCCGTTGCCACTTACTAAAAAATGAAAATGGGCTTGCTAAAACTAATACCATTAGTTTATTATAAAACTAATGGTATTAGTTTTTATTTGAGGAGGCCGATAGGGATGAGGTTCATTCGTGAGAAGACGGTTGTACAGTTGACGTATTTACCAACTATTTTTCCGGTAAACTGCTATTTGGTGGAAGAGGAGGATGGCTTAACGCTTGTTGACGCCGCGCTTCCGAATAACGTTAAGGCAATCCTTCAAGCGGCAGAGCGGATGGAGAAACCGATTACTCGGATCGTGCACAGGCGTCGCGGTTTCCGGACAAATGAGACTGCTGTTCCCTTTTCCGGCCATGGCCACCTGGGATAAACAAACAAGCCTGGAAACGGCACGAAGGCTTAGCGCATTAAATCCGTCCTTGCTTGCGACGGGACACGGCAACATGTCGATGCAGCCGAGGCGGTTAATGGATCGGGCGATCGCCGAGGCGGAGCGGTCATTGGCTTAGTAGATAACGAAAGGAAGAATGATCTGCATGACACCCAGAAAAGGGCTTGATTTACCGACGATTGTAGCAGCGGCGGCCGGAATTGCCGATGCTTCCGGCGTGGAAGAGGTAACGCTCGCCTCGCTTGCGCAAAAATTAGGCGTACGTTCTCCTTCCTTATATAATCATATCAAAGGATTGACAGGTTTGCGCATCCAGCTGGCCATTTACGGATTGAAGAAGCTAACCGCTGTCATAAACGATGATTTAAAGGATAAAGAAGGAGACGAGGCTATGCTTGCCATAGCTGCGGCCTATATCGCATTTGCCCGCGCCCACCCGGGCTTATACGAGCTAACGCTGCGCGCTCCAGATACCGGGGAGAAGGAATATGCGGAAGCAGGGCGGGTGCTGGTCGATATATTAGTAGGGACGCTGAGCTATTATGAGCTCGACGCCGACATGTCAATCCATATTGTACGCGGCTTTCGCAGCTTATTGCACGGGTTCGCCTCCATCGAGCAGAAGGGCGGCTTCGGCATGCCGCAGGCTGTCGACGAAAGCTTGAAAATCGTGCTGCAAGCCTATTTAAAGGGATTAAGGCAGTCCTAATGACAAAAAAAGAGCAATAGCCCGGCTGATTCGCTAGCGCTACTGCTCTTTTGTCCTATTAATAAGACTTCTGTATTAATGCCGCCGCACCGATCAGACCTGCATCCTGCTGCAGTTGAGCTGGAACGATGGCGGTTTGCCGTCCTGACGGATTTAGCGCATGTTTGGATACATATTGCTGAACGGCTGAAAATAACGGATCGCCAACCTGCGAGACGCCGCCGCCGATTACGATTTTGTTCGGATCCAATAGATTGATGAGCGATACGCAGCCCATTCCGATATAGCCGAAAACGCGGTCGATCAACTCTGACATTTGCGGGTCGCCTTGCGCCGCCAGCTCGAACGCTTCCTTAGAGGTAACGTCGCGCCCTAGCAGCTCTGTCGCTTGACGCGTAATGGCGGTCCCCGAAGCTACAAGCTCCCAAGGCGTCCCGTCCGGATCGACGATCATAAAGCCGGCATCGCCGGCATTGCCCGTAGAGCCGGTAATAAGCTTGCCGTGCAAATAAATGCCTGCGCCGATCCCCGTGCTTATTGTAATGAAAATAAAATGCTCGGTATCCTGCGCCGCTCCAAGCCATTTCTCGGCAAGCGCGGCAGCTGTCGCGTCGTTCTCCATTTTAATAGGTAGAGGGAGATGCGATCCCAGCGCTTCAACGACAGGAAAGTCCCACCAGCTTTTAAGGTTTGGCGGACAGGTAAGCTTCCCGTTCCGAGTATCGAGCGGTCCGGGCGCGCCCACGCCGATCCCCTTCATCGCTTCAAGCGAAAGTCCATTTTGCTCAGCCAGTTGCTTTACTGCTGACGCCATTCTTTCCGTCATTTCGGACGGCGATACCGACAGATCGGTTTTTAAAGAACCTTTGGCCAGCACTGTTCCCTGCTGATCCACGAATCCGTACGCTATCTTCGTTCCACCGATATCAATTCCTACTGCTATACTCACGTAATACCCTCCAATTAGATGAAAAAAAGATGCTGTATGCGTTTGAAAAAAAGTCTATCATATTCGGGCCCTATTAGGAAGAAGGCAGCTTGCCGTCAGCATTTTGAGAGAGGTAATTTTTGACTATAAGTAAAGCTGTACAAATAATTGCGAGTGTAGTAATATCCAATCAAATGAGGTGCTAGAGAGAGAGGATCCTTTGCGGCGCAAGGGGGTCCTCTCTGTGTTTACTAACCATTCAAAGAAGAAGGTATCAGTTCATATGGAGCCAGAAGCCCAAAAAAATCGGCGATTTATTAAATTGGGTATGCCGATGACCGCAAGAGTTTGGAGAAACGCCCGCATCGATCTATGGGCATCCTGCTTATTCAGCCTATTTAATGTCGTAATTAATCAGTTTTACATTGCCTTTGCGATTCAGCAAGGGGCAAGCAATCTGCAGGTCGGCCTGTTATCGGCGGCACCTGCAGTCGGCTTGCTATTTTCCCCTTTCTGGGCTGCATGGATCGAGAAGGCGAACAATCCGCGGCCGTTCGTCATTATTCCGAATGCGATCGGAAGACTGCTCTTGCTGCTGCCTGCCTTGTTCGCGTATCCTTCGGTCTATGTAGCTGCCGCGCTTTTGTTTCAGCTATTAATGGGCATTTCAGCGCCTGCGTATGCCGCGCTAATTTCGCGCATGTACCCCTCGGATCTTAGAGGAAGACTGATGGGTTATGTTCGAGTGGCGATGGGAATTCTGATGATTCCGCTAGCTTATTTTGTCGGCAGTTGGTCGGATGCCTTCGGCCCGTCGGGCCCGCTTATTGCTGCTTCGATTATCGGCATGCTTTCCATTGGTTTGTTTAATACGTTGAAGCTTCCCAAACAGAGGGAGAAGGCCAAACCGATTATGGGAAAAACGGCAAGCCGCTTTCCTCTGCAGGAGCAATGGAAGCTCGTAAAGGAAAATCGGACGCTGGCCGTTTTCCTGGTCGCGACGACGTTCTCAGGCTTTGGCAATATGCTCGCCTATCCGTTGTATCAGATCATTCAGGTTGACGTTCTGGAGCTGTCAAACGTGCAAATCGGCTTTGCCCGCGTCGCTTATTTTACGGCTCTGCTGCTAACATTTTTAATCGCGGGCTGGATGATTGACCGCTTTGACATCAAATATACGCTGCTTTTCGGCATTGCTGCTTATGCGGTCGTTCCGATGCTTTATGGTGTTTGGGGCAGCTATGCTGCCGTTATTACGGGCAATGCGATCCAAGGGATCGGTGAGGCCATCTGGGATATCGGCATTCTCGCTTTCGTTTTCCGGCTGGCTCCGGGGCGGGAAGCGATGGTATTCGGTCTTCATCTCATGCTCTTCGGGGTAAGGGGAACGTTGGGACCGATTATAAGCTCCTCGCTGTCTACGAGCGTTTCCTTGTCCGTGCTGCTTATCGTTGCTTCTATTTGCGGCTGGATCGGAACGCTTCTGTTCGTCTCCGGCAACTGGAAGCGCAGGTTATGAAGAATTTATCATAATATTTGATTAGTGCAAATATCCAAAATAAAAGGCAACCCAGCGGTTCGAATGAAACTGCAGGGCTGCCTTTATTCTTAAGACTTTTTGTACACCAGTGGATTAAGAGGGCTTCCTGCGATACTGCCTGGCACACAACCTGGCAACCATGTCTCGAGATCAGAACGTCTAGCATTGCTGTCCGGCTCTGTAACACGAGTGTCATCAGCGTAGTAGATTATGGTCATTACTTTGCGCATATGGTCTGTCGGGTTGCCAGGCGCGGAGTGCATGGTCCAGCCAGCATGGAAAGTAGCGTCTCCAGCCGACATTGCGCCGTAGTTTATTTGCGGGATGCCGCGGCCTTCAATAAATTGACCAAGTGTTTTGTGCGACTCATCGGAGATTCCTTGCTTGCTTACATAACCTAAATGATTGGAGCCGGAAGCAAAATTCATCGTGCCCACTTCCGCTGGAATAGGGACAAGCGGCATCCACATCGTAATGGTATGGTTCGTATCAAGCGGCCAGTAGATTTGATCTTGATGCCATGGCGTATGTCCGCCCCCGGGTTCTTTGAATAGCGCTTGATCATGGTAAATGCGAACGCCGTCGACGCCCATCAAATCTGCTGCGATCTTCGCAAAGCGCTTTGCCAGTGTGAATTTTGCTGCAGCTTCACTCTTCTTCCAAAGGTTTCCTACTTGGATAAACGCTTTGCCGTATGTATCCCTTGCGGCAATCGGCTTATCATGGTAATTCAACTTAAATACCCAATCACTGATAATCGGTTCATAAGTCTGAATTTCTTCTGCGGATGCGACATTTTTCAAAAAGATATTGCCATCCTCTTGATAGGATTTGATTTGCTCTTGGGTAAGATGGTAGCATTCTTTAAGTGAAGAAAATTCGTTTTCGTTAAGATTGTTGCCCATTGTGTTTCCTCCTTAGACTGTTTTTGATAATTATACTGCCAGATGTCAATTGTACAATTCACCTGCGAACACATAGTTACCGCATCTGGTTCTGACAAACTTCCAAAAATACCAGTAAACCCGCCTTTTGCGACTTCTTCGAACTTCCGTTCAGCTACAGTGTAACAGTTCCTGTCCTGGTTTGGCTTTGTCAAAGCTTTAAATAAGTTTGTCAAAAACAACTGTATTATTAATTAGCTTATGATAACATATGTGTATGTGTTAGGACGGGAGGGCAGTTTTCAATGAAGTATAGTATGGATTCAATGATGAATTATCCGATTCTTCCCTTTATACGCGAGTGCGATTTTGCGGTGAGAAAGCCTTGGGAAAGCCCGGAGCGCCGCTTGCTTGATTATTTGCTTATCTATGTGCAGGACGGCGAATGCTCGTTCATTGTAGATGGGGAAACTAATGATTTCGGAAAAGGTGAGTTTTGTCTTATACAGCCGAACAGCGTCAACCGCTTAGAAGGGAAAACGAAAACGGTAACACCGTTTGCGCATTTTGATATTTTTTACAGTTCAAGCCGTGAACAAAGCTTTCCAACACGCGCAGGTCAATTAGATTTGACCTCCTATCAGCACCTATTGCAGCCTAGACTGGATGAAATGTTTCAAATTGACATTCCTGTAAAGTTAAATCTGAGCCATCCAGCGAAATTCCGAGATACGTTTCTGCAAGTGGTGGAGTATTGGCAGTATAGGGACCCGATTATGTTACTGAAGGCGCAAACCGGAATGATGGAGCTTGTAACTATCTTATTGGAGAATTACATGCCTGCCAAGCATGCACAGCGAACGTCGCCGCAGGCATTGAACTGGATTTCTTCATACTTCTCTTTTAATCTTGGAGAACCTCTATCGGTGGTTGATATGGCTCGCAGAGCCAATCTATCTACTTCCAGATTTAATGATGTATTCAAAATGCAATATGGAATGACTCCGCATCAATACTTGTTGGACATGCGCATTAACCACGCATGCGAGCTGCTGTTTACATCCGAGTTGACACAAGAACAAATTTCGAATTATTGCGGATTTTCTGACATTCACCATTTTTCTAAATCTTTTAGAAAGAAAATAGGGGTGCCTCCTGGTGAATACCGAAAACAGAGCTAGTCTTGTGAATCAATAAGCGACATAGACTTGAATATCCTGGTCGTAGTTGCCGAACTGCTTGCCGAACATGCTTAACCCGCCGCTATGGGCAGCTGTTTCGGGAGCACTGATCCGGAAGCGGATATCGTCTCCGTAATGGATCGCAAGATCTTGAACCGTCCGATCGGAAATACGAATGCCGTCGATATAGGAGCCCTCCGAATCGACGGTTATTTGTTTGAGCAAACCATGCTGCGTGCCAAGCTTCCACCAGCTCGGTGTATAGACGCCCTTCACAGCTCCAAAGTCGCCTGGACAGGTCCAAGCACCCAAGCAAGTGTCATTAATATAGAAGGTAAGATCGGATGGCCAGTTCTCATTGTAGTGAGGTGCTTCCGAGCAAATTTCCAGAGAAATCGATAGACTTCTTACGCTCTGCTTGCCCACCAAATAGTTCGGAATCCGATATTCTATAAAGCCGCTTCCGAACCATAGATGACAGGCCTTCACATGCTCAGGGTCGGAGAAATATCGGGGATCGTCAACCATGCCGATAATTTTCGTGTCGGAGGCCAGCCCGCAAGTAGGCTTTACATCATAAGCAGAGTATTGTCCGATCGGGATGGATACGGCATAGCGGTTCTGATCATCCTGCTTCTTAGCCCGAAATTGCAGCGTTGCCGATTCGAGCGTTAGATGGCATATCTTCTGACGGCCCCTCGTGCTAGGAACGCTTTCAGTCGTTATAATGAAAGCTTCCTCCAGTTTTTGCACATGCTTCGTCACGATAGCGGACGAGAAGCCAAGCGATTCCGCGAGGTCTTTGATATTCATCGGCCGTTCATTGAGCAATTCGATAATCTTTATTCGCGTATCAGATGCAAAGCACTCCAGAAACTTCAAGTTTTGGCTGTTGACCTCAATGTTCATGAAAAACCCTCATTTTATTCTTTTTCCTATATTATATAATCCATAAGTTAATCATACAACTTAAAAGTTTACTAATGTAAACGAGCAACAAACAAAGGAGAGTCGATGGCGCTGCTGGCACCATCGACTCTCCTTTGTTTCATTTCATATGGACATACGGTGACTTAGAAGTTTGATTAGTAAAGGGAAATAGTCAGCGTGTCGCGCTCGAAATAGGAATGCAGCGTAGCTTCGCTGCCTACAATTTCAACGCTTATTAGTGATTTAATACAGGTTTTCAAAGCGTTTTTGCCAGTTGTGAGCTTCCGGTTGAGCACGGCAGACAGCTTTTCGATAGCTTGTTTATTTGTATCGGTTAAGTAAACAGGTATCGTTTTATTTTGGAAAATCATTATCGTTTTCATGGTAGAAACCTCCATCCCGCGAAGGAATTTTTTTATAGTTTAACTTACAAATATTAAATCATTCTTAAAAAAGCGTGAGAATTTGGTTACAAAGCTGTAACTTTTCTGGCCTCATTGGCGGCGTTCGGCTGCTTCCGCCTGTTTTTTTCGAAATTGAGAGGGTGTACACTTCATCGATTTGCGAAATACTTTAACGAAGTAGCTAATGTGATCGAAGCCTACATCGAGCGCGACGGCCGATATTTTGCGCTCAGGCTGGAGCAGCAGCTCGGTTGCCTGCCTGATCCGGTAGGCATTCAAATATTCGATCGGCGTTTGTCTTGTCATCGCCTTGAAGAAGCGGCAAAATTGTCCTTCGCTCATCGGAATTTGATCGGCTATTTCCGAGATGCGTATTGGGCGGTAGTAATTCTGCTGCATATACACGATTGCTGTCTTCAGTCTGTCGATCTTCGTCGTATCGGCTGCATTCGTTTCACTTCGGTTGCAGTAACGGCCTTCTTCCGAAATTTCGTGAAGCATGATATAAAAACGGCCTTTCACGGCTGCTTCATAACCTGACTGTTGATCGCCGCAAGCTTTCATGATGCCGCGCAAATGCTCAAGCAAATTTCTTTCCCATTCCGTGCTCGGCTTGATATGACGGGGGAACGTTCTTTTCTTATCCTGCAATGGAGATATGTAGCGTTCCTGAACGGCATCAAAGCTGGCGCTGGCCAGTAAATGGGTATCGAACACGATTGCGCAAAACGAGCAAGCAGAGCTGCCTATGGCATGTCCGGCATGAATGTCGCCGCTGTCGATATACACGGCCTCGCCGGCTTTCACGGGAAAATAATCGGTATCTACCTGAAACAGCACCTCACCCTCAAGCACATAAAAAAATTCGGCCTCCGCATGCCAGTGGCAGTCAAGCACCGGAGCCCCAAGCTCCCCTGGCTCCATCCAATACGCAGCGAGCGGAAACATATTGTCGCCGTGAAGGCGGTTCTCCTTTAAGGAATGGCGGGTTGTCTGATCCATGCTGAGATAGCCTCCTTGGAGATCATTCGGAAGGATTAGGTTGTTTGAGTCGCATTTTATCAAAATAGTGCTATAGTTGAGCATGATTTTGTTAGATTAGTTTGATTCACTATCAGTATAATGCAATTATGTAGCAATGCAAATAAAATCAAACAGAAAGTTGGTGCAATCCATGAAATTTACTGATGGCAACTGGCTCATTCGTGAAGAATACAACGTATTGGGAGCCGTACAGGTCCATGATTTCGAACAGCGGAATGGCAGGCTGACGGCTTATGCATCCCCTCGTCCAATCGTTACGCGCTCTAACATGCTCGATACGATGCTGCTGACGGTTCATTTCCACTCCCCGCTGCCCGGTATCATCGGCGTTAAACTTGTTCACCATGCGGGCGTTGTCGACCGCGGACCGGCATTCGAGCTATCCTCGCAAACGGGCGATCATGTCGTTATTGAAGAAAATGAAAGTGAAGCGGTGCTCACTAGCGGCAGCTTGAGCGTTCACATTCGCAAAGGTCCGGAATGGGCGGTTGATTTCTATCGCGATGGCGAGAGAATTACGGGCAGCACGCAAAAATCAATGGCTTACATTAAGGAAAACAACGGAAACGCCTTTATGCGCGAGGAGTTGGATGTAGGCGTCGGAGAATGGGTTTACGGACTTGGCGAACGCTTCACGCCGTTCGTGAGAAATGGACAAGTCGTTGACCTGTGGAACAAGGACGGAGGCACCAGCTCCGAGCAGTCGTACAAAAACATTCCTTTCTATATCACAAACAAAGGCTATGGCGTCTTCGTCAATCATCCGGAGCTCGTATCTTTCGAGGTCGCATCGGAGAAAGTAAAGAAGGTTCAATTCAGCGTCTCGGGCGAATCGCTTGAATATTTCGTGATCGACGGTCCAAGCATGAAGGAAGTGCTTGGCAAATATACGGATTTGACCGGCAAGCCGGCGCTGCCGCCTGCCTGGACATTCGGCTTATGGCTAACGACCTCGTTCACGACCAATTATGACGAAGCAACGGTAAATTCCTTCGTAGACGGCATGGCCGAGCGCGATTTGCCGCTTCATGTGTTTCACTTCGACTGCTTCTGGATGCGTGAATTCCACTGGACAGACTTCAAATGGGATGAGCGCGTATTTCCGGATCCGGTAGGCATGCTGAAGCGGTTGAAAGAAAAAGGCCTTAAGATTTGCGTATGGATCAATCCTTACATCGCACAGCGTTCCCGCCTGTTTGAGGAAGGAAAGCAAAACGGCTATCTGGTGAAAAGACCGAATGGCGACGTATGGCAATGGGATTTGTGGCAGCCGGGCATGGCCCTTGTCGATTTCACGAACCCTGCCGCTTGCGAATGGTATGCCGGCTACCTGCGCGAGCTTGTGGATATGGGAGTGGACAGCTTCAAAACGGATTTCGGCGAGCGGATTCCGACCGACGTTGCCTACTTTGACGGCTCTGACCCAAACAAAATGCATAACTACTACACGCAGCTCTACAATAAAGTCGTATTTGAGGTGCTTGAGGAGAAGCTCGGCAAGAACGAAGCGGCAGTGTTCGCCCGCTCGGCAACGGCCGGCGGTCAGAAGTTCCCGGTTCACTGGGGCGGCGACTGCTATGCGGATTACGAATCGATGGCGGAAAGTCTGCGCGGCGGTTTATCGCTCGGTATCTCCGGCTTCGGCTTCTGGAGCCATGACATTGGCGGATTCGAAAATACGGCGCCTGTACATGTGTTCAAGCGTTGGCTGGCGTTCGGCTTGCTCTCTAGCCACAGCCGTCTGCACGGCAGCAAATCGTACCGGGTGCCTTGGACTTATGACACGGAAGCGGTCGATGTAACGCGTTTCTTCACGAAACTGAAATGCCGGATAATGCCATATCTTTTCAATACGGCTGTACAAGCCGCTGAGAAAGGACTGCCTTCGATGCGCGCGATGGTTCTCGAGTTCCCGGAGGACCCGACAAGCGAAATGCTTGATCGTCAGTATATGCTGGGTGACTCCATACTCGTAGCGCCGATCTTTAACGAGCAGGGCAAGGTTACCTATTATCTGCCTGCCGGCAAGTGGACGCATCTGTTGACTGGTGAGGTTGTTGAAGGCGGAGCATGGCGCAAGGAGCAATACGATTTCTTCAGTCTTCCGTTGTTCGTTCGCCCGAACTCGATTATCGCGCTTGGCGCCAACGATGTCCGTCCGGATTACGACTATGCGGATGGCGTATCGTTGGAGCTTCATAATCTGGAGGATAACCGCATGGCTGCGACGCTTGTTCGCGACATGAAGGGCGTGACGGAAATGACCGTGACCGCAAGCCGTCAAGGCAGAGCGATCAGCGTTAAAGTAGACGGCAGCGGCAAACCGTTTACGTTGGCGGTAAAAGGACTTGGCGATATCGTTTCCGTAGACGGCGCGAAAGCCGAACTGGTTAATGGTGTCGTGCAGCTTTCTGCCGGTGAAAGCCAAGTTGAATTGACGATCCATATCTAAATAAACAATAAGCAGCTCTGATATTGCCTGAGAGACAGGCTTTATCAGGGCTGCTGCTCTTAATTTTACAATAAAAACAAGCATTTAACAAAATCGCATAAAAAAATGCTAATAAGTCAGCTGTTTTTCAATTGTAACTGTCGATATAATGATATTCGGTAAGCAAAATCAAATACAATATCATCAAATATAAGGGAGTGCAGCACAAATGACACAAATGGCAGTTGGTTTACAGTTGTACACGGTTCGTGATGCTACAGCAGCCGATTTCGAAGGCACGCTACGCAAGATTGCTGCAATGGGTTACGAGGGCGTTGAATTTGCCGGCTATGGCGATATCAAAGCAGAGGACATGCGCGACCTGCTTCAAGAGCTTCATTTAAAAGCAATCGGAAGTCATATCGGCTTGCATTTGCTTGAGGAGCGCCTTGATGAGGAAATTGCTTATCTTCAAACCATCGGAGCGAAATATGCCATCTGCCCTTGGCTGCCCGCCGAGGCTCGCAGTTCAGAGGCGTTCCGCGGACATATTGTCAAATTCGAGGAATACGGGAAGCGTTTCCGTGAAGCGGGCATTACTTTCGCTTATCATAACCATGATTTTGAATTCGAAGTGGAAATCGACGGCCAAATCGTATTCGACGCTTTGTACGAGCGTATTGATCCACAATATTTGCAGGTTGAAATGGATATCGGCTGGGTTCAGTATTCAGGCGTGGACCCGCTTGCATATATCGCGAAATACGCCGGCCGTCTGCCGCTTTTGCACTTGAAGGATTTCCGCGCCGGCGAGAAGGGCAAACAAATCGATACGGTCGAGCTTGGCCGCGGCGACTTGCCGCTCCTGCCGATCATCGATGCAGCCTCAAAGGCTTCCGTTGAATGGTTGATCGTTGAACAGGATGTATGCGCGAATCCTCCGCTTGAAGCAGTGGCGGAGAGCATGGAATGGATGAAAAGCAATTACTTAAACAAATAAAACTTTTAAAGAAGAGGCAGGAGAAATATAATATGTCAAAAGTACGCGTAGCAGTAGTTGGTTGCGGTTCTATCTCGAAACATCGTCATATCCCGGAATATGCCGCTCATGAAAATGTTGAGCTTGTTGCATTCGTAGATCCGATTATCGAACGTGCAGAGCTTTATGCGGCTAAGCATGGCGGAAAAGCGTTTGCTGATTTTGAAACGATGCTTGCGGAAATTAAACCTGATGCGGTTAGCGTATGTACGCCTAACGCTTTGCACGCACCAATGTCCATTGCAGCGGCTAAAGCCGGCGCGCATGTGCTCGTTGAGAAGCCGATGGCCGTTACGGACGAAGAAGCGGAAGCGATGATCGAAGCCGCAAAGCAAAACGGCGTTCATCTGATGGTTGGACAAAACCAACGCTTCATGCCGCCGCATGTGAAAGCGAAGCAGGTGTTGAAATCGGGCATACTCGGCAAAGTGCTTACGTTCCGTACTTCCTTCGGGCATCCTGGTCCTGACGGCTGGAGCGTTGACGGCGCGAACAGCTGGTTCTTCCGTAAGCAGGAAGCGATTATGGGCGCAATGGGCGACCTTGGCGTTCACAAATCCGATCTCATGCGGTGGATGCTGGACGATGAGGTTTCCGAGGTAGCTGGATTTGTGGGCACGCTCGATAAAAAGGGAACGGAAGTAGACGATAATGCTTCCTGCTTGCTTCGTATGAAGAGCGGTGCGATCGGAACGCTTGTAGCAAGCTGGACTTACTACAAAGGCGAGGATAACAGCACGATCCTATGGTGCGAGAATGGCGTAATGAAAATCGGCACGCATCCCGACGATCAAGTTATCGTTGAATTGCGCAACGGCACAGTTGAAAAGCATAAGGTTGGCGCAATCTCTACGAATGACAAGCAAGAAACAAGCGGCGTTATTAACGCATTCCTGGAAAGCATCCTGACGAACACAACACCTGCAGTAAGCGGCGAAGACGGACGCGCATCATTGAAAGTTATTCTGTGCGCATTCGAATCGCAAGAAACAGGCAAATTCATCAGCGTGAACTAGTATGATCCGATACCTCCGATAGGCGAGCGAAAGCCGTTTTGCCGGAGGTATTCTTTTTTGAACACTATCTTGCATTACAGAATACCATGTGGTAAATTATACCTAACGACGAGCGAGTGCGCGCCACTATTATGCAATAGGCAATAGTAATCAATATATCATAGGTAATCTAACAAGGAAATGAGGCTCCAATTCATTAATGGAGGACAGAAGATGAACATTCAATTTAAGAAGGGCGTACTTGAAATATGCGTCCTCGTACTCGCTACAAGAGGAGATCGTTACGGATATGAACTAGCGGTGAAAATTTCGGAAAAATTCGAGGTAGCGGTAGGCAGCGTATATCCGCTCCTAAACCGACTGACGCAGGACGGTTACTTCTCCACCTATTTGAAGGAATCCCCGGAAGGGCCGCCGCGCAAGTATTATCATTTAACGCCGGAGGGCTGGAATCACATGCGTTTACTAATTGCGGAATGGCAGGATTTTACGAGAGCGGTTAATGAAATTGTAGAGGAAGGACTTAAACCATGAGAACAAGAGACAGCTATATGATGGAGCTTGATCATTTGTTGAGGGTCATACCGGAGCCTCAGCGCAAGGAGTGGTTGTATGACTACTATTTACATTTTGAGCAAGCCGCCCAGAATGGTCAGAGCGAGGAGGAAGCAGCGCGCGAATTAGGAGACCCGCGAAGCATCGCAAGCGAGCTTCTGCTTGGATATCGGGTCGATCAAGCGGAGACAAACAATAGCTTCGGCAAGCTGTCGCGCGCAGTGTTTGCTACCGTAAGCCTCGGTTTATTTAATATTATTTTCATATTGGGCCCTTATTTAGCTTTGGCAGCTATATTGCTTGCCCTATGGGCTACGGCTGTTGCGATCGGTGTAGCCGGTATTGGCATCGTATTCGAGAGCCTCTGGAATGGAACATTCTCTATGGCTCAAGCGCTGGCAGTAGGCCTCATAAGCAGCTCTATTACGATCTTACTCATTGTTGGTTTAAAATCGCTTACTACTTCTTTTTACAAAATGACTTTAAAATATTTGAAATTCAACACACGTATTCTCAGGGGGAATAGTAAATGAAGAAGCTTTTAGCGGTCGCCCTTATTATGCTTGGAATCGGACTGATTTGTGCATTTTTCGTATTTGATAAAAACGATTTAACGAAAATAAAGGGAGAACCTTATACACAAGAAAAAACGGTCGATTCGGATTCGATTCGTTCAATCCATACGGAAACCGACACGTTCAATTTGGAATTCGTTCGCGGCGACAGCGACGAAATTCAGCTTCGTCTCGAAGGTAATGCCAGCAAGAGATTTTTAGATAAAATTGTACTAAATGCTGTGCCAAAAGGAGATACGCTCTACATCGAGAGCTTTCACTCTAATAAATTTACGATTGGCTGGTCGATGATTAACCTGAAGCTAATTGTGGAGCTGCCGGACAGAGAGTGGGATTCTGTGGATATTGTTTCCGATACGGGCAACATCGTAATTGATCAATTGCATGCCAATACAGTAAACCTGCAGTCAGACATCGGAAATGTGAAGGCGTCCAATTATGAGGTACAGGAACTCAGCTTTGAATCGGATACCGGAAACGTTACCTTATTGGATGGTTCAGGAGTCCTGAAGGGCGAATCGGATATTGGGAATATCCGAATAGAAACCAATCAATTGCTTAATGATGTTTTTCTACAATCGGATACCGGGAACGTGACCATTAATGTAGATAAACAACCAGAATCGGCTGCGATCCGGATTAAGAAGGATATCGGCAGCAGCAAAATTAATTGGGATGGATTTGAGAAAGACAATGATAAAAAATATACGATGAGCGGTAAGATCGGCAGCGGCGATATTCATATCGATATCAATTCGGAAATAGGGAATATAAAGCTCGGAACTAGATAAGATTTGAGTCTCAAAGCCGATTGTTTGACTAAGAAAGCCAGTATGGGTTGTCCTATGCATGCTTTCTTTTTCTGCGAGACGGCCGTTTCGGTTCTCCGCTCCCTGGCATATGATGAAGCAACTATTTTCTCGAAAGGAAGCGATGCATCATGGCAATAGAGCGCAAAAACTTCCGTAGGTTCACGTTTACGGAATATATCGATTATTTAAGACCATTCGTCTCGCAGGTGAAATTCTCGCAGGTTCATGTGCATGGCACATGGAAACCGACGATTGCCGATTATCGCAAGGCTAAGGATAAGATGAAAATCATTCAAGGGATGTGGCGGTTCCATACCGTCACGAACAAATGGGGAGACATCGCCCAGCATGCGACTATAGATCCGGACGGCTATATATGGGAAGGCAGATCTTTGCTCGAGGCGCCAGCTTCTTCAGTGGGCTTTAATGATCCTGATCATGATCGGATCCATCCATTTATGTTTGAGATGATCGGAAATTTTGATATTGGAGCCGAGAAACTGGAAGGCTCTCAATTGGCTGCGGCAGTCAAGCTCACTAACGCTATATTAACGATGTGGAAACTGCCTCATGAACAAATCAAGTTTCACCGAGAAATGAATCCGGGCAAGACATGCCCGGGCAGCGGCATTAATAAATCGGCTTTTGTCCAGCTTGTTCGTGATTTGCCCAGCATGGAACTAAGTGTTGACGATGCGAACAAAGTTATAGAAAACTGGCTGTCTCCGGCTTGGTTTGCTGCAAGCACAAAAGCCGAAAAAGACGAGATTCATCGGCTTGCCAATGAGCTTCGCAAAGCTAGCGGTCAATTATAGCAAACGTCTAATAGGCTCGATGAGCATATTCTCATAATGCAGTAATGACGCCGTTTTGCGGCCAGTTTTCGACTATTTTCCAGTTTTTGTGTCATGAAACGTCCAAATCCCCATGGTAAGATAAGTGGCGTCAGGAAGAACGACACGCAATCAAAACGAATGCGCTGCTAGATTGGAAGACTAGCCGCAAGGCGTTTTGAATAAAAAACTTATAATCCAGGAGGATGAATTCATGAAGATGCAACCAATACGTGTAGGTGTCGCCAGCATAATCGCAGCAACGGTAATCGGCGCAGGTTTTACGGCTCCAACGGCAGGTGCAGCGCCTGCTGTGAAGACAAACTCTACGGTACAAACTTATGTGCTTAAACAGGATGCGATCAAAGAAATCGCGAATAAATATGGTATCGACCTTAGCAAGATTACATTTAACGGCGGTAAGATTAATTGCCCTCCAGGCAGCATAGGCACAATAACGAAGCCGGGCACAGGTACGATTACAAAACCTGGCACAGGTACGACTACAAAGCCGGATACAGGGACAACTACAAAACCTAGCACAGGTACAGATACGACTACAAAGCCAAGCACAGGAACTGGCAACACGAATACTGGAACGCCTGACATGAGCGCATTCCAATCGCAAGTCATTGATCTTGTTAACCAAGAGCGTGCGAAAGCTGGCTTGTCCGCTGTTAAGAGCGATGCTCTTCTTACAAAGGTAGCAACTGAGAAAGCAAGAGACATGGACGTAAACAATTACTTCAGCCACACATCGCCGACTTACGGCTCGCCATTTGATATGATGCGTTCCTTCGGCGTAACTTATTCTTATGCGGGAGAGAACATTGCATCCGGTCAAAGAACGCCGCAAGAGGTAATGACGGCATGGATGAACAGTTCAGGTCACCGCGCCAATATCCTAAGCAAAAACTTTACGAAAATCGGCGTTGGTTATGTCAACGGTGAATGGGTTCAAATGTTTATCGGTTAATTCCATTGTTGAACAGGACAACTGATCAAACGTTAAGGGCGGCAAGCCGCCCTTAACGTTTTTTTATATTAACGCATTGTTGTCTTTTTGTTAACGGGAGGCGTCTTCAACATCCCAATTGACGATCGTGTAGCCAGCCTCTTTGCTCCGCCTTACCTGAGATGAAATGAGGGGAATAGCCTACGCTATTTTACCCTTATCCTATGCTTTCATTCGCTTTGGTCTTTTCTCATTGATAATCATTGTCGATGAATGTATAATAAAAGCAATAGCTTATGATTATACATCGGACGGAATAAGAGGGACGGGCTGAAGATGACTGAGAAGATGATGGAGCTGCTCGCGGAAAAATATGATTTAACTGTGAATGAGCGAGAAAATGTCGTATATAGCTGTCCAGCTGAGGAGTTGCTTAATGAAAGCAGGTTGAAGCATCTCTTAGAGTTATATACACCAATGGTCAAAGGCAAAGAACAGTCGGTCGGAGAGGTTTACATGACCAGTTGGTTTAGAGGCCCGATGCTTGGTTTAATTTATATGCTTTCGAAATGGAACAAATCTTTGGATCTATCCTTATCGAATTTGACCGTACAAATTTATACGACCGTTTATAATAATAAACCATATTATCGCTGCGGGTTGCTCATTCATCAGTATGAGCTCGAGGAAGGTCCTGAGGAGCCTGAGGCTAATGAGTCATGGACTAAAGAAAAGCTGAGCCGATTTTTTGAGTATACGGTCCGCCCGGTTCTGGAGACGATCGCCAAGGTCGGCATTCTGCGAATTGGAATGTTGTGGAGCCAGCTGCCTGCATCGCTGGAATACGGCCATGAATTAATGATGAAATCGGAAGAAAGCGAGCTGGCGAAGCGGCAGGCTGAACGGAACTACAAGCTTATCAAGTCGCTTGAGGGCGAGCGATTCGGAAGGAATAAAAACCCGTTGGACGTGAAATTCAGAATGATCGAATCGATGGATAATCCGGATAAACAGGTTTGCATGAAATACGCATGTTGTTTATATTATCTTGTAGAGGACGGTTATTACTGCTATACATGCCCAAGGCTTAAGGAAAGCGAGCGCGAAGAGCGGCGAACAGAGTGCCGGGCAGTGAAGCAAGCTTAAGCAAAGCTGCAACAAATAAGACCTGAGCTCTTCCGTATGCATAACGGAGAGTTCAGGTCTTATTAGGTTTGGGCTATTTCATTTTGAATACGTTAATGGTTTTAAGAAGCTGGGCAGCCATCGTACGCATTCTCTCGGTCTCTTCTACAACCGCGTGTACCGAAGCGATTTGCTCGTTCATGGAAGCCGATACCTGCTCGGTTCCTGCGGCGGACTGCTGTGTAATAGCGGAAATATTTTGAATGGCGCCGGAAATTTTACGGGCGCTTTCCAGCATAGCATCGCTTTCTTGGGAGAAAACATATATTTTTTCGGTTATAAATTGTACGCTCTGTACGATTTCCGTGAATACGATTTCCGATTCCTTAATATGCTCGGTCTGAAGCTTAACGACCTCTTCATTCGTTTTCATATTGTTTATCGTTTGTTTAATCCCTTCGTCGATGCTCTTCACCAAGTGAAATACTTGCTTCGTAGAAGCTGTCGATTCTTCCGCCAGCTTGCGAACCTCTTGGGCGACAACCGCGAAGCCTCTGCCGTGCTCGCCCGCTCTTGCAGCCTCGATCGAGGCATTCAATGACAATAGATTCGTTTGTTCGGCCAAATCCGAGATCGTCGTCGTGATAGCGCTAATTCCTTGCGCTTTGCGGGCCAACTCTTCAATGGTTTCCGAAACCTTTGCTGTCGCTTCAACGTTGCGGCGCATACCGTCAGCTTGGATGTCGAGCGCTTTCATCCCTTTATCGACGAGCAGAAGCGTTTGCTCTGAGCGTGTATTCATTTCTTTCGTGGAGCTGGCATAGTCGGAAACCTTTTCTTCAATCTCCGTGATTGACTCGCTCATTTCGGACACATCCTCCGAAATTTCGTTTGCTCCGGTTGCTAATTCGTTTGCTGAAGCGGCTACCTGCTGCATAGCGATTTGAATATTGTTATTTTTGTCAAATATGCTATGACTCGTATCGGACACATGGCGGATGATGTTCGTCGTTTCCGTCAAGATGTCGCGGAGCTTGTCAATCATGCTGTTAAAGGAATGACCAAGCTCGCCAAAAGCAGAAGAGGAATTCGTATCGATTTTTTGAGTAAAGTCACCTTTTGAAATCCGAAGTGCTGTTCCCTTAATTTCATCAAATGATTGATTAATAGACTTCTCGATGAATGACACCAGTGGAAACGTAATGATCGCAAGAATGATTGCGGCGGCGATACCAGCAATAACAGGTCCGCCTGACACCGATAAGATGAGAAGCATCACGAGAGCAAACACCAATAAGTTAAGGTAAAAAGTGATCATCAGCTTATTGCGTACGGACAGCGAATAGTACCATTGGATCATTATGTAAGCGCTCCTTTTATTAGATTATCCATATTATAGCACCAGCTGCGAAATTGGTCTATAAATGTCGATTTATAAAAATTAAAAGCATTCGACCGCAAGCGGCTTTTCGGAAAATACTAAAAAACTTTTCGGTGAAACAATAATTAGAAAATGATACCATTATCAGTAACCTGGATACATTATTTTTTTCCATGGATAAAATTTCAATCAAGTTTATTTTAGCTTATATAATGTAATTTTATAGAATTAAAAGTCTAACAATAAATAAAAATGCAAATAATTGTCGATAAATGTATTGTAAATGATAGGAAAGAACTATATAATATGTATTGAGACCTAGATGGGAACATAATCAATTTATATAAAGGAGGATATTATGTATGGAAATGGATTCTGTATCATTGGCACGTCAGGTTGATTTTGTATTTCGCCAGCTTGAGGGCGAATTGACGAATGCGACCGCAGGTACCGTATTAATTCATGTTCGAAACAATGCAGTAGGGAAATTCGGAATGAGGCATCATCCGATTGAGAGCAGAAACGGTAAATTTGAAACTGGAGGCCAGGGGTTAACTGAAACGCAGGTACAAGCATTCCGTCAAATGGCAATCGACGCACTGAAATATAGAAGAGATTGGACACATGGTGAAATCTTGTATGATTTCTCGGTTCGTTCCAGCGCGAACTCCTGGTCGGCCAGCATACTTTACGAATCCAATTACAATATGGCTAATTGGAATTCCCGCTATTATCCTAAATCAAACAGTCTAAGGGAATCGCAATAAGGAACAGGACAGAAGAAAAGGGCTGACGATGAACGTCAGCCCTTTTATAGTCCAAAATCCAGATCCGGATATACGTATGGCGATTCCGGCGCTTTCATCCGCTCGAGCTTCGTTGCTTCCAGCGTAATGATTTCGTTGTCCAAATAAGAAGATGTCGTAAACGTTCCTTTTACGGAAACCCATTCATCCTCGACGTAATCCATAGCTTTCGGCCAAATAATCATGAGCCCGTAAGGAAGAGCATCTGCTGAGCAGCAATTCATCGCGAATCGACTTACCGCAAATCTTTCCTTGCCCATGTCATCCTCGCGGTATACGAAGCCTGAAATTTCAATCTCTTTGCCGATAAAGGCTTCCCGGTAAAGGTCCAAAGTCGTCAGCGTTTCTATGAATTGCTTCTCGGGAACGGTGATAAGCGGCTCCTTATAGAGCAGCTTACCGTATGCGGCATGCGATTCCGTATATTCATCCGATGGAAACAGCTGATCCATTGCATCGCCTGATAGCTTTCCTTCCAAAGGCTGCTGTGCAGCATCGGGGCTTCCGTCAACAGCTCGCTCGAATGCTGCACTGCCGGAAAGATTTACGCCCTTTTTTGCAGCGAGCGCGCTTCCGAGCGTGCCGGTCGGCACGAGAAATCCGAGCAGCAAAGGAAAGACGAACAAGCCGTATATAACGCAATTTTTGAAGAGGGACGGGGATGGCTCATGCTCGCAATCACAGACAGGCGCTTGGCGGCCCAGGCGCTTCTGCAGTGCCGCATAAACCTGATAAATAGCAGCAGCGTAAAGACCAAGCGCAGACAGCTTCACATAAAGCTCCATCCGGGGAGCTATGTAGAGGACCATTTCGCCAGTGCGGTCCAAGTATACAATAAACATGGCAAAGCCGGTTAAGATGACGGCGCGAATTAAGTGATGGATCATAATATAACCTCCGTTATCCATGCCCCGATTAAGGTCAGCACGGCAGTTAAAGCAATAAGAGCCAGCACGAACTTAACTCGGAATGTGCTGAGCAGCATCAACGTATTTTTCAAATCGATCATCGGTCCGAAAACGAGAAACGCGAGCAGCGGTCCGAAGTCGAACATACCGCTGAAGGAAGATGCGATAAAGGCGTCGGATGTGGAGCAAATAGATAAAATAAAGGCGAAAGCCATCATAAATAAATAAGCGAACATAGGTTGATCTGCAAAAGATTCAAGGGTACTGCGTTCTATGACGGTCTGTATGACGGCCGTAAGGAACGCTCCGAATATCAAATATTTCCCCATTTCGAAAAACTCATCTGAGGAATGGGATAATATCGAAGCGCTTCGGCCGCGTATTCCTTTCCCCTGCAGACTGTGATCGTGGCTATGGTCATAATGCTGGACCCCGTTAATGGCCGACGTTGCTTTAAGCGGACTGCTGCGCATGAATTTATAGAGCAGCAAGCCGATGACGACGGATACAGCAAAGGCTAGTCCCATTCGAGAGTAAGCCATTTCAGGCGTCGTACGAAACGCCGTGAAGGTCGAGGTATATACAATCGGGTTCACGATTGGACCGGCAAGCAAATAAACAATTCCGATATAGGCAGGCATGCCCTTGCGTATAAGGCGGCGTACGACGGGTATCATTCCGCACTCGCATAAGGGGAACAGAATACCGAGCAGGCCCCCGAATAAAACGCCGGCTATCGGATTTTTCGGCGTGAATTTACGAATAAGCTCGTCCGTCACGAATACCTGCAGCAGCGCGGAGAACAATACGCCAAGTAAAATAAATGGGAAGGCTTCTAATATAATACTAATAAATAAGATCTTGAAGGATTGCAAATTTGCTGCATTGAAAAGATGCATAGGCAACTCTCGGTTCGTTACGATAAGGACCGCCATAATGAGACATCCGACCGCAAGCGAAGGGGTACCGAAGCGAAAAAGGAATTTTAGCATATTCTATGATCCTTTCTTAATGTAAGGATTACGATTATCAGTATAGCTTATGCTCCATATTCCTACAATAGAACAACTTTCTAACCGCTTGACTTTGCCATAAACATAGGTATAATCGTTTTAAATGCATTGATGGGAACAAGTAAGCTCGAATGGATTGCGTGCAGAGAGCCGGTGGTTGCTGCGAACCGGTGCAAGCGTCGATGCTGAATGGGCCCCGGAGCCTATGAACGGAAATCTGGCAGCGGAAGCTGCTGAAGATGTTTGTACGGACGCTCTCCGTTACGGAGCAATAAGGCTTATGGGCTTTTTCCGTAAGCGAATTAGGGTGGCACCACGGTCCCTCGTCCCTTGCGGCGGGGGATTTTTTGCGTTATTATCATGACTCATTTTTTTTGGAAAAGGGGTAGAGGGAATTGAAAAAAGTACTTTCTGGCATTCAGCCAAGCGGTCAGCTGACACTTGGAAATTACATCGGCGCGATGCAAAATTTTGTAAAGCTTCAGCATTCGGAGGAATGTTTCTTCATGGTCGTCGATTTGCATGCGATTACGGTTCCTCAGGAACCGGCTGCGCTTAGAGAGCAATCGGAGGCGGTAGCGGCTTTGTTCATTGCGGCAGGCATTGACCCTGCCAAAGCGAATGTATTCGTTCAATCCCACGTTCGCGCGCATGCCGAGCTTGGATGGTTGTTTACGACGCTGGCCAATATGGGCGAGCTGGAAAGAATGACTCAATTCAAGGATAAATCGGCAGGCAAGGAATCGGTAGGAGCGGGACTGTTCGTTTATCCGACGCTGATGGCTGCGGACATTCTTATCTATAATGCCGATCTCGTACCGGTAGGAGATGACCAGAAGCAGCATTTGGAGCTGACGAGAGACCTTGCGCACCGTTTCAACACGAGATTCGGAAATTATTTCACAATACCTGATCCTTACATTCCGAAGGTCGGCGCACGCGTGATGTCGCTGGATGATGCGAGCAAAAAAATGAGCAAGAGCAATCCGAACGCAGGAAGTTTTATCGCGCTTCTGGATACTCCGGATGTCATTCGCAAAAAAATTAGCCGCGCGACTACCGACTCGGGTCGCGAAGTAAAATACGATCCTGCCAATAAACCGGAAATAAGCAATTTGATCTGCATTTACTCGCACTGCGCCAATATGACGATCGCAGACATTGAAGCGCGCTACGAGGGGCAAGGATACGGACCGTTTAAGAAGGATCTTGCCGAGCATGTCGTATCGGTTATTGAACCTTTGCAGACCAAATATAACGATATCCGAAATTCAGGTGAAATTCATCAGATTCTGAAGCAGGGAGCGGAACGCGCAGCGGTTATCGCGGACCGGACCTTAGCGGACGTGAAAGAAAGAATGGGCTTTCTGCCGCCTCGCAGCTAACCTGACAAATGGCATGAAGCAAGGCTGACGGCAGCGTCAGTCTTGTCCTTTTCTGCGCAAGCGCGCCCGTACGATAAAGCCTGCTCCAATCGTAATGAGGGTCAGCAAACCGAACAGAAGAACGAACCATCCGTTGTGGCTGATCGATATCGCCATTGCGCTCATAAATACGATTGAGAGTACGGAAAAAAACAAGGACAGCGGTTTTGACACGGTGTTTTCTCTCCTTAACAAATAGTCAATATATTTTTTTAGAATGTAGAATAGTTTCCTTTCGCGTGCGCATAATAAGCTTGCAAGCTTGCAACACACATCAAAGTGAAGAGGACGAAAGGAGAAATACCTTATGGCAGGAAACAGAAATAGAAGCAATCAACTTGTTGTCCCGCAAGCTACGCAAGCTCTTCAACAAATGAAACTTGAGGCAGCTCAAGAGCTTGGCGTACAAATCCCGCAAGACGGCTACTACGGTAATGTTTCGACTCGTGATGCAGGCTCCCTAGGCGGCTACATTACGAAAAAGCTGGTTCAAATCGCTGAGCAACAGCTTTCTGGCGGCAGCCGTTAATCGATTCTCATACACAACGATGAAATGAAGCCCAAGGCATGCCTTGGGTTTCTTTTATGCTACTATAAACGAAATGCGCGCAGAAAAAAAGAAAGTCCCTTCAAATAAACAAGAAGGAACTTTCTGTCGCACCTGTCAATACGTGTCCATCTGCAGTCTTTTCATTAGCCGCTCATCGCTCAGCCAGCCCACATAAGATCCAACGGTTTCATAATGTTTATTCATAAGCAGTACGCCTACGAAAGGATATTGCTTTCTGTGACGATAACGGATATCAGACCATCTGACCTCATAGCCCCAAGAATGCTCCCTTACGTCAGCACAGGCAAAGCTCGTGAAATACAAGAAGGAACGAATGGCCGGATCATTCTTCGATTTGGCGACGGCATGATGCTCGGAGCATTGCACGCGATCAAGCCATCTTAAGCTGCTGCTCTGCAGGTCGCCGATGACGAAGCCGCCATTTTTGACTTGCTTGACAATGTTCCATTTCGATAACGAAATGGTCGGTATGGCCATGTAAATATCGCCGTCTCTGTGCTCTGCATCGATAGAAGGCAGCATTTGAACCGTTTTTCTTGCCGCAAAAGTACGCCATACAAAGTAAATGCTCAAAAATAAATACATAAGCGGGAACATAATTGCGGGATTTACGAAACCGAATGCCCAAAGTAAAATGGCTATAACATGTACCGTGAAAATGACCGGATCAAAAATATGGATGATATTCCATGATATCCACTTATCGGAGAACGGCCTCATGGCTTGCGTACCATAGGTATTGAATAAATCGGTAAAGACATGGATACAGACGGCGAGCAGCACCCATCCTCCTACAAGAAACCAGGGGAGAGCGCCTTGATAAATCAATTGCAGGATGCCCGTAATCAGTGCCGTCCATATGGCAATCGCCGGCAATGAATGAGAAATGCCCCGATGGTTTCGAATGTAGCAGGCATTCCCTTTCAGGCGGAGCAAGGTGTCTAAATCGGGCGCTTGCGAGCCGGCAACCGTACCGATCAAAACGGCGGTTTGAATCGTCTGATCCGCTGCCACGACGGGGTCGACCATTGCAAGTCCCGCTAACCCGATACCCATGACAAGATGTGTGCCTGTATCCATGATCAGTCCTCCCAAATCAATTGATTAGGTGTAGTATCGGCGAACTGGGGGAACTTTATCAAAGTAAGCAAAAGGAGAACGAAGGAAATGTACATTTGTTTCGCTGAATACCGAATAAGCACCGAGCATCGTGAGTCATACCTTTCCTGCACGGAAGGACTGCTAACGGACAGTCTAAATGTTTATTTATATGAAGGAATAAATCAGCCTAATCTCTTCGTGGAGGTATGGCAGGCTAAAACCGCCGAGGAAGCAGATCGCATAAAAAAAGAACGCTGCAGTGAGCGTTCTCCTTGGAGTCGGGTAAACGAATGGATTATAGGCGGTGCCGAGAAAATGCATATCTGGACGTTTAAGCCGGCGCATACGCCTGAAAAAGTTGATTAACGGGCGTTAACAGTACCCAGCGTAGCCATGCCAAGCGGAGTAGAGGAGCTTACTACACCTCCATTGAATGGATATTCATAAGCGATCGGCTCATCGAATGTCACGTAATCGAGGTTGAGCATCAGCAGTAAGTAACGCATTCCCGTCGTCGGATCACTAATAATAATATGGTCGCGTCCTGCAGCCTCAACGATACCTTTGAAAATTTTAGCATTCCATTCGCGATTGTTTTCATATGTCATGTAGAAAGTAGCCATTTTGCCGCGGTTTAAGCGTAAAATGTTTTCAACATACGATTCCTCGACTCCGGGAACGGTAACGATATTGCCGCCCGCAGGGGTTACGAAGGAACCGCTAGGTACATTTTGGGGCATTGGCATAGTCTGAGCCTGCATTGGAAAAGCTTGGGCTTGCATTGTTGCAGGGAGAGCGGCGGGCTGCTGTCCGCCCGCCGGATAAGGATAGTTGCCGTGGCCAACGTAGCCGTAGCCTTGATAAGGACCTGCATGAACCGGACTTACCTGATTTTTGTAGCCATAACCGTTAGACATATTGTTGCTCCTCGCTTTCACACTTAAGAAATAGGATTAATAAACAGACGGACAGTCCTCACGCGTTGGAATGAAGAAGCAATGCTTCTTGTATCGTCCGCTATTCACCTGGTCGTACCAGGTGTTCGGACAGTTTCCTGTCGGGCGGAAGAACCACAGTGCGTTAGAGGCTGGATGCTGACGCTCTCCGTTTATGATTCTTTTGGCCAATCGGATTTCGCTTTCGCGCGCGGCTTGATAGAAATACCCCTTCACGGTGGCTTCAAAGCCGCCTGGCTTCTGATAAACCATTTGCTCGATGGAGCGGATGTTTCTGAAATCGATGCAATTGCCGCGGACGCGGTTTACGCCGACATTGCCGACCATCAGCATGCCAAGCTCGCCTTCGCCTTCCGCTTCCGCGCGCATGAGGCGGGCAAGCAGCTTTGTCTGTTCTGAATTTGTTTTGATGACTGCCATAAGCTTAAGCGTTCACTCCCTTCGGATCATAATGAAATGGTTCATTTCGCGGATTGTTATAGGCATCAAACTACATTGTTATTGTATTGAACGCCCAGCCAAATGGTTACTAAAATGATTTGTCACAATTTGCGTGGCAAAATGATGAACAAACCCTGCGAACATTGTCATCGTATTCTTTTTTCGGTATGATTAGTAACGATTCATCAATGAAAGATAGACGCCGGGGGGCGTCTTGTCGCATAACTCGGGAGGCTCGCTTCGTGCTGAAAGACTTGATCGCATTGACAAAACCGCGGCTGCTTCGACTCAATGTGTTTGCTGCGTTAGGTGGTTTTTTGGTTGCTTCCAAATGGGACGTTAACGTTCTCATGCTTATATGGACGCTTATTGGCTCAACGTTGACGATAGCGTCAGCCACCGTGATTAATAACTACTGGGATAGGGAACTCGATCAGAAGATGGAGCGCACGAAGGATCGCGCTTTGCCTACCGGCCGCATGCAGCCTGGAACGGTATTGGTTTACGGTATAATTTTAGGTATTGTTGGCCTTACGGTCTTGTTCGCTCTTGTTGACCCGCTGACGGGGTGGCTCGGACTGCTCGGATGGTTCGTATACATCGTCATCTACACGATTTGGCTGAAGAGAACGTCCACCTGGAGCACGTCGGTCGGCGGAATTTCTGGAGCAATGCCGCCGGTTATCGGCTATTGTGCAGTCACGCAGGAGATCGATGCAGGGGCCTGGATTTTGTTTGCGCTCATGTTTTTGTGGCAGCCGGCACATTTCTGGTCGCTTGCGATTCGAAGAGTAGAAGAGTATCGGGAAGCCGGCTTTCCCTTGCTTCCGGTTGTGAAGGGAATTAAACGGACGAAGCTGCAAATGATTCCTTATGTGGTGCTGCTGATCCCAACGGGAATTCTGTTTTATGCGTATGGTTACGTGGGCATTTATTTCATGATTATCTCGGTCGTTGGCGGGCTTGTCTGGCTTGTCCATACGCTTCGCGGCACAGGAGCTCCGGATACAGAGAAATGGGCGAAAACAAACTTTCTCATCTCGGTTAATTATTTGATGATTGTGTTTCTCGTTATGATTCTAGACACGACGGGATCGTAATCGAATGCTTAAGGAGTGAAAGACGTGGCATTTGTTAAGAAACATAGCTTTAAGATTGCTGTGCTTGCGCTTTGCGCGGCAATGGGCATTTATTTATTTTTGACGTACGTAGCCGAGCCGAAGCAGCCTCTTGAAGTTATAAAGGCTGCGCCGGCTTTCGATATGAACGACATTGACGGAAATCCGGTATCGCTTGAATCGACGAATGGCAAAGCAAGAATCGTCTATTTTTATTTTGCCAATTGTCCCGACGTATGCCCTCCTACGACATTTCTGCTCTCGGAGGTACAGGATAAGCTGAAGAAAGAGAAGAAGCTCGGAAACGAGGCGGAGTTGATTTCAATTACATTCGATCCGGAGCGGGATACACCAGAAGTCATCCGCGACTTTGCCGACCGGCTTGATGCCGATTTCGAAGGCTGGCGTTTCCTGCGCGGGGATGAAGCGGCGACCTTGCAGCTGGCGCGGGATTTCGGCGCAGCTGTCATTAAGGAAGCCGACAACTCCTATACGCATACGAATGTCATTACGCTTGTCGACCAGGAAGGCCAAATTCGGAAATGGATCAATGGCAGCGACGAGGACTTAACGGCTGACCAAATCGTAGATGAATTAAACAAGCTGCTTTAAAATACAAGCTCTCATTTACGCTCGAAATTCATCTTTGCTCCACATAGAAGCGGGGTTCTGCGCAGGATATAAGATATGCGCATCGAGTCCCGCTTTTTCCAATTGCCCGATCAAATATTCCTCGGGCGTATGCTCCACGCCGGAATAGTCTCTGCGGGTGTAAATATGCTCGGCATCGGGAAAAAGATCGCGCAGCAAGAAGCGTATTCTTTTTCCGGAGGAGTCGTTATCGGTAAATATGAATGCCTGGCTGTCTCCGACCTGCTTGCGCAGCTTCTCCAACTGCTCGGAGCCGGGAGTGCCGAAGGTGCAAAAGATAGGCACTTCTTCAGCAAGCACACGTTTTAGCCGAGCTTTATCGTTTTTTCCTTCCACGATAATAGCGATGTCCATCAAAATCACCTCGGTATGCAGTGTGAGGGTAAGAGCAGCAGCAGCTCTAATGCTAGTTTACCACCGTTTGCCCTGTACACATACCCGGCTCTAAGAAAAATGGGTGCGGGAGGACAGCGAGCGGGAGATATGCACCGGAAGCACGGTGACCGCAATCATGAGTGCGATAAACGCAATGTAATAAGGCGAAATATAATCGCGGACTTGGCCTGCGGCCATCGGACCGATGAAGGCGCCGATGGAAAAAGCGATCGATAATATGGAGAAGGTACGGCCATAGCGCGCTCCTCCGCTAAGCTCGATTAATAACGTCGACAGCGCCGGCAAAATGATCCCTTTCGCCATCCCGACAAACAAGAGCATAACCGCAAACGGGGCCGTAATGCCGGAGGCGATAAGAAAATAAATAATAGCCAGCGCCAGCGAGCCCCATAATGTTCGCTGAAAAGCGGACACGCGGTTCAAGAACAGCATGCTCAACGTAATGAGTGCGCCGATGCTGACAACGGAAAACAATAAACCGGTTGTAAGCATCGCTTCCTGCGTCTTCGCAAGCAGCGGCAGCTCGAAGGACAGTATGCCTTGAGCGCAGCTGAGCGCAACCGGAAGGATGAAGACCAGCCATGGCATAGGTGCGGCGGGTTCAAGAGGAAGCTTCGCTTTCGCTTTGGCGGCTGGAGCCTCTGCCGATTCTTGTTCTGGGTTGGCGGCGATATCCTTAATAAAGAAGATGGCGCATACCGCCGTCGCGATTAGTATCCAGCCGAGCACGTTAAACGCCGTCGTGAAGCCGATTTTGGCAACCAGGTAAGCGCCGGCGGCGGGAGAGACGACGGCTGCTAGCGTATGAACGAGACCGTTGCCGGCCATCAGCTTTCCTTGCTCAGTCCGGTCGCTTGTCATTCTGGCGAGCAGGGAGAGACAGGCGGGAGAGAGAAAAGCGAGCACGAAGCCGCTGATCGAGCGCAGCAGAAGGAGCTGCCAAGGATCTGTTACATGGGACTGGAATAGAAGCACAACTCCGGCTGCGAGGAGACTGAACACGATGAATAGTCTGCTGCCGTAGCGGTCGACGCCGAAGCCGGCAATCAGATTGCCGGGCAAATGGGTGATGGAATACATGCCCATCATGAGTCCAATGAAGGAAGGCGCTGCTCCGAGAGAAATAGCAAAGGGAGTCAAAATCGGGTATTGCGCGTGCAAATCGAAAAATGCGACAAACAAAAATAAATAAAGCCAAATTGCGGTTTTCACGTGGCGGTTCCTCCTTGCCAATTATATCCTTATATACTTGTACGTTTACGTGGGACAGGATATGTCTGGATAAAAAGGATGGATGCGTTTACGCCTTATATTCCGTAGGTTATAATGTTTTGTAATAGCGATTTGTACGAGGTATAATGGAGGGGATCAATATTGGATTTTTTAGATTTTTCAACGTATGACTTGGAAACCTGGACCGCTTTTTTCAAAGAGCATTGGCTGGTCCTAATCATTGCTCTTATCGTGCTGCTTCTTATTGTGCGCATCGTGAAGACCGTCGTGAAATGGGCCATCGTCGCGGCTATCGTGCTGGGCATCGTCTTGTACAGCGGCTATAGCATGGACGACCTGAAGGAAATGGGCTCGAAGGTTGCTGATACAGTGAAGCAGGAGGCCGTGAATGCGATGGTAGGCGAGGCGAAGGACGCTACGTTCGTTAATAACGGAGACGGTACCTTTACCGTCAAAACCACTAACGTAGAGCTTACCGGAGAACCGGGCGTGAATGAGGTAGCGGTTTCTTTCCGGGGGGCTCCGCTCGGCAAGTGGGAGCTCGACAGCACGATTCAAGCCCTAATCGACCAAGCGAAGCAGAACGGGTAACGGTTATGGATAATTGGGTTCAATTATTCAGAGAGCCGGAGCCTGTCGCGATAATCGTACTTCTGCTATTGCTGGGCTCGCTTGTGCAAGGGATTAGAAGAGGCGCATCGGGTTCCGCGAGGCGCCTTTTCTTTTTTGTATGGGAGGCTGCTGTCATTGTCGTATGCCTGATCGTTGCCGGACGGCTGGCAAGCGCGCTTTCTCCCGTCGTTGCGGAGTGGCTGAACGGTCAGGTTCATATTCCAAGCCGTGAGCTTAACGTCTTCGAGCAGGCATGGTTCACGCTTCTGACAAGCCTGCGGGATTTCGCTCTGCTTCGTTATGGGGTGCTGTTCCTGCTTGGATATTTACTGCTGCGAGCGCTTGGCGCCTTTGTTGAGCCTCTGCTGGAGCGGGCGGTGGAAGGCATACTGCGAAGCGTCAAAGAAGAGCCTATCCGCGGCTTGCCGGCGAAGAGAAGCGCAAGCCGCGTCGCAGGCGCTTTGATTGGTACGGCTCATGGAGCAGGGCGTTCCTTCGTCTTCGTCGCCTTGCTGTTCGTATATGTATCGCTTATGCCGAGCGGCTGGTACGCGGACAAAATATCTAATTCCCCGTTATATACGGAGACCGCTTCATGGCTGGCTCCCGTAGCCGGAGATGTGCTGGAAGGGCAAGGTCCGGTATTAGCCGAGGCGGTTCAGGCGCAGTTTCAACAAATTTTGCAGCGAAAATATGAAATTATTGATTATGCCATTCCTGCCGAAATCGAGCAGGCCGCTCTTTATGTGACGCAGGACGCGCTTACTAAGGAAGATAAAGCGCGCAAGCTTTATGATTGGTTAGGCAGTCGGATCGCTTATGACTGGGACAAAGCGGACAATTATGTGCAGCAGGGCATATGGAAGGAACAGACGCCGACTGAGACATTTGATACGCGTAAGGGCGTATGTATAGATATAGCCCGTTTGTATGCGATGATGGCAAGATCCGCCGGTCTGGAGGTCAGAGTCGTTACGGGGATGGGCGCTGACGGCCGCGGAGGCTACGGTCCGCATGCTTGGAATGAGGTGCAGATCGGCGATGGTGACGCAGGATGGATTCCGCTGGATGCCACCTGGGCTTCCTCGGGTGACTGGTTTAACCCGCCGCGGTTTGAAGAGACTCATATCCGCGAGGCGTAATTTCATTTGGCAGACGGCAGTTTTACGAAATTGGGGTGATCATTCATGCTGGACGATCCGCAAAAGCGGGAAATTATAAATCGGCGTCATTTTTCGTTTCGATTGAATTTATTTTTCTTTGTGACGTTCGCATTGTTTAGCGTATTGATCGTACGGCTCGCTATTTTGCAGTTTGTGGAAGGGCCGACGCTTAGCGCGGAGGGTATTGGCAAAAGCACGAGGAGCGTCAAATTACCGCCGATAAGAGGCAATATTTACGATTCTACAGGGTATCCAATCGCATACTCTACATCGACGCAATCGTTATATTACAGTATTCAGCCGGAGCTGGGGCTGGAGGAAGCGAAGGAAAACGCCAGGAAGCTGGCGGTGGAGCTGGAAAAGATATTTACGAAAAGAGGAGATCCCGCCAAGGCGATGACCGTTGACGATATTATTCGTCAAATGGATTTGGATTTCCGGAGAAATACGATCTCCACGCCGCGCCGCATCAAATCCGGATTGACGAATGAAGAAGTCGCCTATTTCATGGAAAATCGGACGGACTACAAGGGCGTTGATATTATGGAGGAGAGCGTGCGGAATTATGACCAGGATTCCATAGCTGTTCAATTGGTCGGTTATTTGAAGAAATACAAAGGCGTTCGCGAGGATGTGGAGTTTTATAAGGAAAAAAGCATGGAAGAGGATGCACAGCTGCAATATCTGGAGGAAGAGGATGTCGGCCTGGACGGTCTTGAGCGGATGTATCAGGATGTGCTTCGCGGCAAGAACGGTTTGAAGACGTATCCGGTCAATAATGCGGAGCGTATTATCGGTCCGATGCAAATCACGAACCCGGAGAAGGGGTCGGACCTGTTTCTTACGATTAATAAAAACGTGCAATTGAAAACAGAAACGGCCATTATGGATCATTTAAAAAAAATAACGACCTCCAGCAATAGATACGAGAGGGCCGAATATGCGAAAACCGGCTTCGCGGTCGCAATGGAGGTCGATACGGGCAAGGTCGTCGCCATGGCCAGCATGCCGGATTACGATCCGAACATTTGGGCGGGCGGTCGAATCAGCCCGGAGGATTACGAGAATTTCCAGAACGTGCTTGCGAACGGAACGATCAGCACGGTATACGGCAAATATGAAACGAAGGAGGAGCGCGATAAGCATCCTTCCTCGATCGTGCCGCCGGGGTCGACGCTGAAGCCGTTGACGGTGCTTATCGGCTTGAATGAAGGGTTATTTACTACGACGACAAGGTATCTGGATACGGGCGTATTTTCGTTCGGTAAAAAAGGGTACGAGCGGTATATTCGAAACTCGCAAAATCACATTTATGGAAGCATCGACGGCGCGGGGGCAATCCGTGATTCATCTAACCCCTTTATGGCCGCAATGATCGGTAATAAGCTATATATGCGCGGCAGCGTGAACGGCAAAAGCAGCGTTGAGATTTGGGATGGCTACATGGAGCAATTCGGTCTCGGCGTGTTGACGGGAAGCGGATTGCCCGGAGAATCCATGGGAATAAAGGAATATTTTACGGAGGCTGAACGGGGCAGTGCGCAGTCCGCGCTTATATTTGCTTCATTCGGTCAGCAGGGACGTTACACGACCCTGCAGCTGGCGCAATATGCGGCGATGCTCGCGAACCGGGGCAAACGGATGAAGCCGCAGTTCGTGAACGAAATCAAGGATTCCGACGGCAATTTGATTCGAGGCTACACGCCGGAAATTTTGAATACGGTAGAAATGCCTGCCCAATATTGGGAAGAGATTGAAGCCGGGATGTCCGAGGTTAAGTCGCAGGGCTTTGAAGACTTCGAGTACAGCTACCGTCGCAAGACGGGTACCTCCGAGCAGGATGTTGCCTCCCGCCGCGCGGATAATGCGGTGTTTATCGCATACGCGCCTGCAGAGAACCCGAAGCTTGCGGTAGCGGTCGTCGTGCCTGACGGCGGCTTCGGCGGCTACGGCGCGTCTCCGATCGCACGGATGATTTTCGATGCTTACGATGAAGAGATCGGACTGACGGGCGTGCCAAAGAAGAAAGCGATTAAAGAGGCTTCGACGGCTGATGCCGCAGACGCTGCGGGCACAGCTTCCGGTGCCGGTGAGTAAAAGTAAATACGATAAGAACAAGCGGTGAAGCAGGATGTCTGCCTCGCCGCTTGTTCTTTTTTGTCAAAATAATTCCGTTGGGGAGCCGTTTTATAAAAAAAATGTTGCACAAGAGAAACATTTTTGTGTATTATTAAAAAAAGGGCTTTAGGTAAAATAAGATTCATGAGGCGAAATATGATTCATAAGGGCAAACCGAAAGGCATATAAACAATAAATTGGATGTGGGAGGAATTAACGATGCGTAAAACACAAAAAACGAATTCGGCACTGCGTCGATTCATCATGACTATAATATTTCTGACAGTAACGGTATTGGCGACATCAGCCTGCGGGCAGCAATCCACGGGAGAGGGGAAGCTGAAGGTTACGGCTACAATTGGAATGATCGCGGATGTTGTTCAGGAAATCGGCGGAGAGCATGTAGAGGTGAGCGGATTGATGGGCGCCGGTATCGACCCCCATTTGTACAAAGCGTCTCAGGGCGATGTGAAGAAGCTGGATGACGCGGATGTCATTTTCTATAACGGGCTTCATCTCGAAGGTAAAATGGTAGAGATTTTCGAAAATCTCGAGAACCGCAAGCCAACGGTTGCGGTCTCCTCTTACTTGACAGAAGAGCAGCTGCATTCCGATCCGGCAGCGGGGGAAGGCATGCATGATCCGCATATTTGGTTCAATGTCAAGCTATGGATTTCAGCTGCAGAGGTCATACGCGATTCGCTGGCGGAGAAGGATTCCGCGAATGCCGATTACTACAAGGAGCAGGCAGCTGCATATATCGAAGAGCTTGAGGAGCTCGATGCTTACGTACGGGAACAGATAGCGCTTATACCGGAAGCCAACCGCATTCTAGTGACAGCGCATGACGCATTCGGTTACTTTGGCTCAGCATATGGGTTAACGGTCACAGGTTTGCAAGGCATAAATACGATGTCTGAAACTGGCGCTAAGGATGTCAGCACGCTCCGCGATTATTTGGTGGAAAACAAAATCAAAGCGGTGTTCATTGAATCCAGCGTTCCAAAAAAATCAATCGAGTCGGTGATCGAGGGTGCGGGTCAATTGGGCCACGAGGTAACGATTGGCGGCGAGCTGTTCTCCGACGCGATGGGCGATGCAGGAACGGTAGAAGGAACTTATATCGGCATGGTGCGGCACAACGTGGACACGATTGTAGCAGCCTTGAAATAAGAGAGCGGTAACGCAGGGAAAGCGAGTGAAGATCATGAGCTTGAATCATACGGTTGCGACAAAAGATACGAAGGCAGAAGCTCCGCTCGCCATTCATGGTTTAAGCGTAGCGTATCAGAAAAAGCCGGTGCTGCGAAATATCTCATTCGAAGTCAATGAAGGCGAACTGATTGGCGTCATTGGCCCGAACGGGGCCGGGAAGTCAACACTGATGAAAGCGGCGCTCGGACTCATTCCGAGTATAGCCGGAGAGGTGCTGGTCTATGGAAAGCCCTATAAGCAGCAGCGCAAACTTATCGGCTATGTGCCGCAGCGCGAATCGGTTGATTGGGATTTTCCGACGAATGCGCTTGACGTCGTCCTCATGGGCAGATACGGGCATTTGGGATGGTTTCGACGTCCTGGCGCGAAGGAAAAAGCGATTGCGATGGAAGCTCTAAGCAAGGTTGGCATGTCCGACTATGCGGACAGACAAATCAGCCAGCTGTCAGGCGGGCAGCAGCAGCGGGTATTTCTGGCCCGCGCTCTGGCGCAGGACGCAAAGCTGTATTTTATGGATGAGCCCTTCGCCGGTGTCGACGCGGCAACGGAGAAGGCGATTATTACGCTTCTTCAGGAGCTTAAGCTCCAAGGAAAAACTGTAATCGTCGTCCATCATGATTTAGCTACCGTACAGGATTATTTCGACTCCGTCCTGCTTCTTAACGTAGAGCTGCAGGCTTACGGTCCTACGGCGCAAACTTTTACGCAGGAGCAGCTGCAGCGTACTTACGGCGGCAGACTTGCCTTTCTCGATCGCAGCCTGCAGTCCCCTTCTATCCCTGACGGGAAGGGGGAGTAATCGATGGATACGATTTGGTCGATGTTGTCTGATCCGAACATGCAGTGGATATTTCTGGGATGCACATTGCTCGGAATAAGCAGCGGAGTAATCGGCTGCTTCTCTTATTTGCGGAAGCAAAGCTTGATGGGCGACACGCTGGCGCATGCGGCGCTGCCGGGTATCTGTATCGCTTTTATGCTGACAGGAGTAAAGTCCATTGGACTGTTTCTTATCGGTGCAGGGCTCTCTGGTCTGATCGCTACGTTCGGAATTGGCTACATTACGCGGAACTCCAAGCTCAAGCAGGATGCGGCGATGGGTATCGTATTATCCGGTTTTTTTGGACTTGGAATCGTACTTCTCACTTTAATCCAGCATGGAGATTACGGTAATCAGGCAGGTCTCGATAAATTTCTGTTCGGTCAGGCTGCCTCCATGATCGCATCAGACGTTATAACGATGACGATCGTCTGCGGTTTGTTAATCACGGTATGTACTTTGTTATTTAAGCAATTCAAAATCATTTCCTTCGATCCGGGGTTTGCGCGAGGGATCGGCTATCCGGTGGCTTTCCTCGAGCAGCTGCTAATGCTCCTTATCGTAGTTGCCGTCGTAGCCGGTATTCAAGCGGTAGGCGTTGTGCTCGTAGCAGCCCTTCTTATTACGCCAGCCGTGTCAGCAAGATATTGGACGGACCGACTGGGACTGATGGTCGTATTATCGGGGCTGTTCGGTGCAGCAAGCGGGGCTGCGGGAACATGGATCAGCGCCTCCGTATCGAATTTGCCGACCGGCCCGGTAACCGTACTGGCTGCGACATTGCTGTTCGGCCTATCTGTTTTATTCGGTCCGACGAGAGGATTACTGGCTAAGCGACTGATGAGACAAAGGGTCAAGCAGCGCTTCATCAGGGAAAGCGAGCCGCTTGTAAAGGGCAGCGTGAAGAAGGAGGCGGCATTATGAGCGATTTTTGGATTTTGCTGACAGGCTCGCTCGTTGCCGCCTGCTGCGGTATTCTCGGCGTATTTCTCGTGTTGCGGAAAATGGCTATGATCGGCGATGCCATTAGTCACTCCGTCATGCCCGGCATCGTCATTGCGTTTCTTCTCAGCGGCTCGAGAGATTCGCTGCTGATGATGTTCGCTGCACTGCTGTTCGGCTTGCTGACTACCTTCCTCATTCAAATGTTCCAGCAAAGCGGCATTCAGGCCGATGCCTCAATAGGTGTCGTCTTTACGGCTTTGTTCGCGATCGGTGTCGTGCTTGTCAGCTTGTACGCCCGTCAGGTGCATTTGGATCAGGATGCGATTTTGTATGGCGAGATCGCTTATGTGCATTGGAACCTGTGGGTGCTTGGAGGCATCAACATGGGGCCAAAGGCGGTATGGCTGCTCGGATTTACGTTGCTTGTGATCACGACGGTAATCGGCTTGTTCTACAAGCAATTCAAGCTATGCGCCTTCGATACGGCGCTTGCTGCAGCAATTGGGATCCCTGTCGCCTTTTTTCATTATTTGCTGATGGGTCTCGTATCGATGGCAACGGTCAGCTCGTTCGAGAGCGTCGGAGCCATACTTGTCGTAGGCATGCTGATCATTCCGGCTTCAACCGCCTATTTGCTGACGGATCGACTGGGCGTCATGATCGGATTAAGCGTTGCTGCCGGCATAGCCAGCACCTTTCTCGGTTACGGGGCAGCGGTCGTTCTCGACGCGTCCATAGCGGGCTGCATGGTATGCGCGGCTTCCTTCTTATTTGTCGCAGCGTTTCTATTCTCGCCATCGCAAGGCATTATCGTCAAGAAGCTGCGTTTAAGACAGCTGGCTTAACGTTAGCCATTTAATAGATAAGGAAGCATTCGCTTAGCGGATGCTTTCTTTTTTTTGTACGCTTTCGCGATTTCACGTTGGCGGCTTTTTTTTGTAACCGCCGTACATTTGGAATCTGTCATAAATGTGCTAAAATAATTTACTAGTTGGTAATACGCGTGAGGAGGCACTCTATTGGGAGATTACAAATTAGTTGCGCTGGATATGGACGGCACATTGCTGAACGAACGATCCGAAATAAGCTCGGAAAATGCGGAGTGGATACAAAAGGCGCTGGATGCGGGCGTCATCGTCAGCTTCTCTACCGGACGGGGCTTTCGCAGCGCTCTGCCGTTTGCGGAGCAATTAAAGCTGGAGACGCCAATGATTACCGTGAACGGAAGCGAGATTTGGCATCGGCCGCATGTGCTGCATAAGCGGACGCATCTGAGCCCCGTTTATGTTCAAAGGCTGCACGAGCTTGCGCTTGCGCATGAGGAAGCCTGGTTCTGGGCTTATACGGCGGATGATATTTACAACAAAGAGAAATGGATTAGTCCGGCAGGCGATTACAATTCGCATCACTGGTTGAAATTCGGTTATCACACGGAAGATGACCAAGTAAGGGAGAAGCTGCTGGCTGAAGTCCAAAGCTGGGGGGCGCTCGAGATCACGAATTCGTCGCCATGGAATCTGGAGCTGAACCCGCTCGGCGTATCTAAGGCAAGCGCCCTCAAAGAATTATGCGGCTTGCTTGATATCGAGATGTCGCAGGTGATCGCCGTAGGCGACAGCTTGAACGACATTGCCGCGATCCGCGAGGCCGGTCTTGGAGTGGCTATGGGCAATGCGCAGGATACGGTTAAGGAAGCGGCCGATTTCATAACGTTCACGAATAACGAGCACGGGGTTGCGGAAGTGATTAAACGGTACGTTTTGAAAGGATGAGGAACGTATGGACATACTAGGCTGGATCCTCGTTATTTTATTATTCGCGGTGGGCATGGCCGGCGCGGTTTATCCGATCCTGCCCGGTGCTCTGGCCATTTACGCCGCATTTTTTGTATACGGACTATTCTTTTCCTTTAGCGAGTTTGGCATATGGTTCTGGCTCATTCAGACGCTTATCGTTATTGTGCTGTTCGTAGCCGACTATGCGGTGAGCGCATGGGGGGTCAAACGGTTCGGAGGCTCAAGGGCCTCGATAATCGGCAGTACGATCGGTCTCATCTTCGGTCCTTTCGTTATACCGGCACTAGGTCTAATTATCGGTCCGTTCGCAGGTGCGGTAATCGGTGAGATGATTGTCGGCAATAATCTCGAGCGGTCGCTCAAGGTCGGTCTCGGATCGGTTGTCGGTTTGTTTACGAGCGTCGTGGTGAAGTTTATTCTTCAATTGCTGATGATTGTGCTGTTCATATTATGGCTTGTATTCTAAATCGAAAGGGAGTTCAACAGAATGATTAAAGTGACAGTATGGAATGAGTTTTTGCATGATAAGCTTCATGATGAGGTTAAAAAGATTTATCCGGACGGCATTCACCGGACCTTGGCGAAAGGATTGGCGGCAGACGACATCGAGGTAGCGACGGCAACGCTAGAAGAGCCTGAGCACGGATTAACGGAGGAGCGGCTGGCAAATACGGACGTGCTCATTTGGTGGGGGCATATGGGACATGACAAGGTTGACGACGAGATCGTCGAACGCGTCCAGCTGCGCGTATGGAACGGAATGGGCTTAATCGTCCTGCACTCCGGCCATTTCTCGAAAATTTTCAAAAAGCTGATGGGAACCGGCTGCGACCTGAAATGGCGCGAGGCTGGCGAGAAGGAACGCATGTGGGTCGTTAATCCGGCGCATCCGATCGCAGCGGGGCTGCCTGAATACATTACGCTCGATCAAGAGGAAATGTACGGCGAGCACTTTGATATTCCCGCACCGGATGAGCTGATCTTCGTGAGCTGGTTCGAGGGAGGGGAAGTATTCCGCAGCGGCTGCACGTTCAGCCGCGGCCAAGGGAAAATCTTTTATTTCCGTCCGGGGCACGAAACATATCCTACTTACTACAATCCGCAGGTGCTGCAGGTTATTCAGAACGGCATCCGCTGGGCGGGGCCATCGGGCGCGGCCGCACCGGTTCGCGGCAATCATCAGCCGCTCGAGCCAATCGGAAATAAGGAATAGGGAGACTTCAGCTAAACGCCATGCTAAAAAAAGACTCATTAATTAAAGGCACGCTAATATTAGCGGCCGCTGCGCTTACAGCCCGGTTTCTCGGTCTGTTTCAGCGTATTCCGCTCGATTATATGCTTGGTCCCGATGGACAAGCAGCCTTCAATGCTGCCAATCAATTGTATTTGCTCCTGCTGACGGTCGCCACGGGAGGCATCCCGATTACGATAAGCAAAATGATATCACAGCGTTATGCGCTCGGAAGGCATGATGAGGCCAAACGCATATACAAGGCCGCCCTGCTGTTCGGAGCAGTGACCGGTTTGATCCTTGCAACCGCGATGTTCGCTTTGGCACCGGTCTATGCCAAAATCTCAAAGGTGCCTTACGCTGTTTTGTCCTTGCAGGCCATTGCTCCCGCGCTGCTGCTTTTCCCGGTTATCGCGATGACGCGCGGTTATTTTCAGGGCAGGCAAATCATGGCCGCTGGCGGCATTTCTCAAATCATTGAACAAATATTACGGATTATAGGCGGTATCGGACTGGCGCTCATCATACTGGGCTGGGGTTACGGAGACGACTGGGGAGCGGCGGCTATCGCATTCGGCAGCGTATTCGGCAGCTTCGGCGCATTCGCAGTTATGCTGTGGTTTGCAAGAAAGCTGAAGAGGCAAGACCTGGCCGAGCAGCGAAGCGCAGGCCACGCCGTCAGGAAGCCTGGCGGGGCGACTGGCTCACCTATTCCGTTTCGATCTATTTACCGGGAAATATTCACCATGTCGATTCCGGCCGTTGTGACGGCGATGACCGTACAGTTCGTCTATTTCTTCGATTTATCTTTATTTATGCGGCTTACACAATCCCTCTATAATGAGGAGTCAGCTGCTGTCATATTGGCCAATTACTCCACGAAGGCGATGTCGCTTGCCGGCATACCGCCGATATTAGCGATAGCGCTGGGCGCATCCATCATACCGGTCATTTCATCGGCCTTTTCCTTGAACAAAATGGACGAGGTGCAGCGCCAGACATCGCTGGTTATGCGAATCGTCTGCTTCACGGGCGTGCCTGTTGCGCTTTTGCTTACCGTTGCAGCCTATTCGGTGACGGGTTTATTGTTCACCAGCCCAAGCGGCAGCGGAACGGTTGCCTTGCTTACTGCGGGGACTATTTTCCAAATTACGATGATGACGTCGAACTCCATTTTGTACGGACTCGATAAGCCGAGGCAGCCGATGATGCATACGATTGTCGGATTCGGGCTGAAGGTGCTGCTTAGTTTGGCACTTGCGCCTTGGCTGGGCGTGTATGGTCTCATTATTAGTTCATCGGTTTGCTTTATCGCTATAACGTTGTTAAATATAAGGACGATTAATCAGCAGGTGAAGCTGAATGTGCTCGGCAAACGCTGGGTTCCCTATTTGATTGCGATCGCGGTACCTGCTGCGGCTGGCTGGGGCGCGGAGTACGGAGTTCTCGCATTGACGGCTGCATGGCACGATAAGCTATCGTATTTGGCCGCAGGGGCGGCAGCAGCGCTCGTAGTTGGAGGTTTGTACGTGTTCCTGCTTGCGGCGCTTCGAGTCGTAACGCCGGAGGACATTCGTTCCTTCCCGGGACCGCTGCGCAAGCTGTTGAACCTCCTCCTAAAACCGTTTTATAGACGAGCGGTTTAAAAAGAATAAAGATAAGGGTGCTCCAAGAGCGGGAGCACCCTTTTTTGCGTATGAGGTGTTGCAGGAAAATAAAGTGTTGGACTGAAGATGTTTTGAGAATTGCCATAACCTTATGTTAAAAAGCCAGGACGGCAGCACAAACTGGAAAAACTCCAGTTAATTTAGTCTCAGACGCTCTATATAAAGCAATTAACGGGAAAATCAGGCGGTATTCACGGGTATAATCGCTTCTAGTCGGCAAACAGATACATTAGCGGGACCTTTTCCAGTTAGATTCGCCATTCAACTCGCAGGAGCGAAGCTATTTTGTCAACATGCTAAATAGGACCTGAAAAAACTTAGCAATCTCAGGTCAACATATATAGATGGAAGCTTTTTCTCGTTACGCTTATTTGAACATCGCTCAGATGCAATGAATCCGAACCCTAGTAAATTCGACAAAACTAGTGCCTTCCATACATTTACATTCCATAGAGTCTCTTGTACAATGAATAGAGTTTGTGTGCCTGTTTAGCCTACTATATTCATTTATAAGGAGATGTTGACTGGATGAAAAATTTCGGAAGCATGAGCAGGCTGCTGGCGCTGTTGCTTGCGTTCGCGCTCGTGTTCGTCGCAGGCTGTCAGGCTGTTTCTAACGTAGACTTCAATACGGTATTAAAGAATGCGTTAAAGGTAACGTCAACTGAAGGCAAACAAGCTATTGAGCTGAAGCTGCTGCTTGACGAGGCAGTGTTGGAGGAAATGCCGGAAGAGGAGCAAGCGCTAATAAAGTTGTTCTCAAGTGTAAAGCTGCAGCTGAATAACGTGAAGGTTCAAGATACAGAGCATCTTTCTTTTGACGGCAGCTTGATGTTTGGTGATGCAACGAGCATTGCATTTTCTTTAAAAATGTCTGACACGCTGGCGGTTTTGGAGCTTGAAGGCGCCAAGCAGCCATTCGTGCTTGATCTGACAAGCGAAAGCTTGCTGGAATTAACGGGCATGGCAGCAGCAGTAGAAGAGACCGAGGCAAGCGAAGAGATCGATCAAGAATCGTTAAATGCTCTCGGCCGCCAAATGCTTGATACCGTCGGTGACTATGTCATTGACAACCTGCCTAATCCGGACCGGATAGCAGTGAAGCCTGCAGTTGAACCGATTAACGGCTCGGCGACTTCGCTTATGCACGTGCATATTGATTTGGATGGACCGGAAATTTGGGCATGGGTGAAAAAATACGTGGATGCGCTCGTGGCAGACCGCGCAGGTTTGGAAGAAATGCTGGAGGGTATATTCGAAATCTTACAGAGCAACCCTGAGGTATTGGAGGCTGCAGGCATCGTGAATCCGCTCGAGGATGGCGGACGACTTGATGCTCCGACTCCTGAAGAAACGTTGGAGCAGGCAACGGAAGAGCTTGCTGTCCTCCTTGAGGAGTTGCAAGCGGAGCTTGTTCGGATGGAGAAAGAGGATCAAGAAACGCTTGATGAAGTGTTCACGAAGGATCTCGTTATTAAGGCGGATGTATTCGTGGACGGCAAGCTGGATATCCGCAAGCAGGTTTATGAGCTGACTTACGTACTAAGCGAGGAGTCCGCATCAGAGCCTGAAATTGACTATGAATTCGATTCCGAATCCGGTTACGGATTAGAATCTGAATGGGATTCCGGGCTGGAAATGGGAGCAATGCCGTTCAAGGGCTTATCCTTAAAAATGGAAAGCGAATCCTGGAACGTGAACGGCGAAGTGAAGGCCGCTGCTCCAGCCGCATCCGATTCTGCCATTCCCGCAGAGGAATTGTTCCTGATGGAAGGCTACCAGGTTTTGAAGCAATTTGACGAAAGCTCCGTTATTTATGATTTACTGAAGAACAAAATGCATATCGGCAAGCAAGAAATCGTATGGTATCCTTACGAAAATATCAATCCCGCAATTCTTACGGCCGCTAATATTACGATCATTCCGCTTCGCGATACGGCGGATGAGCTGGGCGCGTCCCTCACATACGATGCGAAAACAAAAAGCATCGAGTTGTTTGACGAAGCGACAAATTCGACGGTTGCGGTGAAAGTCGGCAGCGATACGGCGGTTGTCAATGGAAAAATCGAAAAATGGTCCTTCCCGGTAACTTTGATTGACGGAGTGACCTATGTGCCGGCTCGTGACTTGGCCCGCGTCTTATATGCCAAGATTAGCTGGACAACTTTTTATGATGAAGAGAAAGTATTTACGTTGGAACGGGAAGTATAAGCGGTAAGCAAGGAACTGCTTTATTTTTAATCAAGCGAACGGTTTAGGGGTGCGATATGAAAAAAATAACGACTGATGCAGCATTTCGCGAAGTCATTTCCGGTAATCATTTGACGATTGCTGTATTCAAAACAACCTGGTGCAAGGATTGCCATTTTATTGATCCATTCATGCCGGAGCTGGAACGGCAATACGAGGGACGGGTAACGTTCGTGGAGCTTGATCGCGACGATCTTCCGGATTTATGCTCGGAGCTGAACATACTCGGCATACCCAGCTTTATTGCTTTCCGCGCTAACCAGGAACTGGTTCGCTTCGTTAGCAAGCTGCGAAAGAGCCGCGAGGAGATCGAGCAGTTTGCAGATCGGGCGATTCAAGTCAGTGATGCAATAAGTTAGAATTAATTTTACGTAACGGATAGTCCGCGCTTCAGAGGGTATTTTCCTTCTAAGCGCGGGCTTTCATTTTTATGCGGAAACTTGCGTGGAAGTGTCACATTTTCAACATGGCTTTTGCCCTTTTTTATGGCTATAATTGAACTGTTACAAGCGTAAACGGCTGACGCCGTCCTTTGGCGGCAAAAGCTCGTTTCGCGGTGAAATATAAGCACCGTATAAAGGTAAAACTTATAAGTTCTTATATTTTTAAAAAGGCAAGATCATTTTATACTATATATTTTGAAACTAGGTGATTGGATTATGGTAACCGGGCGTTTTCGCGCGTTAGCGATTGCTGCGTGCATCGGAATGCTTCTTGTACTGCTCGGCGGGGCATTGGTCACGAATACAGACTCTGGTCTCGGTTGCGGCGATGATTGGCCGTTATGCCACGGTAAATTTATTCCAGCTTATACGATTGAGTCCATGATTGAATATTCACATCGGCTGGTAAGCGGGATTATTGGCCTTCTTGTACTAGCCGTTTTTCTAACGATGATCATTAAATTCAGGAAAGACCGATCAGTCTTCAAGGAGCCCCTCTTCTATGCGGGAGGCGCATTGTTATTTACGGTGATTCAAGCTCTAATGGGAGCGGCAGCCGTAAAATGGCCTCAATCACCGCCGATCATGGCGATTCATTTCGGCATATCGCTCATTGCCTTCGCGGCAACTTTATTACTGGTCATCTGGACCTTCCGTGCGAAGCATGGACCTCCTGCCGTATATAAAGTGCCGAGATCGATTTTCCCTCGCGTGCTCGCTGTAAGTATTTATTGTTATGTCGTTGTATATCTGGGCGCTTTCATCAGGCATACCGAATCAGGAGGAGGATGTTTGGGCTGGCCGCTCTGTAATGGAGAAATCGTTCCGGAAATTAGCGGCGCGACAGGCGCCGTATTCATACACAGGGTTGCTGCGCTGGTGTTAGCGATAAGCCTTGCGGGCCTTTACATTCACATACGCAAAGTTAGTCATGGGGGTGCTGGACTTACCAAATCTGCTGCATGGACGCTTGGTCTTGTTGTGACGCAAGTGTTTAGCGGGGCACTGCTGACGTTGACGATAACGGATACAGATTTGTTTCTGTTCACTAACTTATTGCATAATTTAATTGTTACCGGTTTATTCGGCTTATTAATGGATTTATTAGTTCGCTCATGGCGGCTTAGGGAAGGGCGTGGAAGAAAGTGAGTTTCACCAATTTACGCGAATTTTTGGACGTGCTTAAACGTGAAAATGATTTGGCAATCATAGAAGCCCCGGTCGATCCGAATTTAGAGGTGGCTGAAATCCATCGTCGGGTAATCGACGCGGGCGGTCCGGCATTGCTGTTCACGAACGTGAAGGGATGTCCGTTCCCGATCGCAACGAATTTGTTCGGCACGAGCCGCAGAGTCGATCTCGCTTTCGGCCCGCGGCCGGAGGCGCTGATGAAGCAAATTATCGGAGCGGTGGACCGTGTATTGCCGCCGACGCCGAAAGCGATTTGGGGCGAGAAAAATTTAATTTGGGACATGCTGAAGATCGGGATGAAAGAGGTCCCGCCAGGAATTGCTCCGATTCTTGGGACCTGCAAACGGGACAAGCCGCTTGCAGGTTTGCCTGCGATAACGAGCTGGCAGGAGGATGGAGGACCTTTCATAACGCTTCCTCTTGTTTATACGGAGCATCCGGAGCATCGTAAGAAGCATAATCTTGGCATGTACAGAATGCAAATTTTCGATGATTCGACGACTGGCATGCATTGGCAAATCCATAAAGGCGGCGGCTTTCATTATCATGAAGCAGAGAAGCGGAATGAAGCGCTGCCGGTTTCCGTTTTTCTTGGCGGTCCTCCCGCCTTAATCGCATCAGCGATTGCTCCCGTACCCGAGCATTTGCCGGAGCTGCTGCTTGCCTCGCTTATTATTGGCGGCAAGCTTCCAATCGTGCAGGATCCTAATGGTTCCCATCGTATTCCATCGGAAGCGGAGTTTGTACTGAGCGGACATGTTCCTCCACATATTAGACGTCCGGAGGGGCCATTCGGCGACCATTACGGCTATTACTCGCTTACGCATGATTTCCCTATTTTTAATGTGAGCCATATGTGGCATCGCAAGGATGCCATTTATCCCGCTACCGTGGTGGGCAAACCTCGTCAAGAGGATTATTATATGGGCGAATTTCTGCAGAAGCTGCTCTCGCCTGCTTTCCCGATGGCGATGCCGGGCGTTAAAGATTTGTGGACCTATGCCGAGACGGGCTTCCATGCGCTTGCCGCAGCAATCGTTAGAGAGAGCTATTCGCGTGAAGCGCTGACATCGGCATTCCGTATTTTGGGAGAAGGCCAACTGACGCTGACAAAGTTCCTTATCGTAACGAACGAGCCTGTACAGCTTGACAATTTCCCTTCATTACTAGAGACGGTGCTTGAGCGGTTTAAGCCTGAATCCGATCTGTTCATCTTCGATAACACGTCGCATGATACGCTTGATTACACAGGCGGCAAGCTGAATCATGGCAGCAAAGGCGTTATGCTTGGCGTAGGCGAACCGGTACGCGAGCTTCCAAGCGTATATGATGAAGGGGCAATTGATGAGATTACGGCTGCTCGGCCGTATTGCCGCGGTTGCTTAGTCGTGTCCGGCGCGGCCTATGAAAATGAGCCTAAGCTTGCAGAGCGGCTGCTTGAGCGGCTGTCAGATAAGGGGACAGTCTGGCCGCTCGTTATTCTGGCGGACGATGCAGAGATTGCGGCTGCGCAAACGCCGTTTCTATGGACCGTGTTCACGCGCTTCAACCCGGCTGACGATATTTATGCGAAATCGGATATTCGGCGCCATCACTTCGGCTATAAGCTGCCGATCGTAATCGATGCGAGAATGAAGCCGGGTTATCCGGATGAGCTGTTCCCTCGCGAGGACATCGTGAAGCTCGTGGATCAGCGCTGGAACGAATACAAGCTGTAATCATGTTTTTGTTCATATAAATACAATATAAATTGAAGGGGACTGTTCAATTATGCTGCGTTTTCTGTTTGACGAGCCTCAAAGAGAAGCCAAAGGGAAGCTTGCAGAAACGTTCCGTTCAATGGACCATTTTGTTTCGATCCTGTCAAAGAAAATTTCAGCGGGCAGCGACAGCGAGTATAAGCTTCGTAAATTCGAAATATGGACGCTCGGCTTGCGGGCTTCGTTGGATGAACTCGAGCAGAGCCACTTTGCCGCATTGAAATTTCAACATCAAATAACGTCCGCTTCCGTCAAACAAATGACAGCGGAGGAGCGGATCCATTATAATCGATATATCTATTTCGATAAAAATGCTTTTATTCGCGTATTTTCTTTGCTGGATAAGCTCGGAACACTGCTCAATGAGCTTCTTGACATGCGGACCGAACGGATCAAACCCCACTTTTCTTATTTCACCGTTTTGCGCTACATGCGGGAGAAGAAGGTTCATCCCGAACTGGCTTTGAAGCTGAACGATCTGAAAGAGAAATATAAGGAGCCGCTGACCAGGCTGCGCAAACGGAGAAATACAGAGATTCATTACATGAATTCCGAGATGCAGGACGATTTAATTCAAAGCAACCGCATGTATGGAACGGAGATTCCGTTGGAAAATATTGAGGAGCAATCGGCTGATTTGACGCAGGGCCTGTACCTGGCGATGGAGTCGCTGCTGCTCACTTTCCAATATGCATGCGGTTTAATGCGAAAGAAGCAACCATAAGCTCGAGGGGGGAAGACTCGTGGAGCTCAAGGGCAGAACGGCATTAGTGACAGGAAGCGCCAAAGGACTCGGTAAACGAACGGCATTGCAGCTTGCTGAACAAGGCTGCAACATCGTCATCAATTATTACGAGAGCGAGCTTGAGGCTGTGCAGGTGAAGCGGCAGATCGAGCAGTTGGGCGTGAAGGCCATTACCGTACAGGCTGATATCGCGACGACTGAGGGAGTAGAGAAGCTTGCAGGCGAAGCTGAGCGCTGGGCCAGGGGAGTTGATATTCTCGTCAATAACGCCGGGCCATTCGTCCGGCAGCGACGTCTATTCAGCGAATATGACGAAGCTACGATCATTCGGCTGCTGCATGGTAATTTATTAGGCGTTATGCTGCTCGACCACCGGCTTTTACCGGGGATGCGCGAGCGCAAATGGGGACGAATCATTCATTTTGGTTTCGGTCATGCGGGTGAGGCGAGAGCGTGGCCACATCGGGCGGTATACGCTGCCGCCAAGACCGGGCTCGTATCCTTTACGAAATCATTGGCCGTTGAGGAAGCGCCTCACGGCATTACGGTTAACCTGATCGGACCTGGAGACATTCGCGGCGTTAACAAGGAGCGTTCTATCGACGAGGTGGAGAACGAATATGATTCCGAATCGCCGATCGGCCGTCCCGGAGCGGGCGAGGATGTTGCGCGCGTCGTGTTGTTCCTATGCGAAATGAAATCAACCTTCCTGACCGGCAATGTCATTGACGTTACGGGAGGCTTTGACCCGATACGCGCTAATATAAAAGGGATGTTTTGATCTATACGGCATCCGCCAAAAAAAGAGTCTTACCGGATTGCAAGGAGACGTTCTCCAAGTAACCGATAAGACTCTTCGTCATTCAAGGGTAAAGAATGAGATTTATGCATTCTAATATTCTAGAATACTTGAACGACTTCGACTACACCCTCAACTTCTTCGAGAAGTGCACGTTCGATACCCGCTTTAAGCGTGATCGTCGAGCTTGGGCAGCTTCCGCATGCGCCCATTAGGCGAAGCTTGATGATGCCGCCCTCGACATCAACCAATTCTACGTCGCCGCCGTCGCGCTGCAAAAACGGACGAAGCTTATCTAATACGTCCAACACTTCATCGTACATGGTATCTTGTGTTTGTTCACTCATTGCAATCATCTCCTTTCTCCCCTATTATAGTACAAAGTGAAGCAATTGAAAATGGATAGTAACTGAGTAAAGTTAGGTGAATAAAGATGTTAAAACCAATGATCGAGTTTTGTGCCGGCAATATGCATCACGGTCCAGACAAAATAATGAAGCTATTCGAGCAGGATGATGCGTACGAGGTTATCGAATACGGCTGTCTTGGCAATTGCGGTGAATGTTACCTGAATCCTTTTGCGCTAGTCGATGGAGCGATCGTATCCGCGAATTCAGCGGAAGAACTGCATGCTAACATTTTAAAAGCAATCGACCAGCAGCAGGCCGACCGCGATGCGCTCGATAAGCTGCTGGATGATTTATAAAGGCGCCTAGCCGAGATGGCGCTTCGAGCGCCAAAGCACGCCGCTCTTCACAAGGCGCGGCACCCGGCCCAAAATCGGCGTTCCGCCCATTATACCGAAGCCGCTTTTTTTGCCTAGCGAGCCAAGCACGCCCTTGAGCTTTATTTTGCCCAACCTAGGGTTCTTGTCATGCCAGATGGCTTGAAGTACCTCCGCAATTTGTTTGCCTTGCGCGCCGGCGGCTTGGCCGCTTGGCGACAGGGGCAATGAAGCGCAGTCGCCAACGATGAACACATCATTGTAATCCGGGAGCTGATGGTATTCGTTAATGATTAATCTGCCTTGGTTATCCTTTGGCAAAGCGATGCGCTGCACGAGCTCGACGGGCTGAATGCCTGCGGTCCATACGGTTACATCCGTATAAATAGGCGTAGACGAATTACAATCATGCAGTATGCCGCCCTCAAGCCTCGTCAGTCCGACATGGCCCCGCATCTCCACGTTATGTTCCTGAAACCAATCCGCCACAAAGGATTGCAGCTTGCCGGGAAAAGCAGACAGCACCCTCGGTCCGCGATCCAATATGCGTATGTTAAGGTCAGGACGGCTTTCCCTCAGCTCTGCCGCAACCTCTACGCCGCTTAGTCCGCCGCCCACGATGGTAACCTGTCCGTACGGCTTCACATCGTTCAATAATGCATAAGTTTTTCTAGCCGAAGAGAAGGTTTGAATGCTCGTTGCGTACTGCTCGGCGCCTTCGATGCCGTGATATCTATCGGTACAGCCAAGTCCGATGACGAGCCAGTCATAAGCAATGGAGTCTTGTCCTTCTAAATGGACTAGCTTTAGCTCCATATCTACATCCGTTACTTCGCCGTAAGCGAGAGAAATTCTTGGATCAACGGGAAATTTAACGCGCAGCTCCAAATCAGACACCGTACCTGCCGCTAATGCATAATACTCCGTTTTCAGACCTTGAAAGGGCATGCGGTCAATGAGGACGATCGACACGTCATACGGCAATTGCTTCTCTAATAGTTCATTCGCAATGGCGAGTCCGCCGTAGCCGCCGCCCAAAATAATTAATTTTCTCATAGGATTTCCAACTCCACGATTCTCGATGATAACATTTATAATGTGCTACCGCATTGCGGATTACTCACTCGTGCACTTTGATTTCATTGTAAAAGGTATCGCGCTCAACCGGAATGCGGCCCGCGCCTTTGATCAGCCAAATCAGATCCTCGCGCGTAATGCCTTCCGGCGTAAGGGCGCCTGCTGCGTGGCTGATTTTTTCCTTCACGATCGTGCCGTGTGCGTCGGATGCGCCCATCGTCAGAGCTACTTGTGTCAGCTGTACGCCGATATTAATAAAGTATGCTTTAATATGCTGGAAGTTATCGAGCATTAATCGGCTGATCGCTATCGTCTTCAGGTCCTCGAAGGCGGAGTTGCGGCGGCGAATGCCCGCTCTTGGATTAATCGGCTGCATAGACAGCGGGATGAACACCAGGAAGCCGTTCGTTTCATCCTGCAGCTCGCGGATATGCAACATGTGACGGATACGGTCTTCCTTCGTCTCGATCGAACCGTAAAGCATCGTCGTATGCGTACGCAGCCCAAGCTCATGCGCCGTCCGATGCACCTGCAAATATTGGATCACGTCGGCTTTGTCGACGCGCATTTTTTTGCGGTAATGGTCGGATAAAATTTCTGCCCCGCCGCCCGTAAGCGACTGCAGTCCGGCGTTCATAAGCTCTTGCAATACTTCGCGGTAGGTAAGGCCGCTAATGCGTGAGAAAAAGTCGATTTCCGCAGCGGTGTACGCTTTAAGCGTCACTTCAGGGAAGCGCTCCTTCAATGCTTTCAGCGAATCGACATAGTATTGGAATGGAACATGCGGATTATGGCCGCCCACGATATGAAATTCGCGAACGCCCGGATGATAATGCTGCTCGACGTATTCGATCATTTGCTGACCGCTAAGCGTATAGGAACCTTCCTCGCCCTCATCCTTGCGGAAATTGCAAAATGCGCAATGCGCTTCGCAGACGTTCGTGAAATAAAGGCTCATGTTTTCGATAAAATAAACCTTTTTGCCATTTTTGCGGAGCGCGACTTCATTAGCCAGCTGTCCGATTGTAAGCAGATCATCCGATTGATACAAGAAAACGCCATCCTCCAGCGTTAAACGCTGTCCATGACGCACTTTTTCAATAATGTGCTGCATTTGTGAATCTTCTGTCGGTATAACGACGTTCATGGCGGAGCCTCCTAGAGCTTAGTAGTTTGTGAAAAAAATAACTTTCGTTTCCGATTAAGAAGCTGTAATTATTATAAACCTCATACGTAGCAGGGGCAATAAGAAAAGTATTGGGGCGGGATTTAGGGGAAGAATGAGCGGCTAGGCACACTTCTCTTGAGCATGTGAACAAACTGGAGTATACTACAGATAAGTAAGTGAATTTTCTGGCATAATTAGATCGATAAACGGAGGGATGTCGTATGATCACAATCAGTGATATTGCATCTGACAAAATAAAAGAAATGCTCGAGCAGGAAGGTACGCCGGATTTATTTCTTCGCATTGGCGTGAAGGAGGGCGGCTGCAGCGGTTTCTCATACGGCATGGGCTTCGACGATGAGCAGCATGCCGGCGACAAGGCGCTTGATATGCAGGGTCTCAAGGTTGTTGTGGACGAAGACAGCATCAAATATTTGAACGGCCTGGTCATCGACTTTAAGGAGTCGGCCATGGGGGGCGGCTTTACGATCGAAAATCCGAACGCCAGCGCTACATGCGGTTGCGGCTCGTCGTTCCGTACGGCGACGGATGCAGGCAAACCGGCTGAAGCCGGGGAGTGCTAATAAGGATTTAGTGCTTTTCGAGATTGTATTTATTCATCTGTCTGATGGCTTACTGTAGTTTACTCATAACGTACCTCCAAGCTTGTGTAGATTATTAAACACATTCTTAGGAGGTATTTTATTATGCAAAAAAAAGAAAGACGTAAAGTTCCAATGGTAAGCGATCCATGTCAAATGGATTGAGAATCTATGCTCGAATGTGCCGGTCGCTAAGTTATAAGTAATTAGTAAGCGAGAAGTTGCTGTATAAATCCAGTATAGCGCGCCAAACGGGGCTTGGAAGCGATAAGTTATAAACTGATTAAGCACAAAATCTTATTTACCAATAAAGTCGTTAAAGCATCCCATGGAGTTAAAGCAGTTTTTGGCAGACGAAAAAATGACCAACTTGATTCTAGACGCCCAGCATATCGGTTTGATCGTAAGTGTTGTTCCTGCTATGTTAATAGAAAGTTACGAAGCAGGTGAGCTCTTATGTATCGGATATTCATTGTAGAGGACATGAGAAGCATGTTTCGCGGCGCTGCGATTTAGAAACAAAAGCAATCATAAATAAAATGGCGGCGCAACCTGTGGTTGTTCCGCCTTTTCGTATTTTAGAAGCATGTGAACGAATTAATTTGTCTTAAATCAACCCCGCTGTACATCCAGAACCATCCGTTCCAGCGAAACCCCGAAACGGAATTCCGTCCAACAAATACGGGAAATAACCAAAAGTTCTGCCCATTCGCAAGCCAAATATAAGTGTTTCGAAATAAACAACCGGAAATCGCTCCCGGATCAACGGCAAAGGCTGTTATAGGCTGTTGCGGAACGAATTGCGGGGGAGGAGACGTCGGTGCCTGCAATCCTTGAAAGCCTTGCGGTCCCTGAGGTCCTTGAGGCCATTGGGGCCATTGGGGCCATTGAGGTCCTTGAGGACCCAGAGGAGGCAAAAATGCCATTCAAAATCACTCCTTAATAAGATAGCCTAGAGTATTGTATGCCGGAGTGCTTGGCGGGGATTGGGCAAATAGGAAGTTCATATTAGCAGTTCTGCATAAATTCTCCTATACTGACCACATTAAGAGTTATTCTAGTGAAAAAAAGCGAGGCGGACCATGACCCTTTTTCGACATTTCAGTCGCTTATCGGACTTAAAGAATGTTCCGGCGGACGCGAATAATGATGATGCAGCCGTACCGGAGCAGAAACTAAAGCCTTCCTTGCAGCACACCTTGGAGCAATTTACCGATTGTACGGATATTGTTCACCGCATGATGCCCGAAATTCATGTGGATATGGTTTATTTCGGCCATTTGATGGGAAGCGAAGAATTTACGCGCGAGATTGCGATTCCATTCGGAACCGTCCATCAAGATGAGATACCGCTGTTATTAGGCCGCTCGCAATTTGTTGAGATATCCGATTCAAAGGAGCTTTTAAAACGGATATTAGATGGATTTGTAGCTATATTTTATCAAGACAAAAGCTATGCCATAAACGTTTACAAGCCTGAGTCGCGCTCCGTTCAGCAGTCGGAAACGGAAGTTGTCATAACGGGACCGCATGATTCCTTTGTTGAAACCGCATCATTAAATTTGTCGCTAATTCGTAGAAGAGTAAAAAGCTCGCATCTGAAGGTATTGAAACTTGAGGTCGGCGAAGTAACAAAAACGGATGTCTATGTCCTTTATATAGACGGGCTGGCTAATATGGATTATGTAAATGAATTTACGAACCGAATAAAAAAGATTGAAATCGATGCGATTCATGACGGCAACATGCTGGTTCAATACATAGATGACGATCCGAATTCGATTTTTCCGCAATTTCCGGCAACGGAACGAACGGATTCTGCCGTATCCAAGCTCGTAGCCGGGAAAATCATCGCCATTGTGGATGGAAGCCCCTCGGTCATTTCTGCGCCGGCTGCCTTCTTCGAATTTTTCTCGTCTCCAGACGACTACTACCAGAGATGGGCGCTCGGAACGGCGACAAGGCTGTTAAGATTTGCGGCTTTTATCGTGACGATCAGCTTTACAGCTTTATATGTGTCCGTCACGACTTTCCATTATGAGATGATTCCGGAGGATTTGCTTCTTACGCTGACGGAATCCAGGAGCAGAGTGCCTTTTCCGCCGATCTATGAAGCTTTGCTGCTCGAAGTTACCATTGAGCTGTTAAGGGAGGCCGGAGCAAGACTGCCCAGCAAAATCGGCCAAACGATCGGTATCGTCGGCGGTATCGTCATCGGGCAAGCAGCGGTTCAAGCGGGATTGACCAGCAATATTCTAATTATTGCCGTAGCTTCCTCGGCAATCGCTTCTTTCGTCATTCCCAGCTATATGATGAGCGCATCCATCCGGCTGGTACGCTTCGGCCTCATTTTGCTGGCAGGCCTGTTAGGCAATTTTGGGTTAATGCTCGGATTAGCCATGATCGTGATCCATTTGTCGGGCTTAACCAGCTTAAACACCTCCTACCTTACGCCGATCGCTCCAAATAAAGTAAAGGATTGGCGGGATGTATTTATTAGAGCGCCCTTTTGGATGCTGAAAGATAGACCGACGCAATCGAAATCGCCTAACATGGTAAAAAACAAAATGAAACAATAAGGTGGTACAAAAGTGAAGGAGAAACTTTATCCTTTCCATGTAGCGGTATTAACCTATATGAATCAAACAGGAGTCATTATCATGAGTCTTCCGCGCTTATTAGCGGAAAATTTCGGTTATAACGGTTGGGTTGCCTTGATCGGTCTTTCCCTGATCGCAACCTTGAATATATGGATCATTTCGCTCGTACACCGACTCGGGAAAGGCAAATCCATCTTTGAAATTTTCGAGCGGTCGCTGCCCAAGGTTCTTCTCTACCCCCTGTATACCTTTTTAGCTGTCGTTTGGTCCATTTTGGGCTGTATGGTTGCGAAAAACTACGTAAATATTTTTCAAATCATATCGTATAACACGACGCATGCCATGATTTTGAAATTATTAGTCGATATTTTAGTTTATTTATTAGTGATCAAAGGAATCTATAATATTTCAAAAGCGACGACCAGCTTTTTTTGGATTGTCAATTGGATGGTCTTTCTCCTTTTATTTTTCGTAAGGGATTTCGAGTGGGCTAGACTGACGCCCTTCCTATTTTCGGGAGAGACGAATGTTTTCCAAGGCGGCTTGAGCGTGTTCACAGCTTTTCTCGGCTACGAGGTTTGCATTCTTCTATTCCCCTATGCAGAAAACAACAAAAAGTTTATGAGAGCCGTAATGGTGTCATCAGCCACTTTAATTGTCGGTGAATTCGGAACCGCCAATGACGGTGGCTTTTTTCATTCGCCACCGACAAGCATTTGGCGATTAGATTTA
>NZ_JAKGAP010000090.1 GCF_021532375.1 Paenibacillus alkaliterrae
ATGGACACCCTTGCTCTTGGCTAGTGGTTGGCAACTACAAGCCCCCACAGTGGACTTTCACCACCTAGTTAATCGCCATGCGTGGCGCACACAAAACGGCGCCGCCCTTTATAAGGACGGCGCCGTTACCGACTCTCATTGCCCGGTGACAATGCTGTTTTACAGACTCTTTACGCCCTCAAGCTGCTCTTCCTTAGAACGGGATTCCGCTTCAACCGCCTCGACTGCAGCATCCTCCGCCTCTTCCTCGGTAAGCTCCTTCTGCGGCGCGAGAATCGTAAGAACGACCAAATCCGGATCAGCGAACGTTTCGACGCCCTGAGGGAGCGACAAATTGCTGACAAGCACGCTCTCCCCTACTGACAACGAAGAAATGTCTACCATGATCGCTTCCGGTATGCTGCCCGGCAAGCATTGCACCTCCAGCTCATGTAGAACGACCTGAAGAATTCCGCCTTCTCTTACGCCCTCGGAGTCGCCTTCCGCTTGAATGCGAACATTCGCCCTCACATTCTCATTCATATTGATTTGATGGAAGTCTACGTGCAGCACCTGACGGCTGAGCGAGTCTCGCTGTACATCGGATACCATAACGGACTGCTTCCCCTGTGATGGAAGGTTAATTTCAATAATCGCATTCGGATGTGAACGCAGCAAGGACTGAAGCTCCTTGCCATCCACCGTTACATGCGCAGCCTCGCTGATTTGCTTGCCGTAAATAACGCCCGGAATTTTCCCTTGGAGCCGCAATTGACGCAGTTCACCTTTCGTCGAGCTTAATCGTTGGTCCGCTTTCATTGCTATCGCCATAATGGAAACCTCCTATGATATTGCGAAGCAAAACTCGCTTCGTAAGTGATTTCCCTATAACTTACCCACACCGGACCACAATTAAACTTACATCGTCCTATTGCTGCTTCATTTCTTTCTTCGCTTTGGCTCGTCCGCGAATTTTATCCGCGTATCCCGGCTTGTTCACCTGGCGCTCGCGGGCGATAGCCAAGTCGCCAGCCGGCACATCATGCGTGACGGTAGAGCCTGCCACCACATAAGCGCCGTCTCCGATCTTAACAGGGGCAATCAAATTGACGTTGCTGCCGACGAACGCATTATCGCCGATTTCCGTCACGAATTTATTATAGCCGTCATAATTGACGGTAATTGCGCCGCAGCCGATATTTACATCCTTGCCGACCTTCGCATCGCCAACGTAGCTAAGATGCGATACCTTGCTTCCATCGTCCAGCGATGCATTCTTCAGCTCGACGAAGTCACCGATTTTGCAGCCGATACCAAGCTTGGAACCTGGACGAAGGTTTGCATAAGGTCCGATCGTGCTTGTATCCCCAACGACGGATTCAGCGACAGTTGAATATTTGATGGACACTCCATTGCCGATTTCGCTGTCCGCTATGTCCGCTTGCGGGCCAATGATGCAATCCTCACCGATGACTGTAGTGCCGCGCAGCACTGTTCCCGGATAAATAACGGTATCACGGCCGATTTGTACGCTTGCTTCGATATAAGCGGAGGCCGCATCAATAAAAGTAACGCCGTTCAACAGATGCTTGCGATTAATACGCTCGCGCATGAAACGCTCTGCTTCCGACAAGGCAACACGGTCGTTAACGCCTGTCGCTTCAGCCGCGTCATCCGTGCAGTAGCCTTGAACCGACTCGCCGTCTTCACGGAAAATACCGATAACATCGGTCAAATAATATTCGCCTTGAGCGTTATTGCTCGTCACTTTAGCCAACGCAGCAAATAGCTTCTTGTTGTCAAAGCAATACGTGCCCGTATTAATTTCTTTCACAGCCGCTTCTTCAGGTGAGCAATCCTTCTGTTCTACGATCCGTTGTACGGTGCCGTCTTCTCCGCGAATAACGCGTCCATAACCTGTCGGGTTATCGAATGATGCCGTAAGCACCGTTGCAGCAGCCCCTCTTGAAGCATGCAGCTCCAGCATCGCCTGAATCGTGGAAGCCTGCACAAGCGGAGTATCTCCGCAAATAACGATTGTCGTCCCGTCTTCTTCGCCAAGCAAAGCCTCTGCCTGCCGAACCGCATGACCCGTGCCAAGCTGCTGCTCCTGCAGCACGTATTCCGCGCCGTCACCCAGATACGATTTCACCATTTCAGCCCCATGGCCGACGATTACAACGGCCCGCTCGACTGCCGCTTCCTTTACAACATCAAGCACATGACCGACCATCGGCTTCCCGCATACCGGATGAAGTACCTTATATAATTTCGATTTCATTCGCTTACCTTGTCCCGCAGCAAGCACAATCGCCATCATCTTCAAATAAAAAACCTCCTAGCCCCACTATGAAATATGATTTGAATATAGCCTAATATACAAAAAAAGAAAAGAGAGCCTCGGCTCTCTTCTCCAATCATTCCCCTAAAACATGAAATGCTCTGGTTAAGCTCCTTCTTCAATCGCAACTTCTTCTGCTGCACGCTCATATTCCGCGAGAACAGCAGCCTGGATTTTCTCCCGGGTGGTTGAAGAGATCGGATGAGCGATATCCCGAAATTCTCCATCCGGAGTACGTTTGCTTGGCATTGCAACGAACATACCATTGTTACCGTCGATTACACGAATATCGTGAACCACGAATTCATTGTCAATAGTAATGGATGCGATAGCCTTCATACGCCCTTCCGAATTTACACGGCGGAGTCTGACATCAGTAATTTGCACTTGTGTTCACCACCTTTGTCAATCAGAGACTTGGTGTATACTTCCACGTTTTTGTGCCAATTCCTTCTACATTTTTGGTAAAATCATGCTCTATTTTAAAAATTTTTTTAAGTTTGAATCTTTTTCGTTTTCATTCGACAATTGTCGATGCAATGACTTCTATTTCGACAAGAACATCCTTTGGCAGCCGCGCGACCTCAACGGCCGAACGGGCCGGCTTATGCTCACCGAAGTAAGAAGAATAAATACCGTTCACCGTTGCAAACTGGTTCATATCTTTCATAAATACAGTTGCCTTCACAACATCCGGGAACCCTGCGCCTGCAGCCGCCAGCACAGCCTCCAAATTCCGAAACACCTGATGTGTTTGCTCTTCAATGCCGCCCTCTACCAGCTGTCCGTCTGCATCAAGCGGGATTTGGCCGGAAGTAAACAATAACCCTCCCAGTTGAATCGCTTGCGAATAAGGTCCGATCGCCGCAGGCGCATTGTCCGTCGTAATCACTTGCGGTTGTTGCTTCGTCGTCATTATAGTCCCAGCCTTTCATATTAAACATGCGATATACAATCATAAATTCACTTAAACTTAAACTTTAAAATAATTGCCTGGAACAACAGTCATTTGCTTCGTCTTCATGTCTACTGCGGTCAACTTAGCGAGCGATACGTAATCCTCCAGCAATCTTTCCTCGAGCTCTACCTCGCCGGACTCCACGAACACGCCCACGCCGGCAACGGTTGCTTTAAATTCGAACAGCAAATCCATCATGCCTTGAATCGTGCCGCCCGCCTTCATAAAATCATCGATAATAAGAACGCGGGATTGCTCTTTAAGCGCTCTGCGTGCCAGCGACATGGTTTGAATCCGCTTATTTGAGCCGGAGACATAATTGATGCTGACCGCGGAGCCCTCGGTAACCTTGTTGTCGCGGCGCACGATGACAACGGGAATGTTCAAGCAAGCAGCAGTTGCGTACGCAAGCGGAATGCCTTTCGTTTCTACGGTCATAATGACGTCAATCTTGCTTTCTGCGAAAGCGGTAGCGAACATTCTGCCTACATCCGCGAGCAGTTCCGGTTGCCCTAACATATCTGTTATATACAAATAACCGCCGGGAAGCACCCTTTCAGGCTGCTCTAACTGGCGGCATATGCTCGTCATAAGGGTAAGAGCAGTGGCTTCTTGCATCTTAGGCGTATACTTCACTCCGCCTGCCGCTCCTGCAAGCGTATGGAGCTCACCAATGCCTTCTTCTTCAAACACTTCTTTAATAATCGCTAAGTCTTCACTAATCGAAGACTTTGCCGACTGATACCGGTCAGCAAACGCTGTTAGTGAAATTAACGTGTGGGGTCGACTTAACAGATACTGAGTCATTTCTACCAACCGCGAGCTCCGTTTTAACTTTTTCAAACCCTTCTCCCCCCACTAAATCCGAATAATATAATGTCAATATAACATTTTTATACGGATTTAATCAAGAAGAACGTCAATCCTATGTGAGCATTCTTACCACATAAACTTCCTTGCAGAAGCCGCGCAGCCCATTATAAATCCGGGGAAGCTTAGCCTCCTTCGATACGAGACCGAAAACAGTCGGTCCGCTTCCCGACATTAGGACACCGTCTGCGCCGAGGCGAATCATACTTTCCTTTAACTGCATGACTTCCGGATACACATCCAGCGTGACCTTCTCCAAAACATTGCCGAGCCCCTCGCATATTTCGGTAAAAGAGCCTCGCTCGAGCGCAGCCACCATATTCGAGACGGAAGGATGCTCCTTCAGCTCATTCGCGCGGAATCTTCCGTATACATCGGCCGTCGAAACGTTAATCGGCGGCTTCGCCAATACGACCCAGCATTGCGGAGGATTCGCGATATGCTCCAGCACCTCTCCCCGGCCTCTGGCTATTGCTGTGCCGCCAGAGACGCAGAACGGCACGTCAGAACCCAGCTCCGCTCCTAACCGGCATAGCTCGTCCTCCGGAATTTGCAGCTTCCACAGCCGGTTAAGCCCGCGAAGCGCGGCAGCCGCATCGCTGCTGCCGCCTGCGAGTCCTGCAGCAACCGGGATCTTCTTGTCTAAATGAATATAAACGCCTTGTTTCACATCATAACGTTCCTTAATAAGCCTAGCAGCTTGAAAAGCTAAATTTTTCTCATCAAGCGGTATGTAGCCAACCTGGCTTGAAATAATAATCGTATCTCTAGGCAGCTCTTCCATTTCCAAACGGTCCGCTAGGTCAACCATCGTCATAATCATTTCGACCTCATGGTAACCATCGTCGCGCTTGCGCAGCACATCGAGCAGCAAATTAATTTTGGCAGGAGCTTTTTCATAAATTTTCATCCGATAAGTTCACCCGTTCGTTCGTAAGCTTAAGCAACATTATATCAAACGAACGCAATAAAAGCTAAGCGCTGGAAATCCGCCGTCATCTCGCGGCCAGCAGCTTAGCTTCTTAGCTCATAAACATTGGATACTTATTAAGGCTGATTCGCTTTGGCTGCTGCCTGCTCGGCAATCTGTATAGCCCGCTTAACCATATTGCCCGCATCCTTGGCGCGTATACTTCCCCAACCCTCTTGCTGCACCGTATCATAAAACCCAAGATCCTTCGCCAGCTCATATTTCAACTGCTCCGACATAACGCTCCGTCTTCTGCGGCCCATACGTATTACCTCCGATCCGTTTTAACATTTCTGAAGCTTCTGAGTGCAAGCTTAGTATGCTTCAATGACGTTTGAGCAATACGCGATGGATGCTGTCCCGAATTATCCATGCATAAAAAAAAGCGCAGAATTTATCTGCGCTAGTCTGCCTCACCGGGCGATCTATAATCTATTGCTGCAAATGGGCAATTCGGACTTGACCTTCATCATTGCATACGGTTACTTCCACCGACTCCGTCAGTATATCCGCATAACTGTAAGAGACACGCTTAAAGGCATGCTGCTCTTCATCCAGCTTAACAATGAAAACAGAAGGGTAGATTTCTTCTAACGTACCGGTTCGTTCGATGGTCTTTCGTCGGCCACCGTTAGCTCGAAGACGGATTTTGGAACCAACGTGAGCTTCCAAACTGCGTTTTATATCCAATAGCGTATTTTTTGCCATTGTCCACTACCACCTCTTTCCTTGTCCATTATAACCAAATGAAGGAGGTTTGTCAAACATAGCAAAATATTATATCAGCAGAATTATTTACTTGTCAACGGTGATTTCACCCATTTTTAAAAAAACGAGGCATATAACAGTGAAAAATATACATACTATGGATTTGTTTCGAAGAAAAAGACAGACTTCAGCCTTTTCGGCCTTCCTAGTCATACCTTCAACACGGGGTTATCTGCCGTTATTTTGGGTTTAGGCAAACCGACTCGAAAGCGCCCCATCGTCTCAATGCCGCCAACGCCCTCAATCCCGCTTATCGTTCCATGTATGACGTCTGACAAATTAATCGTATCCTTGATCGATGTATAACTCGCTTTAATCGCAATGTAAACGGGATCCAGAGCATGAATCAATATACGTCCCGGCGAACTGGCGAAATTAGATCCTGCCTGCAATAAGGCTTCAAAATGAGACTGGCATGCACCTGCGATAATTATTAAACCGTCACGGTTTTTCTCATATTCACGGGCAATGCGGACAGCATTGACGAAATGCTGGGAGTTTTTATAGCTGGCCAAGCTATACAGATCGGTGGAAGCGCGATTTTTCAGCACGCCGTCATGGCCGGTAATAACGACGATATCCGGTTTGATTTGCGGCAGCAAACGGTACAGAACATCAGCCATTTGGGATTCGTGCACGTAAAGGCCATGCGAAGGAACATGCATCGTATTATATAGCTGCATGCTCTTTTTTAAATAATTGCCGTCTCCGTCAAGATGAAGCACTTTGCCCGGCACTTCAAAGAATGGCTGACTCTGCTGAAGCGCATGCCGAATGTGATCTTCGGATTCAACCACCTGGCGCTCACGTTCGGAACGCATGCGCTTGATCGAGTCATTTACTTTAATTCGAACTTGCTGTACCGCACTCGTCGATTCAGGATCGCGTACAACCGACAGATCGGGAATCGGAGCATCCGCAAGTAATCGGTAGTCCGTGCCTTTCAGGACGGCATAATGCGTACGTACAGCTTCAACTCGGAACAGCACGTCACCGCCATACGAATTGCGGACGACCAGGTCCCCTTGTTTCATGGGTTAATCACCTCTTCGTCTATCCTATGGGCAGACAGGGCGAATGGTGAGTATTATAAATTCTTATATTTCAACTTTACTGCCCCAGCCCGCTTCCAGCATGCTGCTGCTAATTCGGGCGAACTCCTCGAGCGACAGCGTCTCCCCGCGTCGTACAGGATCGATCTCATTTCGTAGAAGCAGCTCAGTTAACGCCTCGCGATGCTCTTTGCCGACAAACGCTGTTAAATTGTTAACCAGCGTCTTCCTGCGCTGCGCGAAGCTTGCTTGTACTACCCGGAAGAAATGCTCCTCATCAGGAACATCGACTGCCGGCTTATTTCTCAAGGATAGCTTAATAACAGCAGAATCGACATTCGGCTGTGGAATAAAAACGGTATGTGGGACTGTACATACAACCTGCGGCACGCAATAATATTGGACGGCAACGCTAAGGCTGCCATATTCCTTGCCTCCAGGCTTCGCAGCCATCCGCTCAGCTACCTCCTTCTGAATCATGACCACGATATGCTCAAGCGGAAGCTTCTCCTCGAGCAGCTTCATCAATATCGGGGTAGTTACGTAATAAGGTAAATTGGCAACGACGCTTACGCCCGAAACGTCAGCAAACTGCTCGGCGAACAGCTGCTTTAAGTCAAGTCTTAATACATCGCCATGAATGACCTTCGTATTCGGCTCGTCCGCCAATATGTCACGCAAAATAGGAATAAGCCGATTATCGATTTCAACGGCTGTCACTTTTCCCGCCTCGGCTGCAAGCCGCTGCGTAAGAGCTCCAATGCCTGGGCCGATTTCCAGAGCACCCTTCGTTTCATCGAGCTCTGCCGCTGCTACAATTTTATTCAGTATATTTTGGTCGATGAGAAAGTTCTGTCCCAAACTTTTTTTGAAAGAGAACCCATACTTCGCAATAATCTCTTTGGTACGCTTCGGAGTTGCCACTTCCGCTGATGCCGGTTTCGCTGACGTAATTGCTGTTACCCCTGTTTCCTCACGTTCATGCTCACTCATGCTTCTATCCCTCCAGTTCCTCTTCCATCTGACGGCGTGCCGCCATAAATTCCGCTTTGGAGATACGGAAGCTCGTGCAACGCTTATAAAACTGCTTTCCATTCGCATAACCGATACCGAGCAGCTTGCCAATGTGCAATCGCCTGTTTGACGCATCCGGATGTACAATTAAGCCCGCATCCATCAAATCGTCCCAGTTGATTTCGCCCGCCTCGTCAGCAGACTCCGTACGCAGCTCTGAGAGCGCCTGACGAATTGCATCGGGACTCGCATTTTCGATTCCGATATCCCCTTTATACAAGGCTTTCTCCTGGGGCAAAAAAGCATGCTTGCAGCCAGGCGCGTGCCGGGCTACAATTTTGCGAATTCGCTCGCCCGCATGGTCGGGATCGGTAAATATAATAACGCCGCGGCGTTCATTGGCCAGAGCAATACGGCGAAGCACATCATCCCCGATAGCCGAACCATTCGTCTCGATCGTATCCGCATCTACCGCCCGTTTGATTGCTACAGTATCATCTTTGCCCTCTACGACAATGATCTCCTTGATCACTAAGATCATTCCCTTCCTCAAGCGTAATTAGCTTGCCGACATACAAAAAGAAGAGGCAGTGCCTCTCCTTATGATGGCATATTTAATTGTTTCTAAAAATAAATTAATAATAGCCTCTTTCATTAGCTTGCGGTAGGCTTATTCGGTCCTAATACATAGACGGTAAAGCCTTTTTTCCTGCCGAACTTCGTTGCCGTCCTGGAGCTGTCGAAGTAAACATCGATTTTATTTCCTTTAATAGCGCTGCCCTTATCCTCGGCACGGCGGAAACCGATGCCTTCAATATAAACCCACCAGCCAATGGGAATCACTTTCGGATCTACGGCTATCGTACGGCCTTCTTGCACGCGCGTACCTGAAGCGGTTATGCCGTATTGCGGATGATCCTCATCCTTGCCTGTCGAAGCCACACCTGCGGAATAAGCCGTCAGCGTAAAGTTCTTCAGCACCTTCTTCGCCTTAAACGTCACTCCGCTTTTCGTTAGCGTCTGGACGCTTGGGCTTTTACTCGAGAGAACTGTTACTTTAGGCTCTTCCTTCTTCGTTCCGACGGCTATAACCTGATCAACGGCAGCTGTCTCCACAACCTTGCTGACCGTCTTCTTCGAAATCAGAACGCCATCCTCGTACTGCTTCTCGACTTGTTCAACCATACGACCTTCTTTACCGTTTTGAACCAGCTTCTCTTTACCCTTTTCAAGCGTTGGGTCATTTTTCTTCACGATAGAGAACGGCATCTTACGCTCCGTCTCCGACACTCTCGTATCGACACGCACAACAGTTACTGTCATCTCCGCACCTACTTCCGTCTGAAGCGGAGGTATTACTTTATCTTGACCACGAACCGGAATATTTAATTCCTCGATCGCCGCCTGCACTGTTCTCTCTGTCGTGTACACCGTTGATGTCTTGCCATCAGCTTTCACAATTACCGGAATCGCATGAGTTACCTCAATACGATCGCCGTCCTTAATTGCCGCATTAAGCGGTACGGACACCTCATCATGTGGTCCAATTGCGATAGCTTGTTCATCCAGTAGGCGTTGCAGGACCCATTGCTTCGTTTCCACAATGGTTTCTTGTCCGTTCACTACTACGGAGACGCTCTTGACAGCCGTTCCGTACAACAACACCAAAAACATGAAAGTCATAGCGATTGAGATAATAGCGCTCAAAAGAATCAAACGCAAGTTTTCACGCTTCCATCGCAATGCGAAAGACATGCTGGATGATCGTTTCCCATGGGTGTCCTTAACCTGGAGTAGTCCCACTTCATCGGTCCTCCTTCATAGCCCCGCCGCCAAGTGTTACGCATGATACAACTGACGCGACTATAGTATATTGGTGTGCAAACACACAATCCAGAACTTCTATCTAGCCTCCCACCCCCATTTTCTAACCCTATGTCGACCTATTTCCGAATATTCGAAAATAAAAAGAAGCCGTCGACAGAGGATCTGTTTCGTGGCTTCCCGGATCGTTACTACTCTGGGATACAGAAAAATGGATGCACGAGGTTGATCACTCTCTATGAACGCTTACGAGGTTAGCTGACGGGTTCGGGCAAGAGAGACGCCCTAGACGAAGTACAATGCTCATGGCAAAGGCTCCGAAATTCACCCCTGAAGAATTCAAAATACGGTACTTATTTTCCCGCATCTGGTTCCCCCGCTCTCCAACTTGGAGATTAAGCGCAAACTGGAAATCCAATACAAAATGTTATGCTCTGAAATGAATCATACCCTCATACGAGGTGAATTGTAAAGATACGATAAAAGACGATTTAAGCGAAAAAGGTGAATAAAGAGGTAAAAAATAAGCGATTATCGAGATAAAAATCACTTTTTACGCGATAAAGGTCCGTAATTCTCTTTGTATCACCTGTTTTTAGATAATGCCAAAACATTTTCTACCGTTTTCAGTCGTAATTGCACCTATTTCTTCGACTGTTTTGCCCAATAATTCAGCTGCCGTCTCTGCTACTTTTACCACATAAGCGGACTCATTTCTTTTCCCCCGGAAAGGATGCGGCGCCAAGTAAGGGGCGTCCGTTTCTATCAAAATCCGGTCGAGCGGTGCCCTTTTCAGCACCTCTTTTGGCACCCGTGCGTTTTGGAAGGTTACAGGTCCTCCAAACGATAAATAAAAGTTCATATCGAGGCATTGCTTGGCCGTCTCCCAGCTTCCCGAGAAGCAGTGCATGACCCCGCCAATTTCCGAAGCATTCTCCTCCTGCAATATACGGACGATATCCTCATGAGCATCGCGATTGTGGATCACAATCGGCTTGCCAACCTTGCGGGCTAGCCTGATTTGCTCTCGAAATACACGGTGCTGTACTTCTTTGGGTGATGTATCCCAGTGATAGTCAAGTCCAATCTCGCCTATGGCCACCACTTTCCTATGGTTGCAAAGGTGTTCTATCCAATCCAGATCCTCCGGCGTCATATCTATACTGTCAACCGGATGCCAGCCAACCGCCGCATAAATAAAATCGTATTGCTCGGCAAGCGCCATCGTGGTCGGGATCGTTTCGCGATTAAAGCCTATATTCACAAGCATGTGCACGCCCGCTTCTCTCGCACGCGCGATAACGCCCTCCCGATCCTCCTCGAACTTAGGCGAATCCAGGTGAGTATGGGTATCAAACAGTAATGTCATATCGATGTTAGACTCCTTTAATCTAATTTGAATAGTTTCTTTATCCGGTCGGGCAGCAAATGAACGGACTCCCGAAGCGGCTCCTCCGGATAGTACAAATGGTACCGCCCTTGATGCAAACCGGTAATGGATCGAATAATGTCGGATTTAGCAGATATTTCGCTAATTTCATCCTTGCCATGTAACAACAAAATCGGCGCTTTTTCTTTATTTTCGCCTTCTTTTTTATCCGGTCGATAAACGTCGTAAGGCAAGTCGAACGGGAAATCGATCTCCATGTGATAATCCGGATTCATTCCAATAGAAGAAAGACAATCGCTTATCTCATTTAACAGTGTTTCGTCAGGGTTATCGATGGTTATGTATTTATATAATCGGCGGTTCAAGAACCGGTCGCATAAATTTCTTAACAAGGAATCTCGTTCATCGAGCCATTGCGTGAACACAGTCTGAACGAGTGCTTCGTCGAGCTTTAAATAATCATGCACGGTCATCGTGTTATGAAGCAAGCCCTTCAGCGAATTCGGCATCCATTCAAAGGAATAGCCACCCACATAAAGCTCTTGGGCTCTACGAAATATTTGACGTAATATAATTTCCGAGCTTCTTGTAACGGGGTGGAAGTATATTTGCCAATACATCTGGTAACGCGACATTAAATAATGCTCTACCGCGTGCATGCCGCTTTCCTTAACTACAATTTGTCCTTTATAAGGCCGGAGTACGCGCAAGATGCGCTCCAAATCGAATGTACCGTAATTAACGCCGGTAAAATAAGCATCTCTGAGCAAATAGTCCATGCGGTCTGCATCCATTTGACTTGAAATGAGACTTACGACGATAGGCTTTGGATAGGTCTTTTGAATGACGGCGGCAACCTGATTAGGAAAATCATCCGATACCGCACGCAGCACGCGGTTGATTTCCGTATTTTCAAGCAATATCTTGCATGTCCATTCCTCATGATCCGTATCGAATACTTCCTCTAGAGAATGGGAGAACGGACCGTGGCCAACGTCATGCAAGAGTGCGGCGCAAAGTGAGACCAGCCGTTCCTCGGCAGGCCAATCCGGGTAGCCGTTGCGTTCGAATTGCGAAATGATTTTACGCGTAATTTCATATACGCCAAGCGAATGCGAAAATCGGCTATGCTCCGCACCATGGAACGTCAAATAAGAGGCGCCTAACTGGCGTATTCTTCTAAGACGCTGAAACTCTTTCGTATTAATTAAGTCCCAAATGGTCTGGTCCTGAACATAAATATAATGATGTATGGGGTCCTTAAACACCTTTTCTTCCGTCAACTGTTCCTTCATCGTTTCTCATCTCCTTTGTTCATATTTTCGACACAAAGAGCATTGGGAATGTCGAATAGTGTCGTATATTAGTTTCCAAAATGTCGAAGCTGTTGTATTCTATTACAGAGTAATATGAGCCTATTAACTAGTCAAATGCTTATAACATCAGCTATTTGAAGCAATATTCCCAGTTGACTATTCTGGTAATCGTTGGTATTATAGTAATCATAAAAGCAAGAACAATGTCGAACGATGACGAAACACAATTTGAGAGGGGCAATGATAGATTATGATGAAATCTACAGGTATTGTTCGCAAGGTTGATGAGCTGGGACGCGTTGTTATTCCGATCGAATTGCGCCGTACACTCGGTATTGGCGAAAAGGACGCACTTGAAATTTATGTAGACGGCGAGCGCATCATGCTGAAGAAATACGAGCCAGCTTGTATCTTCTGCGGCAATGCGGAGAACGTATCCTACTTTAAAGGAAAAATTGTTTGCCATATTTGTCTATCAGAGATGCCTGCACCTGTGACAAAATAATAAAAATAGGTTATACTGTACTTATCAACTTGTTAATTCTAACCTTTTTATACTCCTTGATACCTTCCTGCGCTAGAACCCGGCCAGGAAGGTCTTTTTTTGTTCTATAACTAGCCGGGCATTTTCGGGCACTAACGGTTTACTTCATTATAGACGTCCCGCTTCGGCAGCCCGCGATCAAGCGCCGCCTTCTTAATAGCCTCCTTACGATCGTATTGCTCCTCATAATGCGCGACATGAGCAGCAAGATCAAGCTCCGACCACCAGGCTCCTTCTAAAGCTTGTTTTTGAGATACGGCTTCGTCTATTCCTTCTACGACGATGCAAAACTCGCCGAGCGGCGGATTGTCCGCAAACCATTCAATACATTCCGATATATGCCCTCTTACAGCCTCTTCATGCCGTTTGGTTAGCTCCCTTATGCAAGCAATGGACCGATTGCCCAAGCATTCCAATAGAGCGTCGAGCGTTTTACCGATACGGTGCGGGGATTCATAGAAGAGAAGCGTTTCCTTCCGGCCCTTCACATCACCCAGCCATTTCATTAACGATTTACGATCTCGCGGTGGAAAGCCTGCAAATAAAAAACGTTCGGTTGGTATTCCTGACATGATTAGCGCAGACAATGCCGCATTCGCGCCTGGAACAGGAATAACAGGAATCTGATTTTCCACCGCTTCTTTTACAAGATCAGCGCCAGGATCCGAAATGGCCGGCAGTCCCGCATCGCTGACCAGCGCAATCGACTGCCCTTCCAGCAGCAGCCGAATCAGCTCCGAACCGCTTGCTCGTTTATTATGCTCATGATAGCTTACCGTTCTGGTGCTTATCTCAAAATGCGTGAGCAGCTTTCTTGTTTGCCTCGTATCCTCGGCGGCAATAAGCTGCACCTCTTTCAGCGTGCGTACAGCCCGAAAAGTCATGTCCTCCAGGTTGCCTATGGGCGTTGCGACTAAGTATAAGCTGCCGGTGAGCCGCTGTGCGGCTTCTGAGAAGCTTTTCTGTATATTCAAACGATCTGCACCCCATTCTCATAAACCATAATCGGCGGAAGGAGTTTAATATCAGGTTTTCCATCCCGAATCGCTTCTATTAAAATCATATTAGCCTCCGCTTTCACATGAGGATGAACGAATTGAATGCGTTTCGGCTCCAGTCTCCATTTCCGCATCGTTTCCACGATATCAAGCAACCGTGAAGGACGGTGCACCATCGCTACTTTCCCCCCGGGACGGACGAGGCGTGAGCACACTTCCGCTACATCCTCCAGCGTGCAATGAATTTCGTGCCTGGCAATGGCATAATGCTCATTTTCGTTTTGTTCGCCAGCCGTCACCGGCATATATGGGGGATTAACGGTAACCGCATCATATATACCATTCCCAGCAAGCTTAGGATACAAACGTAAGTCCTGCTCTATAATTGTAATTTTTTCTGTGAGTCCATTTAGCGCTACGCTTCTTCTCGCCATATCTGCCAATCTCGGTTGAATCTCGACCGCATCAATCCGCGCTTGCGTTCGATCTGACAGAAGCATGGGAATGACACCGTTTCCCGTGCACAAATCAACGATACGGCCATATTTCGGCACACTTGCAAAGCGAGAGAGAAGTACAGCATCAAGAGAGAAGCTGAACACTTCTCTGCTTTGTATGATTTTCAGGCCTGATTCCGTCATTAAATCATCAAGCCGTTCGTTTTCTGCTAAAGTAATGGGTTCAGACACGTTAAAGCCGCTCCTTTTTGTTCTACAGTATATACATTCTTATAGAATTAAAAAAATACCGCCCTTTGCGGCAAGGACGGCATGTCGATACGGATTCCACTATTTATTTAGAAAGGATAAACAGAATAAACAGTCACCCTCCGTCCGCAAATGTCCGTAGTATACGTTACAGATGTGGAATCCTTCATGATACAAGCGGGTTAAGTTGTCATGGCCTTCTCCGATGGCTACACCCGAGTCTGCTAATGCATGTAGGGCAGCAACTGGTGATTCCTGACCCGTAACGGCTTGTTTCCTCTTGGCCGGCGTTCGAATGACTTCGCGCTCCAGCTCCGCTTCTCTCTTAAACAGCTGACGCAGTTGATCATTTTCCTCGCTTAGACGCTTATTCTCTTCAAGCAGTTCTTTTATCTTCTGCTTCAGTGATCCAAGCTCAGTATGAAACACACCGACTTGCTTATCCATCTCGTCCATCTTTACGAATATATCTTTCTTCTCCAAGTTCCCACCCCAGAGCTTCATGAGCGAGTGTTACCTCACCCGTGAGAATCGCACTCTGCCATTACTTGATGACAACATCATCCATCGGCAGTTCTTTCGGTTTACCTGGTGTATCGAATAATTGCACATACACACTTTTTGTGGATGTGTTAATACCGGTAACTTTACCTTCCCCGTACGAGGTGACAACGAGCTTTCCAATTGCAGGAAGCTCTTCACGAATGCTCTCGTAATTGTCATGCTCATACTTCAGGCAGCACATGAGACGACCGCATAATCCGGATATCTTCGTAGGATTAAGCGAAAGGTTCTGATCCTTGGCCATCTTGATCGAGACAGGCTCGAAATCACCCAGCCATGAGGAGCAGCAAAGGACGCGCCCGCATGGACCAATTCCGCCAAGCATCTTCGCCTCATCTCGAACGCCGATTTGACGAAGCTCAATTCTAGTACGAAATACGCTTGCCAGATCCTTAACGAGCTCACGGAAGTCAACTCTGCCCTCTGCCGTAAAATAAAAAATAATTTTATTGCGGTCAAACGTAAATTCTACGTCCACCAGCTTCATGCGGAGCTGATGACCTTTAATCTTCTCCAGACAAGTGACAAACGCATTTTTGGCTGCTGATCGATTTTCTTCGACTACTTTTGCATCGACATCGCTAGCAATACGAATCACTTTCTTAAGAGGAAGGACGACATCCGATTCACCGACTTGCTTCTGTCCCACCACCACTTTACCGTATTCGATTCCGCGTGCTGTTTCAACAATAACATGTTGCTCCTTATCCACGGGATGCTCGACCGGATCAAAGTAATAGATCTTGCCCGCTTTCTTGAAGCGAACACCGACGACATTATACAAGGATTAGCCCTCCTGTAGGTTTACCAATAGTTGCTCAAATGCGAGCTGTGGCGCAACATTCGCTCGCATACGCTTGCTCGCTTCGAGCGTATGCTCTATGCAGCACACCCATCCTGCGATGGATCGATTAAAGGCATGCTTGCTTATCCATTCCAACTGTTCTATAAAAACGATATTGTCATGCCTTCCGGCCTGGAACTGAATCAAATCTTTAAACCATAAAACCAATAGCGACAACAGCATTTGTGTATGTTCCGCTAAATCTGTCTTAAACAGCTGTTGCTGGGCAGTGATCATCGCCGCGGTGAATCGGGTCAAACTCTCCTTGCCTAATTGTATCACTAGGTTTCTGATTTCTGCAAACTGATTCTGTTGGAGAAATTGTCTAGCACCGTCCAATCCCGAAGTTAATTGAACAACGGTGCGTGCTAACGTTGGCGGAGCCCCTTCAGCAATAAGCGCATTCAGCATACTTTCAGGCGACATTGGCAGAAAGGGCACCCACTGTGTACGAGACCGTATCGTGGGAAGTACAGCTTGTCCATTATCCGTTATCAAAATGGCAACGACCGGCGATATTGGTTCTTCCAAAAATTTAAGCAAGCTGTTAGCAGCCTGCATCGTCATCTTATCTGCTTTCTCAATCATATATACTTTTCGCCTGGTACCGCTGTTGCGATACGAAAAGTCACGTTGAAGCTCGCGAATTTGGTCGATTTTGATCGATTGGCCTTCCGGTGCAATAGTTGTCAAATCAGTTTGGTTGCCATGCTCGAATTTTCGACACTCCAGACAAATTCCGCAAGCATCTACACCTTCTGACGTACAGAACAACGCTTTAGCAAATTGTCGCGCCATGGCCATTCTTCCCGTTCCCGAAGGTCCGTTAAATAAATACGCGTGAGATACTTTTCCACTTTGCAGAGCGTGCCTCAAAATACGCTGCGCCTTCCACTGCCCGGAAATTTGTTCAAGGCTCATAACCGTTCCTTACCTTTCCTTCATCAGAACAACAAATTAATAAGAAGACCTCGGATTTCACCGATCTTATGAAGTAAATCTATTCTACCCTGCTCGCTGTCCAGCAAATCCTCCGCCATTGAAACAAGCGTGGCATCAATCTCGTCAAGCAGCTTGTAGCGTTTAATACGGCCTCTCCGATCAAATCCCTTAACTTCCTTCAGAACGACGCCATGTCTGACCGTATCCTCCAAAAACTGCTTAATCATTTGACGATACAGCTTAAGCTCGCGAACCGTCATGATTTTAGCTAGCCGATCGCCTTGTTTATGAATATCCTGCAGCTTCTGCTGCAATTGTTCATGCGTTCGATTCGCGTCTTGTTGGATCATGACATCGGCAAAATTTCTCGGCAGAACCTGCTTTGCCCCCGAATCACTATTTGCATGGTTCCGACCTAGCGGCCGGAAGCCTTGATCAATTTTCATATTTGGTCACGCCCGTTCAAAAATGTTCGAAACGCTCGACTGGAACGACGAATACGGCTGCCCCTCCAACCTGCACTTCGACAGGGAACGGGATGTATGAATCGGTAGATCCTCCCATCGGAGATACCGGTGTCACTAATTGATCTCGTACTTTGCAATTTGAATTAATGACTTGCAGCACTTCGTGCACGCGCTCATCCTCTATACCGATCATGAATGTAGTATTCCCTGCACGTAGAAATCCGCCTGTACTTGCGAGCTTAGTCGCTCTAAATCCTTCACGCACGAGTGCATTGGATAACCGGTTGCTATCCTTATCTTGAATAACCGCGATTACTAATTTCATCTTCATTCCCCCTTGACTACTATTAGAATAGGTTATTGATTGATGATGTCTTATTCGTTATGCAAAAAGTCCTTCTCTTAAAGTTTGACATCTGTTGCAAAAAATCCTGCAAAACGATGATCAATTGCCGCCAATACGTCATAAAGCACCATTTCTGGACTTTGTTCTGCATTTATTCGCAAGATTCGATCCGGATATTGCTTCAAAAGCATCAGATAGCCTTCTCGAACACGCTCATGGAAGGAGTACTTCTCCAAATCAAGACGATTCACTTCTCTCTCCGCAGCTTGCGCAATTCTTGAAAGTCCGACCTCTGGAGATACATCCATATAAAGTGTCAAATCAGGCATGACATCTTGGATGGCGAAACGGTTAATTGCCCGCACTTCATCCATGCCCAGCCCTCTTGCGTGGCCTTGATAAGCCAGACTGCTGTCGACGAATCGATCGCAAATCACGATATTCCCCCGCTCTAAAGCAGGAACAACCCGTTCCACCAAGTGCTGTCTTCGAGCAGCCGCATACAGCAATGCCTCGGTCCTTGCATCCATGGTGACATGGCTTCGATCTAATATAACGGAACGAATTTGTTCAGCAATCGGGATACCTCCGGGCTCTCTCGTCGTGACGACCGATATTCCCCTTTCAACCATCGTATTCGAAAGGAGCTCAATCAGTGTTGATTTGCCTGCTCCTTCGCCGCCCTCTATCGTAATAAAAATACCCTTTTTCAAGCTAGAGTTTCTCCTAACATTTAAGTTAATGATTCATTCTTCTATCTTAACAAAGCCCAGTGTCTTGTACAATGAACAATTACTTCTCATTACATCTATACGTTGTTTTCATCTTTTTTGTGATAAACGGCTATAGTTTGCATCGTTGGATCAGCTGCTCCTTGAAATTTAGCCCCTGCTTCCGATAAGAGCCTAATCTGCTCAATATTCATGCTCGTAATGATTTCTCCCGGGTTTAAGATAGCAATCCCAGGCGGATATGGGGTAACCATCTCGGCGGAAATTCGCAGTTGAGCTTCGGTCAAATTTATACGTTCGACGTGTTGATTATTAAACCGCTCTCTCGAAAACGAAACAGGGTCTGATATACCTGCAGTTACTGTTGCAGTTCTCTCCGATATATACATTTGTGCGTAAGCATTGTCTTCCTTATGCGAAGCCTTAGCTGATGATTGGCATTCCTCATTAATCACCTCTATCGCATGCTGAAGCTTCTCGTTATCTTCCAAAGATGCTTGTATACCGAAAACAAGTACAACATAACGCGGGTCGGCCATCTCAGCAAAACAACCGTATTGCTCTAGCCTGCGCTGCAGCTCAAATCCAGACAACCTGCTGCTGCTATCATAAATAACGACTCTCAGAGGGTCGGTATAATGGGTTGTTGACTCATCCGTTTCCATAGCCATAATATCATATTCGATTTCTTCAATAGCCGTGGATTGCTGCCTTAACCAATCTCGGAAAGAAGCCGCTGCGGCTATGCTTTGCTCAAACATCCGGTTGCCTAAGGAATCGATCATTGCTCGGGAAATATCGATGGAGGCAAGAATAGGAAAAGACGGGCTGGAGCTCTGAATCATAGCTAATGATTGACGTAAAATTTCCCTGTCTATCCTGTTGCCCTGCACATGGAGCATGGCCCCCATTGTTAAGGTTGGCAATGTCTTATGTGCCGATTGTACGACTGCGTCAACTCCATCCGCTAACGAAGATTGCGGGAGATCGGGATGAAATCCATAATGGGCGCCATGCGCTTCATCAACGACCAGCGGTATACCACTCTTATGAACAAGCTCGGCATATGGCTTTAATCTGACTCCCATGCCATAATAGTTCGGACTGGACAATAATACAGCCTTGGCATCCGGATATAAACGCAGTGCATCGCCAACCTGTTCAACAGTGGGGATGGTAGCGAGACCGGAGCGTTGACCGACTTGCGGAGACAAAAAAACGGCAACTGCTCCAGATAGTTTGAGTCCATTTATGACCGACTTATGGACGTTGCGTTGTACAATTATTTTTTCGCCAGGTTCGCATAAAGTGAGCAGCAATGCGATATTAGCCGATGTACTCCCTCCGACGAGGAAAAAAGTCTCCTCCGCACCGAATGTCCTGGCAGCCAGTTGTTGCGCTTCTAATATCGAAGCTTCAGGGTGATGCAAATCATCGGTTGACGACAGCTCAGTCACATCTAGCTGCATAATAGAAGTGAACCATACCGCTGGATGTGCGGCTGGTTCCTTTAATTGAAAATCTTGTTGCAGCGCTTGTCCATAACGGTGACCGGGAACATGAAAGCCGGCTGGTCTGTTTTGAGCATGTTTAATTAGAGCATTTAGAATAGGCGAGAAAAAAGGCTCCATTTTATTAGGACATTCCTTTCGGTTTATAAACCAATTGGTTCTTTATGCTCTATTGTACCTGAAATGAAACATAAAAAAAGAGCAGCTTCTGTCGTCAGAAACCACTCAAGCATTTTTCTCCAAAAATATTTGTTTCATCTGATGAATGAAAAAAGGATATTTCGCATCCCTAACATCCGTACGAACCATTTCCTTCTCACAGCTTTCACATATAAAGCCGGATACAATACGAATCCCTTGTCCTTCAGCCTTATGCTCACCGCAAATTACGCAATGGTGCTCGAGATTATCGTTCATAGCAATCCCCGCTTTCTCTTACGTTCCTATATGGCTATTAGTATGGCACAAAGTCTATCTTTTTATACTTGTTTCATAGCCCATTTCAAATATTTATATATCGTATGCTTTATATGGGCTGCTGGTTACATCATTTGCAAAAATGTTTTGCATGGCTATGGATACTTCATGAAAAAAAGCCGATATAGTTATCGAGAGACCTGTATGTCTCAAACAGAAAGGACGTTTAGTGATGCGTCAACCTTTATCCGATCAGCAAAATGCAACCATTTATCAATATCAGCTTGTTAAGCGAAAAGTAATCAGACCCGAGCTTATTCAAAGTCACATGCTCATTGCCGCCATATTATTAGCCTTTCAAATGCTTATGTATCAAATGGACGGCCTATTCTCCTGGTTATTCGGCTTTGCACTAGTTCAAGTGGTTCATATTGCAATCATTCTTCTTACCTTTATTCGTGTAGATGAAGCTGCAGACCGTAAATGGATATGGAGAATAAATCCGCCATGGATTGGCTTTAAGCCTGCAAACGATATTAAGCTAACGTTGTTCCGCCGTGTACATCGCCATCTATTCTGGATTGGTTTATGCGCGATTGCAATACTTTACCCGTGGATTAATGAATCTCTTATGATCAGTATCGTAAGCTGGCATTTATGGCTCCTAATTCCTCGTCTTCTATTGTCCTTCACCTTCCGTAAGGAGCCTAAGGATGGCATATTAAGACTTCAGGCACGGGAAGCCTCCTATTATCGTCGTTAAATGAAAGGCCTTAGATCCTCTCACAGAGCTTTCTAAGGTCTTTATTGTTATGCAGAAAACAAAAAACCTACCGCATAACATGCGATAGGTCTCTCGTGCTTGGCGACGTCCTACTCTCCCAAGACCCTGCGGTCTAAGTACCATTGGCGCTGGAGGGCTTAACGGTCGTGTTCGGTATGGGAACGCGTGGTTCCCCTCCGCCATCGCCACCAAACAGTGTTTTTCGATGATTATGTTTCCCGAATCGCTTCAGAAAAGACACAACCATGTACTCAAGGTTTTGCGCCTTGAAAACTGGATACGAAAGTCAGGTTTGCTGAAACCTTATTAGCT
>NZ_JAKGAP010000091.1 GCF_021532375.1 Paenibacillus alkaliterrae
CGAGATCTGAAGATGATCTCATAACACCCTTAAGACCGCTAACACTACCAGTCTGTCTGTTTTAAGTTCAGATTATTATTTTTGCAAGAATCAAGTTATTTACGCTCTCAGTAACGATGACCATACCATCAATCTTCTGTCAGAAGAAAATAAAGTTGTAGACTGTCGGCTCTAACGGGCAGAAAAAAGCCCGGCTTTATGGCCGGACCTCCGATTGTTCTTTTAGATTTTTGCCATGCAAATTTTCTTCCACGTAAGATTCGGTTGGCGGCAAGGTATTGTGAGTTTTGAAATAGTCGATTAGCCGTTTTTCTTCTTCTGGATCGCCTTTGCTCGCTTTACGGAAATAGGCTCTCCAATGGTAATCAATCATGGCGTCACCCCTTAATTAGAGTGTTTACAATACTGTCGTAACTAAACCATGAGGTTAAAATTATCAGTCTAATACTTTATTTTCAGATTTCTCTTAGTGGAGTGCCTCATTGGGGTTTTCAGTCTAATACTTATTTTTCAAAAGCTAATGTCTTTCTAAATCGAAAATCGCGTCAAATCAACAACTCGAGTCTAATACTTTATTTTCTTCGAACATACGAAACTGTCTTTCAGCCTCTACAGAAAAAATCAGTTGCGCCAATGTCACCTAATACCTTTTCTATTGCTCGTCCCCAGTATTTCCGATATACTAAGGGTATTACGAATAAACATTAATTATCTCCGCCGTCTCTCATTCAGCGGAGAAGGAGCGTTGCTTTACAGCAACAATAAGCAGTGTAGCCATGAAGCAGAAAGTGCAGTCCAATCTCTTTATTTGGACGTGCCTTTTTTAGCATTCGGGCTATTTTTTTGTCTACTATCTGGCAAAGGAGGTAATAAGCACGTGGATCACATGAAAAAATACTGGTCACAAGAACTGGAGTGTATCCGCAAGGGCGTTAACAGACAGGACGGCTATCAAACCACGATCTCTCCTCATTACATCAACGACCGTTATAACAATGATACTTATGCGGATCGCGTGTTTAACGAACTGGATATCCTGTGGGCAATTTCCAATGGACAGATCGTTGAGGGCTATGATAGTGGCGAAAATGGACGAGAAGGCTCTAAAAAGGGACGTAACCCTGAACCTGAACGCATCGTTGTCGGACCTGCTGTATCGGGTGATTATTGCGTGGTTGTTGTACTGATGAAGACCGGTACCCGGTTTATCGTCAAAACAGTTTTCCCCGCCGATCGCGCCCGCTACACGAAATACATTCCGACGGGAGGCAATTTATAATTCTATTTTTTGAGGATGGTGGAGAAGGATGCCAACAAAAAAATGCGACCGTGTACAGGCTCTCATACTGATTGCTTGGATCATCGGTACTTGGATTGTAGTCGATCATTTAGTCTTCGGTTAATTCGTAGCAATTGTTTGGAGTAATTCAAAACCCATGATAAAATTAAGTCATAGGAGGGATGTTTATGTCTCGCTGTGACCGTTGTAGAGGAGAGATTCAAACTATGTTCATTAAGAGCGAACGCCCTTATGACGGCGGCGTGTTGGTCGTTACCGATGTGCCTGCTGAAGTATGTGGCTGCGAAGAGGGACAGCAAATCTTGTTAGGCGATGGTGCAATGATAGCGGGATATGCAAAACATCTCGCGAATCTGAACATCGTCGGCAAAGTCGAGGTTTCGCTTAAAGACCTGAAAGGTAAATTTTCTATTCAGGACTTCGTTTCTAAAAACGTATCTCCCGCGTAGGATACGGCTTAATAACATCATATTGGATGGTAATTAGAAGGCGTCTCTGGCGTCTTCTTTTTTTATGCCCAAATTAGGAGGTAATTCGCATGATCAAACAGGTTTCGATTCAGCTCAACCAAAGCATGGTATGCGGTGGATGTGCTTTCGTGGAGCGGGACGGCCGGAAGGAAACCATTTTCTTTGATGTGGTCAAGAGCCAGCCTATCGCCGTTATCGTCGGCAGTCGCGGCAAACAGCTTACGGATGAGGATGCTGATTTCTACGAAAAGTCGCTGCTCGCTCTCTTTATCAAGCACGACGTCCCCCTCAAAATCGGGGTCTTCGCAGTACCGGCATGACAAAACTGAACCGAAGGGCGGTAATTGGAATGAAACATGAACAAAAGAAGGTATGTCTCCTGCTCAATCTTGGCGGATTCGAAGCGCGCATGGGTGAGAACTTGGAGCTCGCGAAGAATTACGGCGAAACGGTGTATTCCCTGACTGGCGAAGGTTTGGTCAAAGTTGAAGTGGGTACCTATCTTGTTCCCGCGAGTGTTCTCGATCTCACTCCTGCTGAACTGCTTATATGGGGTTCACTGATAAACGAACAGCTGCAGGAGGAAGGATTTGAGGCAAGCGACGCTGTCATTTTGGCGGCTGGGAAGAACTATCGGGGTTTGCTTCCTCTTGGCACGACTATCGCCCAGGGTATCAAGTTAGGGGCGTGAGCCTATGAAGCTGCAATATGTTGCTTTCAAATGGAGGCTCGATTTACCGCTTGACGGTATATTGGATGCTTTTGAACAACTGAAGCTTCACCCGGATGCCAAGAAGCACAATCACTGGACCCGCTCCATCGGCGATCATCTTCTGCAGGTGGAATATAGGCCGGGCATTAGCAATAAGGAACGATCGTTCTTTTGGATCCGTTGGCAGCAAGCAGACGGAAACACCGATAAGAGCGGTTTTGAGCGATTGCTAGCCGAATGGTTCTATACAGTCAGCCAGTACGAGCCAACAACCGTTTACTGGATGCAGGCTGTCGTCCATGTTGAGGAATTCCATTCTCTTTATGGATTCCAGGAGTCGTCACCGCAAATCTGGACGAAAGAGGAGAAGCAGAACCGCTATTCTTTCTTTCCCATAAAGCCGGGCATCTATCATTTTGAAGTCCGGTGCAAGGATGTAAAGAAGGCGATCCAGCATCACCGATTTTCGGTTTGGCTCGAGGACCTGAAGCATAATTTGCTCGGGCATACTCGGCCGAACGCTCAGATTCAATTCGATATTAACGCCGCCGGTTAACCGGCGGCTGCGATCGAATGCAACACAGGCAAGAAGTTGGAGGTAATTGGAAGGTTTCACAAAAAACCATGATGTAGGGAGGAAGCCCACTGCCATTTGGCACCGGGGCTTCCCCGGGCGTGGTATGGGCGAATTAGTATGAGTAAACAACAAATGCTTTTGATGATGAAATGTTCCCGATTGACGAAGAAACGCGAAACTCTGAAGCAGTGCACCGTTATCGGTCAGCTCAGCTCACGGAAGTAGTCGTTGGAACATTGGGGGTGCGCTGCGCCCCTTTTTTCATATTACGAATCCCAGGAGGTAATTGGTATGTATAGTAATCTTGCGGTGCTGAACAAATCTGCCGTTAAGGAAGTTAGGGACAATTTCTTTCTGACTTGCAACGCCGGTACGCTATCCAATAAAGAATTGCTAATTATGATTTTGGAGCCTCTTATGCGGGATAAGTCCTTGTCCTTGACAGTGGATGACATTCTTCAAAAAGGGCTGCCTTATCTAGCATCTCTATCCGAATACGAACTTTCAACGTTATTTGGACTTAATGAAAAGCAAAGCTTTCATTTGTTGGCGGTATTTGAAATGGCGCGACGAATCGGTAGAATGGTTATCTCCGATAAATGGGTAATCCGTACTCCAAAAGACATTCAGGAATTGATATATGACCTGAAGTTTTATGATAAAGAACACTTCGTTGCAGTATTCCTTAATACGAAGAATGTTGTGATAGGTCAGGAAACCATATCCATCGGCACCCTGAATAGCGCATTGGTTCATCCCAGGGAGGTATTTAAAGCAGCTATTCGCCGGGGAGCGGCTTCGATAATTGCATGCCACAATCACCCTTCGGGTGATCCTACACCTTCTCCAGAAGACATTTCCCTTACTCGGCGAATTGCAGAAGCAGGTGAGATTATCGGAATTGAGTTACTGGATCATGTGATTATTGCTGACAACAATTATGTAAGTCTTCGGGAAACAGGACATTACGTTCCTCGGGGAGGTAATTAAAATGCAAATCGTTGATGCAGAGATCTCCGGTTTCAAGCTGCACCGGACGAAACGGTCATTCGACTTCGGCCGAATCAACCGGATCAGCGGTGGTAACGGTAAAGGGAAGACGACGATCTCCGAAGCGATAGCCTGGTGTTTCTACGGCTGCGACCTCTCCGGGCGAACGAAAGACATTTTCGACCGTCTGAAGAACGCTGGCGCCAAAGAAACGAAAGTAGTTATCGGTGTAGAGATGCCTTCAAGTGACGGCACACTCACCCGATACGACTTCTGCAGGATCCGCAAAGGGAAGGTCACTTCCTTGTATCTAAACGGGCATGACGCCAAACAGTACGACTTTGACGGCTTGCTGGGTCCGATGGAGCTCTTTCTCAGCATTTTTGTCCCTGGCTATTTCGGTACGATTGCGATCACGGAGCCGACTAATGCACGTAACTTGCTAGTGTCGATGCTGCCCAAACTCAATCATGCTGACGTACTGGCCAAGCTGGATGAAGAAGATCAGGTGCGGATTGAATTGCTAGACATGATCAATCCAGACCTTACGCTGAAAAACCTTCGCAGCGAAATCAACGAATTGGAGAAATCACTCAAGAACATCCAGGGGAAGATTGATTACCTTCGGATTCAAAGCATGCTCGACGTCCCGATGCGGATTGTGGAGGAGGATGTGCAGTACCTGAATACCTTGAAGGAGGAATTCACCCTGTTCATTGCCGGAGGCGATCAGGTCGACCAGCATGACCTCAGCCCGCTCCTGGGACGACAAGCCGAGCTTCGCTTTATGTTTGACGAGCGATATAAGAAATTCAAACTGCTAAAGAGTGAACCTCTTCCGAAGGCTGGCGACCAATGCCCGGCGTGCCGTCATGCGCACACCGAAGCGGAAGCGCAAGCTGAATTCTCAAATCGGAGAACGAGCATGATCGAGCTTCAACAGCAATGCGAGGCTATCAAGCAAGAGGGGATTCAACTGGCAGCGGAGATCGATAGGAGGACCAACGATAACAAGGAAGCCATGCGTGCGTTCCAAGAAGAGAGGGGCCGGACGATCGCGGAGAAACAGGCCGAGATCGAAAGTCTTACTGCCATTGTGAACGGACGTGCTGCAAAGCTTAAAATGGCGAAGGACTTGGATGAGCAGCACGAAATCTACGGAGAAACAGTATCCGAAGCGGAAGAGAAGAAGGTGAGTATTCAATCCCTCAAAAACTTCATGCTTCAGTATGTGGAAATGCAGGTCGCTTACGTGAATTCCTTCATGAACCTGGCTAAAATCCAGTTGTTCAAGTATTCCGGAACCACCGGCGAAATGATGCTCGACTTCAGCATTACCTACGGAGAAGAGCAAACCGCATACAGCTCGCTGTCGAATTCCGAGAAAATTCGTTGCTCGATCGAGCTTGCAGGTCTGTTGAACCGGGTGCAGAACAAGACTTATCCGGTTTATATCGACAACGCGGAATCGATCGAGGCTTTTGACGAACCAGGTACACAATATTTTGTGGCCGAAGTCGTCAAAAAGGCTGATCTTCGAAGTGAAATCGTTGCGTAGAGACGGGGGTAATAGGGGAGATGGCAAGCAAGGTGCCGTCTCCTCTTTTTATTCACCGAGGAGGAAATTCGAATGGTTTAGGGATTGTCGTATTGGTGTGCCTTGGTGATATTCATTTCATGGCAACATGACTGATCCCTCTCATTTCAACAATGGAGGTATTCATATGACAACCTTTTTGGTGCTATTCATAACGATTGTTTTTACGATCATCCTGTTTCCTATCTGCATCGCTATTTTACTTCCATTGATGACCTTGAGCCTTTGCTTACAAGCGAAGTGCAGGGGCCGATACCTTAATCGGTATTTCATCGTGAGTCGGCGAAAAGACGGCACCTATGTCCTGCACTTTCTTCCGTATCTCGGTTATTACAACCTCGGCAAAATTCAATTCCGACGGTTCTTACTCGATGCGATCCAGAAATTTGAAGCAGGCTATCCGGACACTATTCTTGTTGCACAAACACTTCTTTTTCAATCCGTAACAAGGGCGGAGGAAGGGAAGATCGTTCCAGGCAGCCGATTATTTATAATCGGCCATCGTCTGATGATGGACTTCCTGATTCTCCGAAACATAGCGCATTACCGGAAGAAAAACGGCCGCTGGGTATTCGCCGATTATATCCGTGATGTTCATCAGAAAGTTCCCATGGAATATCCCATCACGGGGAGGAAGTAACCATGGCGGTGCAGCTCGCGTTATTTGACGTCCCTGGCATGAAAGATAAGGAAACCATATCCGTCGATGTCTTCTATAACGAATTCCAATCGTTAGGCACTCACCAACGAAACCATGCAGGTTATGGCGGTGATCTTCGAGCGGAGCGGGAGATTCGGGAATTGATCAATCAAGGAAACAGGTGTCATAAGGAGTGGAAGGAGAAAGGCATTTCGGACGATACGTGCAGAGATGAGCTCTATGAGGTAATCGTGCGTCTCTGGTGCGTGAAGGTGAATGGATTGATTAGCCGAGACATTTATGGCTCTCCGGTAACGCCCAAGACGTACACGCCCGCATTCGACGACCACCTTGCCAAACGGATTCCTCCGGAAGTGATGAAGGTCATTCCGGAGAACGTCCTTCTCGTGAACTATGAGGAGCATAAGGAGATAGAGCATATAAGCCACTTTGTCCTTTACTATCGAACGGATACGAAGGAATGGTACAGCGTGATCGATCTCTACGATCTCCGCAAAGGCAAATGGATGGGTGCCAGATTTACAAAGCTGTATGGCGACCAGTTTCGTGCGGACCGGGAAAACCAGTTGTGGACTCGGGCCGGGTATGAACAGGCGAAAGCAGATAATCGATTAGATCCGCAGATTGCAGCTGTTTGGACGAACTATATTAAATTCTTCGGCCGCGGCGAAGCGCTCTGCCGGCTCGGACTGCCACCTGTTTCAGCCGGCTTGACCGAACGTGACTTCGAGGAGGTCGATAAGTATGCGTGGTATCGAACCGACTTCAGTTCGGATGCAGGCCGCTTCTCTAGATGAAAGGAGACTGACCGCATGCTGAAGGTTGAGCAAATCGATTTGTTTGAGGTTTTGGAGAAAATGGTGGAACAACAGGTTACAGCAACGTCGACGCCATTGCCTATTGAACCGATCTCGGTTTCATCGGCGCCGAAGATCCCGGATATTCATCATCTTCATCCACCCCGGATGCCTATCTTTTACCGCTGCGTCGATGCTATTTCATGGCCTTGGCATTTTGCGACAAGCCTTTTCGGTCTTGGCGTATGGGTGAATGTCTACACAGTGACTCGCGCCTTTGGTGGCCGGGAGAATGGCGGTTGGTGTTACCTGAACTATGAGTGTGAACATGCGAAACAAGTGGGCATTTGGGAGGCGGAAACGCTCCGGCAGTATTGGGAGAAGCAATACCTGGTCAGCCATAAATGGGGCGATCTATACTCCAAGTCGGGAGGGCAGGACGTCGTGGTACTCATTGAGAAGCGCCGTGCGGCCAGCCGGACCCGATGCAAGCCTCAATTCGAGGAATCTGCAGCTCACCTGTTCCCCTATTCACTCGTTCAATAGGAATTCCAAAGAAGGTATTTTATATAACCAAGGAGGGAAGCTCCGCTGTAACCATCGGCGGATTTTCCCGCCTGGTTGCACGAGCGCATATATGAGCTATCCAAGACGGTCCGTGTTGAATGGGGGCTTCATATGAACCCCCATTTCAAATCGAAGGCAGAAAATAAGGAGCGGGCATTCTTCCGAAAATTCGGGAAGGTAGGGTACACCTTTCATACTGTAAAGGGGAAGCGCCCGAATATCATTCAGAAAGTTACTTCGGATTTCATTTATGTAACCACTGAAAAGAGCAAACGTCCTAATCGCATCCCACGATCAAGCTTACGGCGGGCGCTTGCCTTTCTCTTTTATCGCCGTGTGACGACTCTAAAAGCGCTGATCAAGATCAATTCGTTCTCGAGCGCGCTTGCCGGGTTAATCAAAACGATCATGATCGATATTTGCAGGGTTTCAGAGACGAAGACGGGGGCTGTTCGGCTCAGCCTGCGTGGCCTGCGGTATATTTTCAGTGGAGTCAGCAAGGCAAAGGATGATGTGCGAATTGTGAAGCAGAATGGGGGAACCTTCATTTTGCTCAATTTCGTTAATATTCGTTCAGACCTTACGGACAGCTGGAAATTGAACCTGCAGCAGCTGGGTTTTGATTACAAATGCGTAATCCTGGATCCGGGCGCTAAGACCATCGCTGAAGCAGAACAGAAGGGGAAATTCATAAAACCAATCGATCTTGATGCTTATGCTGAGTTCGTGACCCGTCATTCCGATATCATCTTTCAGTATTTGACACTGGATATTATCGGCGATCCCGAGACTACGCGGAGAAATACGCTGTTCTTGGAGCGGGCCGTCGGGCGAAAGCCTATCCCCATCTTCCATGTCCAGAATTCACTCGACGTGCTTGAGGAAATGATTGGTGAGGATCATGAAGTCATTGCCATCGGCGGTTCGGTGTTGGTCAGTCGGAGCCGGCGGGCGGAAGTGTTTGCGGAGATTTTCAATCGCTTCGGTGACCGTGCAAACTTCCATGCACTCGGCCTTGGCACGACCCATCTGCTGATGCGGTACCCATGGTTTTCTGCTGATGCGAGCTCATGGCTGAACGGCAGAATCTTCCGAACGCTCATTTCCATAACGGGTGACGTGAAGGCTCCTGCCGGTATGACAAGCGAAGAAGCGCTCGGCTTTAACGTACGGACGCTTGCGGCGCTCGAGGATCGATATGCGGATATTCAAATGGATTTCGGTCTGATGCCGCCTGCTTTTGGTGCGGTATTAGGCTGATCAGGATAATGGTGTTGGACAGGCCTTCCCCGTAATGAGGGATGCCTGTATACTTATAAACAATTGGAATTATCATACCCTAGAAGGAGATCAGAGCCTTGACGACAACCATTCGTAAGCCGAACGTCTTTATCGGCTGTTCACGGGAAGCGATTGATTACGCCCGTGCAGTGAGCGCTCAGCTTGAATACGTGGCGCAAGTGAATCCTTGGTATGCCGGAACCTTCGGAGCCAATGATTACACAATGGAAGCACTTGAAAAAGAGCTAAATGCAAACGATTTCGGCATTTTCGTATTCGCTGGTGATGATGTAGCCATGATAAGGAAAAAGCCGGTTTTCATCACCCGGGACAATACCGTATTTGAAACAGGCTTGTTTTGGGGGAGACTAGGGAGACGGCGTGTATTCTGCATCATCCCACGGGATCTTCCGGAGCGGGACGATTTGATTCAAGGAACGAATGTCTCTGAATTTCATTTGCTTTCGGACTTGGCAGGACTTACGTTGCTCAGTTATGGACAACGCACTGATGGCAAGTACGCGGCAGCGGTTGATACTGCTTGTGGCGAAATAATGAAAGCCATTAAGCAGGAGCAATTGTTTCAGGACCCGATAAGACTTCTGGAAGAAAAGCAGGCCGTCATCGATCGGAAGCAGAGCATCCTCCGCTTTTTTTGGGAGTACACTAGAAATGTAACCGTGACGAATCCTATGGAACGTTACACCGCTTTTTCTGAGGCGATTCGCAACTCCTTCTTGCCACCTCGTGATTTTATTACAACCGGTGCGGCAATTTGGAAAAAAATTGATGATGAGAATATCCATCAGGTTGGTGGAAACGTAGGCCGTGGAAGAACCTACAAACTCAACGATAACGAAGGAAAAGCAGCTGGAGATCAAAAAATCTACGTCGTGGACGCCTTCAATACAGGAGAATTTGAGTTTTTCCTGCGCCGGGGAATTGAAGAGGTGTATATCTTGTGCTATCCTTTAGATAAGGAGTATGTTCTTTCCGTACACATTTCGGGTAATAGAGTTTTATCCGATGTACACTTTGAAGAGATCATCGGGATTAACGCTGAGCTCCTAAATACCATTAAAGCTTTGGTTGGAGGGGATTCGAAATGAAGAAAAATGGAAGAAAACCTACGGTTCGTGCCTTCGGGTCTGGCCGCGTCCGCCATCGTACGGTGCGAGGGACTAATCGCTTTGTGATCTCCGCGAGTAATGGAAATAAGCGTGATTCCAGCATTGGAGTTGTATTCACCGGTCCATCCGTTGAAGGCACAGACAAGGAATACGTAAAGGTCTATAGTGGCAAGGTAATCGATAAGAAACCTTCGTTCGCATAAAGTAAGGTAAACCGCCTCGGCTTCGGCTGCGGCGGTTTTTTTGTTTATTTGTTCAGTTTATCCGAGTTCCAATGGTCGTATTATCCACTAAAAAAATGTTGTAGACTGAAAATTAAAGTATTAGACTGAAAAAATAACGTAGAAGGCTTGGAAAAAATGTATTAGTTTGACTACATTTCTATAAGCAGTGTTAGCAAATCAACGGATTTATCCGAGGAATAACTAAATTAATTAAATGGAGTTGATAGAATTGTTTAATTCACTTGCAGACGAATCAATTATATTATTACAAAGAAAACTGAATCAACTTACACAAATATTTAGTAATGACAATACACGAATTCTTGAAGACTTATATCGACTAGTACCTAATAAAGATCAGAAAGCCTTATTTTCATTGATACATAATGAATTGAACTCTCTGCTTGGATTTATGTATTCGAAACACAATGGACATTACAATGCAGAAGAGAGCCGAAAGCTTAAAACGATTATTGATGTAGTGCAAGTTTTAGAGTCCAATCTAAAAGATACGTCCTATCATTTTAAACTTGACGATTCTTACGAAGCGGTTTTGAAGCAATGTAAGACGTTTCTTAGTTCATCTTATGGTAGTGGGATACCTGACGACCTGCAGGTTATTGAGCTTATCGATCATAAGCCTATATTTCACCTACTTGAATCCGTTTCTGTGCCTGGTTTGCCAACCGTTGTATACCCCTTACTTTATGCTGGGGAGGGCTCGTATGCTCATGTCTATAAATACTTAGATGAAAAGTATAACCTTCCGGTGATTGTGAAGAGGGCTAAAAAAAACATGACTCCAGAAGAATACACCCGTTTCCGGAATGAATTTAATGATCTAAAAAAACTAGATTCTCCCTTTATCATCAAGGCGTTTGAATATAACGAGGAAAAGATGGAATTTACCATGGAATGTGCGGATGAAACGTTAGACAGGCATATTACAAGAATGAACGACCGTCTCCCTATGAAGTCACGGATCCGTTTGGTTTCTCAACTCTTCCGGGCTTTTGAATACATCCACAATGAAAATCTTTTACATCGCGACATATCATATTCCAATATTTTAATAAAACATCATGAGGATGGTACTACTTTTATTAAGGTGGCTGATTTTGGATTAGCAAAAGACCCCAATAGAAACCTCACAAGGCAGGGTACAGTGATCAAGGGAGTTCTAAACGACCCTAGCTTAGCCGTTACCGGTTTTGAAAATTATGAGCGTAGACATGACATATATGCTCTTTCCTTTGTGATCAACTTCATCCTCACTGGGAAGAAAAATGGTCTTCACTCAACAGATGATGCGATTTATGAATTTTTGAGTCTTGGAATTGATGCCGACCTTAATAAAAGATATTCGAATGTCCCAGAGATGGAAGCAGCATTCCAACGAATCATTCCAGTGCTTTATCAATCAGGCGGGATTAAAGTGTAACTACGACTCCGAATTCGGTAAATGGAGTTGGTGATGTATACGAAGGTTGATGTTTATTAAAAGCAACCGAGATGGTATACTATAGTCATTCCGATATACTTAATTTTCCTTGCAGTACATATTGTTCATGCAGGGAAGGAGCCGCTTTACAGCGATTAAACATAGGTACGAAATAGGAGACCATTCAAACATACGGGAATCGTATGTTTTTTTGCGTCTCCTTTTTTTTGTACCAAAAAAGGGGGAAATTCGAATTGGATATTTCGTGTACAGGGGACTTAGATTCTCTATTCCCGAAACGGTGAGCTTTTACTGGATGTTCGTAATGCTGCAGATGATGATTGCTATTTTAGCCACACTGCTAAAAGGTGCGATTGTATGCGATTCGCAATCGGGGTGTTGTACTGAACCGACCTCCAGTGCGACCGTCCTGGTATTCCAGTAAAAACGGAATCCAGAAGCGGGCTAAAGGCAAGGAACTGGTGTTCGTGGATATTCCTATGAGCATGTTTTTTTTCGGGGATAACCGTTTTATTCGGCTCAAACCAGATGCTCCATCTACAAGTTAAAGGGAATCGGTCTCCGGTACGCGAAACGGGGATGCCGAACATTTAAAGTCGCATCGAAATTGGTGGTAATTTGCAGCGAACATACCAAAGGAGGCAATTTGAATGGGAAGAGAACAACGATCGGGTATTGGCTATGGGATGAACGAAAGTGCGGCTCGTAAGGAATTCAGGGATGGATTGAACCGATCCTACGGCGATGATACTTACGCCGGAGGCGGGAACAGCATAACTGAATGGATAAAATCTGTTTGCGAAGAAAAGCCGGTTCCATCTGCCGCGGCAACCAAGGCCCAAAAGGTCAAAGTCGTGCCGAAGGCTCCTGGTAAACTGGTCAACGGCTTCCGGATCACCAACGAGACGCCTGAACTCATACGCCTTCAATTCCGTGCCAGTCATAACAGCGGAATTGAAGTCCCGCCAGTAGTCGAGGAATTTACGCTCACCGCAGGGGATGCGAGCAAGAAAGCGGAGGAATTGGCAATGAAACTCAATTCCTTTGTGCATGTGATTCCCGCCCGCCTATGGCAGGATGAGTCGACTAAGCGGTTATCCGAGCCATCCCGCGTCCAGGAAGTGTTACCGGTTGGCGGCAAAGAAGCGAAACCCGGTAAGTGGCGCTTTGAAGTAGAAGTCAGCGTGTGATGAGATAATTCGAAGTCTCAACGAGGAGGCAATTGAAACATGAAATTTTACGAAGAAGAGAAACTGAATGAATAGCATCTCTACTTGCCGTCGATCCCGGTAGCCTGCATGTATGGTCCGATAACTCTGTTACGGTCGGCAATAACGAACGGGTTGAATATTACGCAACGCGGGGAACCCGCAAGCGTGATACTCTTCTAGGGCACCAGGCAGGTATCCGTGTATACGTTCGTCGGCTTGAATAGGCTTGTCATTCAGAATAGGAAGAGAAGGAGCTGTTTTCATGCGTAGAATTCAGGAAGTTGAACTCGTTTTCGAAGAAGAGCAGATGCGCCGGATTGTGATGAAGGACAAGTACCTGAAATTCGTCTATGACGACATGGTAGGAAAAGGCCGTACTGAAGCGGATGCCTTACGTATCATTTTCAATTCAAATGTCATTGGCGATTCAGTTATGATAGACCTGTACGAATCCTGCAAAACAGGGTAATTGTTAACCGGATCTGACAGGGGGGAGCTAAAGCTACGCTCCCCCCTGTCATGCACGACTACAGGAACGGCATACGAAGCAATTTTCTGATTCCCGACCAAGGAATCATCAACGCGTACCAGCTCTCTGAACGCTGCGGGCTCAATGCTCGTTCGTTGTCGGTTCGTCCATGCTGATAAAAATCAGATAGTTTTACCCTCTGCACGGGGAATGTCAAACTCCCCCGTGCAGAGGGGGAGGTATAGGAAGGTCGATCACTGATGACCAAGGAGAAAGATAAAAGCCATTTATACCGGATTACCCGCTTCACCCCAGAGAGACTTTCTCGGCTGTCGCATGAAATAGCAGGTTATGCCGAGGCCATCGGGGGGATGCCGCAAAGCCATTCAGAAGTCTTCGATAAACGGGGGTGGCTATTGCCCTTCTTGTTTGCATATGATGCTCTGTTATGGGGGCGCTGGAATTATTGGATGGATATTATGCAAAAGGGAACGATTGCCGGGAGCGGTCCTATCCCTCAAATCGAGTGGACCGACTTTGGTACGACGGGAGCGCTTGCGACTAAGAAAATGTTCGACAACTGCTTATCGCATCATGAAACCACGATCGATCAATTTTCGGACTGGCTCCTTTGGGGATTAGCTGGAACGGATGAGAAGCCCCGTATCTCGGAGAAACTTAACGAACACTTCTACCGGGAATTCGATTTATTCCTTGTTCTCGACAATCCGACTGATTATCTCTCACAGGTATTATGTGACGAGACCGGAAAGGGATATAAGGCGGGGCTCGGATACTATCCGACGCCGTTCCAGGTTACCCGCATGATGGTTGAAATGACGCACGGCGACGGAGACAAGGAGGAAAAGAAGCAGCAAACGGTAATGGATTCTTGTGTTGGATGCGGAGCCATGCTGTTGCCAGCGTCAAACTACTTCCTTCGCGGATATGGGCAGGATATTTCCGGCATTGCCGTGAAGCTCTGTAAAATTCAAATGTACTTCTATGCGCCGTAGTACGCCAAGCCCGGAAACGTGTACGGATATGACGTGATGGAGGTTCCGATCCAGCTCGTCCCAGCCATCCCGAACCGAAACGTAACGTCCGATCAACTTGCATTCGCCTTTTGAGCTATAAAGGTTAATTCAAATGAATTCAAATAGTTTCGCTTCTTTATAGCTGATTTCCCCCTGCACGGGAGCCTAAACAATACGGCTCCCGTGCAGGGGGGGCTATAGGAGTGATCGATATGAATAGTTTGTTAATGGAGGCAGGCGGCATGAATGCTATCCTGCAAAATACTACGTTGGAGTATAAGACAATATGGTGCCGGCTTGAGAACGGAGGCTATTGGTGTTACCGTTCCCGTCCTGCGGACACAGCTGAGCAACTTATCAGAGACTATAACAAAGTCGTACAGCCTGGACGAAGGTATTACGCGTTCCCACAAGGTTTTGACGCTAACATATTAGGTCCTAATCCGTTTGCCCCGACCTTACTTCAAGCAATTGAGGATCATCTTCGTCATCCGAACGATGTTAAATATCGTCGTATCAAAGATCAGGTTGTTAAACTGGCAATCCATGATTATGGGATGACGCAAGAGGCAGTCGGTTCAATTGAAATGGGAATCACTGTTTTACACCAACAGGCAGAGGAGCGGGATTGTTATGGCACAAGAGATTGAGATCACTCTCCGTCTTCGTGTTTCTGATGAGCAGTTACAGGCTGCCGGCATGACGGCAGCGCAATTCGCTCAAAATATGATTCTATTTGAGCATGGATTCGATATTCCATCTGTCGTCCTCTCCCAAGGGGAGCGTGGTACGGATCCGGTGGAACGGTGGGACGCTGCGATTGTAATGTCCAAAGTCATAACGGAAAGCAATGAAGGGGATATTGACCTTGCTCTGAAGCGAATTGTAGAGCAGGAAAGCCATATGAACAGTGAAATAAGTGTCTATCAGAAAAACGACGACACCAGTTTCATCGCATGGGCGATTGCGGATTAGATTTATGCTTAGATATTAAACTATTGGAAAAGTACCTCAGCATAGTGGGGGCAGGTTATTTTTACAACCGCTTTCTGATGAAGTTTACTCTTTACCCTCTGCACTTGGGGAAAATCTTCACTCCCCGGTGCAGCGGGGAGTAATTAGGAGAAATTGGTATGAAATATTCAATAGTATGTAAGTGCGCTTGCGAAGGATGTAGTCTTTGCGGAGGTACGGGCTTCATCTTGAGCACCAACCTGCATTTCGTGGATTTGAAGGAAGGTGTTTCCTACAGTGTAAAAGGGCCTTATTCGGATGAGTATTCCTTCCTGGAAGCACGTATCAGTAGGGGACCGGATACGCTGTCTGTTATCTTCATCGAACCAGACGAAACAGGTGCACGATCAGAAAATTCCCAGATCCGGACGTTGGTATTCAAAATTGAACTTCTTACCGTTCTTCGAAACATGGGCGAACGGTACGGTGTTCCGGAGAATGAAGCAGAATTCTTCATCAGTTTCCTGCTTGAGCATTCGAATTTTGATGCCTATAATCTTGATGATCTAGTGGAATCGATCGGCGTTGGCATTGAGGAGGCCGCAATGTCCGGCTGCTTCCGGGAGTGGGATGCAAAGTACGGCACCAATCTCCGTTACATGGTATCCACCATGCTTGACAGCGAATGGTACGCAGATCGTGCCTATGCCGAGCTTTGCGGATATGCGGCTAATCGAATGAGAAACGAAAACGTCTCCCTTACATGGGCATTACGGCAGTTTGAAAAAGATAGCCAAAACGCTCGGGGATATTCGGTATTCGATATTCTTACGCTTTCGGTAAAAACGATCGATCAACTGGAGCGTGACGTCCTACGTTTAATGAAGCCTGCGCTGCCTTCCAAGTTCGGACCGAATTATCAGGAGATTGATCTACTGGAAGCAATAGAACTATTTGTCCACGGAGAGGCGGTCTATGTAGAATGGGATACGCTACACCGTGTACAAAAGAACAATTGGTGTGAGTTGAATATAAACCACCTGCAGCGCGGGAAATGGTTTGTAAAGAACAGTGATTCGTCTTTCCAAGAGAGCACGAAATAATAAGGAAGCAGCCGAAGCAGCGGCTAATCTTGCTTCACGCCAATGAAGGCAATAAGAATTCCTAATATCGGAAGGAGGAAGTCCCTCGGCGCAGCGGGGGGCATACCCCCGAACCGTGTTAGGGATAATCAAAAATGAAAACAAGGCTTCTGCTTCAAAAGGTTTATACGGTTAGTAGTAAACGGGAAAAACCTCGCCTGTGGCTTCAGCACCTTGTCTGCGAGGCAGCGAATTTTAAGCCGGGTACCGATCTTTTCATTCGTGTAAACGAAGAGGATAAGACGATCATGGTTCAAAATCGTCCCTACGATGACGGAGGCGATGTTCATGAAGTGAGCGTTTCTTCACGGGTTAATCGAGTCAGCGGCCAGCCGCGTCCTCTAGTTGATGCGAGTGGAGAAAAGTTTTCTACTGTTTTATGCATCCAGGACAAGATTGAGATCAGTGTTTATCGGAACGGCGATTATGGACAAGTGATCGTTCGCCCGCTTCGTTTCCGCTTATTCGAATCGGAGACTTTTGGATCGCCGGCAGACGAAAGACTGCGATTATTGTCCATCTGTGCAGGCAGCGGGATAGGCTCGTCCCTTTTTGTTGACACGAGTTACTATACTGCAACGATGGAGGTTGAACTCGAGGAAGACAGTGCAAGCGTCCTGAAGCATAATTTTCCTTATAGCTTTTTGTTCAATGGAGATTTGCGGGATTGCAATACAGTCGCGAAAGCGGATGTTGCTTTTGTATCGTTAGATTGTGCAGAATTTTCGTCTTTAGGTAATTTAAATCAAGGGTATTTTAGTAACCTGATTCTTGGGACTTATAAAATCTTAAAAGCTGCAGAGGCACGTGTTATTTTTTATGAGAATGTTCCACAATTTTATCAATCGACGGCCTACAACGATCTGCAGCAGCTGCTCTCGCATGAATTTCCATATCAGGTCGGTCCTATCCGGCTAGAGAGTCATGCGTTCGGCAGTATAGCGCGCCGAGACCGGTCATACGCGGTATCCTTTAGGGACAAAGAAGACTTTGATTTGTTCCGTATTCCGAAGCCACCGGCCGTGCGCCACAAACGTCTGAAGGAGTTCCTGGATCCACGATCAACCGTTCACGTATGGAAATCGCTTGATAGATGGATGGACAGCTTTAAGTCTAAGGCTGAGAAGAACAATTCATGGTCTGAGAGGAATATCGATAAGACGTTTGTGGACGAAAATGCCACAGAAATACAGTGCATCCCGCGTCGATACCGTTCACATTGTGCGAGCAATTCATATGTGCTCAGTGACGACCGGAAAAGCTGGCGATTTCTCACGATAAGCGAGCTGCGACGTATCTTTTCGATACCGGAGTGGTTTGAATTCCCTGCACATATTCCTGTCTACCGTATCTACGAAATGATCGGACAAAGCGTTTGCGGGCGCGTCATTCGCGCATTTGCTAACGAAATCTCTTCGGTATTTTTCAGGAGGTACGCGATAGAAGAAACGCCTAAGCGGGAAGAGAACAACGATCACATGAAATTCTCTCTTGACCAAACAGGACAAATTGGATTTGTTATTTCTTAATGGCGTTTTCGCCAAAGAACTGAATATGAACTATAGTAAAGGCTCCAGGGGTACTTTCCCAAGGAGCCTTTTTTACATATGTAGGAGAAATGCTTCTCGTGCGAGAGGATGTTCTAAATCTTCCTCAGTTAACGGTCGCATATCACGGGATGAACGGCGTTGACTGGTCGTTTCAAATTCACGTACGATTCGCTCAACGAGTTCCTTTTGTGCTTCATGATAGGTTTTTACCTTCTCGGTTACGCATTGATCGTAAAACGATACTGTTTGCCTAATGCGTATGTTCAACTGATCTATGGATGTTCCTCGGTCTTTCTCATCCTCAGGAGTATATTCCTTTTCAGATGCGGCATAGTTTTCTTTTATGGCCTTAATTATGTATCCGGAAAGGCTGCCAATTTCTGCGTTTCGTTTCTTCTCATACACATACTTGATATTAGCGCGAATATGGTTTTCACCATGATTAGATAGGAGTTCATTCGCCGTTTTTCTATTGATTTCAAACCGGCCCAGCAAATCATATACGGTTTCACTATCAATATATTCGGCATCATTTATGCCAATCCGAGGTGCCCGATTATTGTTGTATATATGGAAGGTTACGCCGACGACTTTATTTCCATTTTTTATTTCTTCAATCGTGAATCGAATGTCTGTTTTTTCCTCGAGCTCGCGTTGTGCGTTCAAGAGAATTCGGTTTTTTAAATGACTGTATAGTGTATACTTGCCATCTTCGATCTCCAGTTTTTCTTTCAACTCAGATAGTGACGCAAATTTTCTTTTACCGAGCGGAAGATACTGCTTAAGCAGCTTATATAGTTTGGAAGAGTAAAAACTTTTGAGGTAGAGCACGTTCCACAATTTATAATTCGTAAAATTGTTTTTTAACTGCAAGAGGTAGGGACCGAGCAATTGCGAAAATTCCAGTTCAATGATCCCTTTGCCGTGATAGTACCGGGAAGCCGAAAGCCAGTTGGCTTTTAGTGTTGAATTAGTGGCCTGATCTTCGATGATGACTTGCTTATGCTGCAGACGATCGATGATTTCTCGTACCCGTTTGTAAAAGTTCTTTTCTGTTAGATCGAGTTTTTCGGCAATCTTTTTCACACTGAAAAAACAAGTCCGGAAATGTGTGTCCTCTGGATTGATCCGTGATGCTAATATATAAATTAAGCGCTCCTCATAGAGATCGAGATTGGTTCGAGCTTCGATAAGGGCATTGGATTCGGTTACGATATAGTGGTCGGCTATGCGATCGGTTTCAAAATCTAATTCGATTTCCATTTGATCCATAAAGCTGCCTCCACTCTTAATGATAGATTCATATAAAACTATATTGGACTTTACGTTGGATTTCTACTCCTTTTCATGTGGCAGTAAAAATCTAGAGATTATCTGCTAAATGCCACATAGAAGGGAATTAGGTATCGACATAGATGAGTTTAAGGCTATTTTAAACGTGATTTTGCTCATAATTGAGAAAATATAGAAGTGCCACACGTAAGGGCATCGTTCGATGCTTGGATTTATGCAATGCCACACGAAAGGGAGTAAGGGGTTCTTTTAATATTAAACCACGTTGTTAATAATTAAAGCCATAAACATCTTTTTTATATTAATTTTTTTTCTTATTTTTTAGTTTTTTGTTTTTAATTGTTTAAATCTGTTTTAGATAGCTGCAATCCCGCATGATTATTAACCCCATTAACTGCTAGTGCCACGCATAAGGGAGTGAAATGCCACACGAAAGGGAGTGTCCTATCACAAATTTGGGAGTAGCCATGCCACGCGGAAGGGTGTGGATAATCACATAGAAGGGAGTATAATGCCACACCCAAGGGAGTCTAACGGATGAAGCTCATTCTTACTCAACACTTAGTTCGATTACTCCCGTCCGTGTGGCATTTCCTAGTTTCATTACAATCTACTCCTGTTTACGTGGCATTTCAATTAGTATCCTATTGTCACCAACCGACGGGTCAAGGTATAATTTACCTATTACGAATTTCATTTCTATTCTTTGCCGTCGTTAATTCGGCAAAGACGGGGCAGCTATTTTATAGCTAATAAACTTGACTCTTGCAAAAACTTTGTCATAGAAAATCATAGGTGATTAAGTCAGAAATCAATGCTTCAACAGAACCTTTGTCGAAGCCATAAAAATAA
>NZ_JAKGAP010000092.1 GCF_021532375.1 Paenibacillus alkaliterrae
TGACCCCTGTTCAGTACAGGAATCATCTATTATTGGTTTCCTAATTGTTCAATACCACTCTTTTTTTAAGTGTCCTTGACATAGGGTCCAGATTACTATACCCTGCCCGTTCAATAATTTCATGTCTACATTTGGTCTACAATTAAGTTCTTAAGCAGGAAAAACCCGCTCAATGAGCGGGTTTTTAGTATGGAGGCGAACCGTGGCTGTGCAAAACCACAATTCGCCGGAGTGTGATGCTCAGGTTGTTTGGGGAGGTGGCGTAAGTCATCCAACCCCATGAGCCATTTCTTTTAGAGCAAATAGCTATCCCGTAAGGTAGACATAGTAAAGTAATGGAAACATGTCTGTATTAAGACTATGGATTTAAGGTATAATAATAAGTAATGTTTAATAGCGGAGGTGGTCTCCATGATAACAAGCCTATTTATAGACAACTTCAAATCATTACAAAATTTCACTATCAATTTTTCAAATAGACTGACAGTTCTAATAGGGACAAACTCAGTCGGAAAAAGTACTGTATTACAAGCGATAGATCTTCTATCTTACTTCGGAACAGGGAATCTTAAAGAGTATAGCTCTAAGGAGTAATCCATTTCTTAGATCATTACTTTTTGAGTTAATGTAATTTTGGATATGAGCTGCCTCTAAAACAAACATACACTCTTCACGAGATTCTCCGTAATTCAATCACTCCCCTAGAATTTTCAGTCTGAACAGAAAAACGAGTGCTCTACCCTAGACTACACTCCTTCACCCCCCTCTAAATTCAAAATAACTCAAATAACTAAATTATTGTTGGTTATGAGCAAAAAAAAAGTCCAATTCACAAAGACTGAAACGGACTTTAGCAGGAGTTTAGAAAAAACAAAAAGACACCCTCTCGCGTGTCTCTTCACATGATATATATGGAGGCGAGAGGGAATTGAAATATTTCGGTTTAGCGTAACCTCTAATCTTGATTTACGTCGATCCTCAATGCTCGACTCATACTTACATCGCATAAGCGCAAAAAATGATATAATAAATCGAATTATTTTTAAATTTTATTTGCTCGGGAGAAAAATCGATGATGAAACCGATCTATAAGATGGATCAAATCCAGTGGAATATGCTGTTATCGGATGTAGCCGAATATTTTGATGATGCTGTCATTGCTGGAGGACAAAAGCTCTACAAGCAGCGGCGCGTCATTGCGCTTACAATGCCGGCCGCGCAAATGCTGGGAGCAGAAGTTGATGATGATGGACTGTATCACATCCAGATGAATTTAGATTTCTTCGCCGTCAGCCACTGCTCTTGCGAGGAATCAGGCTATTGCGCGCATATGTTTGCGGCTCTGCTTGAATACGCCACTCAGCAGCATCGGTCTGTTCAGGAGCTCGCAAATGCGAAATGGACAGCTGTGCCGAAGCAAGAGGCTAAGCTTTCGCCGCAAACCGCGGCCTATCGGAAAGCCATCGCAATAGCTGACAAGAAAAATGCTGTCCGTACTGAATTACAAGAGCGGATAGATCGGATGACCGCCTTGAGCATTTTGGAATGGCATGAGACGTTCGCGCTTTGTACCGCCCCTTTGGGAGAACGCACTCGAAACCTTCAGTATGCACATGATGCTTTAGCCGCTATCCATAAGATCAAGCCGAAGCTCTCTCCCGTAATGCAGCAATTATACGAACTTCACACGCATCTGTTTGTTCTTGATAACCTGACCAAGCAGTCACTGCGTTCATCGCAATATTCATTCTATCAATCAGGACTGTTTATAGGCTTTAACACGCACAGCGCTGCTGTCGAATTGTTGGAGGCTATAGAGCGTATTTTCGAGAAAGGGCTTGCGGTCAACGATGAACCGGAGAGCTGGCCTAGTGTAATCGAAACGTTAACGTATTCGCGCAAAAAGATGCTGACAGCTTCGGATAACAGCCGTTATTTCGGAGACCCGTACGAGCTGCTTTGGATGCACTGGATCACACCGAATTTGAGCGATACCGCTTTCTATGATGAGGAATTACAGCATCTGCAGGCGGCTGAGAAGGAGCTCGGGACGGACCTCTCCCGATATCCATGGCTGTTATCTCAGAGCCGGATGCACTTCCATCTTGGGGGGGACAAGGAAGCCTGGGCGTTATTAGAATCCTTGCATGAGAGTGTTGGTGTTGTGGAAGAGGATTTATTGCATTTCTTGTACGACCTGCATCAGCTCGGGCAATGGCAGCGATTAACGGATTGGTTAGTCGCCACTGCGCCTTGGTTCGAGAGTCAGTATGGACATATGCCGATCAACTACTCGCACTATTGGGATGCATTGCTTCAGAAGTTTCCACAGGCGGAAGGGAAAATGTGGGAAACCATTGTCGGTCTGCTTCCTTATTCCAAATTTTTATATGAGGAGAAGCTGCTCGCTTACGGCAAATGGCAGAAGTGGATGGATTATCAGCTAAGTACCGGCAGCGAGCCGCTGGATTATCGCGTGACCGTATTTTCACCCATTGAAAAACATGCGCCGGAGCTGCTTCTGCCCTATTACCATCAAGCCGTAGAAAGATATGTTCTGCTGAAAAATAGGGACAGCTACAAATTAGCGGTGAAGCTGCTCAAACGGCTGGCTAAGCTCTACAAAAAAGTGAAAAAAGAAGCGGTCTGGGACACGTTCTTAAACGCATTCGCCAGCCGGAATAGCCGGCTCCGCGCACTGCAGGAGGAGCTGCGGAAAGGAAAATTGATCAAATGAGCAAGCATTTGGATACCATTACAGTACAAGCCAATTTAACCGCATACGGAGATGCGCTTATTTATGGATATAAAGACGAAGAACGTTACTTGTTCGGCTTCTATTTGAAGCAGCGGTTATTCGCCCGGCACGAGGCTTCTTTCTACGGCACGGAGCTGGAAGTGCAGCAGGCTCAGGGATTGGAGGCTGTCTTGCTCCCCGCCGATCAGGTTATTTCGTTTTTTGCCGAAGGCAAGCTGCTTGAGCATTTGGAATGGATCTGGGGAGAGCAAGCCGCAGAGCTCGTTCAGCTTGCTCCTCAGCTGGCTGCATGCATAGAAGAGCGCCTTTACATCCCAAGCTATCGCGCCTTCCAAGCAGGGCAGCTGGAATGGTCATGGGACGAATCGGCGCTAGACGGCCCTCTTCGGGACTTATTGGGGCAAGCAAATGCCAGTTTTATCGAAGGGCTTAACGCCGCATTCTCTGCAGCCGTGTATCGCCGCCATTACGGAACAGAATCGACTGCCGCGGATTTAAGAAGAGAATATCCGCTTCTATTTACCAAGGATCATATGGCTATGACGGGTCTGGATGCGCAGGAGTGGCTTATTGCAGTTGGCTGGAAGTCCGATACGGCGCCATTTCGTCCTGTGCTGCAGCTGCTGGAGCCGGAGGATGCTGAACCTGCTTGGCGACTTAAGCTGGTGCTGCAGGACAAGCGGGATCAAGCGACGCTGGCTCCTGTGCGCCTTACCGGAACCGGCGAAGCACTCGGATCGTGGCCTGCCGAATGGTCTGCTCACGTAAGCAGCCGATCTGCAGGTTGGCTGGAACGGCTGCGCGCATGTTTGCCTCAAGAACGATTGGCCGGCCTTAACGAGGATGTGTTGAGCAGTCCGCTATCCGATGAAGCAGCTTGGCGCTTCTTATCGGCAGACAGCAAGCGGCTGCTGGAGGCGGGATGGCAAGTGCTGCTTCCCGCCTGGTGGGAGGCAGCCAGCCGGAAGAAACCGCGGCTGCGCGCCAAGGTCAGCTCTGACACAGGGAGCGGCGCCGGCGGCTCCTTGTTCGGCCTGGATTCGCTGGTCGATTTCGATTGGCGCATCGCCATTGGCGATACGGACCTTACCGAAGCCGAGTTTGCCCAGCTTGTGGCCCGCAATGAACGGTTAGTCCGCTTTCGCGGACAATGGATCGCGCTCGATCCAGCTCTGCTGGCACAAATACGCAAAGCGATGGCAAGCGTGGACAGCTCGCAGGGCTTATCCTTTCAAGACGTGCTCCAGCTGCATTTGCTAGGGAACAGCGACGGCGCAGAGAGCGTCCAGGACGATCAATCAACCGAGAATGAAGCGCGCATCCGGCTTGAGGTGGAGCTGAACGGGCATCTGATGAAGCTCATCAGCCAGCTCGGCCAGCAGACGGAATGGCCGAAGCTTGCGGTGCCTGCCGGACTGAAGGCCGAGCTGCGTTCGTATCAACAGGACGGCTATGCCTGGCTCGCGTTTTTGCGGCGCTTCGGGCTTGGCGCCTGTCTGGCCGATGACATGGGACTCGGCAAAACCGTGCAGCTTATCGCTTATCTCTTGCATCTCCAGGAAACAGCGGCAAGACCGGATGGCGGCGCTCCTTCCCTTATCATTTGCCCTACCTCTGTGTTGGGCAACTGGCAGAAGGAGCTCCATCGCTTCGCCCCTTCACTGAGGGTCATGCTCCATTACGGGAACAAGCGTTTTAGCGGAGAAGAATTTGCAGCCGCGACCTTGCAGGCGGATGTCATCCTGACTTCCTATGCTACAGCAACGCTGGATCAGGAGCTGCTTCAGGCTTACACATGGGCATCCATTAGCTTGGACGAGGCGCAAAACATTAAAAACGCTCAAACGAAACAATCTGCTGCCGTTCGCAGCCTGTCCGCCAGACATCGCGTTGCGCTCACGGGAACGCCTATCGAAAATCGGCTTTCGGAGCTATGGTCCATCTACGATTTCATTAATCCGGGTTACCTGGGCAGCTCTCATGCTTTTGCTAACCGGTTCGCTAATGCCATTGAGAAGGAGCAAGATGCGGGGCGCACCGCCGATTTGCAGAGGCTGGTCAAGCCGTTCATGCTTCGCCGCAAGAAGAAGGATCCGGCGATTCAGCTCGATTTGCCGGATAAGAACGAAATGAAAACCTATATTCATCTCACGGCCGAGCAGGGAGCGCTCTACAACCAGACTGTCAACCAGCTCATGGAGCGCATGCAAGCGCTGGAGGGTATTGAACGTAAAGGAGCCATTCTGGCCGCGCTCACGCAGCTGAAGCAGCTATGTGACCATCCCATCCTCTTAACGAAGGAGGCGGTCGCTGAGGTTACTTCTGCAGCCGCTGATGTTTTGGAAACGGAAACGCTGGTTAGTCGTTCCTCCAAGCTCGAGCGTCTGCTCGCGATGGTAAGGGAGCTGCGCGACGAGGGCGACCGGTGCCTGATATTCACGCAGTACATCGGCATGGGGCAACTGCTGCAGCGGGTGCTTCAGCAGGAGCTTCAGGAGCCTGTTCTTTACTTGAACGGCAGCACGTCCAAGTCGGCTCGCGACCGGATGATCGAGCAGTTTCAGTCGACGGCCCAGCCGCCTGCCGAGCAGCCCGGCGTGTTTATTCTGTCCATCAAAGCGGGCGGCGTCGGCCTTAATCTTACGGCAGCCAACCATGTGTTTCACTTCGATCGCTGGTGGAATCCGGCGGTAGAGAATCAGGCCACGGACCGCGCTTACCGGATGGGCCAAACCCGTGACGTGCAGGTTCACAAGTTCATCTCGCTCGGCACGCTGGAGGAGCGCATTGACGAAATGCTCGATAACAAGCAGCAGCTTAGCGACAATGTAATTACCAGCTCCGAAGGCTGGATTACCGAGCTGTCGACGGAAGCGTTGAAGGATCTCTTTACCCTTCGCCAGCAATTTTAGCGGCTCAATAGTAGTAAATCAGGTTTGAAACCAACTTGAACTGGGACTGGCCATTGTGCTACACTGTAGCTACTTTACAGGAACGGAGGGTTACGTGTGATAGACTTTATCCGAGTTAGGTCTTTGCGCCGCTAATTGAATAGCGCCGAAGCTCTGCCTGCGCGCAGAGGACTCAGGATTGGTCTGTCCATTTTGAAGGTAACCCATTATGAATAAATACGACGAGACGCTCGGAGATCACCCGCTTGTCGTATTTGCCTTTAGATTGGCACCTGTCATAAGGAATGTTTTCCTTATGGACTTTTTCTGATATCCTCTCGCCGATACCGTCGTAAACACGGGCAGACCTGCCCGTGTTTTTTTGTTTTATAAATAACCGTTAGAGGATGATGAACGATGGAACAAACCCGGCAAAAAGCAATTATCGTCGGCGTTGAGCTGCAGAATCAAACCGACTTCCCGTACTCGATGCAGGAGCTTCGCAATCTGGCTGACGCCAACTCTATAGATGTAGTCGATGAGCTTAGCCAGAAGGCAGCCCGAGTAAATCCTTCCCATTACATCGGAACCGGCAAGCTGGATGAGCTTCGCGCTCTGGCGGAAGCGCATGACGCGCAAGTCGTTATTTTTAATGATGAGCTGTCCCCTTCTCAAATTCGCAATCTGGAGGCATCTTTGGAGAGAACGGTCATTGACCGGACGATCCTTATTCTGGATATTTTTTCCGAACGCGCCAAGACGAGGGAAGCCCAGCTTCAGGTCGAAGTCGCACGGCTGCAGTATATGCTCCCCCGTCTGGTCGGCCTTCGCGCTTCATTAGGCCGGCAGGGCGGCGGCGCTGGTCTCAAGAATAGAGGCGCCGGCGAAACCAAGCTCGAGCTCGACCGCAGAAGGATCGAGGAGCGGATAACGGCGCTGCAAACCGAGCTGGAGAAGCTCGTCGCCAGACGCCAAATTCAGCGGAAGCAGCGGCAAAAAAACGAGGTGCCCGTCGTCTGTCTCGTCGGGTATACCAATACGGGTAAATCGAGCCTGATGAATGCCCTGCTGCAAAAATATAATCCGCAAACCGATAAGCAGGTTTTTGTCCAGAATATGCTGTTCGCGACGCTGGAAACGTCGGTTAGAAGCATTGATATGCCTAACAACAAATCATTCTTATTAACCGATACCGTAGGGTTCGTCAGCCAGCTGCCTCATCACCTGGTCAAAGCGTTCCGTTCCACGCTCGAGGAGGTAACCGAGGCCGATTTGCTCGTGCACGTCGTCGATTACGCCCATGCCGATTACGAGAAATTGATCTCGGTAACGAATGAAACGTTAAAGGAGCTGGGCGCCTATGATATACCGACGATTTTCGCTTACAACAAATGCGATTTGACGGAGCAGCCGTATCCGCAAACGGAAGACAACCGCGTGTACCTGTCCGTCAAGGAAAACAGCGGATTAGATGAGCTGATCGAGCTCATTCGCGGTCATATCTTCCAGGATTATATGGAATGTGAAATATTGATTCCGTTCGATCAGGGGCGTTTAGTCGCTTACTTCAATGAGCATGCCCATGTGCAGTCCACCAGCTATGAGCCGGAGGGTACCAAGATGAAGCTGGAATGCAAAGCAGCCGACTTCGAAAGGTACCGGAACGATTTTATTGTGATGTAGTTAACAGAAAAGAGACCTCTCGAGGTCTCTTTTTATTTTCGATGTATAATCCAGTATAGCGCACCAAACGAGCCCCGGGAGCGCGTAGTTGCTGTACAAATCCATTATAGAGCGCCGTACGAGGCTCGGGAGCGCCAAGTTGCTGTAGAGTGCCGCTTTTTGTAACGACAGACATAAACGATTCGCTCCTTGCCGACTCTTCTTTCACCCTGTAAACGATTATATCAGAACCAGCGGGATTTGGATCGTTATCTCGGTTCCTGCGCCCTCTTGGCTGTCTATTAGCAGGCATCCTCCGCAGCTGTCCAAAATTCGCTTGCACACGACCAGTCCAAGTCCCGTCCCATTCTCCTTCCGCGTGAAAAATGGAATAAATAATCCTTTCACAACCTCAGGAGACATCCCTTGGCCTGTATCTTTAATTTTAATAAGAACGCTATCCGCCGACCTTTCCGATGAGATCGATAGCCGGCCGTCTCTGTCCATGGCTGCGCAAATAACCCCTAGCCGGAGGCGGCCAGGGGTTTCATTAATCCTCATACCTTGAATTTGCGAATCATGGCTTGCAGCTCTTCCGATAATTGGGTAAGCCCATCCATGGCGGCCATCATCTCCTGCACGCCCGCATGCTGTTCTTCCGTGTGGGCGTATACCTCGCGAGACCCGTCCGCAGTCTGCTTCGCGACTTGATCGATGGAACGGATGGCATGTACGGCAGCCCCCGAATGCTCAGTCAGACGGTCGGCTTGCTGCGATACCCTTCCGATTTGCTCCGCAACCTCTTTCACCGCCAAGCGTATGCTGGAGAACGCCTCTCCCGCCTGATTGACTTTAGACAGGCCGGCGGCGACCTCCTGCGTGCCGGCTTTGGCCGCTTCTATGACGAACTCCGTCTCGCTGCCGACGGCCCGGGCGAGCTCGGACACCTCGTCAGCTGCAACTCCGGTCTGGACCGACAGCTTGCGGACCTCCTGGGCAACCACGGCAAACCCTTTACCGGCTTCCCCAGCTCTTGCCGCCTCAATGGAAGCATTAAGCGCAAGCATTTGGGTCTGTTGTGAAATGTTCGCGATCAAGGCTGACGCATCGACGATTTTCTCGGATCTCACGCCTAATCGGTCGATGAATTCGCTTAAATCCCGCATTTGGCGCTGAATGACCTGCATCTGGGCTACAGTCGACGTCACGATCCGCTCGCCTGTTTCCGTTTCCTGAAGCGCATGTGCCGATTGACGGTCGGCCTGATCCGCAAGACCGGCGATTTCACTTACGCCGAACGACATCTCCGAGGCCGTCGAAACTCCTAGATCCACGCTTTTCACTTGTTCCTCCGTCCCTGCCGAAATTTGTCCCATAATCGCTGAAATTTCCTCGGAGGATTGCATGAATTGATTAGAATGCTGCCGCAGCTTCTCGGCCGAACCCGCGACTTTGACGGCATGCCTTCCGAGATCGCTGATCATGCCGTTCCAATTGCTCTTCATCCCATTAAATGCGGCAGCCAGCTCGCGGATTTCATCCCTGTTTCTCACTTCCACGGGAGCGACGGTGAGATCGCCTGCGGCCATCTCCCCTACGGTTCGAAGCATGAGCCGCATCGGCTTAACGATAAGCTTGGAGAGGATAAGTCCTATCGAAATCGCAATAATAAGAACGGTTATGCTGCAAATAATTAGCGTGCGTACGGTAGCCTTCGATTGTTCCTGATAGCGGACCAGCTCGCTCTGCAAAGCAGCTTTCTCCGTCGTGCGCAGCTGCTCGGCCGCATCATTCATCGTATCGGTCAGCGGAATCGACCACATGAGCGCCTCGGCCTTCGCCAAATCCGGCCGGTTCTGACTCACATAGTCCTTTATTTTAACGAGCAGCCTGGCGAAGGTGTCATTCGATTCCGAGAGCGTACGAACGGCTTCTTCCTTCTCCCCAGAATTTGAAGCGCTTACCATTGTGCTGATGACCGTTCCCAGCTGTCCATTGGTTTCGAATAGCTGCTTCTCTTTGTCAGCAGACGGCTCTATTAAATAGCCGAACAATAGACTGTTCTGACGCTGCGTATCCATCTCGATCTTGGCTACCAGCTCCATCGAGCCGGTGTGCTTATCGAGCAAGGAAGAGTAGTTACTTTCCAGCCTGTCCAAAAAAGAATAAGCCGCGCCGGCAGTCGCGCCCACAAGCAGCGATACCGCGAAAAAAGCCGCTGTCAGCTTCCGGCCCAGCGAGAAACGAACGGCTGACCTGCCTGAGTTCTCTAATTTCACCTTCACATGCCGTCCCCCTCTGGTTTACATAACAAACAAGGACCGCTGGAAACTTGCCGGCGGCCACTGCTTAGCATGAAATTGTTATTTTACGGTCTTACTCGGCTCAATCGTTTAGCAATTATTTTTTCGCCATGTATTTGCGAATGTCGAAAGCAACCGCAGCCACGATAATGAGTCCTTTAATAATCAGCTGCCAGTACGGACTAACGCCAATATAGGTCAAGCCATAGTTGATGACGCCGAAGATCAGTACCCCCGCCGCAACGCCAGGCACCGTACCGATACCGCCAGCGGTCGAAACGCCGCCGACCACGCAGGCCGCTATGGCGTCAAGCTCGTACATATTGCCATAGTTGTTCGTTGCTCCGCCGGTTCTCGCAGCCTCAAGCACCCCGGCAAGTCCATAGAGAGCACCTGAAATCGCATAGATGGCAATGAGGTTGCGGGCAACATTAATACCCGATACATGTGCAGCTTGGACGTTGCCGCCGATGGCGTACATGTTTTTGCCAAGACGCGTTTTGTTGAAAATAACCCAGCAAATCAATGCGACAACCACAGCGATAATTACGATGTACGGAATCGAATAACCGCCGCCGAGATCGATAAAGCCGGAACCCCACTTCGTAAAATCATCCCGAAGGCCGCCAATCGGCTGCGATTGATTCGGCTCCATGTCGAAGTAGAGGGAGTTCACCCCGTAGATCCCGACCATTGTTCCGAGCGTAGCGATAAATGGGGGCACATGAAACTTGGCTATAATCAGACCGTTCACAAGACCGACTAACAGTCCTGCCATAATCCCGACAATAATCGGGATGCCTACCCACAGCTGCGGAAGATCCGGAAAAAAACGATTGGCATACGTATCGATTTGAAGCATGGAAGCCGAGATGACAGCCGTCAAGCCGACCACGCGGCCAGCGGACAAATCGACGCCGCCCGTAATGAGAATGAACGCCGCGCCCAGTGCAATAATCAGTCTCGTTGATGATTGCTGCATAATATCCCGCAGCGTGGAAAAGGCCAAAAAGTTCGGATCCGCAACCGCGATTCCAATGACGAGCATGATCAATACAACGAATATGGCACGTTGTGCCAAATAATCTCTTATTTTAACTATTGCTAGCGAATTCATATGTTACCCCTCCTGATTCAGCCATCCGTTGCTGCGCGGCCAGACGCATGATTTCTTGCTCCGTTGCCTGATTGCCTTGTACGATACCCGTCATGCGGCCTTCGCTCATCACCATAATGCGGTCGGACATGCCGAGCAGCTCCGGCATTTCGGAAGAAATCATAATAATGCTTTTCCCTTGCATGGCAAGCTGCGTAATAATCGTGTAAATTTCAAATTTCGCGCCGACATCGATACCGCGGGTAGGCTCATCGAGCAGTAAAATATCCGGATTCGTAAGCAGCCAGCGCGCAAGCAGCACCTTTTGCTGATTGCCGCCCGACAGGTTGCGAATCTGTGTATTCACGGACGGCGTCTTCGTCCTCAGCTTCTCGACGTTCAGCGCGGCTTCCTCTTTGCCTTTGCGTTCGTTTAACAAACCTATCCGGTTCTGATAACGCCCCAGATTGGCAATAATCGTATTCTCATAGACCGACAGCACCGGAAAAATACCCGTTGCCCGCCGTTCCTCCGTCAGGAGCGCGATATTATGCTTTTTGGCATCGGACGGCGATTTGATTTTGACGTTTTTCCCATCGATCGAGATGGTCCCTGATGCCACGCCCCGAAGTCCGAACAATGCCTCGATGAGCTCCGTCCGCTGAGCGCCCACGAGACCGCCCAAGCCGAGAATTTCTCCGCGCCGAAGCTCGAAGGACACATTCTGAAACGACTTTGGATTAGGGGATGACAGACGCTCAACCTTCATCAATGTTTCTCCGGGCACATTCTTCCGCTCGGGAAAACGCTCCTTCAAATCCCGGCCCACCATACGTGTAATGATAAGATCGGTGGTCAGATCGGCTGCTGGCCAAGTACCGACATATTTGCCATCCCGCATAATCGTCACTTCATCCGATATCCGTAAAATTTCTTCCATTTTGTGAGATATATAAATAATGGATACACCGCGCTTGCGCAGCCGGTTAATAATGCTGAACAGCTGCTCCACTTCGTTGCCGGTCAGCGAGGATGTTGGTTCATCCATCACGATCACCTTCGAGTTGAACGAAACAGCCTTGACGATTTCGAGCGACTGGATCTTCGATACGGAAAGAGATCCCGTCCGGGCCCGCGGATCGATATCGATTTCAAGGTCGCGGAATAAATCTAATGTATCCTGATACATTCGTTTCTCATTGACGAGCTTGAATGGCCCGTATCCGAACATCGGAAACCGTCCGAGCCAAATATTTTCCATGACATTACGGTGCGGAATAGGATGCAATTCCTGATGAATCATCGATACCCCGCTATTCAATGCGTCTTTCGAGTTGTTAATTGCCATCTTCTTGCCATCGATGTAAATTTCGCCTTCATCAGGCTTATAAATGCCGAACAAACATTTCATTAAAGTGGACTTCCCCGCCCCGTTCTCTCCCATGAGCGCATGAACCGTACCGGGCCTTACCTTTAACGTTACATCGCTGAGCGCCTGAACGCCGGGAAAAGCCTTGGAAATTCCCCGCATTTCCAGCACGTTTAGCTCCGCCATTTTTTATCCCCCCACATTACGGACCTTTGTTGATGACGAAGGGACAACGCCACTAAAAGCCGCTGCCCCTCCGTTCGAATTCCTATTACTGCGCGTCGGCGATGTTGTCCTTGGTGATTTTCTTGTATGCGATCCAGACATATTTGCCATCCGTAATGTCAAAACCGGTATTTTCTTTGGTCGGCGTTTCGCCCTTCGAAAGTGCGGTCGCAATCGCTACGGAAGCAGCGCCTTGGTTTTTGGCATCGTTAAGCACCGTTCCAAGCATCGTTCCGTCTTGCAGCGCTTGTATGGCCGGTGCCGTAGCGTCTACGCCGACTACCGGAATAAACTTGTCACCCTTGAAGTAGCCGGCAGCCTTCAATGCTTCAATCGCGCCAAGCGCCATATCGTCATTGTTCGCTAGAACCGCTTCAATTTTGTCGCCATGCGACGCGAGGAAGGTTTGCATTTTCTCTTGTCCTTTGACGCGATCCCACATTGCCGTATCCTCCGCAAGCGCATCCACTTCGATGCCGGCGTCTTGAATCGCTTGTACGGAGAACTTCGTCCGCAGCTCGGCGTCCTGATGACCCGGCTCGCCTGTCAGCATTACGTACTGAAGCTTGCCGTCGCCATTCTTGTCAGCCGCAGGATTAGCTTTCCAGTAGTCTACGATCAGTTGGCCGGAAATCGTGCCGGACTCCTCCGCTTTCGCTCCTACGTAATAAACCTTATCCCATTTGTTCATATCCTCGGCAATCGGCTCGCGATTGAGGAAGACGACCGGGGTATCGGCTCCCTTCGCCTTGTCGATAATAACGCCCGCAGCCGTACGGTCAACCGGGTTAATGATCATGGAATCGTATTTCTTGGAGATGAACAAATCGACCTTCTCATTTTGCGTCGGCTGCGCATTCTGGCTGTCAACGATATCCAGCTTCGCCTTGCCTTCCGCCGCGTCCGACATCGCGTTGCGTACGCCGGTCATGAATGTATCGTCAAACTTATAGATCGCTACTCCAACCTGCGAAGCGCTTCCGGCATCAGACCCATTTTCATTGCCGCCGCTGCCGCTGTTCGTATTTCCGCCGCCATTATTTCCGCATGCAGCCGCAGTCAGCATTATTCCTGTCATAAGCACAAGCATCCATTTCTTTTTCACCTGTGTAGACCTCCCTGATTACTTTCGGTTTTCGCTGAATCACAACCTTGTGCCGCGATTCAGCGTCTACCGTCATTATGACGGATTCCAGGACCAATTCGAATGCAATATTCTCATGCTTTCTATTAAAATTCTCATCAATTTTTATCATTCGAAGGTCTTCGCATTCATTGGACGAACGGAAACAGCGTCTTCTGGTTATTCATCCAGAACATATTGTCGGCGTCGATCACCTTCGTCTCCAGCAGGGTCAACTTCTCGATTCGTTCGCCGGATAGCAGCGCTACCGCCTGCTTCACGCCGAGATAACCCGTGCTGAAGCCATTTTGTACGACCAGCTTATGGATGATTCCCTCCTGAAGCAGCTCGAGCTGCTCCAATTCGTTGCCGAACGTGACGATCTTGGTCTTCCCTTGCTCTTCGCGCCGTTTGAGCTCATCGGATACGCCTAGCGATGCTTGAATTTCAAGCGCCAGAACGCCGTCTAAAGGACCTTTATCGAGCAGCTGCTTGGCGGCCTGCCAGCACGCGTCCCTTGAGTTGCCGCATACAGCCCCGTCTGTAATCCGGATTCCGGCATATTCCGCGAGCACAGCCCGCGCACCCGCTTCGCGCTGCTCCAGATCGGGATCGCTCCGATCCGAGCGAAGAATAGCCACAGTTCCGCTGCCGCCAAGCAGCTCCGCCATTGCCTCACCCGCCTTGCGGCCAGCCTCCTCGTTATCAATCGCAATCGCCGCCATGACGCCCTTCGCCGTCCGTTCATCATTGAGTGCGACGACGGGTGCCCCTGCTGCAAAGGCGCTGGCGGCAAGCTCCGTTAATACCCTTTCATCAGCAGGATCGATCAGCACCGCGGAAGCACCCTTTTGCACGATTTGCAAGGCAGCGCTAAGCTGTTCCTTTGCCCCTTCCATCGGCTCAAACGAGATGTATTCCAGCTCGACTGCAAATTCCTTTGCCGCTGCATCAGCCCCCAGCCGCATCGCATCTCCCTGCTCTTCGGCATGGACAGGCGCGACAAGGGCGATGCGTATCGGGCTTTCCTCCACGTTCCCCAGCTGAGAGGTTGAACAGGCGGAAAGTCCCGCTGCAGCCAGCATCAAAGCGCATAACCCGAGCATTTTCAAAAGCTTACACCTCTTATTCATCGTCCCGTGCCTCCTCGCCAGTCTCTCGCATCACCGGGATATAGACGCGCACCGTCGTTCCCTCTTCCTGCTCACTTTCAAATTCCAGTCCATACTGGATGCCATAATAGAGGCGAATCCGATCATGCACGTTACGGACCGCTACCCCCGAGCCGGATCCGCTATCGATGCGAGACTCATCTTTATAAGACTGGGTGTCCGCCAAAATGCTCTCGACCTTCTGCTGCGGCATCCCTACGCCATTATCCGCGACCTCAAGCACTAGCATGTCACCCTGTACGCGAGCGCTGATCCGAATCAGACCCTCGTCCACCATATATTCGATTCCGTGTACAATGGCATTTTCGATTAGCGGCTGCAGCACCAGCTTCAGCGTAAAGCAGGATAAAGAAGCTTCGTCCGCATCGATCGTAAAATCGAATTTCCGCTTAAAACGCATCTGTTGTATCGTCAAATAATGCCGCGCATGTTCGAGCTCCTCCCCGACTGTGATGCTTGTCTTCCCTTTGCTCAAGCTGATGCGGAACAGCTTCGACAACGAGGTAATCATCGTGATAACCTCTTCGTTTTTGCTCATCCCAACCATACGGACCACCGAATTAAGCGTATTATATAGAAAATGAGGGTTAATCTGCGCTTGCAGCGCCTCGAGCTCATATTTTCTTTTCGATTCCTGCTCAACGATGATCTGTCTCATCAGCTGTCTAATCTTGTCCAACATCAGATTAAAGCGGCTTGAAAGCTGAACGACCTCCAGCGGTCCCTTCAGCGGAAGCTCTACGTTGAAATCGCCCCGCTCGACCGCCTTCATCGTTTGGCCCATGCGCCTGATCGGCCTTGTCAGCATAGCCGAAAGCAGCAGCGAGATAAGCACGGCCAGCACAAGAACGACCGCTACCACCTGAACCAGATAACGGTTCATTTCCTCACGGGTCGTCATGATTTCATCCAAATAGGAAACGCCGACGACCTTCCAGCCGATATTAACGACTGACTTCACCGTATTGAGCCGCTTCAAGCCAGCCGATTCATCGATATAGCTGTCTGATGACGTAAGTGCCTTCTCTACGCTTTCGTTGCGAAGCCCCATGTAAATCAGCTGCTGCTGCGGATGATAGACGATATTGCCCGCCCCTTCGTCTATAATATATACGTATCCCCGCTTTCCGAGACTGATCCGGCTGCTCAGCTCATCGATTTTTTTAAAGTTAATATCGACCAGAAGAACGACGTGCATGGGCTCGCCATCGTGAACGACCGTAATCCCCTTGCTCATGGAAACGACCCATTTATACGTATCGTCATACAAATTTTGAACATGCGGCAGCGAGAAGCTGAGATGATTCGATACGCGCATGGCGGAGTGGAACCAGCTCTGCTGAGACACGCGGGCGCTCTCCCGGACCGGCATTGAAGGGTGGTTCCGCAGAAGGCTGCCCTGGTCGTCAAACAACCCGATCGACACGATATCGTCGCGGCTGCTCATGATCGTATCCAGCTGCCTGGTCACCTGATCATCGTCCCACTGGCCGTCTGCCAGCATATTTTCTTCAATTGCGCGATACAGCTGAGCCATGCCGTCTACGTAATCCTCGAGATTGTAGCTTACCTGATCCACAATTTGCTGCGTGCTGAGAAAGACGTTTTGTTCGGCGGTTCGCGAAAATTTATCGTAAAGAAGTACGGCAACAATAGCCACGATAACGAGAATAAATACGGAAAACGACCACATAATGATCGATTGGATGCTGCCGGCTTGAATTCCCTTCATCCACCGCCGAAGGAAAGAAGGCGTCTCCTTTCGTTTAAGGAGGGACAATTTCATGCGTCGCCGTCCTCCTCATCGGAAGCAATGCTGCGGCTTCGGTACTCCTTCGGCGAAATGCCGACCTGCTTCTTGAAGCAAAAGCTGAAATAGTTCGGATCGGCGAAGCCGACCCGTTCGGCAATCTCGAATGCCTTCAGCTCCGTCGTACGCAGCAGCTCCTTGGCAGACTCCATGCGAATATGCATCAAATACTGCACAAACGTCATTTTGACCTCTTTCTTAAACACCCCGCTGAAATACCCCGGGCTGATGTGCAAGTGCGAACAGAGCCGTTGAATCGATATTTCAGAATCGCTAAAATGTTCTTTCGTATAGTGAACCGCCTTTTCGACAATGTCTTTGTAAGAATGCTGCCGCTTGCTGGAAATATGCTTCATTATGCGAAGGCATAAATCATGGAACCACCTTTGCGCTTCCTGCAGGCCTGAAAATTTAAAAATTTCCGCATGCAGCTGAAAACCGGCGCCGAACAGCTCGTCCAAATCGACGTCGGCATCCTTCGCCGTTCGCAATACAGCCGTGACCACCTCAAGCAGATACACCTGGATGTCGTTGTACGCATACGCCGAATCGAAAAGCTCGCTAAATATAGCGCCGACCGCATCGCTCAGCTCTTCCGTGGTCCCCACCTTCAAGCTGCGGATTAAGACCTGCTCCTTCAATTCGTCGAATCGCAGCTTCTCGCTTCTTGGATTCTCCACGTCATGGATGAAAATAACCTTCCCCGAGCCCAGCACCAGCCGGTAATCCAGTGCCAGCAGCGCATCGCCAAAGGAATATTTCACATCCGCGATGTCGGTTACCACCGATCCCATGCCGATCGTCACGGGCAGCTTCAAATAATGAACAATGCTCTTCAGCACGTTATCAAGCACCTCCTGCGTCTGGCGAAGCCAAGCCTCATCTTGGCCTTCTGCATCAATAGCCAGCAGCGCGATACTGTCTTGATAGATGAATGCGCTTCCAAGACTCGCTGATTCCCATATTTCCCTCGCTATATTCAACATGGCGTGCAGCATCAAATCGAGATCGCCTGAATACCGCAGCGAGTACTCGAAGCCTTCTTGGCCCGTTTCATCCGGCGGGTGCAGCGCGATCACCGCCGCTGTATAACGGGCTCCCGATAGACGAAGTCCGTAATTCATCGTCTTTTCTTCGATTTTGGTTTTGGGAAGCTTACGCGTAAGCAAGGAAGCGAGAAAGGTTTCGCGGAGCAGGGGCAGACTCGTCCGATAATGCTCCTTAAGCTGCCGGACATCCTCCCGTTCCGCCACTTCTGCTTCGATTTTATGCTTTATTTTCAAAAGCAGCTCCATGAAGCTGTCGGCCGAGAACGGCTTCAGCAAATACTCGTCTACACTGAGCCGGATGGCTTGACGGGCATAATCGAATTCATCATAGCCGGTCAGGATGACGATTTTGGCAAGCGGATGATGGAGCCTCAGCCATTCGGAGAGCTGCAGCCCATCCTTAAACGGCATGCTGATATCCGTAATAACGACATCCGGATCCAGCCGTTCCGCCAGCTCCATGGCCTCTCTCCCGTTCTCGGCGGTCCCCGCAACCGTGAATCCGCATGACTCCCAATCGATCTCCTGGACGAGCCCTTCCCTCACATCCGCCTCATCATCCACCAAAAGCACCTTATACATCGAAATTCCTCCTAATATGACCGCATGAGCAATCAACATTTCAACGACTCCTTAGAATTTTATTATTATCTCTGAAATAGAAAAAATCCACAATCTAATTCGATTGTGGTAAGTCGGAGTTCAACTTAGAGCTGGCAATTGTATGAATTATTTTATTGATTTTGCGGCAAGCTATACGTAAATACATACTTAAGGAGACTAGCTATGCAACAAAATCAAACTCAACAACAGCAGCAAAACAACATGATGCAGGTTCCGCCTCAAGTGATTACAATTAAAGACTCGCTTTATTTAAAAGACCAATTATCATGGGAGATCTTGGCCATGAAAAAATGCCGCCATTTTGCACAAGAATGCTCTGACCAGGAAATTAGCCAAATGATTGATAAGGCCGGTCAAATGCATCAAAGACATTACACGCTGTTATTAAAACACCTGCAAAACAACAATACAGAAGAGATGAAAAAAGTTCCGCAAACACAACAATAAAAGGAGGTTCCATACATGAATCAAAATCCGCAAACCATCAAAAATGCTAAACCTGCCAATGAACCGCAAGTCAAAGGCCCGGAAATGAATGACCGCGACCGTGTCAATGACATTTTGGCCATGGAAAAATATTTAACGGACAGCTTTAACGTATCCGCCAGAGAGGCAAGTCATTCTGATCTGCACCAAGATATCATGACGATTTTGAACGAGACGCATCAATGCCAATATGAATTGTTTGAATTGATGTTCCGAAAAGGCCACTATAAATTAGAAGCGGAGCAGCAAACCAAGCTCGACCAAGCCTATCAACAGTTTAATAACTATTCCACTCAATTCCCATATCCAAATACAATGCTGCAATAAATTAGATTCAGTCACATCTTTTATTCATAGCCACACGCCAAAAGACACCTATCCAGGTGTCTTTTTCAGAATGAGGGGTAATCGAAAAAATATTTAATCCGGATAAGATTTAATGTATAATTGTTATAACGGTTGAATAGTATGATAAGGAGGGAACTAAGATGGGCAAGGTGATTGAAATGGAACGGAAAGTAACAAAGTTCGGAAATAGTCTGGGTATAACAATGACAGATGCATTAAAACAAATTGGTCTTGATCTCGGAGATACGGTTCAAATCGATGTTAATCAGAACAGTGGAGAAATCGTGATCAAAAAGGTCACTAAAGTGACATTGCCTGCTGGAATAAGTGATGATTTTATGGAAAGCCTTTCAGAAGTAATAAATGATTATGATCAAACCTTAAAAGGATTAAAAGATAGATGACCAAAACCCGTTATTTGACCATCCAAGAGGTCATTGCTATTAATGTTGCCATGATACAGAAGTATAGTGAAGGAGAACAGATCGGCGTGAAAAGCTCCAGCCTGCTGGAGTCCGCAGTATTTCGTCCTCAGTCATCGGCCTTTGGAGAAGACGCCTACCCTTCTATTTACGATAAGGCGGCAGCTTTGTTTGAATCTCTTGGCCAAAATCATCCCTTTCATAATGCCAACAAACGCACCGCATTTACTGCCCTTCTGATCTTCTTACGATATAATGGTTTACGTTTTGTAATGAGCACGAAGGCAGCAGAAGATTTCACAGTAGATATGGTTAACCATATCTATACTTTTGATGAGTTGGTTACAACCATTCGCCAACATTCTGTCAGCCACAACTAGTAAAACAAAAAGAGCACCGCTCGTGGCAATGTCATTAAGTTAAGGCGCAGAGCCAAATATCAAGAAAAAGAGCAGGTTATCAAAAAGATAACCCGCTCTTTTTTTGTATAAAAATGAAAAAAAACACTTGACAAGCAGATGAAAATGTGTGGCGTAGCCCCTTCCACGTCTACCTTTGATTTTTTGGATTTGCAGGAGAACTTGTTTCACCCGATTTCCTTTCGGGTTGTTCGTTTCGTCCTGCCGAACGGCGCTTATGAAACCGTCATTACGAATCTTTCTGCTGTTGATTTCCCACCAGATG
>NZ_JAKGAP010000093.1 GCF_021532375.1 Paenibacillus alkaliterrae
AAAACCCTTTGTACTTCATTGGGGTAAATGCGATATTTATAGGCTCGCAGCAAGTAAGTTAACCTCCTTTTCCAAGGATAAGTATACCACATTATACGAACATATGTTTGTTTTTTTTAACCAAAAAGATCAACCATTCATCCCCACCTTTCGCTAGCGCTAAGAAGATGGGGACTTCTGGCTTAAGATGTTAAAGTCGACTTATTGTGAGGGAAATCTCAATAAATCTGAGGCTGGGCTCACTAATTTCAATACTTTTTTTGCTCAATTATTCATTACTGAGGTAAACCTCATTAGCGATGAGGCTACCCTCACGGGGAGTGAGATTTTCCTCAGTAAATCGAACGAGGTACCATAAACGATTGCTATCAGTGAGGTTAGCATCACTAAATAATGAGTTTTCCTCATTAGTACGGCGCAAAGGTTACGGCTCATGCTGAGATGGTTCATACAATCACGGTTCATGCTGTTACGGCGCATACAGTTACAGTTCATGATGTTACGGTTGCAGCTCTTACTTCTGCGCCGCAATTTGTTCCGCCAGTTCATTCAGCTCCGTCCAGCGGTCCATCAACTGCTCCAGCTTCTCCTCCAGCTGCTGCTGTTCGGCCGCCAGCTCCTGCAGCCGTACGGAGTCGCTGCTTGCTGCTTCCATTTGGGCAGCAATTGCGCTTAGCTCTGCTTCAGTGTCAGCGATCCAACCGTCTATTTGCTCGTAGTCCTTCTGCTCCTTATAAGACATCTTGAGCGCACGCTCCCGGCCAGCGGGTTTAGCAGCCGTACTAGCGTGAGTTTCCGTTCCTGCCGTCGCAGCCGCTGTCTTGCCTGCAGAAGCAGGCTTCGCAGTTGAAACCGCCGTACTCCCAGCTACGCCGTGCTTCTCGACAAACTCCTGATAATCCGTATAGTTGCCGGTATGATGAGTAATCACTCCGTCTCCTTCGAACGCAACGATTTTGTCCACCGTCCGGTCAAGGAAGTAGCGGTCATGCGAAACGACAAACACGACGCCGGGAAAATCGTCCAAATAGTCTTCCAGTACCGTTAACGTGGAAATATCCAAATCATTCGTCGGCTCATCGAGCAGCAGCACGTTTGGCGCATTCATCAGCACGCGCAGCAGCTGCAAGCGCCGCTTCTCGCCTCCGGACAGCTTGGAGATCGGCGTCCACTGCATCGTCGGCGAGAATAAAAACCGCTCCAGCATTTGTCCCGCCGATATGATCGAACCGTCTGCTGTCTTCACCTGCTCCGCGCCCTCGCGGATATATTCGATCACGCGCAGCGATTGATCCATTTCCTCATGCTCCTGCGAGAACCAGCCCAGCTTAACTGTAGCGCCCAGCTCGACCGTTCCCTCGTCAGGCGTCAATTGCCCGGTAATCAGCTTCAGCAGCGTCGACTTCCCGCTTCCGTTGCGGCCGACGATGCCAACGCGGTCTTCGGGAACGGCAATGTAACTGAAATCGCGAATGAGCGTCCGTTCGCCGAAACGCTTCGTGACCGCTTCAATCTCGACAATTTTCCGGCCGAGCCTGCTGGAAGCAACCGACACGTCCATCTTCCCGCCCGATTGCTTCGGCGCATCCGCCTTCAGCGCTTCGAACCGATCGATTCGCGCCTTCTGCTTCGTCGTTCTTGCCTTTGCACCGCGTCTTATCCAAGCGAGCTCATTACGCAGCAGATTCTGCCGCTTCGCTTCCGACGCAGCCTCTCTTTCCTCCCGATCCAGCTTCAGTTCGAGAAAACGGCTGTAGTTCGCTTGATAGAAATGCGCCTGACCTTTGTCAAGCTCGATGACCCGGTTGCTCACGCGGTCGAGAAAGTAGCGATCATGCGTAATCATGAGCAGCGCCCCTCTGCGTTTCTGGAGCATGCCCTCCAGCCAAGCAACGGAATCGTTATCGATATGGTTCGTCGGCTCATCCAGGATAAGAATATCGGATGGCAGCAGCAGCGCCGCCGCCATAGCAACGCGCTTCCGCTGACCGCCGGACAGCGTCTCCACCTTAGCCTCGAAGTCGTTGATGCCAAGCTTCGAGAGCGCCGTCTTGGCATCGCTCTCGAGCTGCCAAGCGTCCAGCTCGTCCATGCGCTGATTCGCCTTGATGAGCTGCTCCTGCAGCGCTTCATCGCCCGGTTTCAGCTCAATCGCCTCGAGCGCAGCCGCATAAGCCCTCACTGCGCGAAGCTGCGGTGAATCGCCGCCAAGGACATGCTCCAGCGTCGTTTCACCCGGCGCGAACGCCGGGTCCTGCGCCAGCATGCGCACCGTGACCCGGTTGCCAATCGATATCGTGCCCGAATCGGCCGGCTCGAGGCCCGCAATCACCTTCAGGAAGGTTGACTTCCCTGTCCCATTCACGCCGATAATACCGATCTTGTCGCCATCCTCAACGCCGAAGGTAACATTTTCGAACAACAGCTTCTCGCCGTAGCTCTTCGTTATATGTTCTACAGATAATAAATGCATTGGACAAACCTACTTTTTCGAAGAATATAGTCCCACTAGCAATCATTCGTATCATAACACAAACAGGCCGCTTCTTCACTTCATCGCACCATGTCCGCGCTTCTGCTGATCAACCCACATTCGTCTTATAAGAAAACGATTACAAGCCGATATATTTAGTAAAAGGAAGGAGTGCTCCGCATGAATAAACCCTATCTGTTCATATTCACGGGTACGAGCGGATCCGGCCGCAAGACAGCAGCTCATAAAGCGCTGGAAAACTCCGGCATTCTGCATATCCCCTCCTGTACCGATCGGCCGCCTAGAGACAAGGAACGTCCTGACCAAGACTATCGTTATGTCAGCAAGGAGAAATTCAATGTACTGAACCAAAACGGCTTCTTCACCGAAACGGTCCAGATCGACCGCCACCGCTACGGAATCGGCAAACGCTACCTGGTTCTCGCTTTGAATGCAGGCAACAGCGTATATCTCGTTCTCAACCGCGAGGGCTCTGATACGATCCGGCGGATTTACGGCGAACGTGCCATTCGCATATTCCTCTATGTCGATAAAAAAACGGTATCGGAACGGCTGGAGAGCAAAGGCACGAGCTACGAGATTATCGACAGCTACCTAAGCCACTATTCCGAGGAGGTCACCTATCGCAAAGCATGCGAGCATGTTATTGAGAATCGTTCACTCGCGAGTACGATCGAGCAAATCAAAAAGATTGTTAACAGCTATTTGACGCCTGCTCCTTAACACAAACAGGGCAGAAGCCAAGTCAATCCAATGACTTGGCCTCTGCCCTTATCTGCGCTTAATCTTAACGTTTACCGATCATGTTCTCCGGACGAACGAATTCATCGAACTGCTCCGATGTAAGCAGGCCGCTTGCGATAGCCGACTCCTTCAGCGTCAGTCCTTTTTTGTGTGCGTTCTTCGCGATAGCAGCCGCATTCTCGTAGCCGATATGTGGATTAAGAGCCGTTACGAGCATAAGCGATTGATCCAGATTGCGCTTGATCACCGCTTCGTTCGGCTCGATGCCGATCGCGCAATTGTCGTTGAACGATACCATACCGTCAGCCATGAGCGCTACCGATTGCAGGAAGTTATAAATAATAACCGGCTTAAACACGTTAAGCTCGAAGTTGCCTTGGCTGGCCGCCATCGAAATCGCCGTATCGTTGCCGATTACCTGGCATACCGCCATCGTGAGCGCTTCGCTTTGCGTCGGGTTGACCTTGCCCGGCATGATCGAGCTGCCCGGCTCGTTCTCCGGTATCGAAATCTCGCCGATGCCGCAGCGCGGTCCGCTTGCCAGCCATCTTACGTCGTTGGCGATTTTCATCAAATCGGCTGCAAGCGCCTTGATCGCGCCATGCGTATAAACGATTTGATCATGGCTTGTAAGCGAGTGGAATTTGTTCGCGGCCGTTATGAAGGATTTGCCTGTCAATGCCGCTACTTCCTCCGCAACCTTAACGGCAAAATCCGGGTGAGCGTTAAGGCCGGTACCTACCGCCGTGCCGCCCAGCGCAAGATCGCGCATTTGATCGACGCTTTGCACGAGCATCGCGCGCGTTCTGTCGAGCATCGAATACCAGCCGCTAATCTCTTGGCCGAGCGTAATCGGCGTTGCGTCCTGAAGATGCGTACGGCCTATTTTGACGATATCGTTAAATTTCTCCGCTTTCGCGCGAAGCGTGCCGTTCAGAAGGTCGATTGCCGGAAGCAAACGGTCCTCCAATGCGATCACTCCTGCAATGTGCATGGCTGCCGGGAATGTATCGTTCGAGCTTTGCGACCGGTTAACGTCGTCATTCGGGTGAATGCGCACCTCGCTGCCGCGTTCCGCAAGCAAGCCATTCGCACGGTTCGCAATTACCTCGTTTACGTTCATGTTCGTTTGCGTGCCGCTTCCCGTCTGCCATACCACGAGCGGGAAATGCTCATCCCATTTGCCGGATACGATTTCGTCTACCGCTTCGCCAATAATAGCTGCTTTAGCCGAGTCCAATACGCCAAGCTTCTCGTTCGCATTCGCGGCTGCTTTCTTGATATAAGCCATGGCGTAGACGACCTCGATCGGCATCCGCTCACCGCTAATTTTAAAGTTTTGCAGGCTGCGCTGCGTTTGAGCGCCCCACAACTTGTCCGCCGGAACCTGAATTTCACCCATCGTATCCTTCTCAATTCGATAATCCATTACTTGAACGACTCCTTTTAACGATTAATTTGTCTAATAATGACTCTGTTTCTGTTATAACGCTATTCCGGCTCAGAAGCAAGTAAATCACAAACCGATTTGGGCGTTGCTTATTCGGCGTATGCATCGCCAGCTTCGATCACGCAGCAAAAATACCCTGACAGAGAGCCGCGCTCTCCATCAGGGTATCATTGGCGTTACAGGCCTTTCGCTTCGCGATAAGCCGCGATATAGGCTGCCGCCTTCTTCTCAATCAGCGAGAAATCGCCGGTCTTCACCGCATCCTTCGTCAGATCCGAGCCAATGCCGACCGCTACCGCGCCCGCGTTGATCCAATCCTTCAGGTTGTCGAGCGATACGCCGCCGGTTGGCATAATATTCGCCTGCGGCAGCGGTCCCTTGATGGACGGAATTACGCTCGGGGAATAAAGATTGCCCGGAAATAGCTTCACGACATCAACGCCAAGCTCGAGCGCGCTTTGAATCTCGTGAATCGTCATCGTGCCCGGCATAACCGGAACCGCGTAACGGTTGCAAAGCTTGATCGTATCGGGGTTCAACGCAGGAGCAACGACGTACTCGGCCCCTGCCAAAATGGCAGCGCGCGCCGTTTCGGGATCCAGCACGGTGCCTACGCCGATAATCGCATAATTATCCGCATCAGGCGCAGCCGAGCTCGAATATTCCTTCGATAGCTGTTCGATCGCGCGCAGCGCGAACGGTACCGTCATCGTAATTTCAATTGCTTTAATGCCGCCTTTAATCGCGCGGCGCGCCATCTCCGCTACTTCCTCCGGGGAGTCCGCGCGCAATACCGCTACAACGCCCGCTTCCGTCAGCTGCTGCAGCACCTTTAGCTTTTTCATCCGTTAGTCCCTCTTCCCATTTTGTTCATATTTGTTCGAAAATGTTCTGTCTATATCGCTCATTATATGCCGTACCGAACAAATCTTCAATCGCCGATCTACTTCTTATAATCGATTTCCAGAAATTTCTCGACTTCCGTCAGCCAACGCTCGTTAACGAACCGGACATGAAGCGGATGCTCGTTGTAGGCATCATAGTCAGCCTGGCTCGCAAACTCCATGGCGAAGCCGTGGTTGTATTCATTTTTGGCGCTGACCTGCTTATAGACCTGGAAATTGGCGACGGTCGGTATCGATGTCAATATCCGCTCCCCGTCCTCAAGAAACCGCAGCTCCTCTTCCGAGCCCTCCTCGTGCTTCAAGCTGAAAATAACCGAATGCAGAATCCACTCTTTCGACTGTGCTGACATGTTCATCTCTCCCTATTTTGTTAGACTAGTATGAGTCATTAATCTAAAATACCATAAATAGGTTCACAAATTCGATCCATTGTAAATTTAATTTATGCTATCCAGCAATTTAGAGATAACTTGTGCACTTTCTGCACGATTGGTTTGTCCTTGCGGTACGAACCGGTTGTTGTTACGTCCTTGGATGAATCCAAGCTCAGCCGCTGCATGAACCGCAGCTTGTGCCCAAACACTAACGCCGGTACGATCTGCAAATTCTGCTTCGATGCTTGCCGTTGCCTGCTTACCAGCTTTCACTTCATAGGCTTTCACAATCATAACCGCCATCTCTTCGCGCGTAATCGTATCGTTCGGTGCAAATGTATCGTTGCTGCGGCCGGATACGATGCCCGCCTCGTACGCAGCTGCTGCGGCTTCCGCATACCACCTGGAGCCGTCTACATCTTTGAAGCTTGCTTCTTTCGTTGCTTCTAATCCAAGCGCGCGTACGATCAATGCCGTAAACTCAGCACGTGTTACTGGTTTCATAGGCGCAAATTCAGTATCGCTCACACCTTTAGCAATGTGTTTTGCTGCCATTTTCTTAATGACGTCATAAGCCCAATACTGCTCGCTGACATCCTTGAAGGATTTGTCGTACTCAAGTACTGCGTACTTGCTAAAATGTCTTATGCTTGCCGTAATTTTACTTCCGATTAATTCACCGCCGACATACTCTAAAGATCCGTCGTCAGCAATGTAGTACATCCCTAATAAATCTTTGTTAGCCGTATCACTAACATGTAATGTCATTTCAATCGGCGGATCGAACTTGGTTAATTTCATTTCTTTACCGTTTTTATCAACGATCACTAACTTGAATTCGAAGACTTCCCCGGCCATTTTTAATTTGGCCTTTGCCTTTTCTTTGTTTACAAGCTGTTCCGCCTCATCAGTTGATACCCTGTTTGCTTCAAAGGAAATATTCGCTTCTTTCAGTTCGGTTTCGTTCAGCAATGATTTCAAATCCTCAAGAACTTCACCGCTAATGACTGCTTCGAACTTATCATTTTTCACTTCTACTTTATTGTTCTTGTTAATGGCTTCAGCATTTGCCGGCAATAGAACTTTATTCTTGCCATTTGGAAGCGTGACAGGAACCTTGCCATCGGGATTGGCCTTTGGATTCACTGCTTCCGCTTTAGGATCGATTGGTATTGCAGGCTTCGTTGGCGTTGAACCGCCGTCGTCATTCCCTTCAGCTTTATAAACCGTTAGGTTTATTGTTTTAGTTGCTTGCCCCGCGCGGCCTTTATCCGTATACCATGGCTCGGCCAAGGTTTCCTCTGTAGGTGCAATATGAAGTACAAAAGTATTAGTTCCCGGCTCAAGTGGAATGTTTTGAACCCATACATTCCCATATTGATCCATCTCACTATCTGCAATCGGAACGTCATTAATCGTGAATTCCACACCATACGGGACATTAGCCTTTACAGTAAATCTATTCTCGTCTCCAGCCGCTGTGTATTCAATATCTTCACCGTAAGAAATACGAGGCATGGAAACCATCATCGGCATATCCACCCATCGAAGTACGTAATCCTCTACCATCATTTTGTTGCCGCCCTCATTCTTAATCGTCAGCTTCATGTTGGTATCTGTTGAACTATACGCCCAGTTCCCTAAGTCTTCCGTATCGTTCGCTATACGGGTGTGGCTCGTAAAGGCCTCTGTTTCCCAGGTACCCCGAGTGTACTTATATTCGATAGACTTGCCAGCCATCATTTTGAACGTATATTCCACAACATCGCGACTGGTAGCCCCGCTTGGAACTTTTAGTTCGTTTCCGCTGGAATTCCACCCATTAAAGTTTCCAGCAATGTAAATGCCGTCCTGAGCAGGTGTATAGGCAGGCAAATGCAATCGCAAGGTCACATCCACCATAACCAGCCTAGGCATTACTGACTTCTCCGCTGAATAGCTGCGGTTATAGGATTGATCAAAAGCTGCAATTTTGTAGATGTACTGAATATCATTACTTACTGAATAGTCTACATAATTGGTAACTGTATTAGCCAACGTTGCTATCTTTGTGAACCCTGGATCCGATAACTTTTTGCGGAAAATATCAAAGCCGGAGATATCTTCGCCTTCCGCAGTCCAAACTAAACTGGCAAGGTTCGATTCTACTGTAATATCTTCCAGCACTGGCACTAAAGGTGCAGTTGTGTCAGCTGTATCCGCATTAGCGTTAAATGTCGCCTCCGCTGACTCCGTGTAGCTTTCCCCGTTATTGGCAGATACTTTTGCAAAGTAGCGGAATACTCCAGCCTCCGTCGGTTCAAAGGCAGCATAATAAACTTTGCTTCCATCTACATCTTCTTTGTACCTCAGCCTAGTATCTGCAGCATTGGCTTTATCGGTACCGTCTGCGTAGTAAGCTAATCTGGCAATCATATTAGGCGCTTCTATTCCAGCATTAGCTGCAGCATCGGTCAGACCATTGACTTCAATCGCAATTGTAATTTCACTTGTGCTGTTGCCTGCACCAATCGTCATGTCTTCAGCTTGACCCATAATGGTTACGCTGTTAATTGGAAAAGCCGGTGTAGCAGACACCATGTCCAAGATGGCGCTTTCACCATTGCCGATTGCCGCAGTGACCGCATAATAATACTTCACTCCATTGGTCACCGTGTTATCTGCAAAGGTTAGTCCAGCTTGATAGTCGGATAATAACGTTAATTCTCCGCCTTCGATTGGCGCGCGGTACACGTTGTATCCTTCAGCACCCGCCACAGCATCCCAAGATAATGAGACGAAGCCATTGTCCCCGGCTGCGACAGCGTTTGGAACTACAGGAACTTCTGCCAATTCTCCTTCATTGACCATCATGAAGCCCGTTAACGCAGGGATTGTCAGTGCAAGTTTGCCTCCGTCAACAGTGGACTGAGCTGTTCCATAAAGCTGGTCCGAGAAAATCACACCATTCGGAATAAATCCGGCTACATCCGCTTCAATCGTCGCTTCCGTCACGCCTTTGTTAATAACGACCAAACCGGCTTTGGCACTATTTTTCCTGGCATAAGCAATGACATCGCCTTGCGCATAGGCAACTTTAATGTCGCCTGTACGGAACACTTTATTATTGTTGCGAATCTCTGCAGATTTTTTGTAAACGTTGAACACGGAAGCATACTTGCCTGCGCCCATAAATTGACCTTCTGCTTCACTTACACGCTCCCAGGGGAATGTTCTGCGGGAATCCGGGTCTTTTGTACCTTCCAGACCTACCTCATCTCCATAATAAACAGTTGGAGCACCTGGGTAACCCATTTGGAATATAGCCGTTAATTGTTGCAGTTTTCGGGCAGTTTCTGTTGCATCCGGTGCTATTCCTACTCTATTTTCTTCATATTGCGGATAATCCATTTTGGTAATATTTCTAGTCGTATCATGGGATCCTACCAGATTAAGCATGGCTAACCATGCTTCTTTAGGATAATCTTCACGAATAGATTCCAATGCAGAATGCATAGTTTGCGCATTCCCGCCTGTTAAGAAGGACTGCAGGGCAGCTCTAAAGCGATAGTTCATTACAGAATCAAATTGGTTGCCCAGCAGGTAATGAGTTGCTACACCCCACTCCTCACCCAAAATAATCGGATCAGGGATCGGTTGACCATTCGCATTGGTTAATCCTGTTTGTGATTTTACAGCGGTTCTGAACTTTTCCCAAGTTCCGAACGATACATCCGGAGCAACGTCCAACCGCCATCCGCTGGCACCCATCCAATTCCAAACCTGCGAGGCTGTGTTTTGCATGGCTGTTTGCTGTTCTTCCGGTGTCATTTCAGTGAGATCATAACCAATAACGTGGTTTCTGTAGCTTGGCACGTTCCATTCATGTCTGCCTGGAAGGGCATCTGCATCTCCCTCTATCGGTTCAATCGCATCCATTGTCGGCAAGGAATCATAGCCCCACCATGCGTCATACTTATACATGTATACATGATCCCGGCTTAAAACTTTTTCGTTGTGAACCGTAAACCAGGTGGTGAACTCAAAGTCCTCCGGATACTTATAATTTACTCCGGTTGCAGGATTCAATTGACCAGTAAACGCATCAATAACGGTCTGCTCGGCATCTGCTTGAGTCATAGCGTCATCATTGACATGGTCCCAAACTTTAGCCCAGTATTCATAAGCCCCGATCTCCGGGAATTTCTCATAGCGGTCAAAATAAATGGAATCGTCGCCAACATGGTTAAATACTCCGTCAGCGATAATGTGAATGCCGCGAGTTCTTGCTTCGTTAGCAAATTCGATAAATACAGCGTCAGATGCTTTTCGTGTAGCGTCATAGTTTAAACCTGACTTTGGGTCCCCGGGTGTGTTGTAAACCGGTTCGCCAAACATTGGATCCAAATGATTATAATCTGTAGCATCGTACTTATGGTTCGAACCCGCCCAGGCAATAGGGTTAAAATAAATGGCTGTCACCCCGATGGATTCAAGATAGTTCAGCTTTGCTTGTACCCCTTGAATGTCGCCGCCGTAAAATTCATTCGTCCATATTCCGTCAGTCTTAGAACCAGAATAGTAAGGCGCATTCTCGGGCGTTAGACGTTCCGGCATTTCCGGAATGTCGCTCCACTCGCCCCACACTTGATCGGGCGTAGGCTCGTTCTCTACACCGCCATCAAAATACTGGAGCGGGAAAGGATTAATCGGCGCACCTGCACGGTCTTCAGAACGATCACCGCGGTAGCCGTCTACGGTCTTGGCACGGTTATTGCCTTCATAACCATCGAAGAAACGGTCAGGGTAGATTTGGTAAACAATCGCATTTTTCATCCAGTCCGGTGTTTGGAAATCAGCATCGTATACCGTTAAATCAAAAGGTACTGCACCTTCATCAAGGGCTTTACCCGTGCCGCCGCGGACTCCGTCATCACCATATTCTACTTTTGCAGGGCCGTCTACTAATATGAATTTGTAGCCCCACACCCCGATACCATGAAAATCAGCAGATGGAATAATAGCTTCAAAGTAGTCAAGATCACCTACAGACGTCACTTTTCTCATGTCATAGGTTTTTGCTAAAGACTCCTCATTAATCAATTCTGCTTTAGCAACTTGCACATCATCTTTTTTGGCTGCAATGCGTAACGTTAAATCTTGGCGACCCTCTGGAATTGCTCCGAAAGGCTTCTTATAAGTGATGGAACGACTGTCAAACCTAATGGCATCCACATTAATCATTCCATCAAAATTACCGTCAGCCGGTTTGTAATCGTTAGATAACACTTTAGGAGTTGCTGAATAATCAATGGTAAATGTAACATTAGCCGGATCCAATATAGCTACGGGCAAATTATGCCCTTCTGCATTGTATCCGTAAGACTCATCCCAGTTTGAACCGAAGGCCACTTTTGCCTCATATTGACCAGTTGGGATATTTCTTTGAAGTTTATAGACCGTGTTGTTAAAGTTGTAATCTACAAATAATTGCCGGGCGTCAGACGGACTCCACTCGGGTTCACTAAAAACAGATTGGATAGACCCTACAAGTCTTGGCCATTTGTCAGCCGTTAGTACCGGCATGTATTGTGATAACCCCTCTACTCCAGCTACGTTAATACGCGCCTGGTTTATTTCGTCATTAATATAGAAGTTTACCTTTGTTCTTTCCGCAAGGGTTAACGAGAAGTTGTTGCCTCCATTGGAAAGACCGTCCCATGTTCCGTTTTTCGTAAATTTGAATTCATGCGTTCCTGCATCCAAAACGATAGAGTAAGCGTAGAATTCTCCAACAAGATGAGCAAAAGGCGAGGCCGTGTTGTTCCAGCCTTGGAAAGAACCAGCTATGTACCATTCGTTTGCACCGCCTGGCTGATCGACAAATTCATCTGCTATAACGTCGCCTGTTACTGTAGTTGAAATGCTGGAGCCTCCGGCTGCCGCTTCTGCCGTCAGCGGTACAAATGCGCTAAGAAACAACTGCAGAAGGATGAAAGCGCTGACAATTAGAGAAATACGTGCCTTATTTCTTCTATTAAATAATGGCATGAATGAACCTCCTATACACTTATAATTGAACGAACGTCATTCCAACTATGCAAACGTTTGCATTTAGAAAATAAAAAAAATTTTTTTTAGGCCGCCCGAGGGCGGCCTTTATTATGTCTTATTTCTTCAACAGTTTCTGCACGGTCGTATCGAAGGATTGAAGAAGCTGTTCTTTCGTAAGCTTGCCGCCGACATACGCTTGTATCGAAGCGCCGAACTCTTGCGTGGTGCCGTCCGGCAGCATCGCCCAAATCCAAGGAAGAGTCTTGCCTGCTTTGCTATACTCGGAGATAGAAGCTGCAATGTCGCCCAACTGCTCCGGCGTGAAAGGAATGTTGGTGAAAGCCGGGATGAACTTGAATTCTTCTACCGTATAACGCTTGCCTGCGTCGGATGTTGCCATCCAGTTCAGGAAGTCTTTCGCTTCTTGCTTCACGCTGGACTTGTTGTTAACAACCCAGTTGGAAGGCACGCCAACGAAGATGTTATCGTTCAGCGCCTCATCGTCGTTGATCGGCATCGGGAGAACGCCGAGATCAAGATCCGGGTTTACGCCATCAATTTGCACTTGCGTCCAGTTGCCTTGCTGCATCATCGCCGCACCGCCGGCTGCGAATTCAGTAACTTGAGTATTGTAGTCCGTCGTAAGCGGGTTTTTCTGGCCGAATTCCATCGTAGTATCCAAGAGGTTTACCCATTCTTGGAAAATCGGGTTGCCTGCGAACGTTTGCGTTCCCTCTTTAACGCCGTTGACAAACGCTGTTGGGTCAGGCTGCTTTGCAAGAGCGACGTTCACGTTGTGAATGCCGAGGATCCACCACTCACCGTAGCCATTCTCGAACGGCGTAATGCCTGCGTCTTTCAGCTTTTGCGCCGCACCGCGAAGTTCGCTAAGCGTGTTCGGAATTTCCGTAATGCCCGCTTGCTGGAACAACGCTTTATTGTAGAGGTAACCGTAGCCTTCCGTATTCATCGGCATACCAAGCAGCTTGCCGTCGAGCGTGATTTGCTGCTTCGTTGCATCGATGAGGTTCGCGACCCATGGCTCGCCCGAAAGGTCTTCCATCTTGTCCTGCCATACGACCGCATCGTTCCAACCGCCGTTATTGAAAATATCCGGCTCGTCGCCCGAAGCGAATTTCGCTTTCAATGCCGCCCCGTAGTCTGCGCCGCCGCCTACGGTTTCGATCTTGAGATCGATGTTTGGAAATGCGGCTTCATATTCTTTCTCCATACGGGATAATGCGTCAGCAATTTCCACTTTAAATTGGAAGATCTTTACGACCTTCTTCTCGCCGTTTGCAGCAGGCGTTTCCTCGGCAGTCTCCGTTCCGTTCTGAGCCGCGTCTTTGTTGTTATTGGCATTGCTGCCGCAAGCCGTCAAGAACGAGAATGCAAGTGTAAAACTCATCATCATTAACGCTAATTTCTTTTTCATGTGGACCTCCCGAATAATGAATTTTTTTATATGGATGCCTTTACAACACTCATTATATAAGCCTGATTGTAAGAGCAACACCAACGTTATTGATCACTTAGGTGGAACATATTAACCTTTGACAGAACCAGCCGTGATTCCCTCGATAATATGCCGCTGCATGAAGAGGAAGAAAATAACGATCGGCGTGACGCCTAACACCAAGCCGGCCAGAGCCAAGTCCCATTGCTTCGTATACTGCGCGAAAAAGGAACTCGTGGCGAGCGGGATCGTCCGCAGGCTGGGATCGGGTATGACGAGCGACGGCAAGAGAAAGTCGTTCCATATCCATAGACTGTTTAATAATATGATCGTCACGGTCATCGGCTTTAGCAGCGGAAACACGATTCGCCAAAATACGCCGTAAGGCGATGTGCCGTCTACGATCGCAGCTTCCTCGATCTCAAGCGGTATCGCCTTCACGAAACCGTGGAAGAGAAATGTAGCAAGCGATATGCCGAAGCCGAAATAGCAGATGATCAAGCCGGGCAACGAGTTCAACAGCCCGGCGATGTTCGCGACCTTAACCAGCGGAATCATGATCGACTGGAAAGGAATGACCATCGCCGCAACGAAAACGCCGAAGAGCAAATTATTGAACTTGCTTGGATGCCTTACCAAGCGATAAGCGGCCATTGAGCTGAATACGGCAATGCCAAGGTTGGCGATCACTGTAACGATCAGCGAATTCAGGAATGCTTTCGGGTAATTGATAATCTCCCATACTCTCGAATAATTCGTCCAGACAAATTCCTTCGGCAATCCGGCCGAGTTCAACAGCAAATCCGCGAAGCTCTTAACGGAGTTGACGAGAACGAAGTAGAACGGTACCAGAAACAATAACGCCAACAGAATGGCAAAAATCTCGATCATTAAAGTGCGTAATGTATATCCCCGCGCTGCACCCATTAGGATTGAACCTCCTTTCGCTTCGTAATCACGACTTGGATCAGCGTGATCGCAGCCACGATAAGGAAGAAGATTAAAGCTTTCGCTGCGCCGAGTCCCATACGGTTGTTGGTAAAGGCCTCAAAGTAAATATCCATCGTGACGGGCTCCGTCGATTTATACGGTCCTCCGCGCGTCAGCGAGTAAACGACGTCAAACACTTTGAAGGAGTTCGAGATGGTCAAAAATAAACAAACGGTTACGGCCGGCATTATAAGCGGGATGATAATATTTTTCAGCTTCTGCACAAAGTTTGCTCCGTCGATATCGGCGGCCTCCATCAGCTCGCTCGGAATATTAATCAGTCCGGCGATATAAATGACCATTAAATATCCGGCACCTTGCCAAACGCTGACGATCACGATGCCCCAAAACCCAGTCTGTGCATCACCAAGCCAGGGAAGATTAAAAAATCCGATGCCCGTAGCATCCCCAACTGCGGAAAAGCCCTTAATAAATATAAATTGCCAGATAAAGCCGAGCAGCAATCCCCCGATCACGTTGGGCAGAAAAAAAATCGTACGGAGGGCGTTCTTCGTACGGATAGACCGTGTTAAAAGCAGCGCTAAACCGAACCCTACAGCATTCGTAAGCACTACCGCCGTGATCGTAAACCTCACCGTAAATCCAAATGAGTTGGCAAAATTTTCGTCACCCGTAAAGATCGTGACAAAGTTATCCAAGCCGACCCAAGTCACTTCATTCGACACGCCGTTCCAATTCGTAAAGGCGTAGTACATTCCCATCACGAATGGAATGAGCACAATCAGACTAAAGAAAAAAAGGGACGGTCCGATGAAATACAGTTGTTGTACCCATTCACTTAATTTTTTCCGTCGAGTTTGCATCATCTGTTTGTCTCTCCTCGCTCTCTTCTATCCCCTCAAAATTCCACTGTTTTTGTAGTATACAAGCACATGAAACGACTGTACACTGAGAGAAATGATGTGTTGGTGGATTATATTGATGTGGAGGATCGTTCATGAAAAGCAGCCTTCGTAAAAAATTAATGATCGTCTTGCTGGCGGCTACCGTATTGCCGATCTCCATCTCCATGCTGATTACGTATAATCGAACGACGGCTTCCATTACGGAACAGGCTGTCAAAGACAATTCAAAGTTGTTATTCCAAGGAAAAACCAACTTGATTAACTATTTTGAACTCTTCAATAAGCTTTTCAATTCTGTTTACTATGATCAAAACGCCGGCGACGCGTTGTTTCGTCTCCTGCGGGACGGAGTATCGACCCCAAGCGATAATAATACGGAGCGGACGGTTGTCGGATCCACGCTGCGAGGCATGGCGATGACAAGTCCTGACATCTTTCAGATTCGTTTGCAGTTTAATGACGGCAATAGGACGTTCCTGTTGGCAAACGATTTGCTGCGCTACGAAACGAACGTCAAGTCGCCTGAAGATGACACGGTTATATGGAGACCGTCGGGATATATACAGTTTTCCCATTCCAGCCATCCCTACGGCATCAACAAAAAGAAGTTCACGTATTATTTTCCGAAGACCGTCGTAACCTTTCATCGTCCGATACTCGACGTGCCTTCCGATCGCGAAATCGGGAGATTGTCGATCGATATCACTCTCGACTATATTAGGTCCATTAGTGAGATGCTTTATACGCCAGATGTGGAAGAACTATGGATTGTGAACGAGAATGGCGATGTCGTATTCAGCTCAGACGAGGAGAAGATCGGTGCTGCGGCGTTGCAGGATACTTGGGTGGATCAAGTGTTGAACGAGGGGTCGGAACGCGGACAATTCCGTCTTCAGTCACAGACATTCGATGGAATCGTCGTGTATGAGAAGCTGACGACGAACTATATGAATTGGACAATCGTTAAACGTATTCCGTACGATCATCTGTATAGCGGAGCTCGTCAGATCACCCGCATTAATAGTCTGGTGCTCGGCTGCTTCTTGCTCATTACCGTCGTGGCGACCATGTATATTTCGTACCGAATCACGAAGCCGATCAAACGGCTCATTCATTCGATTCACGTCATGCAAACCGGGAATTTGCAAGTCGACATTCCGATTGAGAGCCAAGACGAGATCGGAATTTTAGCCCGTCGTTTCCGGCAGCTCATGGACCAAATCAATCATCTGATCCTGCGCGAATATCGGCTCGAGATCGCGAATAAATCGAATCAGCTGAAGGCGCTTCAAGCTCAAATCCATCCGCATTTTCTGAACAATGCCTTGCAATCGATCGGGACGTTGGCGCTTAAGCATCAAGACCGGAAGGTGTATACGCTCATTTCGTCCCTCGGTAAGCTGATGCGCTATCATATGAATACGGAAGAAACGATCGTTCCCTTGATCAAGGAAGTCGATCATGTCAAAGCGTATGCGGAGCTGCAAAAGCAGCGGTTCGGTGACAATTTGGATATTCACTTCGTCATCGAGTCCGGCATCGAACATATTGAGCTTCCGAAGATGATCATACAGCCGCTTGTGGAAAATGTTTTCAAACACGGGGTCAAGCGCTCCGATGTGCCGATTGAAATTGTCGTCAGATGCTGGATATCGACGGAAGGCGCGCTTCAGATCAGCGTGGAGGACAACGGCCGGGGAATCGAGCTGGAGCGGATGAGCATGCTGCAGAAGCAGCTGGATCTTCCTGAGTCTGCAGTCTCGATCTCGAAGGAAGAGCATATCGGACTCACGAATGTATTGATGCGCTTGCGGTTATTTTTCAACAAGCACGCATCGATGACTTTGAAGGAGAATGTCAACGGCGGATTCATTGTAATGATCAGCATTCCAATGAAAGAAGGGGAGTATGCGACATGAAGGCGCTCATCGTAGACGACGAACGGCATGTAAGGGAGGCCATTCACCTGCTTGTAGATTGGGAATCGCACGGCATCCGTGAGATCAGGGAAGCTACGGATGGAGAGACGGCGATTAACGTCATCCGGGCGTGGAAGCCGGAAATCATATTTACCGACATGATGATGCCGGGCATGGACGGCTGCGAGCTGCTGACTTGGATTCAAGAGCATGCGCCAAACAGCAAGACGATCGTGATCAGCGGACATGACGATTTTCGCCTCGTCCGGCATACGATGAATGCGGGCGGACTCGATTATATCTTAAAGCCGATTGATGCCGATCAACTGGAGGAGGCTGTAAAACAAGCTGTCGCGCTCTGGACGGAGGAAGATTTTACCCGAAATGAGCAACAAAGCCGAAATATTGAAGTGAATTTATTAAAGCCGATTTATTGGGAGAAAATGTTTACGGATCTCCTTCAGCATCCGAACGCAGAAGGAAAGCTGCTCTCTGATATTCGGCGCGAGTTTCCGGAGCTTGCAACGGCAAGCGTTTGCAGCTGTTCAGTAATTAGCTTGCACGCGCTGGACGAGCGGATTCAGACGAAATACAACAACCATCGGGATTTGTTGTTTTTCTCGCTAACGAATATATGCAATGAATTTCTTCGAAATCCTTGTACAGGCTTAGCTTTCCGCTATTGGGCTACCGAGGAGGAGATTGTACTCCTGCATTGGAGCGGGCTCGACGGTTTGGAAGAGCGAGTGTACGCAATTAACCAGGCGTTTCAGGATACGCTCGGAGCCCGATTCGATATCGGGATCGGCACCGCAAGGCCGTTCCCTCGGGAGGTTCAGTACACTTACAAAGAAGCAAAAACCGCGCTGCAGCAGCGGAATCTTGATGCACCGGACAGCCGCATTTACCTGTTCGGGGAAACCGGCGATTTCCGGGTTCCGAAGGAACGCAACGTCATCGCCGAAATCCAAAAATACATGGAGGAGCATTACAATACCGACCTGCCGCTCCAGCATATCGCTGCTAAATTTTTCTTAAGCCGAGAATATATCTCCAGACGGTTTAAAGAAAAAACCGGGGTGAACATTTCGGAATATCTAGAACAAATCCGCATAGAAAAGGCGAAATTGTATTTATTGAACCCAGGCGTGAAAATTTCTCAGATTGCCGAAATGGTCGGCTATCAGGACGAGAAATATTTCAGCAGAGTATTTAAAAAGTTGACCGGCCGTACGCCGAATGAGTATCGGAAATTTCCGCATTAGAGGAAGCAGTAAGAAGAAGGCCGGACTATGATGTCTAAATAATGCCAGTCCTAAAATGCTTTTGGGCAAATTCGTCTGAGCTTAGCCCGGTGTGCGCCACGGACGGAAAAGCATAAAAGGCGCCTCTCGGCTCATGGCAAGGCAGGCCGATTTCCCTGAGACCGTTCACGAACATCCGTCTGCGCTGGCAGTACGACTCGATCATCATGTTCATCTCTTCCAACCCGCCGTTCAACTGCACGATGGGAGAATACGCGATATAACTGGGCACGGGCACTATAATATCATCGCCGGGTATAATCAATGCGCGCAGCGCCAGATCGATGGCCTCGCTTCCTCCGACCGTCACCATGATTTCATCCGAAGGCTCATAGTTTATTTGGAATCCGTTATTTAAGTAAATCGCGATTACTTCCCGCAGCTCGAGAAGACCGGCATTCGGGGTATAGGTCGTTCTTCCAAGCTCCAAGGCGCGTACGCAAGCAGCTCTGACATGCTCGGGAGTGACAAAGTCCGGCTCCCCGACGCCCAGCGATATAATGTCCTTATTCCCCTCTGCCAGGCTAAAAACTTGCGTATGCCCGAAGGCGGAATTTGCTTCACAATCGGTGATATACTTTCACTCATGGACCATGTTTTCATTGTCAAATCCTCCTTTTTTGGATAAAAAAAGAGACCCATCCCTTACACTGGTACCCATAGACTGGACACTTTAAAAAAAGGTGTTCAGGCTATGGGTACCTTTTTGTATACTGAAGAAACAACGGAGGGGATTAGATTG
>NZ_JAKGAP010000094.1 GCF_021532375.1 Paenibacillus alkaliterrae
ACTACATTCTCCACCTGAACCTCTTAATCAGTCAAAGTTGAAATATTGAGAATGAGCGAGAAATCAGGAGAAAACATTACTTTATAGTGGGAGTGATTGCATGAGTCAACCGATAGAAGCACTTGCCGAGACAATCAAGCTTTTGTCTGACAAGACTCGCCTAACCATTGTTGCTATGCTAAAGGAAAAAGAAATGTGCGTATGTGATATCGTAACCGTACTCGAAATGACTCAGCCTAATGTGAGTCAGCATTTAAGAAAATTAAAAATTGGCGGGCTGGTAAGTGAGACTAGGCGAGCCCAGTGGATTTATTATTCTTTAAATCTAGAGGATAAACCTTATCTAAATGGTATCGTCAGTGTGCTCCCTTCGATGAAGGAGCAGTTAAACAAATTAGATCTTGAATGCTGTAATTAAAGCTCATGCTTTCGAAGCAGGTTTGCTCCACAACCTTTGAGGAGGAATTATGTTAGTCATAGCATCCATTATTTTTCTTATCACCTTGATATTCGTAATCTGGCAGCCTAAAGACTTAAATATTGGCTATTCGGCTGCTGGCGGCGCAATACTGGCTCTCCTATTTGGCGTTGTTGATTTTAATGACGTTTGGGATGTTACCGGCATTGTATGGAACGCAACGTTAGCCTTTGTTGCCGTTATTCTTATTTCCTTGATTCTCGATGAGATCGGCTTCTTTGAATGGTCTGCGCTTCATATGGCTCGCTTTGCCAAAGGAAACGGCTATCTGATGTTTTCCTATGTCGTGCTGCTTGGCGCTGCAGTCGCCGCTTTCTTTGCTAATGACGGTGCGGCACTTATTCTTACTCCGATTGTACTAGCCATGGTCAGAGCACTAAAATTTGATGACCGGATGATCTTGCCATTTATTATGGCAAGCGGATTTATATCGGATACAGCTTCTTTACCGCTTGTAGTGAGCAATTTGGTCAATATCGTTTCATCGGATTTCTTTGGAATTGGGTTCGCCGAGTATGCAAGCCGGATGATCATTCCGAATTTCTTCGCGGTTGGAGCAAGCTTGCTTGTATTGTTCCTGTTTTTCAGAAGGAGCATTCCGAAGCAGTATGATCTAAACCAGTTGAAGCAGCCTCGTGAGGCGATCAAAGATATGCGTATGTTCAAGTTATCTTGGATCGTTTTAGCTGTATTATTGATAGCCTATCTGCTTAGCGAATTCGTAAATATTCCCGTATCAATTGTTGCAGGAGTTGCTGCTATCGTATTTATTATCGCTGCACGCAGAAGCGCGGCTATACATACGGGCGCTGTAATTAAAAGCGCACCTTGGTCCGTTGTCGTATTTTCCATCGGAATGTATGTCGTCGTTTATGGTCTTCGGAATGTCGGCCTTACGGATCAGCTAGGCATAGTATTTCAATGGACAGCAGATCAGGGATTATTTATGGCTACGATCGGTACAGGATTCATAGCAGCTATCCTCTCCTCGATTATGAACAACATGCCTACGGTTATGATCGATGCCTTAGCCATTCAAGGAACGAGCACGAATGGCGTTCTACGTGAGGCTCTGATTTACGCGAATGTCATCGGTTCGGATCTAGGTCCTAAAATCACACCAATCGGTTCGTTAGCCACTTTACTTTGGTTGCATGTCCTGTCCAAAAAAGGCGTGAAAATTACATGGGGTTATTATTTCAAAGTCGGCATTATGCTAACGCTCCCTGTTCTGTTCATAACGCTGGTTGGACTTTACCTGTGGTTAAGCATCATACATTAATCGAATTTCAAAGGAGACATACAAAATGGAAAAGAAACTTGTTTATTTCTTATGCACGGGTAATTCTTGTCGGAGTCAAATGGCAGACGGCTTTCTTCATGCGCTGGGCAGTGACAAGTACGAAGTGAAAAGCGCCGGGCTGGAAGCCCATGGTTTGAATCCGAGAGCGGTTCAAGTTATGCATGAAGCAGACGTGGACATTAGCGAAAACACTTCGAATGTCATTGATCCTGAAATTTTGAATCGCGCTCATTATGTTATTACGCTTTGCGGTCATGCCGATGAGCACTGCCCGATTATTTCCAATCCGAATGTGGTGAAATGGCATTGGGGTTTCGAGGATCCGGCAAAAGCAACGGGCACCGAAAATGAGATCATGGAGCAGTTCCGCAATACTCGTGAATCGATTAAAGCTCGTATCGAGAAGTTTGTAAAAGAAGGACAATAACATGTCCAACATCAAACGAATGCATGTAGCCGTCAATTGCACTGACTTGGAAAAGTCACTTACTTTTTATCGACAGTTTTTCGGAACAGAACCGGCGAAAGTGAAGGACAATTATGCGAAATTTGAATTAGACAATCCCGCGCTTCACTTTTCTTTAAATGTACGTCCTTTTGAGAAAAACGGTGTGCTTAATCACCTTGGTTTTCAAGTAGATAATACCGAAGACATGTTGGCAATGGGTGAACGATTAAGACAGGCAGATCTCCTTCTCATTGACGAAATGAATACTACATGCTGCTACGCTGTACAAGACAAAGTATGGGTATATGATCCTGACGGCAACGCCTGGGAGATTTTTTATACCAAAGAAGATTCGGAGTTTGAATCAGCTGGTGATCAGCGTGATCTCTCGCTTTGTTGTGCTCCTCCATCCGCTCCTGTACAGGTGGAATTTAAATCATTTAAAAAACAATTACTATAAAAAGAATGAGGAGCACCAAAACATGAGTAAAGCTTATCACGAACTAATTCCTGGTAAAATTTATATGGGCGGCGCCCAAGATGTACAGACAATGGTGGATAATGAAGGTGTTGTAGTTGTCGTCGATTTACGTGAAGAAGCTGAGCAATGCGCTGCGGTTGGTGATGCCTTGAAATGGATAAAGGTGCCATTGGGAGATGAAGCAAATGAACCCCAAGAAAAACTTCTTCATACCGCCATTAAGGCAGTTGTCGAATCCTACAAAGAAGGTAAAAAGGTCGCGTTTCATTGCGGAGGCGGGAAAGGTCGTACAGGAACAGTTGCTTATGGGACTCTTCTCGAGCTAGGTTTAGCAAATACGATTGAAGATGCTGAGCAGCAAGCCAAAAGCATACGATCGATTTTGAATATTAAGCCAGCACAGCGAAAATCATTGGAAGCGATATATTCATATTAGTATGTTTTGCCCGATGAACAGCCCAAACGTTGTATGACGTAAAGAGCTGTTAGTCGGGCCTTTTTATTTGAATGAATATTGAAACACATGATACTCACTCTTATTTTGCCTTGCAAGACAAAAAAAAAGAAGATGATTTCTCACCTTCTCTTACGTTTGTCTGGCTTCCAATCTCCTTGCAAATAAGGAAAGCACATAATTTACAATAAAATACATAAAAGCTACAAGAAGTAGAATCGGAAATACAATTCGGCTGTTCTGCCCCATCACAATATTGGCATGATGCATCATTTCACCAAGCGTGATGACGACGGTTAGAGAGGTATCCTTCAGCAAAGATATGAATTGACTGACGATGGGCGGCACCATACGCCGCAGGCCGATCGGAAGAATAATCTGCTGCAGAGTCTGCCCGTAGGATAATCCCGAAGACCTTGCGGCTTCCACCCATCCTTTGTCTACAGAATTAAGCCCGCTCCGCACAATTTCCGCAATCATTGCCGCTTCAAACAAGGTAAGCGCCGTTATGGCAGCCCAGAAGGGCGGTAAGCTGACGCCCAGCTCCGGCAGTCCGAAGCGGGCGAAGAAGATGAGCAGCAGCAACGGAAGGTTCCGTACCAATTCAACAAAGAGTCCAACAATTGGCGAGAGGACCGGCACCTTTGCATAACGGATGATCCCAAGCACGCAACCGAGTACGAAGCTGAAAATAATCGCTAACAAAGCGAGCCATAAGGTTAAACCAAAGCCCTCCAAAAGGAAGGAAAGGTTATCACGGCTATATGCCGATGTGAAGTCCATGCAGCCGGCCTCCTTAGCCGCTCCGCAGCAAACGTCGTTCCAGAGCGTTGGAAGCGATGCTGAGCGGAATCGTCAGAATAAGGTAAAACACGGCAACAAAAGCATAAGAGCTTACCGTATCATAAGTATAGGAATTGACAATGTCACCGAAATACATGAGGTCAAAGCCTGATACCACACTAAGTATGGATGAATTTTTCACTAAATTTAAAAATTGATTCGTTATTGGCGGAATAACAATCTTCACCGCTTGGGGCAGCACAACATGTCTCATCGTCTGTGTATACGTCAGTCCAGAGGAGCGAGCGGCCTCTGTCTGTCCAATCGGAACCGATTGAATCCCTGCCCTTACCGCTTCGGCGATATAGGCAGAGGTGTAAACCATCAGCCCTAATGTGCCTGAGATAAATCCATTCAACGTAAGCCCAAGCGCCGGAAGGCCTAGAAAAAAAATATAGACGACGAGCAGCAGCGGTATGTTGCGGAAGAACTCCACGTAAACCGCACCGAGAATATTCAATAGCCGAAAGGACGTTATCCGCATAATCGCAACTATAACGCCAAGGATGAAACTGCCGGCAAGCGCAAGCAAGCTGGCGGAAAGCGTGTTGCGTATGCCTTCAAGGTATAAGTCCCAATTGTCCGTTAAGATGTCTGGGCTAATCATCCGCCAACCTCCAATCGTTACTGCTTGGTCTCGGGCTTCTCACCAATCCACTTCTCGTAGATTCGGTCATATTCACCGCTGGACTTCAGCTCGGCAATCACTTCATTAACAGCCGTCACAAGATCCGCTTGCCCCTTCTTAATCGCAATACCGTAAGGTTCATCCGTGAATGTGCCGCCTACCACCTCATAATTAGAATCCTGCTTCGTCATTCCGTATAGAATAGCGTTGTCCGTTGTAAGCACATCGCCTTGGCCTGCCTTTAGTGCATTGAAGGCTTCTTGATAATTCTCGAACTGCTGCACGCGCAGACCCTCCACCTTGTCCTCAATATTTTTAATCGATGTTGCGCCCTTTACACCGACGACCTTCGTATCCTTGGTCACATCATCCAGACCACGTATCGCACTGCCCTTCTTCACGAGCAGAGACTGTCCTGCGTTGAAATAAATCTCAGAAAAGTCAACTTCCTTCTTGCGCTCATCCGTTACCGTCATAGTTGCGACAATCAAATCTATTTCTCCGTTGTTAAGCATCGGCATCCGTGTTTTCGAGGTCACTTCCTTCAGCTCCAGCTTCGTTTCATCGCCCAGCAGCTTCTTAGCAATGGCCTTGGCAATATCAATATCAAAGCCTTCAACGTTCCCTGAGCCGGGATCCTTCAGACCGAATAGCTTCGTATCGAACTTCACGCCGGCGATCAGCTTGTCGCGCTCTGTAATCTGACTCAGGACCGTATCGCTTCCGGCTTCGGCGTCATTGCCCGGCTCCGCGCTCGGTGCGTTTGAAGGCTCCGCATTCCCATTGCCTGCCTTGTTATTCCCGCCGCAGCCTGCAGCAATCAACATCGTAATCAGCAGCAATATTCCCAGTAAAGGCAATCTTCCGGCTCTATCCATCATCTTTTATCTCCTCTTTTCGATTGACTTTAATGATTGATCAGTCTGCTAAGGAACAGCTTCGCACGCTCTTCTTTTGGACTCGCGAAAAAATCCGCCGGCGTTGCTTCCTCAACGATACGCCCTTCATCCATGAAGACCATCCGGCTGCCCACTTCGCGGGCAAAGCCCATTTCATGAGTAACGACGACCATCGTCATCCCTTCTTGGGCAAGCTTTTTCATGGCATCGAGCACCTCGCCAATCATCTCCGGATCGAGAGCAGAGGTCGGCTCATCGAACAACATAATCTGCGGCTTCATCGCGAGACCTCTTGCAATAGCTACTCGCTGCTGCTGGCCTCCCGACAGTTGCGAAGGATAAGCATCCGCTTTGTCCGCGATCCCGACCTTCTCCAGGTAGAACATTGCGGTCGCCTTCGCTTCCTTCGCGGTTGCTCCTCTAACCCTAATAGGCGCAAGTGTAATATTTTGCAGAACCGTCCTATGCGGATACAGATTGAAATGCTGAAATACCATGCCGATCTCGCTTCTTAGCTTGTTCATGTTCGTTTTCTTGTCGCCGACGCGCTGGTCGCCTACGATGAGCTCGCCACTCGTAATGCGTTCCAGACCGTTAATACAACGCAGAAGCGTGCTTTTACCAGATCCGGACGGGCCTACAACGACAACAACCTCGCCTTTCTTCACCTCCAGGTTAATGTCCTTTAATACCTGAAACTTGCCAAAGTACTTGTCCACGCTCCGGAACGTAATCATTTTCTTTCCCCCCTCTCCTGAAAGTAGGACCATAAAAAGTAGACATGGCCTCTGTTCAAAGTATATGTACCAATACATTAACCCAGAATGAACGTTGGCTAAACATGGGTATTTCGCCCCAATTGATGCTGGACCCGGATAGCGTGGGACTCCTTATCCGAGTTGACCCGAGCCCTACTCCATCCTTGTCAATGGATAACTCTGAAGGTCCGGAAAGAGACTCTGTATAGCCGCACTATGTTTGTTTATAATTGATTACAGCTTCACTGCAAAAAAACTTACAAAAGGCCCTTGGCAGCTGAGCCAAGGGCCTTTTAGGAATTCAACTATATAAGTTGAACTAATCAATCACGCGAGTTCACGGCTGCACCGGCAGCACGAACTGGAACAACTCCATCTAATTTGTCTTAGACATCCTCTATTAAAGCAATTAACGGGAAAACCAGGCGTTATTCACCGGAATAATCGCTTCAAACCTATGCAATCTTTAGCTCAACTTATATAGATCGCAAAATCACGTTGCCGTTGAAAGAACAAATCAATTTCTCTAGCGGCGTTTTCATCGGAGTCAGAACCGTGGATCACATTGCTGGCAAGATCCGTTGCGAAATCTCCGCGAATTGTACCTGCTGTTGCAACTGCAGGATTCGTTGCACCGATCAATAACCGCGCATTTTGGACTGCGTTTCGACCCTCCAGAACCATGGCGAATATCGGCCCGGAAGTGATGAAATTGACCAGCTCTCCGAAAAATGGTTTCTCCTTTAATTCAAAATAATGGCGCTCAGCGGTTTCCTTGGAAACTTTCATCAATTTAGCATCTACTATTCTAAATCCTTTACGCTGAAAACGCACTATAATCTCACCGATAAGACCACGTTCAACACCATCAGGTTTAATCATCACAAAAGTTTGTTCCATGGATAACACTCCTATGTAGTTCAAATCATCAGACCTACTTCAATAAAACACGGTTAAACAAATCAGCCAGCGTCATTACTTTGCAGACATGACCGTTCCAGGCATTCGCCGTAGAACCGTTTCACCCCATTAGTGGGAAGCGTCGCTACAATTGTCCCACAGTGTTTGCAAATCACATAACCGAGATCAAGAGAAGCATTCGATTTCTGGAGTAGCTCACTAGTTTTCGACTCTTCCACCTTGCACCCATCCCTTCACTTTAGGCTCAAATTAATACCACAACATTATTCTAATATATGATGCAATATTTATCAACTATGATGTACTAAATAATATTAATCTAATCAAAAATATTTATATGTTACATAATTAGAGGAATACCTCAGTATTTGTCGTCATAATATCAGGAGCGCACCTTGAAACTTAGCATTTCTGATGTCATCCACATCTACTGAACGCGGGGGCACCCTGAGCATTGCAAAAAAACCACGCTTATTAGACGTGGTTTAATCGTATTGTTAGCTCAGCTAAATGTAACATTAGGAGAAGTTAACGCTTTATTGAATGTAAGCGTCAAATAGTCCACACCTTTAATGCTCCATTTATCCATGAGAAAATGAAGGTATCCTAAGAAAACAGGAGGTTGCCTCATGACGAAATTCTCCGTGTACGTGAAACTTTCAATTAAGATACACTCATTCTCACATGGTCCTGGATGCAATGCTAGGTGTGCAGGATTTGACGATTACGGACAATGCAATGAAGATGCGGACGGTGCATCTTTCCTATATTTTCGAAACTTTCAAAATATCTTAGCTGAATAACCTATCATTAGAGTATTCTGTGTTCCACTGATCGGTAGGAGCCCACATATCTGGAAAACCAGGCATTAAATGATCTTTTATGACTTCATCGTTGATATCATCAAAACCAAGCCCGGGTTTATCTGTCACAGGTATAAACCCGTTTTTAATGACATTCCCATCATAACCGGTAATAATATCGTTCCACCATGGGACATCCGGCGCGTTTAACTCCATCGCGATAAAGTTCTCGGTTGCAACACCCATATGCGCTGTGGCTAGTGCCGCAACGGGCGTTTCACACATATGCATTGCCATCGCAACACGATAACGTTGTGCCAGGTCACCTATTTTCTTGGTCTCGTAAATGCCGGAAGAACAAATGTCGGGATGTATAATGGGTACTGCCCGATTAACAATAAGTTGTTCAAAACTTTCAAGTGTCGAAAGATCTTCGCCTGTAGCTAATGGCGTTGAGGTTAACTGACTCAATCTCTTGTATTCCTCTGTATAAGTGCAAGGCAACACGTCTTCTGCCCACAATAGATTGTATTTCTCCAAGCGGCGCAGCAGACGCGCAGCGTCTTCAAGATTTAAGTAGCCCAGGTGGTCGATCGCCAGGGGCATTTTATATCCAAGTATTTCACGCATATGCGATACCTCTTCTTCGTACCGGTCTAGCCCCCGTTCAGTTATACGGTACATGATGTATGGAGATTGAGTGTTTACAATGTCAAAAGCACGATTACGTCGTTGAAACTCCGGACCGTCTTGTGTATCCCGATGGTTTTTTATATACTCAAAGTTATATTGTGCAGCCTTGTGAAAATCCTCTACATAGTTACCAGGTGCAGAAATCAAATCTTCGTCCGGGTAGCGTGCCTGAAGGCTCTCAACACCCAAGACCGCTTTAACCATCGTGAAACCGCCTTCATCAGCAAACTTTTTCAAGCGCTTTCCCATCGAATATCCGTCACCTTGAACTCCTGGCGTATTAACCCCAAGATCGCAATACACGCGGACAGCGTCGCGGAACTTACCTCCCAGCATCTGATAAACGGGAACACCATAAGCCTTACCTGCGAGATCCCAAAGTGCCATCTCAATTCCGGCGACACCACCTGCTTGTCTTCCTGTTCCCATGAACTGTTTAATCCGACGAAACAACTTATCTACGTTACATGGATTCTCACCCAGCAAGCGACCTTTCAGCATCGCTGCATAGGTGCGGCTTCCAAAGTCTCGGAGTTCTCCGATTCCTGTTATCCCCTGATTTGTATAAATTTTGACGAGTGTGCAATGCATTGGTGCACCTGCTAAATCCACAAATCGCATATCTGTAATTTTGAGCTCGGAAGGTCTTGAATATGTGTTTACATGGCCTAACGTCGATTCGAAATTATCTGACATGTTACTTTCCTCCTTTGGTTATTATTGTATAAACCTTGACCCTATTCTCTTAAAACCCGTTTGAATTCAGTTCTTTTCTATGAAGAACCTCGTTACATTGGTTTCCAATGAATATAACTCAATATTCACCAATTCCCAGCCTTATAGCATGCCGAAGTGTCAACAAATCACGTTCTACTTCCAGGTACTCATTTGCGCCTCCTCTGTATTCCAAGGACCAGCATCCCTGATACCCACCATTGCGCAACAACTGCACCTTTTGTATCAGCTCTGATCCAGAGAAATCCACAAACGCTCTATCAAGTTGGACGTGGGCCGTGAAGGGCGAAACCATCTCGTCGCCGATCTCCTTATCAACCAACCAACGGCTGACATTGAGTATAATTCCGAATCCAGGCATTGAAATTTCATTGCAAATTCGCTTCAAGTTTTGAGGAACTAGAGTAGCTGGCTGATGAGTCTGCGGACCTACCCGAAAGCCATGGTCATGGGCAAATTGTACGTATTCACTGTATCGTTTAACACAAAACTCAAACTGTTCATCAGACAGTTTCATTGTATTGACGCCCAAGTCAATCCGAAGCGTTTGAACTCCCCACTTGCGTGCAATGTCCAGGTATAAAAGCGCCTTTCGATGATTTTGTTCACGAACTGCGGGATCGTCATTCCAGACGTCGGCCCCATCTACGCTAAGGTTTGCAACTGTCAACCCTTCCTCATCCAATGTCTGCTTAATACTTAGGATATAGTCTTCCTCTGTGGAGAGGAGCATACCGTTCCAAATATCTGCTTGATTGAGTCGATAGCGATATTTGATACTTTCCAAATAGCCGAACAAACTCATTTTTCCCGTTTCGAATAAAGCATGAAAAGACCAAGATCCAATTGAAAATGCTGCCATGTGGTTTCCCCCTAATTAAAATACAATGAACAATCATTATATAAATAATTCCATTATCCGATTTACTTCTGTACACACTTTATTTTCCGGCTCGCCGATAGGATCGCTTACAACTTCAATGTGCTCAGGTGCTGAATATGCTTCTTCATGTACTCATCGGCCTTGAAAGCAAACCCAAAGGTATTCTTGATTTGGGAGACATCTATGGGTATGCCCTCAGGCTCAGGATACCCCTTCTCCTCTAGTGTGATTTGACTTTTGGAACCAAGGAGGCATACCGCGATTTGCGCTATCTGAGCCCATGTACGGAATTCAGTGCTCACAGCGGTATAATAGCCGCGGTCCAGTTCATCGGAATGGAGCAAAGCTGAGTATACTTTTGCAAGGTCACCCGCCCAGATGAATTGCGTACCGTCATTCTTGATAAAGGACATGGACTCGTTTGCCAGGGCGCTTTTTACCATATTTACAATCTTACGGTCGGGATAGAGCGGTCCGCCCTCCACGCAGGGATTGCCAAAGGTATAACCCGGCCGCACGACATTTGCCTGAAGATTATACTGAGAGGCTATAGCCATGAGATAAGCCTCTGTCGCGGCCTTAGTGGCGCCATAATAAGTATTTGGCTTTATAAAACCCCTATCTTTGTTAGGCGTCGAGCCAAAGCTGGCAATGGATGAGGTATAAATGATTTTTTTAACTCCCGCCTCCGCAGCCATCTGGAACAGGCGGACAGAGGGCATTGTTTCATTTACTAACGTTTCCTCCGCAGTCCCGTCTTGCCACGAGAGCGCTATATGGACGCATGCATCTTGTCCCGCAAGCCCTTTAGCGATAGCGCCCACATCGTCCATTTGTCCGGTAACAAAACTGATATTCTCATGGTCCACAAAACCCGAGACCTTGTTCGCATTTCTGGCAAAGAGTGTGACTTCATGTCCATGCATAAGCAGCTCCTTGACGACATACGAACCGATAAAACCGGTACCGCCCGTAACAAAAACTTTCATTTTTTCACTCCTTTCTGCATCATTCCTTTACGCTGCCAATCACAAGCCCGGTTGTAAAATACTTTTGTAGAAACGGATAGATACACAAAATCGGTATCATTGCTAAAAACATTTGCGCTGCGCCTGTGGTGCGGGCGCTAACCATCGACAGATATTTGGATAAATTGCCGCTGAGATCGGTGTTGTTGCGTAAAAATTCTTCCGGATTCACGACAACCGTTTGCAAGTAAGTCTGCAACGGATAGTTTTGAATATTGTTCATGTAGATCATGCCGTCGAACCAGCTGTTCCAATGGTCTACAAACGAAAACAACGTTACTGTCGCGATTGTGGCCGTCGAGACCGGCAAAACAACTCTGAACAGCGTCTGCACATGACTCGCGCCGTCGATGTACGCCGCCTCCAACAATTCCTTCGGCAGGCTGCGCATATAGTTCATCACGACGAGCATGCTGAAAATGGGAAGCGCGCCCGGCAAAACAAGCGCCCATATGGAATCGATCAACCCGGTATTCCTCACCACCATATACGTAGGAATCAATCCGGCGTTGAAGAGTATGGTCACAACAAAGAACCATGAGAAAATACTCCGGGCCCTGAATTCCGTTTTTAATTTTGAGAGAGGATAAGCTGTCAGGATGATCAATAGCAGATTGATAGGCACGCCAATCGAAACCCGCGTGATAGAGACCAGGAGAGATACGAAAAATTTCGAGGTATTCGTTATAAATTCATAAGAGATTGTAGTAAAACCGACCGGGAAAAAAGTAACCTCTCCTGCAGCGACTGCAGTTTTGTCGGAGAAGGATACCGCCAGCAAGTTGATAAACGGCGCTATGCATGCAAGTGCAACAATCAGTAGGAAAACTATATTGCTCACAAGGAATATTTTACGTGGTATGGAATCCTTTATACTCATTTTCCTATCCTCCAATTAAAATACTCTATATCCTGTCAATTTGTCAGCCAAGTAATAAGACACAACGATAAAAATCATTGATACACCCGACTTAAACAGGCCTGCAGCCGTGGAGAGCGAGTATTGAGCCTGCTCAATGCCCAGTCGAAACACGAGTGTATCCAAAATATCGCCGGTTGAATAGACCACAGGGCTGTACATATTATAGATCTGATCGAAACCGCCGTTGAGGATATTGGCAAGACCCAACACGGTCATCAGTACTACGATGGCTGAAATGCCGGGCAGGGTGATGTGCCATGTCTGCCGCCAACGGTTTGCGCCGTCGATAACTGAAGCTTCATAAAGCGCAGGGTCTATGCTTGTAAGGGAGGCCAAGTAAATGACCGATGCGAATCCGAAATTTTTCCAGATATCGGTCATTACCATCGTAGCTGGAAACACGTCAGGATTACCAAGGAAAAAGATCGGCTCAATTCCAAGCTTGGATAGGAGTATATTTACAAGACCCTCGCTCGGTGACAAAATATTTAAAAGGATACCGGATAATATGATCCATGACAGGAAATGCGGAAGATAGACCAACGTCTGGAAAATACGCTTGGTTAAAATATTTCTGACTTCGTTGAGCAACAGCGCAAACACGACCGGAACAATGACGCCGCCAATCAATTTACCCAATGCGATAATGACCGTATTTTGAATAACCGGCCATATATTTGGCATAGAAAACAACGTAGTGAAATTTTGAAGACCTACCCATTGTTGTTGTCCGAACATACCTTTTGCCGGAACAAATTTCTGGAACGCGATCACAACGCCGGCCATAGAGCCGTAGCTGTAGATAGACACCAGAACGACCGCGGGAAGCAGCATGAGATACAAGGGAAGCTCTCTTAACATCTTATCTTTTCGTTTCAGATTTACAAACACTCGTTTTCCACCACCTGTAAATGATTTAGGTCAAGGACTGCCGTTCCAGGCAGTTCCAATAGAGACGGCACCGCATGGCGGTAAAACCTTCTTTTAAATAACTGCGGCGGGGAAAACCCCGCCGCAGTCCTTGGATTAAAATGACTTATTTTGCCGGATACATTTTCTCAAGTTCGTCGAGAGTCTGCTGACCTCCCGCCTTCAGCCACTGCTGCACAAAGGTGTCGAAATGATCGACAGGCTTAGCACCAGTAATGATATCGGTAAAGGTTGTTATCGTGAGCGTATCCAGCGAAGAAACGTTAGTCAACCACGCTTCAGGCCTTTCAATACCCAGGATGCTCTGGACCATCGCGTTTTCGGGGATGTACTTGTTCAATACCCATGGCAGAGAGCCTGACTTGGACATCTGGCCCCAGGTGCCAAAGGCATTGTCATCTTGTGCAAGAGATCCGTTATCAAAGCCTACAATATAATCATATAAGGGCTTTGCGGCGGGAGCCAGGCCATCAGAGGATCCTTTGTCGAGAGCTTCCAGCAAATCAGCTGCGTAAACCTCACCCGGTTGATCGATATATATTGGGGAGAGCCTGTACTGCTCATTCGACCAGTATTTGTCGTAATCATCCTTCGTTGAGTTATTGACAGTCTGATCGTACAGATTGAGAATCTTGATGACCGCTTCGGGATTCTTCGCTTTCGCGCTGACCATCGTCATCTGGCCAACAGCGTTGCTCTCAACACCAATCTTGTAATCGTAACCAGGCTTTGTGGGAATGGCATATGGATATGTAATAACGCCATCCTTTTTGTAAACATTATTGTAAGGATACCATGTGCCCCAGTTGCTTCCATAAGCCATACCGATCTTACCGCTGGTAATATCTTCAACCAATGCGGATTCGTTTTTGGAGGTAAATTCCTTGTCGATAAGGCCTTGGTTAAACATATCTGCCAACAGAGAAAGCGCTTCTTTCATGTTCGGCTGAATCCAGGCAAATGTCATCTTGCCATTCTCGTCGCGGTAGAACATACTCTCATCGCGTCCGGGAACGCTAAACGCGGAGACCAAACCAAGAATGCTGCCGTGGTTTTGTCTGATGAGATCCTTGTTGAGGGCAAGTCCATACGTGTCGCCATTTACACCGTTACCGTCAGGATCGCCCGTAGCGAACTTCTTTGCAAGCGCAACCATTTCTTCGATCGTCTTCGGAGGCTGAGAATTGGTGTTCTTAAGCCAGTCCTCACGTATCCAGAGGAACGGCGCCTGATGGAAGTTGTCGTTCATGCGCGGTATGGCGTAAAGCTTGCCGTCTATCGTAGCACCCTTGAATGAATCAGCAAATCTTTCCTGATATGCCTTGAGTGAATCAGATGCGTATTTGTTAAAGACATCGGTGAGATCAGCCAGTTGCCCATTCTGTGCCAACTGTAGAAATACATTAACGTCCTGCGTTTTGAATACGTCCGGCAGGTCGCCTGAAGCAATGATGGCATTCAGTTTGTTTTTGTATGCGTCGGTGCTGCTGTCGGCACTGAAGGCAACCTTTAAATCGATGTTGAGCTGTTCTTTGATTAAGCGGCTCCAACGGTTATCTTCCCAGGTATCTTTATCAAGGAGCTTCGAAGCTGCCGCGGTTTGAACGGCCCAAGTCATCGTTACCGGTTCCTGATACTTTCCAACGGGGTCAATGTTTTCCGGGGTATCGCTGCTGCCGGCTGCATTTTCCTTGGTGGTGCCTGCATTGGACTCCGCGGGAGCGCTTTTACACGCTGTAATGCTAAATAACATGAGCAAGGCCAGCAGAACGAGCGTTAGAACTCTTTTAGGGATCATCTTTTTCACGTACAATTCCTCCTTTATTTTTAATGTGATGAAGCGAATTAAAGCGCTTTCCTTTTCGTTCAGAATAAAACATCCATAAAAAGATGATCAATACTTTTTCCGACTTTTTTCATCATGGCGTTAATGTAAACTAAATTGTTTTTGCAGAAAACAAGTTTGTTAACTTATTGCCTTTTGATGGTTTTGTGTGACCTGTCTTGTTTGGACGAGGCCAGATCAGCGTAAATTCCCCTTAAATGTAGTAGTTGATTACACATCTGATACCCTTCGCAAAACATTAGTCGCCGACTACACGTGGCATCCCCCCTCTCATTAGTTCGCATTATCGTAAACGCGCGTTAATTTTTGGATAGAAGAACCCTGGAAATCATATAAATAAACACGCGTTTATTCCGGGATAAAAAAATTCATATCCTTCTGCACGAGTCTCTGACAACCAGACTTCAATCAAGCTCGGACTCTCAGGATATAACTGAAACATTGCCGGGCTCGATGAGAAACAGCGCGATCATGCACACCCCTTTGCCTGCAAGGACTTTGGCCGACAAAGAAGGAAAATAATTATGCGATTAAATCACTTTCATGAGTTTGTCACGCGTTTATGGACTCATAATACCACAACGTATTAAAGCGCTGTCAATCTTTTTTATTTCTCCCGCAAAAAACATTGATCAGGTCTGATAATCATCATTGCATAAACACGTGTTTATGGTATACTTGCACAAAACGGAATATTCCGTCAAATATAACCAACTGAACAAAGGATGGGATTACAATGCGGCTTGGAGGTCAGGTCTTTTTAGAACAAAAAAATCCGGATAGTTGGGCGAATGCGCTCAAAGAAGCGGGCTTTCGTGCAACAACCTGCCCCATCAGCGGAGATGAAGACATCGCCGAACTTGATGATTATCTGAAAGCGGCTAATCAATATGATATCTTAATCTCCGAGGTCGGCGCCTGGAGCAACCCGATAAGCCGGAACGAAGACACCAGACGCAAAGCCATAGACTACTGTATCAAAAGACTGGAACTTGCCGAGCGGATTGGCGCTCAATGCTGCGTCAATATCGCTGGATCACGAGGCGAACAATGGGATGGGCCGGATCCGGACAACTTCAGTAACGAAACGTTTGAATTGATCGTAGAGACGACGCAAGAAATCATCGATGCCGTAAAACCAGAGCGCACGGTATTTGCGTTGGAAATGATGCCGTGGGTATTCCCGGATTCTGCGGATACCTACCTTTCGTTGATCAAGGCAGTCGACCGCAAAGGCTTCGGAGTGCACTTCGATCCAGTGAATATCATCAGCAGCCCCCGAATTTATTACCGGAATGGCGACATGATACGTGACTTTTTCGAAAAGCTCGGTCCCTATATTCGAAACTGTCACGCAAAGGACATTCATCTGACGGGTCGCTTAACAGTTCATCTGGAAGAGGTTATACCGGGTAAGGGTAATCTTGATTATCGGACATTCCTTACGGAATTGAACAAGCTACACCCGGATACCACGCTGATTATCGAGCATTTGTCGACCTGCGAAGAGTACCGGCAAGCTTCCGATTACATCCGAAAGACCGCCTCGGAGCTTAATATTCCCTTGTGATGAAAGGTGTGAAACTCATGACAGACGAGCAGTTGTTGGAAGAATTGTTACAGGAGGAGAAGGAATTACAATTCGTTTCATTCTCGAATGAAACGGCACTGCGTATCGGAATGGAGATCATTGACCGAGCTAAGGTTGAAGGTAAATCGATAACGATCGATATACGAATAGGCGAACAGCAGGTGTTTCACTATGCGTGTCCGGGCACTTCAGCCGACAACGATGCCTGGACCGAACGGAAAGCGCGCATCGTCGATCGCTTCGGTCGCAGTTCTTACTATATGGAAATCGAGCTAAGAGCCGCAGGCAAAACGATAGCCGATCGTTATTTTCTGGATCCGTCTCGATACGCTCCATTTAACGGGGCGTTTCCTATTAGAGTTCGCAGAGCAGGCGTAATTGGTTCGGTTGTCGTTTCCGGCTTGCCCGGAGATCAGGACCATAAGCTTGTCACAGCGGTTTTGAGACAAGTTATCGACGCATCCGCAGTCCAATGAACCGCGGGTTCATTGGAGGATAATCTGTCCGAATTAAACAAAAACAATGATACAAACTAGGAGGCATCATGTATAAAAACGACGCAACGTTCACCCCAATCTTTGACGGAAAAACACTCGAAGGTTGGCATTTTGTTCCGCGCTTTCCTATTCCCCGCGCCCCCGGCGAACCTGGACCGGATACTACCACCGAAGAATACCGACGCGCCACGCAAACATCGGGAAAATGGACTGTTGAAGATGGTGCAATCACAGGACGGCAGGATCCGCCCGGATGCGGTTACGGCGGCTATCTCCTCAGCGATGGGGTATACGGCGATTTCGAGTTGGTCTTCGAAGCACGTCCCGACTGGCCGGCGGATACCGGCATTCTGGTGCGTGCGTCTGCTCTCGGTTCTCAAGGGTTCCAAATCCTTCTGGATCACCGCCGCTCGGGAAATATAGGTGGTATTTACGGCAATGGCATCGGCGGCTTCCATGGCATCAATTTTACCCTCGATGCGAAGTACAATGAGCAAGGTAATCCCGTAGGGCTGAGACTGGAAGACCCCGCGACCACTATCGAGCCCATGACACCTGACAAACCGGCACTTCTTGAATATGCGGCAACCGGTGAGCAGTTCCTGTCTATATGGAAGTGGAACAACTGGAATGAATTCAGAATTCGCGTCGAAGGGGATTCACCGCGGATCACCGTCCATATCAACGATATGAAAATTTCTGAAATCGATACGGCTAACTTGAAGCACCCATTGTATAACGCCGCGGCGGTCCGGGATCTGCTCGGACCGAAAGGACACATCGCCTTCGAAATCCATGATAACGATCCCGGCATGGGCGAAGCGCGTTGGGCGCCGAATGCGGCTTGCAGTTGGCGCAATATACGGATTCGCGAGTTTTAGACGGCCGCAGAACGTGATATGTTTCTTGGTCGGACAAAATTGTATTCTCGCTTCGATTGGGAGAGCCACTTCAGCACAACTACCACAAACTGCTCCCCATTATAAAACTAAAGTCTCCCGTTAGAATAGGCTGCCGATAAATTCGGCAGCCTGTTGTCTTTGCACTAACTTTCTCTGTTAGTTCACCAAACTATTATCTTCGGCATCAAGTAAATAACCGATAAACTCTTCGTGTAAAGCAATATTTTCTCTCATCGATTCTCCAGTTCCCATAATAACAAGATCAATATTGAATTTCTCAGCAAGTTCCGTTCCACCATCAATCATAACCAATACGGAGTGTAAAACCCCTGTTACCGTGTTTTTCAGGATTTTCTTAAAGGCTACTATTTCATTTTCGTTTTCGATTTTATTTCGTAATGTGTCGTATTCTTCCTTTAACTCAGACCATTCAGGAATAACAGAATTCGGACCAAGGTAGTCCACTTGTGCCCAAGTATCCCTTATCTGTTTTAAATCTTGAAATAGATCATCATGCTTACTCAATTTTTCAGCCTCCGTTATTCTTCTTTTCATATAATAATCATCTAGCATTCCTTCACTATACTGCCAGTTACCGTAGAAAGGGCTACCGCGTAAAACATATCGGCAGCCTCCTGTAATGTTATTAAGCTCTTGTTCCCCATAGGTTGAATAAAAAGATTATTCTCACCTTTTCTACCTTGCTTGATTCCTATATGGGTTCAAAACTTCGTCAACCCATTTTCGAAACCGCTCATATGCTTCTTCATTGGTTTTTACATTACAAATAAAGACACCCATAAATTCATCATAGTGATGTCTTTTTAGCCCCTATTTAGACTTGGACAATACACCCCTTACTTAGATACAATGAAATTAAGCGGAGGGGAACACGATATGAGGAAGAAACAGTAC
>NZ_JAKGAP010000095.1 GCF_021532375.1 Paenibacillus alkaliterrae
AATCTAATCCCCTCCGTTGTTTCTTCAGTATACAAAAAGGTACCCATAGCCTGAACACCTTTTTTTAAAGTGTCCAGTCTATGGGTACCAGTGTATAGAAACGATCACTCTTTTTTTCTTTTTTATGATAATATGGAAAGATCATCCGAGATTAAGACCGTTGTCATTGAAGAAGGGCTGGGGACTTTTATGCTGGGCTATTTCAAAGATTTTATATTGAACATATTTATAATATTTTCCCCGCTGCTCATGTATCCATATATTCAAAAAACGAAAAACAAAATCGTATGGTTCCGGATTTTTATCTATCTCCTCTTTGCGGTTTCGCTTATAACCACTATGTCCTTTCCTGTCAATCTAAATGGATTAGTTTATGATTTTCGTTCCATTCCTCTTGTGCTCGGCTCCTTATATGGGGGGCTGCAAGTGTCCATTTTTTTGTATTTGACTCTTATGTTGTATAGTTACTTGTTGGGAAGCCCGAATGATTTGGCCTATATGGCTTCGTTATTGCCCAGCCTCGTCATCGTCATCCTTTTTCTTAAAAAATATGCTTCGTTTAAACTTTCGCAAAAAATAGCAGCGGCGGTCACTTTATGTGTCCTTATTAAGCTTTTAACATTTACGATCTATCTCTCGTTGACTGATCAATTTTATCTTTTACTCCATAGACCGATGGCTACGCTTCAAACCTATCTGCTGCAAGCCGTCATTATTGGGTTATGCGTATATGCGATTGAATTTTTGAACAAATATATCCATATGCAGGAAGAGTATATCAGAAGCGAAAAAATGAAGATGGTTGGCGACATGGCAGCTTCGGTAGCGCATGAAATTCGCAATCCGCTTACAACGGTGAGAGGCTTTATCCAGTTATTTGGCACGGAATCCTTAGATAAAGAAAAGAAGGAATACTATAAAACCATTTGCTTCGAGGAGCTGGATCGCGCCGAGCTCATCATTACCGATTATCTCGCGCTTGCCAAGCCCGACCCGGAAGTGATTGAGAACATCAATATGAATGATGAGGTTCAATATTTAGCGAATGTGCTTATGACCTATGCGAATTACAATAATATTGAGATTAAGGTCGTTCTATCGAAAGACAGCTCGCTCATGGTTGTCGGAGACCGCTATAAATTCCGCCAGGCTTTAATTAATATTGGCAAAAATGCCATAGAGGCCATGCAGGGCGGCGGTATACTGGAGCTTATGACAAGTACAATGAATGAGGATGTCGTAATTGTCATTCGTGATAATGGGAGCGGCATGACCACTGAGCAAATCAAGAGACTTGGAACGCCTTACTACTCTACGAAGGAAAAGGGGACGGGGCTGGGAACGATGGTTTCCTTCAGCATTATTAAAAAGATGCACGGTAAAATCGATATTAAGAGCGATGTTGGAGTAGGAACCTCATTTCATTTGATATTCCCGAAAAATGATTTCAAACACCCGGCAAAATAGGTATACTAATAAAGGTTTGTTTTGGCAGTTTAGAATAATGGGGGTTACTTATTATGTCAGCGGTACAAAAAACGGCGTGTCTTATCATTGATGAAGGTCCTGCCGAGCATTTTTTACATAAAATTGATTTCTTGAACGCAAATGGAATGCAGTCGATTTGGTTCTGTCTGGGCGAAGCTCTGGAAGATCATGTTGATGCAGCTATATATGCCATAAAACATGGACATGCGATCGCAAATCGCGGTTATACCTATACCGATTTTTCCAAGATTAGCTTGAACGAGGCAAGAGAGCAGCTAGAGAAGACAGAACGCCTGATAGAGAAGATTTACGAGAAGGCGGCAGCTGCCAGACCGTTCAAAGCGTTTCGATTTCCTTATTTGAAAGACGAGAGGGAGACCGGGCATTTTTCGGCTATTCAGAGAATATTGGGCGGGCTGGGCTATCCAGAAAATCCCTTTGCGTATACATACGATACCTTTGATATAGGGCAGGGGAACATCCCGTATGCAGAAGGAGCGCAGCGTTTAACAGGTTCGAACGAAATCATCCTCATCCATGAGTGGATAGCGCTGGATGCATTCAAAGCTTTAATTGAGAAAATGAAGGCGGCAAATATCAGGTTCAAGCTTCCCGAAGCAACCGTTCAAGTACCGGTTGGAGCCTTCTGATCTCTAGGCACGTATGCAATCAGTTTCTACTTTCACGCCCGATGCCGACCGTCACCTTTACGATATCCGATTCTGATGGCTTCAGCAGAGGGGAATCGATTTGGCGTAAATTTTTATCGAAAAAAGCTAACGTGTACGCATTGATGGTTCGATGGGCAAGCTTCGTGTCTATTTTGTCCTTAAGGACATAAGGCACCAAGGGGGAATAGAGCGCGATGTCGGTAAACGTATAGTGGGAGGCGCCCTTCAGCCAAATATGGTAGCCGCCATTCACAAAGGCATTCCTTTGATTGTTTTCGAATACCTGAAGAAAATCGGCGTGTTTGTCATACTCTTCTTGAGAAATGCCGGATTCCACTCCGATCACGGCCTCAGAACCGGAAATCTCCGCTTGCGATAGATCGAATTCGGCAGCGGACAGCTGCATAAACGGTTTCGTGAACCCTGTACCGGGAATTTCACCCGTACCTGTCAAGGTCCCATCCAAATTGACGGCTGCCTGTATACGCGGCTCAAGAAGGAGGGCTTGGGCGGACGCGGCCCCGCCGATCGAATGGCCAAACATCCCGACTCGCTTCAGATCGATCCGATTGGTAAACCTTCCATCCTCGCCCCCGAGATTGATTCGTTCCAAATAATCCAGTATCGAGCCGGCATCCTTGACCCATATATCCGTGACGAATTCGTTCATTTCAATAAACGAATCAAATTGCGCCATATCATACGATTTCTCAGCTATGGTGCGGCCGTCTGGAAAGACGGTTAATAAGGAATGATAGGGATGCTGTATCCCTACTACGATGTAGCCATGCGACGCCAGCTCTTCCATCTGGAAGGTGTTTTGAAATCCATACAGACCAAGGCCATGGGAAAATAAAATGACGGGATAAGCGGGTTCCTGAGCAGAAAGCTCTACATCAAGGGCAGAATAGGTCCTCACCGATTTCAAATGCTGGAGCAGAAATGCCGGAAGTTCCATATTCTTTGCGATTTGGGCTATCATTTCGGGCATATACGTGCCATAGCTTGCTCTGGACAAATCATTTTCTCTCGCCGGGTACCAAATTTGAAGAAAAAGCTCTCTATGGTCGTCCGGGTCGGCGGAAAGCGTTTCGCTGCGCGCAGAGTCGACAACGTAACGTGTAGTCATTCCGACCTGATAAGGGCCGGTAGGCTCGCGGAATATTTTTTTGGGTAATAGAATGAATAAGGCTATCGCTAAGATGAGGATGAAGCAGGAAAGAATGATCATGACTACCTTCGGCCAACGCTTCTTTATTTTCATTTTGCACACCCTTTGGATTGGTTTTGGCAACAGGTAGAGTGTACATTATTTTCCAAAGTAAGAAAACGGATTGAAGTCTAAGCATAGACTGGACTTAAGTCGGAAAAACCTGGTCTAAAACTCGATAAGGCCTATTTTGCTCCGGTCATCGAAACATAGTAAGCGCTTTATACGTTTAACATCTTAAGCCAGAAGTCCCCATCTTCTTAGCGCTAGCGAAAGGTGGGGATGAATGGTTGATCTTTTTGGTTAAAAAACAAACATATGTTCGTATAATATGGTATACTTATCCTTGAAAAAGGAGGTTAACTTACTTGCTGCGAGCCTATAAATATCGCATTTACCCCAATGAAGAACAAAGGGTTTTCTTTGCGAAAACCTTTGGTTGTGTCCGCTTCGTGTATAACAAAATGCTTCATGATCGTCAACTCGCTTATCAAGCTTTTCAGGAGGACGGCGTTAAACCAAAACCCAAAGGGCCCGCATATTACAAAAAAGATTATCCCTTTCTATGCTCCAAAATCACAAACTGGCCAAAGCGATTAGCGAAGCGAGCTGGTCCGAGTTTCGACGGATGCTAACGTATAAAACAGAATGGTACGGCAGAGAATTGCTTATCGCTCCCGCACACTATGCCAGCAGCCAACTGTGCAGCGCTTGCAGTTATAAAAACGCAGAAGTTAAAAACCTCAAGGTTCGTGAATGGTGCTGCCCTGTTTGCGGCACACATCATGACCGAGACGTGAATGCTGCTCAAAATCTCGTTAAACTAGCGGGTTAGGCCGCAAAGGCAGAGGTGGGTTCCACCTTTTGAGCCTGGGGAAACTTGTCTCTGTAGAGATATTGACCAGGAAGCCCCTACTTCAAGCGTAGCTAAGCAGGGGTAGTTCACTAATGAGGAAGGCTTTAAAGTGAAGGGGGGCCGCAAACGAATGCGCTGGATTCCTGCCGCAAGAAGCGGGCAGTGGTGGATGTTCGCTGGAGTATCGTCGTTGCTCGTCAGCTTATTATTGTGGTTGATTCGGTTTGTCGCGTTAGGCCAGCCGTTTACCGGCGCGCATGCTTTTCGGTTTATGATGCTTGCGGTTATTTTATCCTTTTTGTTCAGCTTTACCGGATGGCTGGGGGCGCGGCGTCTGTGGTTATTTTCGAATATAGGGCTCTTCATCGGCCTTATTCTGATGGCGCTGTACTCCCGTGATGTGACCGGCTGGGAGGACCTGATCAGCTTTCTGGTTTTCCTGCAGGCCGTTGCGGCGGGCTTCGTTGCCGGTTTAATCGTTGAAGGCGTAACGCTGCTGATGCGACTTGCCAAAAAAGAATAAGCCAGAGGATTTTGCTGATTAAAGAGATGTTTGAAAATAAGCGGGGCTGTCGCCAGAGTCATGAGAAAATGACTTTGAGGACAGCCCTGTTGGCGTATATGAGTTTTGACTGTGAGTCAAGTTTTAGAAAATAATACCGCGTTCATATGAATATATTCCCAAAGTCTTAATATTTACAGGACATATGTACTTCACTGAATTAACTGGTAATTGTGAGAATCCATGCTTAAATAAACTGGTCACTAAGTCAGGAGTAATTCGTAAGCGAGGAGTGACTGTTTAAATCCATCTTCTATGAAAATAAAACAGCTTCCATCAAATGGGACGAACTGCATAAGTCATGACACTTATATAGGTCTAACCGTTTAACGGCCATCGAATTCAGGAATAAGCCGATGAAAGAGAAGAAGACAATAATCAGCGTATTCTTCAAATAAACTCCGAAATTCATATTCTCGAACAGATTTTAGAAGTTCTCCATTGTGAACTTGTCTGGCCACAGTGTAGGCGGGATATTCTGAATCTCGCCCTCCGGTTGAAGGAAGACATGATCATCCATACGAAAGGATCCTGTCTACGATTGATTATTCCAAGCGCAAATGGGGCGCCCTCGCTGCCGAGCAACTGATTAAGCTTATCGGCGGCGACGCGGTGGAGCATCCCAAGGGATATCGAAAAGCTCCTACGGTAAAAACTTTATTAAACCTGCGCTACCTTGATCAGGTTCGTTGCTCCGGCTTGGCCGATTGGCACGCCTGCGGATAGAATGATGGTGTCTCCCGGGCCGATAAGCCCCGTCGCGGCTGCGTTGCGCGTGGCCGATTCAAACATTTCGTCCGTAGTCTTCACAGCATCGCCCTTAACGGGGAAGACGCCGGATAGCAGACAGATTTTCGGCAAAACATGGTCATGCTGGGTAACGGCGATAATCGGCGCCTCGGGCCGGTACTTGGACACCATGCGCGCCGTAAAGCCGCTTTCCGTCGAGGTCAGTATCGCCTTCGCATTAAGCTCGAGAGAGGAGCTTACGACGCCTTGGCTGATGACCTCTGTAACATTCGTGCTTTGCTGCGCTCTTTTCTTTGCGAACTGCTCCTTGTAGTCGATCATCGATTCCGCTTTGTTAGCGATGGAAGCCATTGTCCGTACGGATTGCACCGGATATTTGCCGGCAGCCGTCTCGCCCGAAAGCATGACCACGTCAGCCCCCTGCAGAACGGCATTCGCCACGTCGCTTACCTCAGCTCTTGTCGGGCGCGGATTCACCTGCATCGATTCAAGCATATGCGTCGCGACAATGACCGGTTTTCCGACCAGATTGCATTTGTTGATCATTTCGCGCTGCATCATAGGCACGTCCTCGATCGGCACCTCTACGCCCAAATCCCCGCGAGCAACCATAATGCCGTCCGATGCCTCGATGATGGCATCCAGGTTGATCATGCCTTCTTCGTTCTCAATCTTGGAGATGATTTGTACATGCCCGGCATTTGCTTCCTCAAGAATATGGCGAATTTCCAAAATATCCTCGGCTTTTCTGACGAAAGAAGCCGCGATGATCTCAACGTTATGCTTAAGTCCGAAGTGAATATGCAGGACGTCGCGCTCCGTTACGCCCGGCAGTGTCGTTTTGATGCCCGGCAGGTTGACGCCCTTTCTTGGCTTTAAGGTTCCGCCGCTAATGATCGTGCAGTGAATGTCATTTTCATTAATGGCCGTTACGGTAAGGTCTACAAGTCCGTCATCAATCAGAATCCGATCGCCCGGCTTAACCACAAGCGGCAGCTCCGTATAGTTGACGGGCAGGCGAGTCGCATCGCCCAGCACATCGTCGGTTGTCAGAATGAGCTCTTCGCCGATGACCAGCTCGCAGGATGTTTCCTTCAGCTTGCCGATTCGCACCTCGGGCCCTTTAATATCCATCATAATCGGCACGAACGTATTCAGCTCGCGCGCCGCCTGCCGTATATTTTCCATCCGCTTGACGTGATCCTCTAATTCGCCGTGAGCCATATTCAGTCTGCCAACGGTCATGCCAGCTTGGATCATTTCCTTGAGAGTCGGAACGGAGTCGCAAGCGGGTCCCATTGTACAAATGATTTTTGTTTTTAGCATGTTGCAGGCCTCCTCGTTTTTTCCATTGTAGCGTGGAAGCTCCAAATAGATTAAGAACTATAGTACAATGAATGTATTATAGTACATTCGTGAGGGGCGAAAAATATGCTGGCAATTACCGGTGTGCATCAGGATAACGGAGCGGATGGGTATGAGGAGGGAATGGGAGAGCGGCGCTCCTTTCACCTCGCATTGGTTACATACGGGAAGTGCGTGTATTGGGTGAATCAGGAGAAGCTTATTTTGGAAAAAGGGGATTTGCTGCTCGTTCCGGACAACGTTTCTTATTATGGGAAAAGCATTCCGACGGTCGTCCATACGAAATATGTCGTCAACTTTCGCAAACCGGCAGGGGAAGCGGCTCTGCCGATTTTACGGCTGCAGGAGCCCATCAGGCAGAAGCTTGGCTGCTACGAGGTTATTCACGAGCGCTTGCGGGCCATTCAGAATCAATGGAAGGAGCGCCCTTCTTATTTTGAAATGATGGCGGAGGCGCTGTTGACGGAGGTTTTGATTTATTTCAACCAGGAGTTGGACCGGGGCCATATTCCAGCTGAGAAGCATCGGCGCGTGGACAGCATGAAGCAGTATATTGCGACGCATTACCGGGCCAAAGTGACCAAGGAGGAGCTCGGCGACGTCATCAAGACGACTCCCAATTATGCGGCAACCTTGTTCAAAACGGTAACGAATCAGACGATTAGCGAATACGTGCACAATCAGCGGGTGAAAACCGCCATATACATGCTGACGGAGTCCCAGCTGACGATTTGCGAAATTGCCGATTATTTGGGCTACAACGATGTCTCTTATTTTCACCGGATCTTTAAACGCAGCACGGGACGCTCGCCCTCGGATTTTCAATAAAAACTTTATTGGACATCGCGTTCGTTAGAACTATTTTGACCAATTTCCATATGCTGAAGATATACATGCTTATTTCCATGAAAATAGTGGGAATTAATCCTTTTTGAAGGGATGGACGAAGCGATGGGGAGAGAATTTATCGAGCTATTCGACCATTGGGCGGATCATTATGACCTTACGGTATGGGGGCATGACGAGGAGTACAAGGAAGCATTTCAAAGTTATGATGCTATTCTCGAGGCGGTGGCGGAGCGATCCAACGGAACTGCGTTGGAGTTTGGCGCCGGTACAGGTAATTTGACGGAGAAGCTCCTCCGGCGGTGCAGCAGGGTGTATGCGGTGGAGCCGTCGACAGGGATGCGGAAGCAATTCGAAAAGCGGGGTTTAGAGGCTGAACTTCTGGAGGGAGACTTTCTTCAGTTCCCGCTAATACCGGACCAAGTGGATACGATCGTGAGCACCTATGCCTTTCATCATTTGACCGATGCAGAGAAGGAGCAGGCAATCGCTCTTTACAGCACGCTGCTTGTTGAGAACGGACAAATTATTTTTGCAGATACGTCCTTTCAGGATGAAGAGGCCCGGAAACAAATCGAGACCGATGCCGAGCAGGCAGGCCATATGAAGCTGCTTCATGATTTGCAAAATGAATATTTTACAACGAATAATGTGCTGGAAAGGATATGCAAGACCCATGGCCTCGCAGTCTCCTTTGAGCAGCTTAACCGGTATGTCTGGTTGATGCACGCTAGAAAAGAATCCACCTAAGGAGGAGCGCAGATGGCTGTATACCGCACGGTTCAAAGCCTTATTGGCCATACGCCCCTGGTAGAGCTGACGCGCTTCGCGCTGCCTGCCGGCGTCAGGCTGTATGCGAAGCTGGAGCTGGCCAATCCGGGGGGAAGCGTAAAGGATCGGCTTGGCATGGAATTGCTGCAAGTTGCAATGGCAAACGGCGAGCTGCAGGCTGGCGGCACGCTCATTGAAGCAACGGCCGGCAACACCGGCATTGGGCTGGCCTTGGCGGCAATCGGACGCGGCATATCGACGATCTTCGTCGTGCCGGACAAATTCAGCATCGAGAAGCAGCAGCTGATGCGGGCGCTGGGCGCCAAAATTGTCAATACGCCGTCTGAGGATGGAATGCTAGGCGCAATCCTCAAGGCGGAAGAGCTGGCAGGCGAAATACCAGGCGCCTATTCACCCCGCCAATTCTCGAATGCGGCTAATCCCGAGACGTATTACAAAACGCTGGGCCCTGAGCTATGGCAGGAGTTAAACGGAAAAGTGGACGTTTTTGTTGCCGGAGCGGGCTCAGGCGGTACGTTTATGGGTACGGCCCGTTTCTTGAAAGAGCGGAATCAGGCCGTGAAGACCGTTGTCGTCGAACCGGAGGGCTCCATCCTTGGCGGCGGCGCAGCGGGATCGCATCGGACGGAGGGTATCGGCGTGGAGAAGCTGGCCCCGTTCATGGATCCGAATTATTTTGATGCAATTCATACGATTAAGGATGAGGATGCCTTTCGGCGAGTGGCGGAGCTGGCACGGCTCGAAGGGCTGCTGGCCGGAAGCTCATCGGGCGCTGCGCTGCACGCCGCTCTGCTTGAAGCCGAGATTGCCGCGCCAGGCAGCCGGATCGTCACGATTTTCCCGGACAGCAGCGAGCGGTACTTGAGCAAACAGATTTACGGCGGAGGCGAATGATATGAAGCGGAAAACCAAGCTCATTCACGGCGGCATTCCCTTCGACCCGCACACAGGGGCGGTCAGCGTTCCGATCTATCAAGTCAGCACTTACAAGCAGGACGATATCGGCGTGCATAAGGGCTATGAATATTCGCGCACGGGAAATCCGACGCGTCATGCGCTGGAAACGTACATCGCGGATTTGGAGGAAGGGGCGAGAGGGTTTGCCTTCAGCTCAGGCATGGCAGCAACGCATGCTGTGTTGTCCTTATTGAACTCGGGCGACCATATCATATTGACGGACGACGTTTATGGCGGGACGTATCGAATCATAACCAAGGTGCTTGCCCGTCTTGGGATTGAAGCAACGTTCGCGGATACGACGAGTATAGAAGAAATCGAAGGAGCGGTTCGCCCCCATACAAAGGCTTTATTCGTGGAAACGCCTACAAATCCTCTGCTCAAAGTGACGGACCTTGCGGTCGTTTCGAGCTGGGCGAAGGCGAGACAGCTGCTGTTTATCGTTGACAATACGTTCAACACGCCTTATTGGCAGACGCCGATTGCGCTCGGGGCGGATATCGTTTTGCATTCGGCAACGAAGTACATTGGAGGACATAGCGATGTAGTGGCCGGCCTTGCCGTCGTGAGCGACGAACGGCTTGGCGAAGAGCTGCATTTTGTGCAAAATGCAACGGGCGCCGTTCTCGGTCCGCAGGATTCGTGGCTTATCATGCGCGGCTTAAAGACGCTCGGCTTGCGAATGGAAGCCCATGAGGAAAATGCGCGGGCGATCGTTGCGTATTTGTCTGGACATCCCGCGGTCCGCCGTATTTATTACCCGGGGCTGGCAAGCCATCCCCAGCATGAGCTTGCGAAGCGGCAGGCGCGCGGCTTTGGCGGTATGATCTCCTTCGATGTAGGCAGCGGCGCGAAAGCATCAGAGGTCATCAAGAGGCTGAAATACTTTACGCTGGCGGAAAGCCTGGGCGCTGTGGAGAGTCTTATTTCGGTTCCCGCCAAAATGACGCATGCTTCCATTCCGCGTGAACGCCGCGAGCAGCTTGGCATTACGGACGGTCTCCTGCGTATTTCCGTCGGGATCGAGGACGGCGAGGACCTTGTGGAGGATCTGAAGCAGAGCCTCAGGGAAGAGTGAAACCGCCGCTCGAGTGGTGCGAGCGACCGTTTATCTGATCCACAACAAAAACCAGTCCAACACGAATAAAGTGTTAGACTGGTTTCCTCTCCCGCAACAGAGCGAGCGCCGTATGCATTTTGTCGATATAGGAGGGATCATTGCTGGTGCACATAAACCGAACATTGCCTTTTCCAGGTCCTTCCGAAATGCCATACCGGTTCACCAGCGCGGATAACCTTTTCACTGTACCGGCGTTGCCGTCGACAATCTCGATATGCGGAGGAAGGATTTCATGAAGTATGTCCTTATAGAAAGGGTAATGGGTACAGCCCAGAACGATAATTCCGTAATGCTCAAGGTTATAGCCCGATAGCTTATTAAGGAAGTATTCCCTCATGATCCGTCTGTCGAATTGCAAAGCCTCGCAGTAATGGACGAGCTCCGGCAGAGGGAGCGAATCCACGATGCCTTTCTCATCCACGCGCGAGATTAGCGCATAATATTTCGGCAGCTGCAGCGTTAAAGGCGTCGCGAATACGAGTACTCTTTTTCCCGTTGCGAAATTCATTTCTACCGCTGGCTTAACAGCCGGCTCCATCCCAACGATCGGAAGGGAATACCTTTCTCTTAGCTCTGCAATGGCAATGCTTGTCGCCGTATTACACGCCACAACCAGCGCATCGATGCCCTCATTCATCATAGTACCGACCGTTTCGAAAATATACTTTTTCACGTCTTCCTTCGTCTTCGTGCCATAAGGCACATGAAGCGTATCCGCCATATATAGAAAATCTTTGTCGGGCAGCCTGCGGAGCGCCTCTGTCAGAACGGTAAGCCCGCCGATCCCCGAATCAAAAAATCCGATTTGCATGTCGTATCCCCAGTACTCTTCTATGATCTTTGCTCATTCACTCTCAAGAGCGATAATTCTATCATAACTGTTTTCGATCTGACTATCACTCTTAATATTATAGTAGGGTTTATTCTTTTTAACTATATCATCCGTCTTTTTTCCTATTTTCGAGCTGGAAAAAGAGAATTTTCTGTAGACATGATTGGACAAACTTTTCAATTTTTTCCCTATATACTGTAACAGTGGTTTTTATTCGGTACTTGTGGAGGTTTATGAATAATTATGCTGGATGTAGCCAAGAGAAGGGAAAATCGTCTTCAGGTTAATCATGAAACGATAGCCTATGTGATGGATCGTTTCATACAAGCAAGAGTAGATTATCACCAGATAATGGACATTGTCTGTACAATGAAAGAGGATTTTGGTGTTGAGTCTCAGGAAGAAGCCATGGCGGTGACGGAAGAATATCTACGGGAATCGAGAATTTAGCTGCTTAAGGCCCGGTCGGTGGTGGGTGTAGACTTCTCAGACTATCGAACGGTCGCCTCCTATGTTAATGCGTTAATTGATGCCGGATTCAGCATTATGAAGCTTTCCGAACCTCAACCGACGCAAGAAATGCTGGCCAAGTATTCCGAAATGCGAGACGAAACCCGCCGTCCCATTTTTCTCATGATCGCAGCGGTCAAAAATTAGATATACGAAAGCGAGCACTCCGCCTGCCACTCGCAAAAAGCGCCTCTGCGCCGCCAACGTTACTCAGGAACAGGTTGCACAGGCGCTTAAAAGGGAAGCGTGTCCCGCAGGGACGAAAGCGAGCACTACCCTAAAGAAGCTCACAACCGCCTCTCCTGCATTAACGTTAGTCCAATTGCGGGTGTCCAGAGGGTGCAACCCTTGGGGCCCTCCCTTGGAAGGAAGGGTTTGGGAGGGTTCGAAAGCCCTTGAGGGTTTTGGTTGAATCCCTCGAGGGTTTGGGTATGATAAATAATTTTTAATAAATTTGGGAAGGAATGTGTGGCGTTAAAGTAGAATTAAGTGTGAATATAAGGGATGCTAGCTTTACAGAAAGGTTTGTTGGTACACTTAAATGACGGATAACCATATCATTATAGAAACAAACGAACGATGTCGACGGCTTGGCCTTGATCCTCATGCACTTCCGGTATTTAATAAACGATATTCAGCGGAAGAGTTGACTGCGCGGCGCAGCCAATACAAAGAAGTGATTGAGGTCATTACTTATTTCGTGAATAAATTTTTATCCGCCATTTCGGGGGATCCCTTTTTTGTAGCCATTAATGATAATGAGGGTTACATATTGGAGTTTAAAGGCGATTCAACGATTATCGAGACTGTACGTCAGCTAGGTCTTGCAGAAGGACTTCAGATGAATGAAGAGCTTGGCACGAATGCCGTTGATTTGTGTTTAAGGTACAGGCGGCCCGTACAGCTGCTCGGAGACGATCATTATCATAAGTCTTTGCATCGACTGGCTTGTTATACGGCTCCTTTCCATTCGGAGGATAACGGGCCCATACTCGGAACTCTATCGATCATGACTGCCGCCGAGTTTGCTCATTCCCATTGGCTAGCCCTCTTGTGCACGATCGTCGATTCCATTGAGAGAGAGCTTCTCCTGCGCAGACAGAATACGCATCTGCATATTTTGAACCAGGTTCTTCTTGAAACGAAGTACTACGGGGTTATCGTTACGGATGCGCACGGCAGGATTATGGAAATGAACGAAAATGGTAAAGCTATGCTGTTCACGGATGACCAGCATAGAGAACGTTGCATCGGATCCAGCGTATTTGCCATTAACAGGATCGGAACCTATTTTGAAGAAGCCATTATTCATCATGAAGCCTGTATCGGAGAGGAATTAACCCTTTGGCTGAATGAATCGCCGCGCACATATATGCTGGATGTCGTGCCGATTTATGATGGAGATCATCGTCTTATACGAGTGGCGGGCAGCCTGCGCGATATGACCGATATGAAAACGGCGGAGGAGCTGCTTCGAAATACGGAGAAGCTTGTGTTTGCCGGTCAATTGGCTGTAAACATTGCGCATGAAATCCGTAATCCGATGACTACCGTGCAGGGCATGCTTCAATTATCAAGCAAAGCGATTAATCCGACGCACTATAGCTTAATGATGTCGGAGCTTGAACGAATCAATGCGATTGTAAGCGAGTTTTTGATTTTAGGAAGACCGCAAGCCGAGCAGTTTAAAAAGGAGTCATGCCGAGCGTTACTCCAAGAGGTGGTATCTATTTTTGAGCTTCAATTCGAGATGAATGGCATTACGATGAATGTCGAGCTAGGTCAAGAGCTGATGATTTACTGTGATTCCAATCAGATCAAGCAGGTATTTTTGAATATTTTGAAAAATGCGCTGGAAGCACTGCCGTTTGGCGGGAGCGTCGATATCGTTACCGACTTTGTTGACTCCTATCAGCGCATTCGCTTCACCGATAATGGCGTGGGCATGACCGAAGAGGTATTGCAAAGGATCGGAGATCCATTTATTTCCACAAGGCCCGATGCCAATGGTTTAGGTATGATGATGGTTAATAAAATCATAACCGCGCATAACGGCCGTATGGTTATTGCGAGCAAGATAGGCGACGGGACGACGGTAGAGGTGTTTCTCCCTGGTGAATAAAGATAGCGGACGACGATCGGCTCCGGCATTTTACCCGGTAAACGGTCGTCGTTTGATTCATTTCATGCCCAGCTGCGCATCTACCTTTGCGATAACGTCCATAATCTGCTGCTCATAGGCGTACATTTTTTGCTTCTGTTCGTTGATTTGCTTCATGAAGGAGAGCAGCCTGGCAAAGGAGCTTAGCGCAGCGGTCGAATTTCCTTTTCTTACGACTTGGTTCAGGATAGACGTCTCGGTCCTGAAATGCTTATTCGTGCTGCTAATGGAGCTTTTCGCCGCTTTGATCTTAATCTTGATCTTATCGATGCCCGTCAACTGATCCCGAAGCTTCTTCATCGCCTTTGCCGCGGCGGCTTTAGCCGTCTTAAGCGCCGCCTCCTTGCCGCGGATATCCAGCTTGGCCAGCTGGACTGCGGCTTTTGCCGTTTCAACTTGCGGATTAAGCACGCTGACAAGCCATTTGTTCTTATATGACTTGGCCAGGCTCAGCTGCTGCCTGAGCGAATCGTAGAGATCGAACAGCGGCTCGTATTTCTTCTTGGCCTGAACGACGTCTGACTCCAGCCTGCTCAGCTTTGCGGCGTCGATTTCCTTGATTCGTTGGCGGGTGCCGAGGATAGCCTCTTCATTGCGGTAATGCAGCTCGTCAATTTTCGTATCCCATTCGATCGCTTTCTTCTGCACAGCTTGCAGCTCCGCGTACTGCGTCGTTAACTTGGAAGCCGTTGCTTGATTCGCTGCCGCTTTCATTTTATCGAAGGCGGTTTTGGCGGTTACGGTAAATTCGAAAGAAGCGGCGCTTGCGGCAATAGGGCTGATCAAAGTAAGCAGCAGGATTAACAATGAGACGGTTAGCTTATGGATGATGCGCATGGTTGGCGAGACCTCCTTAAATTTCGGCGTACAACGAAAAAAAAAGCACCTGCAAGATAGGCGTCATACGCCTACTCTTACGGGTGCTTCCATCGTAAGCCGTGCTTATTTAACTGATTGCTTTCAATATACAGGATGAAGCCGGAGGGGTCAAGCGGCTATTGATTTCCTTCCAAAGAAATTTTCGCTTTATATTTCTCATCGACAGGAACTTAGTATATTTCTTCTACCTTTCGACAATATTCAAAGGCAGGTTCCCTTTCCCGCAGCGTTTCATTATACTTAGAGTAAACGGACAGGCGGCATACGTCTGCGAAAACGGATAGGAGAGGATAGAATGAGCTACAAAATCGTATTTTTTGATATCGACGGGACGCTAATCAACGAACATAAGGAAATACCGGAGGATACGGTCAAAGCGGTCGCCGAGCTGAAGGAGCGGGGCATCGAGCCGGTTATCGCGACAGGCAGGGCGCCTTATTTCATAAAACCGCTGGCGGAGCGGCTCGGTATTGATTCGTTCGTTTGCATGAATGGCGCTTATGTCGTTTACAAAGGAACGCCGCTATATAAGCGCGAGATCGGGAAGAGCAGCCTGGAAGCGTTGGTGAAGAAAGCGGCCGAGCATAACCATGGTCTTGTGTTCGAGGGCGAGCATGCGTTTTTCGCGGATAAAGAGGATCACCCGTTCATTATAGATTCGGTTAATTCGTTAAAGGTGGATCTGCCGGGCTATAATCCGGAGTTTTGGAAATCGGACGGCATCTACCAGGTGTTTCTGCATTGCGAAAACCATGATGAGCATTTGTATGATGGGCTTTATTCGGAGCTGAAGTTCATTCGCTGGCATCCGCAGGCGATCGACGTGCTTCCGGCAGGCGGTTCGAAGGCGCAAGGGATTGAGGCGCTGCTTGAGAAGCTGGGGCTTGAGCCGGCGGATGCGGTGGCCTTCGGCGACGGCTTGAATGACAAGGAGATGCTTGAAGCGGTCGGCTTCGGAGTCGCTATGGGCAATTCGCATCCCGAGCTATTGCCGTTTGCGGATTACGTAACGACGCATGTCGATGAGCAGGGCATACGCAACGGCTTGGTGGAAGCGGGTTTGCTGGAAGCCCGGCAGGCAGAAACGATTTAACTTTTAATGTGAAAATATATAAAATATTTCCGTTAAAGCTGACATCTTAGAAGATAAGAGTCAGCTTTTTTAGTGCTTTTAACCTGCTTATTGAAGGGGAATGAAGGATAATAACGAATATAATAATGGTATCTTTATAAAGTATATAATGAATAGGGTTATTGGAGGTATACGTCATGATTCCCAGCTCATTTCCGTTAACGGAACATATAAACGTAACAAGCGGAGCTCATATTCTTTATACATACGATCAGCTTGATTTCTATATTGAAAATGCGGTCGCTTTCATTCAGTCGGGCCTCCAGCTGGGTCAGCATATTCTTTATGTGGATAATAAGGACCGGTCCGGAATCGTGATGGATAAGCTTAAAGAATTGGGCTACGGCCATTCTATTCCTAACATTAAATACATGAATAGCAGTGAGTTTTATATGGTCAGTGAAATTTTCACGGCGAGAAAGGTGTTGCAGAAATTCACCGACTTATTGAAGCCCCTGCTGGACAGCGGAATCCCTATACGGGCTTGGGGACACGTGGATTGGAAGGACGATTCTATAATAGACGAGGAATTGACGGCTTATGAATGCGAGTGTGACGATGCGGCTAACCGATTAGGGGTCTTAGCCGTGTGTGCGTTTTCAAGCATCAAATTAAGCGCAAGCCTCCACTTAAGGCTGATGGAATCGCATGAGTACATCATGACCGATAAGCAGCTTACACGCTCCAGCCTGTACAATCGAACGGGAAATACCGTTATTTTCCCATCGCTTTCCGAGCATACGAAAATTCAAGACGAAATGGATTTGTATAAGAAGAAGCTCGATTTTGTCCAGGTCATTTCGCATGAAGTTCGAAACCCGTTAACGGTCATCAAAGCGTATGCCTCCATGCTATTGAATGAGACGGAGTCGCTTCAGCTCAATGCCGGCGCGGTCAAGAAGCTGTCGGACATCGCGGATTACGTAGCGGTCATCGACAACGAAATCGCTCATATTTTGAATACGGAGCAAATGCTGTCGTCGGAAGCGCTGTGGCAGACCAGCGAGATCCCTCCTCTGCCCATTCTTCAAGAGGTCGTTGCGATGATGGAAACGAAGGCGCGGACGCAAAATATACAGTTGAATTATTGCGTTAATCTGTCCGGCCAAGAGACCATGAACAGCAATGCTACCGGTCTGCGGCTAATTATTTCCAATTTGCTGTCAAACGCAGTGAAATACAGCTATGAGGACAGTCAAGTGCGTTTCCAAGCGGATTGCTCCGACGGCATGCTGAGGATCGAAATCGAAGATCAGGGCGTCGGGATGAGCCTGGAGCAGCAGGAAAATCTCTATCGCAAATATGAGAAAATGAACGTGGACAAAAGCGGACAAGGCATTGGCTTGTTTATGGTGAAGAAGCTTGTGGACCATTTTGGCGGCGATATTCATATATCGAGCGAGGTAGGGCGTGGAACACTCGCCCGTGTCGGGCTGCCTTTAAAGAATTGAATCTTTCAGTAAAGATAAGTGCGGCTGAGAATGTGGCAATCGTAAAAATAAGAAGGTCCGAAACCAGTTTCGGACCTTCTTATTTTTTTAGCATGGAATACACGATGATTGTTTTCTTTTGGATCACTACTCACCAAAAAAAGTTTTTACACGTACAATAACCCATCAGAGATTCGAACAATTGGAGGAGACGCAGGTGATCCTTGTTGCGGGCAATACGAATTTTCAGCTTAATCCGTTGATCCTGACAGAGCTGGAAAGAAAGATTTTGCGAGATAAGCAGAGAAGTCCCGTCGTTTATCGATTTCCTTCGGCGGACGCGCTCGAATTCGAGCTGAAGATGCGTCTGCATATTGTAGAAGCCGCAAAGGCGATGTATGCAAGCGGGGTGAGCTTCGCTACCTTTGCGACCTCGAGATGCAATGAACAGTATTGGATTCGCACGGAAAACGGGGGATTTCAGCTAAGGCCCGGGGTGCCTCCGTCCGTGGGCATTAACGATATTTACGTGAATGGGGAGATGTACGCCTTCGAGTGCGCAGTGGCCATCATCATTATGCTGTACAAGGCCGTTCTGGATACGGTTGGGACCGCCGTGTTTAACCGGTATTTTCAAAACCTGTTTCTGAGGGATTGGCAATATGACCGCGATCTCCGTCTGATTACGACTCATAACAAATATGAAGTTTATCCGGGCGATGTACTCTATTTCAAAAATCCCGATCATGACCGGGAAACGCCGGAGTGGCAGGGCGAGAATGTCATCGTGCTTGACGACAATCTGTATTTCGGGCATGGTATCGGCATCGGTTCGGGGCAGGATATGATCGCGGCACTCAACCGCATGAGGCGTCCGGGCAGCCGGGTATCGGCTTATTTGGAGAACCTGGTCGTGTTTCCGGATTTTGAAGCGCTGCGCAGGCTGAGGTAGTTATTGTTTACTCCGCTCACTGATTCAGATACGACGGATGAATCGAAGTCAAAGCGATAAAAAAATCGGCAACCTTGCTTTCTTTGCGTAGTTTGAACAGAAAATAGATCTAGTTTCTAGATCTATTCCGTTAGTGTGCCGCTGAGCGTACCCATTTAGGCCATATCCGCCAGCCTTAGCGCTACTTTTTAGACCTATTCCGCTCAAACTGACCCAATTGTGCAGAATAGATCTAGTTTCTAGATCTATTCCGTTAGCGTGCCGCTGAGCGTACCCATTTAAGCCATATCCGCCAGCCTTAGCGCTACTTTTTAGACCTATTCCGCTCAAACTGACCCAATTGTGCAGAATAGATCTAGTTTCTACCTCTAAATAACG
>NZ_JAKGAP010000096.1 GCF_021532375.1 Paenibacillus alkaliterrae
GCCATATCCGCCAGCCTTAGCGCTACTTTTTAGACCTATTCCGCTCAAACTGACCCAATTGTGCAGAATAGATCTAGTTTCTACCTCTAAATAACGCGAACGAGATCAACGTCTCCAAGCATACACGCCATAAAAATATCTGCTTTGACCCTTCGCTCAATGAGATACCTGCATTTATGTGGAAGTCTTGTGTTGAAATCGTATATTCATCACATAGGAAGTATGTCTGTCTGTCCCTGGATTGATAGCAAATCCTATTATTTACATTATGCATATTGTAAAATACTTCTATATAATAGACCTATATATCCGGCAATAGATGGTTGGAAAAATTTTCTGGACAGTGTGAGCTTAGTCGTATATCGTAAAATCATTACTCTATGAGCTCGCGAGGTACGACAAGTGAAACTGCCAAAACTCCTTCAAGAAGATCAGAACAATCCAGAAATTCAGGCGATTAAAGCGGCCATTAAGGCGAATAAAGACTTGTGAATGCACGAAAGATATCAAACGATCTTACTTGATCTGCATGGCGTGTCCAAGAAAGACACCAGCAAGATCATCGGACGTTCGCTTTCCACCGTCTACAATTACATTAACGCCTATCGTCAAGAAGGAATCCAGGGGTTGAGAATCGAAACGCCACCGGGACGTCAGCGGTTTCTGAACGCCGAACAAGAACAGCGCGTCTATCAAACGATTGTAAATCAGACCCCTGCGGATGTAGGCTTTCCTGCCAAAATGAATTGGACTTCACCGATCATCCGAAAATGGATCGAACGAGAATTTGGCGTGTTGTACTCGGATCGTGGAACCCGAGAATTGCTTTATCGATTTATGATTGATGGAAGGTTTCAAGGACAAGGTCATGGTTATAATGCTATGTTACTGGTTATTGATAAGCTATACACAAAATCAGGCTTTAGAGAAGATGGGCTAGCTTCTTGGGGGGAAATACTTGCGAAGTATAGTTTTGTGTAGGTATCTCACAGACACGGCGAATTCATGAAGATACATATTGCGAGAATCAAACAAATATTGGTTCTTCAGCATGCGGCTTCGGGAAGTAGAATGGTGCAAATACAGAGGGCGGTGACATAAGACGCTTTCAAAACATCGCTCTCATGAGGTAAGCTAAGCGTTAGTAGCTTTCTCGGAGGGATAAGGATGAGTAACGAAAGATATCAAGGGACTTTTTTTGAATATTTTAGTGATATGAACGATCCAAGGCAAGAAGGAAAAGTGTATCATCGGCTAACGGATATCCTATTTATTGTCGTCAGCGGCGTTCTCTGCGGATACGATGAATGGGACGACATACATACGTGGGCAAAAGTGCCCGCAACCGAAGAATGGTTAGG
>NZ_JAKGAP010000097.1 GCF_021532375.1 Paenibacillus alkaliterrae
AACGTTCATTTTAGAGTAAATGGCAGCAAATTAAAGCAATTCTACGATCGATATCGAATAAGAGGTGCAGTGTCCACAATAAGGGTGTTTAACCGAGAACTCGTCTAAATAACTTTGCAGGTGACGGGAATCAAGACCGTGAAAAGTACCGAGTACAAAGGATTTGAGGTTAGAGATCAGCGTGTGCACCCACTTGAGATGTTCAGGATCTTCCTTTGCATTATATTTCTTAGCTTCAATGGTATAGTTATCTTTCAACGTTGGGATCGTCCGATGTCCATCCGCGATAAGGGTAGAGTTGGTTTCAATATTTTCTTTGACAAACGTCTCAACGGTTTCTCTTTTCATATCAACAATGACTTCCATTTTGACATACAACGGATGCCCTTTCTCATTTTTTGAAAGGGCAACAAGCACCTGGTTTTTATCGGTGCCGCGTCCGCGCTTGCCGTTCTCAGTCGGGGCACCAATGTAAAAATCATCAATCTCCACAAGGCCTGACAACACATAACCTTCATCGCGGTCAGCCATCGCCTTACGGATTTTGTGCAGCATTAACCAGGCCGTCGGATAGCTGACTTCAAGTTCGCGTGCAACGAACACCGCTGAGACACCACGCTTATCCTGGGCCTCCCAGTAAATTACTGTGAACCATTTGCGAAGTGGCGTTCGCGTTTTCTCGAATATCGTGCCAACCGTGACGGTCGTTTGATGGTTGCACTTTTTGCATTGAAAAAGAGGAAGCGTCCGTATCGAAATTTCAAAATACTCGTGATGCTGGCAATTCGGACAGCAAAATCCATTCGACCATTTGAGTTGAAATAAATGATCGTGGCATGCTTTTTCTGAATCGAATCTCTGTTGGAACTTAGTGAAAGTCAGAGTCTCTTGCTTCGCCATATCAATCATCTCCAAACGTATGTTTGTTTTTATTTTATCAAACATACGTTCGTACAACAAGGTGTTTCTGAGCTAACTTGAGAGCCATATTATTTTATTACACTGAGTGAAGCGCTTCAGCACATCGAGCCAGAACAGTTTGATGACCTAATGATTGAACATAATTGGTCAGAGGAACCAAGGAGACTGACCGAGATCATCGAAGCTATTGATGAGCTTGTTACAAAGGTTTGGTATAACCGTCATCAGGCTCTACGGGAAAAAATTGAGGAAGGTATTATTAAAATTGTCGAGAAGGAGACCTTTCCGATAAAAGATCATGCTACTCGACCAATTCAACGTAATGTTTGGGAAGGAGCACTCAGAGCAGCGGCTAGGGTTGAAGAAAGAATTGGCTTAGAACATCTAGGACCCTGGGATGACTTTGAGTGGGGAATGATTAATGGCAAGCTTTCTGCATTACGTTGGGTACTTGGAGATGAGTGGGATATGTTGGATACATAACCATGATGTCCGTAAAAAATAATGTTCTAGACTGGCACTGGGCTTTAAGCTCTAACGGGCAGGATAGTACGAAACTTTAGCTATAGTTTATAAAGAAATGCAATCTCGCTGGAGCGATTGGATTGGCCATGGGGCAGGAAGGACTTCAGCTCCGTTCGTCGAACACATCCTAAGCAGAAAATTGCTAATAGGGAGCGTCTCTCTAAATGGACAGAACTATAAATGAAAGATTAATAGAGGTAGACATCGTATCGTTGCAGATGGCGATGGAATCAGGTGAGTTATCGTCGGAGGCTTGCGTTCACTGGTATTTGGAACGGATCGAACGACTCAACCCAAAGCTGAAAGCGGTGCTGGAAGTCAACCCGGACGCGATAGCGGTCGCGAAGGCACTTGACGCGGAGCGGCGGGAACGCGGATCTCGCGGACAGCTTCATGGCATCCCGATTTTGCTCAAGGACAATATCGATACAGGCGACCGCATGCATACTAGTGCAGGTTCGGTGGCTCTTGCGGAACATTTCGCTCAGACGGATTCGGCCGTGGCCGCGCAATTAAGGGCTGCGGGAACTGTATTCCTCGGCAAGGCAAACATGACGGAGTGGGCTAATTTCATGTCAAGCACGATGTGGGCGGGGTATAGCTCCAGGGGCGGCCTAACACTTAATCCTTACGGTCCCGGCGAGTTGTTCGTGGGCGGCTCGAGTTCGGGCTCTGGAGTGGCGGTTGCCGCGAATCTGTGTACTGCCGCCATTGGCACAGAAACTTCAGGTTCGATCATCAGCCCATCCTCGCAAAACGGACTTGTCGGCCTAAAGCCGACTATCGGGCTCGTAAGCCATTCAGGAATCATTCCGATTACACATAGCCAAGATTCCGCCGGTCCGATGACGCGTACTGTCAGGGATGCCGCGATCTTGCTCGGCGCCATGACGGCGGCGGATCCAAAAGATACGGCCATGCAAGAGAATGGGAGAATAGCGTATACGGATTATACGACTTTCTTGGACGCGAATGGTTTGCAAGGCGCAAGAATTGGCGTTCCACGGCATTATTATCGAGGATTGGATGAAGCTCGGGCGGAGATTATCGAGAGGGCGATCACCTTGTTCAAGGAATGCGGGGCGATAGTCGTCGACCCGGTAGCATTGCCTTGCGAAAGTGCGAAGTGGGACTGGGATGTGATGCGGTTTGAGTTCAAAAAAGGGCTGAACAATTATCTGGACAAAGCAGGCTCCGGCGCTTCCGTTCGTTCGTTAGATGAACTTATCGCCTATAACGAAGCGAATTGCGACGTCGCGCTGAAATATGGGCAAGACACGTTGATCTGGTCGAATGGAACAAGTGGAACATTGACTGAACCGGTGTACACTGAGAGTTTGCGCCTTAACCGTGAACTGTCTCGGGACCAAGGCATTGATCACGCTATCAGCGAATATCGGCTGGACGCGTTGCTGTTCCTTGGCAACGAGGAAGGGCTCGATTTATCCGCGCGCGCGGGTTATCCTGCCATTACCGTGCCTGGCGGGTACGCAGAGACAGGCATCATCGCCGAAGGTGGCTACACGACAAAAGGGCCGCAAGGAATCACTTTCGTTGGAACCGCCTACAGCGAGCCCTTGCTTTTCCGACTTGCTTACGCCTACGAACAAGCGAGCAAATACCGTTTTGCGCCTACCGAGCCGGTATAGTCTCGAATTCTGTCATTGGGAGAACAGAAAGGCTTGCTTCGTCAATTCCCTTTATTAAGCTAAAGGGGAATGTTAGTCTCAATCATTGTAGATCGAATATTGGGAGAAATAGCTGACCGGTTATCTGATTAAGCAAACGGGATACGATAGTCGAATTTGTAACCTGGACGTGGCTGCCGATATGATCGGCAACGATAAATGATCGTGAAGGATTCGCGACACGCTCTTGCGGTACTTTCCACACATTTCCACGGTTATCCGAGTCGTGAATTGAAGCTTATCGGGATCACCGGTACGAACAGTAAAACAACAACCGCCCATATGAATGTTAGAATATGGATGAACTTTATCGACTTAAGGGGGCTTGTCATGCTATTTCGAAAACTTGGTAAGATAGGAATAAGCATTCCCGCTATAGGCCAAGGGACATTATCGATAGTTGAAAAAACATGAGCATGCGATTTAGACTTGGGATAAACAATCACTAGTTGAAGGTTACGGTCTTACAAATAATCGGATGATGACACAATAATCCCGCAATCAAAGAAATCGATTGAGGGATTATTGTGTCAAAAAATTAAATGGGAGTATCATTGAGTCATCATTGAGGGTGTATTTGTGTCATTAGACAGTTGGCAGTATCCCTATAAGGGATTGAATTGATTTACATACATATGTACAAAATACGAGTTTTGTGCAAAAGTATACAGTAGTTTAATTAACAATTCCGATCTGGGTAATGTTACTGTCTAATGACATTAAACTGTTATCATACGTGACGTAAAACATATATCATTGTTTTCTTTGACAAAAAGAAGTCTCATAAGATCCAATTTATGATAACAATATTTTGTCATTTTTCTTTTGAAATGGACACCAGAAATCGAATTCGTTTTGTTTATCCGGATGATCCCACCAATGAAACTCGAGCGGTTCATCCCTGTTTTTGGGGACAACTGCAATGTAAAATGGAAGATTTTTTAATCCGAAAGGTACTCGGGTATATATCCATCTCTCTCGTGCGGCTTCTTCGGATTTGCTCAGCCAATTTCTTAGATGATTCATTATTAAATGAGCCATTATCCGATTAAAAATCCATTTTATCGCAGCTCGGCTATCATAAGTAATGTCTTATCTAACATGATAAATCATGTCATGAAAAAGATCTGATAAGAATTTATCGTCTTGTTTCGAAGCAAACTCAATACTTTCAGAGTATTTTCTGTAAGATCTTGCACGGTTAACTATCCATCGATCTTCATATCCCAAAATATATTGTACCCAGTGAACGTAAGCGAGTCCATAAGGACATATGGTTTTACCCTTTCTTGAAAACTCCTTTATACACTTCTTATGCTCCTTTAAAATTTTGTTTCTTACGTGCGAAAAAATACTAAATAACGTCTTTACCGACGAATTGTAAATTTCATCAAATAATCCGACTTTGCGAATATAGTAATGCCCTGCTCTCTCGGTCTTTTCACTTTCACCAACCAAATTATGGATATAATTTGAGGACTTCACAACATTATGTAATGGTGTTTGTTTGGGCTGGTATCCATCAATTATTATAGACAAAATATGATCTAATGCCTCCGGGTAATGTTCTACATCAAGTTCGTGAGGCAGATAAATATTATTCAATCTTGAAATTTGTTCTTCATTTAAGTTAATCCACATCTTCAATTGGTCCGATTTTATTTCAGCTAATGATATCTGTCGCCATGTATTTGTGAAACTAGCTCTCTTCATATCCATAAAAAAGTGACCACAAATACATTGAAAAGGTGCTTTCGAATAATTATCTGAAAGTTCAAATGGCATTATCCGATTACATTCCGGACAACAATGAAGCAATGGGATTTGGTGATACGGACATTCGTTAATAAGTTTAAATTGATGAAATAAGCTATGGAATCCATTTTTGATGCATTCCGGGCAATAGTGTAAATGATCTCTGCAAAATGATTTACTGTTATGCGGTCGTTTCGGGATTAGATAAAATAATCTTTGAACATTCTCTTCATTAATTTGTTTTATTGGAATTCCAAAAGCGTTTGTCATTTCTTCATCTTTAAAACTGCAAAGGTTTAAAAAGTCTCTGTGAATCCTGCCGATGTTATGAGACTTGATGCTTTTCACATCGTCAGTTCCAAATATCTGAAGGAGATTCCTTACAGTTGCACAGTTTGCATATTTAAATTTTTCAAAAACACCCCACATGGATTCAAACGGTGAAATCCAACCGGGGTTCCATGTAAAACGCCTTTCTTTCTCTTTTACTCGGTAAACATAAATACGATTTTGAATCACATTATACCACGTCCTGGTATGTCTCAGCTTCAATATAACCCGAATTTATCACCGCTTGTTTCCAATGGGCCCGGTTCAACCAACCGACATCTTCCCCATTAATGCCAAATCTTCGTAAGGCGTATTCTACTGCTAATGTAAAATATTGCATAGGAATATCTGCCGATTTCTTTAGACCTGCTTCATTTCTTAGTGTTGTTATAACTTCAAAAAGATCCTGGGCACAGTTTTCTAATCGATATCCCTTTTCAAATGCTTCCGGGAAAAAATATCGGGTAAACGACCATCCACTACCTTCAGGATATTCAGACAAATGATCGTACCCTGATAAACAGGTGGTCATATCCGAAACGCTTTTAATCCCTGTAAATTTATACTCGTGAATCATAAACCGTCCAATGATCTGTGCTTTTCTTGATTGGATAAAGGAACTCCGTTGGTGTATTAATTCTTCTTGACCTACAAGAATAACTGTCATACTCACGCCGGCATTATCCAGTTCATTATAAATGTCCATTAACCAGCCATATTGAATTTCATGCAATCGTTGAGCGTCATCGATAAATATGATGATTCTTTTTTGCGCAGCCCGTTCTGCTCTTTCCAAAAAAAACCTAAACAGACGATCCCTCTTTAAGTTTGCTTTTCCGCTAAAAGGAAGCGCGTGTCCTACATCATTCAATAAGTCTTCGAAGAAGCTGCTTTCACTTGGACGATTATATTGCCGGCAGCACATTTTAAATATGGGTAAATTCTTTCCAAATTCCGCTGGGAGATCAAACATTAAGTAATTAATTGCCCTTGACTTTCCGATTCGTGGTCTGCCATAAATCATACCCCCAGGTGATCGATTGTCAATCCACTGCACTACCGTATTATGCATTCGAACGATTTCATTTGTAGGAATTAAATATCTACCCGTTTCGATCGGATGACTCCCTTTAGGGACAAATGGTCTTTCGTTAGAGTTCAAATTGATTCACCACCTATTAAAAAGTTAGGGTTCGGAACCGTTTACGATTTATTTCATTTATTTGAATTACAGAGTTTTGGTTTATTTCTAAAGGATGAACTTCTGGAGTGGAATGGTTATTCTGTCCCCTTTCCTCATCCTTGGTTACCTTTACAGTAGATGTCTTACGATTCAGTGCTGCTAACCGGTTGCGCGCTGTACGATTCGTTTTAGCTTGCTCCTGCAAATATCGATGATAACAATCGATTGGATCATCCTGAGCGGTATAATGGAGCAGTTTCAGCTTTCTTAATTTGTTGATCTGCTTCCTTACTTGTAGTGAATGCGGTGTTACTCCCCATTTTCCATTTGCCGTAAGGGTACCGAACTCACTACCATCGGGTAAAAATGCCCTTATAACCCGGAGATCATCTGTATTTATTAGCAAGTCTAATTGTGTACCAATTAATCCCGGACTGCGTGATAGTACATCATTACGATATTCAGCTCCCTCGTAATAAACAAAAGGTCTCTTCCCCTCTTTGATGTTTCCTTGAACGACTCTTCTAGCCGACAGGGAAAGAAAGACGACTTCTTGTCTGTTTTCTTCAGGCATTACTCGTGGATACATCCCACGTGAAAGGCGCTGTCCCAAACATTGGAGTGGAGTCAAATTATTTATCCCCTCATTTTGTGTACCATTATAATTTGAAATAAGTACATCCGTTAATTGCTCCAAATGATCTGCGCTAATTCTAAATTTTACTGCAGCATCCTCTGGATTTTTTCGCCGCGGGTCTTTGGGATTGCTTCCGGTTGTATTTATCATCCGATGATACCCATACTCCTCAAGGGTTCCAAAGAAACGTTCAATATAGCTTCTCCTCGTCGGTAATGCAACAGGACCAGCATTAACTGAACACCCAATGATTCGATTTAAGCGATCTTTAACTTGATTGGCTAAATTAGCTTTTCCATTGTCAAATAAGCATTCATCCCACAACGCCCATTCTAATTCCGCAAAAAGTTCGGAAGCAAATCCTCCATTAGGGTCGTATTGCAAGCCGGGAATGGTCAGATCCTTACGAACTTTTGGCATGACTGCATTTTTAAAGCAATGTAAAACGTCGCCGGCAGAATATTCCTTGTTATAGCTGATATGGTATCCAAGTACTACCCGGGTTGCTACATCAATAAGTGCTAAAAGCCATAAACGATCCAAGACTTCTACAATCTCATCCCCTTCAGGGGTTTGAAAAACAATCGCTATTGAACAATCGATTCGATGTCCGTCAAATTGCACTCGCTTCAATGGCCTGACAATCATCGGTTCATTTTGTCGACCTCGTCCCGTGTGCCTCGCCTTTTGAGCAGTTTCCACACCATATCGTTTTGATGCTTCCCCAAAATGGAGTTGCTCTAATTCCTTAACATAGCGATATAATGATCTTCTTCCAAGGTCATCCGTAATGAAGGGATATTGGTCACGTTTTATTCCGGCTGCGGTGCATAATTCTAAAAACTTCTTGTGAAGCTCTTTAACCTTGATAACCGGACTTCTGACTTCTTTTTTGTTTCTGCCAAGATAAAGGTTATCGATGGCTTCTTGAATTGAAGGATTACTCTTGAGAAGGAGTGAAAATGAACCGACAAAACTTGTGGAGCTAGTATAATCTGAAAGTACGGGAAGGGATTTACGATCGTATGCTTTTAATCGCTTCCGGGGGATAAGTCCGCGAAATCCCCATATTCCCCCATGATGATCTGGCGACAAACAGCGTTTCACAAATTTACGGATAACATTTCGGTCTAATCCTGTGGTTTCACAAATACTTTCGATGGATTGTTTATTTTTCATGTAAAGCTCAACTGCTTTTTTTCTTGTCAAAAATATTTCGCGATCTTTGGGATCCAGTTTATCTTCATGTACGATTGGCCAAGTCGTGATATCCAGATAAACAGGATCGATGTTCTCATTTTCTATCCATCTCTGTTTGGTCATTAATCCACACCTCCGTGTTGTTATTAAACGGAGCCGTATCAATATTTGAACGTATCGTACCGGTATAGATCATTCGGCAGATGGCTTCTCGAATTCGCTGCTTAGGGATGTCTAGAAAGTATTGCTCCATCTGAAGGAGTGTACTTGGAGATTTCTTCAGGAGTGTTAATATCCGATGGTAGTCAGTCTCGATTGGTTTTGCTCGTTGTCGTACATACGGCAGTATCATTTTTAAATTATCTAAATACACAGGATTCACGCGTATTTCTTTATCGGTTCTTATCTCATATTTGAACCCGTTTTCCTCACACCACTTCTGTTGTGCCTTTGTTTGTTTGAATGATCTTTCGGAGAAATTCCTATGCTTCGGGTCAAGTTCAGCAGCATATTTAATTTCTACAAAGAGCTCGGCCCCTTCCTTTCTTTGAATCCACATGTCCAGTATCGATTCAACAATGCTCCCGTCTATTTGGACTTGTATTTGTTTAGGTTGCTCACAAAAGCAGACAATATCTGGGTCGCCCTCGACTAGTATCCAGTGATCATACTCAAGATCACTGAACATACGAACTGTTCGATTCATTTTTACACTGAAAGCTTCCCAGTAATTGTTTCCATACCGACTGCTTCGTTTTATTTGAAGAGGCGTATAGATATTAAATCACTTCTCTCATTGACATAATAAGCCAAATCTATACATCTTTCTTCTATAACCTTCTTGTCGAATCCTTTGATGAAAATGCACTTCTTTTGCCGATTTATGAAATCTAAAGTCAAAGTGTCCAGTATTAGTCTGGACCAAAATTCAAACAGCGGCGGACTAAGACTTGAAAAAGTCTTAGTCTGCCGCTATTGTCATTGAATTAACGTATTCGTTAGCTTAACGTCTTTTACGTTTCGAGGGTGTCAACGCAGTGTGATCCGAAGCTCAGAAAAGAAAGCCTCGGTCCCAATGTCTACGAACAGACCAATATTTCCCGTGGTTACCTCCGCCTTAGTCTTGTCTAATGAAAGACACTCGGCTCCATCGACAAATACCGTCAGATGGGTCTCGTCAATTTCCAGCGTGAGATTAACCCATTCGGCAGGTCCAATGTTCGCTCCCGCCTCGAAACGACCGTCTGGGTATTCCTGTCTCAGACGTTCGTACCGCCAATCAGGGTATGCGAAATACTGGACGGCACGCTTGTCGCGAGGCGACTCGGGATTTGTCTTTAAGCCGTTTAACGGACGAAGGTAGACTGCTTCAAAGACATCCCCGCTATCGCTTATGCGATATGCCAAGCCTGCGAACCCGCGTGCATAAGGCGGAGCATCGTCTCGTAACTTGCTGAACAAGTTTACCGATATAGTTCCGTTTTTGAAATCTGCAGGAATCATCAAGAATGTCGGCATATCGACGAAATCAACGTTGGGTTCGCCTTTTGAAGCTTCATCTGTCAGCGTAACGCGCAATGCCTGCCGCCCGTCCACTGTAATCGGGCTGGCGGTCACGGACTGAGGTCGGGCTCCTTCTGGCAGCGTCCCGAGATCGTAAGTGATGGTCTGTGTGCTCATAGTGGTTTCCTCCATTAATCAAACAATTTGTGATAATCGGGATCATTCTTCTTTATCGAACTTTTTACACTTTGGGAGCTTCCAATCCAATCGCAGCCCACTCTTCGCGAGCAGGTCCGTACACTCCAGGAACCTTTAGTCCCGCTTGACGCATAAGTACAGTCATTTGCCCCCGATGATGAATGAGATGCTTGATGACCAATGGAAGTGATACTGCCAGTGGCATGTCCATCCCAAACACACTGCGGACCTCATTTAAGGAAGCATCCGTCCATTGTGTGCTCACGGTGTCCAATACTGCGGTACGGATTTTTTGGAAGCTCTCAGCAATTTCCTTTGCTGTAGATGGGATTGTAACAGAGTCTTGTGCCACTTCAGCAGTAAGTCCAAAGACCGAAACAGGAATACTTGTTACAACATGCCATGCAATTCTCCCCAAAGTACGGTCGTTCGGTGAAACTTGTTGCCCAAGCGATGAATCCGTCAAAGCATCCAACAACTTTTGAGTAGAGGCTCCTTCGCTTCTCCACTCCTCAATAAATTCATTGATCGTATTATACATTTTTTCATCCTCCTATTAGGTTAATTCATTGCGACATAAATCCACTGGACATGTCGTCATTGGAATCATAAACTTATGATATAACCGTTAGTATCTGTTGTGAAGAAGGCACCTTAAAGTTGTATAGGTACCTTTAAGTAACTATTGGAGGTCATTTTATGATTACAAAAAAAGAACTCTCTCTTTGCCCCGTAGAAACTACTGTTAGTTTAATAAGCAATAAATGGAAAACTCTAATCCTTCGTGAATTATTGAGTGGTACAAAACGATTTGGTGAACTTAGAAATGGAATATCGGGTGTTAGCCAGAAGGTATTGACACAAAATTTACGTTCAATGGAGGATGATGGAATCATAGGACGCAAGGTATACGCAGAGGTTCCGCCAAGAGTAGAATATTTTCTTACTGATTTGGGTAATACTCTCAGACCAATTATTGATGCAATGGCAGAATGGGGATTAGGTTATCAAGCGATGGTGAACAATTCTAACGAAACGAACGTAGCTTCGAGGTAAATTTGTTTGTAACTTTCTAAATCTTGTATAACTATTCTGCCACATTCGTATCTCCAAGTTTGTATACAACTCTAATTTTCACAATCTAAAGAGAGTCACTCTGAGATTTTCCTGAGTGATTTTATGTTTTATGATATCATGTTTATGTCATTTGCAGAAAATGAGGATACTTTTCTGTCAAAATTTATTGACAAGAAAGTATCCTCATTGAGTCTATTAATGCAATAATTAATAGGAATTCTATGAATATAGTTTTATGTCATTGGACATTTAAATTAGTTCGTCATAGAAAGTTCAATGAGGCTATCGGTTGTACTCCGAAGCCTCATTGAATTTTGGTGCTAAGTTAATTCTTCTGGCGACAAGCGGATCCCCTTGCCATCACTTTTTCTCACGAATTTCTTTGGAAATTTGATCAATGAATTCCTCCTCCACATTTTTTAATCCCAAGGTCTCCTTCGCCACGTTACCTGACGGCACTCCGAAGGCTGTTTCGTTTTCTCCGAGTACAAGCATATAGGGAACTTTCTCCAACGGAGCCTCACGGATTTTATAACCCAATTTTTCGTTTTGTTTCCATTAGGTGACTTGATACTTTCTTTTTTACTGGGGACCCTCAAATAAGCCTTCTTCTCTCTTATATTATCAATCTTTGTTCACATCTATAGCTTGAGTATAGCTCGATCGGGTCATTCAACTGTAGTGATCCATACGATATAATATGGAAGATATGAATTCTGTTAAGGGAAGAGGTTTTTGGATTGAGTGCTGAGTTAATAAAACAAGCGGATAAATCATCAGGTTTGCGTCAAGCCATATACCAGTCAGTTTGGAGATGGCACTTTTATGCGGGGATAGTTTTTGCTCCTTTTCTGATCATTTTAGCTTTCAGCGGTGCTGTTTATTTGTTTAAACCTCAAATTGAGGGGTATCTTTACAAGGATATGCTTGTTGTACGCGAGGTAGGGACAACCCCATTGTCTCCAGCGACTATTATTGAAAAAGCGGAGAAAGACTATCCTGGCCTAAAGGTCTCCTCCATTACGCTCCCGAATACGAAGGACTCTAGTTATAAAATGTCGGTTAACTTGAGCGGGAAACCAACAACAATGTATGTTGATCCTTACAATGGAAATGTGCTCGGAACGTTAAATAGCGACAAGACTTTCTCTGCATTTTTTAAGAAACTTCACAGTGAGCACGTTATTGGTGGGACATTTGCTAATCGTCTTGTTGAATTGGCAGCATGTTGGGCTGTCATATTGTTATTAACCGGCTTGTATCTATGGTGGCCGCGCAACAAGTCTTCCATTTGGGGGACAGTTCTCCCGAGGCTTAGTAAGCCGGGAAGTCGACTATTCTGGCGCGATCTGCATGCTGTACCGGCATTTTGGCTCTCCCTTGTATTACTTGTCATTATCGCTAGCGGGTTACCTTGGTCGGGTATTATGGGAGAACAGATTGATAAGCTGGCCAATTCGACGAATACGAACGCCCCCCCTTTTGCCTATAGCTTTGGTGAAAAGCCTAAATCAGTTACGGTTGCAAAAGATATTGCGGAAGACTTGCCATGGGCAGCTGAGAATCTTCCGGTACCTCTATCCGCCGCAGGTGGATACGTTCCATTAGGTGTTGACGATATCGCGGGAATTGTTAACGATAAAAACGTTGCAAAACCCTACACAATTACGATGCCCAAAGGCAAAACAGGGGTGTACACTGTCTCGACTGCACATGTAAAGCCAGGCAATAATGCTACCCTTCATTTAGATCAATATAGTGGTGCAGTTCTAACCGACGTCCGCTTTGCGGATTACGGTATCATGGCAAACGCCATATCATACGGCATAGCCTTCCATGAAGGTAGACTTTTTGGGCTTGCCAATCAACTGCTGGGTTTGATGGCTTGTATAGGGCTCATTTTGACAGCTGTCAGCTCTTATTTCATGTGGCGCAAGCGAAAGCCGAAAGGACTGGGCGCTCCGAGCAAACCTGATAATACAAAAGTCACAGTAGGTGTAATCCTTATCATGCTTGTTTGCGGAGCTATGATGCCGCTAGTTGGATTATCCATCCTAATCATTGTGTTGCTCGATTTGCTTGTTATTCGAAAAATAAAGCCATTACGCCATTGGTTTTCGGTATAAGGGGTGAATAAACCAATCATGAATATCAATATACAACGAATGGCGTTGCTGGGAGTCATATTGTTTTTGGGCGTTTTATTATCCGGCTGTACCGCTAAGATAGCTGAAACTGATGCAAGCGGTCTTCCCGCTCATCTTACTGTAGGTTTGCATATCCCCAAACAACTAGATATAGGCAATAAGAGTAACTTTTCCGTTGAGGTATTTAAGAACAATCAACCATTGGAAAAAGCAGAACAAGCCGAGTTTATTTTTTGGCCAGAAGGAAACAGAGAAGCTGCCGTAACGGTAAAAGCAACCGAATCGTCTCCTGGCGTGTATTCAGTTTCACATTCCATCACAATGGAAGGTATTTATCTTGTTCAATCCAGCATAAGTGGGAAGAATGACAAGGTTTTACCTATCAAGCGGTTTGCTGTTGGTTCAAAAGCTGTGGAGCGACTCATTCAGATGGAGAGCTCTAAAGAATCCAGTGACAATTCCCATAACGGTCACCATTAATTCTTAAAGCTGCAACTCCCTTCAAAGATAAGGCGGGGATTTTGCAGCTTTTTCATTTGAATGCTTCGTCCCTTAGTTGCAAACAAAAGTTCCGTTTTCGTTTTGGTAAACGGAATAAATTGAACATACCAGATTTTCATATTGAATGTTTTGCTTACTATTGATCCAGTAGTGAAACTCGATCTCCTTCTCCCCTTCCTCTTCATTTGGTACTTTAATCAAGAAAAAGGGAAGGCGATCAGAACGGAATGGCATAAGATGCGACACGAATCCAATTCCTAAGTTTGTGAACGATCCGCTGTAACCGCGGTTTGCACCAGCAGTCCCTCCTTCCAGCGGAGCAATCGCCCCATCGGCAATTGATAATATGTTAGTTCATCATCATTTCGTTAGATTTCTCGTCAAATTCACCGATAATCAGCCCATTCGATCATTAATTCGGCCTACTGAACAAAAAATAAGGAGCTCGCCGACATACGGTGTCTCCTTTTAATCGATTATCCAAAGGGATTCATTTTTAGATTCTGAATGAAAATGATTTCCCTTGTTTAACCTATGAACGTTGGAGGTGATGAATGTGACAGGAAGAAATAATAAACCGGATAATGATGGTCCTGCATCAAGTCCGTCACGATTAGACCAATTTGGCGAAAAGCTCGCTGAGAATAATGGTTCTACTCCAAAGAAACCGAAAAAAAACAACGGTAAAAGCTGCTAAAAAAAGAAAAGGCAACCCCGTCATCGCGGGTTGCCTTTTCTTTATAGGACGAGTTACATCGTACCGCCGCCTCGACGGATTTGTGCCGGATTTTTTTCAGGCCCATCATTAATATGGTCATAAATAAACTTCTATTTTCATACTCATGACGACAACTGACGTCACGAGCATGCCATCGCATCATATTTAGTCCCACGGATGCTTTACGGTCAAAAAGCCTGCGAGTTTCTTACTTTCATCTCTGCGGTGCTTACGCATCTCTGCTCGATAAGGGGCTGTTTCGAATAGCTTAAGCTCCTCCTCCGTCTCTGGAACGACACTCGGTACGGGAATCGGCTTGCGATTCTCGTCGAGAGCAACGAACGTTAGAAACGAGGTAGCGGCTATCTTCCTGTCCCCGCTTAATAAATCTTCTTTAATTACCTTCACGTATACTTCGACCGAGGTTCGGCCAGCCCACGTTACGAAGGATTCCAAGCATACTGAGTCGGTGGGCCGGATTGGATGAAGAAAGTCAACGGAATCCGTTGACGCTGTTACGACCGATCGCCTGCAATGCTTCGTCGCAGCTATAGATGCGATATCATCGATATAGGCCATTAATTTCCCGCCGAATAAAGTATTGTGATTATTGACATCAGGTGGAAATACTCTTGCCGTTTTGTAGCATTTCGATTCACGCGAAAAACGTTGTTCCATCGTCTCTCTCCCTGCTCCTAATGATCATTAACCAAAGAAATAGCATAGTGCCTGAGGCGAAAATTTCTCGGAAAACCTTCTTAATCCATTTTCTTATTTTGCTCAATCATTGGAAATATCATCCTTCATAGCGATGTATGAACGCTTAAACCTTCTCTAACCATGTTCAAAAAATAATCTTGATGAGTGGGATGACAAGCAATCAAATAAGGCTGCGATCGCATGCCTGTAAAAGGTGTTCCCTCATAATCAATGACAATGCCGCCAGCTTCTTTCACCATTAGAAGACCTGAATACAAGTCCTCCCCTTCCGAATTATATACGATAATCCCGTCCAAATCGCCTCTGGCAAGCATACACCACTGCAAGGTTGGCGCCCAAAGACGCATCATTCGTTTCGTATTCACGTCAATATAATGCCTCAGCTTCACTGCGCGCTGCTCATTTTGAACGGCATGCCCTTGAATCCAGCCTACCCTTGCTTTCGTAATCGCTTTGACGCGGTTCATGGCGATCGGCCTTGCATTGCAAAAGGCCCCTCCATCTTTGCTGGATACGTACAGATGGTCCGTCATTGGTTCATAGATAACGGCTAACACCGGAATATGCTCAAATAACAATGTAATCGATATGCCGAATAACGGCAATCCAACAGCAAAATTGTTCGTTCCATCGAGTGGATCGACCATCCATATCCAATCGCTCTGAATATCGTTTTCGCCAACTTCCTCCGATCTAATATGATGCTCTGGAAATACGCGTTGTATTTTTTCTAAAATAATGCTTTCGGCCATATGATCGACTTCCGTCACGATATCGCCATGATCATCCTTCTCTTCATAATGAGCAAGTGTCCCAAACCGCTCTCTCGTTAATCGTCCCGCTTCGTATGCGGCTGCGATCGCTACTTCCTTTGCCACGCTTAAGATTGTTTGACTCATGTTTATAACCCCCATTCACTATATCTAACCAAACATAGTAAAAGTACCCGGTCTTCTCTGACCAAGTACTTTGCTTCATTACGCAACTATTGCTTAGAGGTTTGAACTACCCCCAACTAAACGCCCATGCGTTTTTAGGTGGGGGATTCCTGGGTAAGCCTGCCTAACAGCAGGTAGTTTGACCAGGCTAGACCCGCGGTTCCCGCGGTTGTAGTTTTGGTACTCACGCCAAGGCTTGAATGCGTAATCCTTCATGCAAAATGTTTTGGGCCGCGTTTTGGTCGCGATCATGGCGCGTGCCGCAAACCGGACACACCCACTCTCGAATCGTCAAATCCTTGACCTCTGAGTTGCGCTCGCCACATGCCGAGCAAAGCTGACTCGACGGGAATGTTTTCCCCACCCTTACGATGCTCCGTCCGTACCACGCTGCCTTATAGGTTAGCATCGTGCAAAATCGTGACCAGCTCACTTCACCAATTGATTTGGAAAGCGGGTTATTATGCATGAGTTTTTTCACGTTTAGGTCCTCCAGCACAATCGTTTGGTTTTCGCGAATCAGCTGGGTAGACCATTTTTGGAGGCAATCTGTTCGGATGTTGCTTATTCGCTCATGCAACCGTGCGATCTTGAACCGCATTTTCTCGCGCCGCCGACTGCCCTTTTGACGGCGGGATAAGATTCGCTGCAAGCGGGCAAGCTGCTTCTCGCGCTTGTGCAGCCACTTGGGGTTCGCGATTGCGGGGCCGTCAGAGAGCACGGCAAACGTCTTGATGCCAAGATCGACGCCTACCGCACGATCGATTGGCGGCAGCGGCGTGACTTCTGCCTCACAGAGAATGCTTATGTAGTATTTTCTGCTCGGCGACATCCGCACGACAGCATTTATAATTCGCCCCTTAAGCTCGCGGCTGTTCGCATAGCGAACAAGGCCCAGCTTTGGCAGCTTGATATGCCTCTCTCCCACCTCAATGTTACCGTTCACGCATTTGGTCGTGTAGCTTTGCACGGGGTTCGCTTTGCTTTTGAATGCGGGCTGATTATTTTGTTGTTTAAAGCAGCGTTCGTACCCATCTGCTAAGTGGCGCACGCTTGTCTGCACCGCTATGCTGTCCACCTCCCTCAGCCATTCATGCGTTTGCTTTGCTAGGGATCTCCGCCGAGCATTCCTTATAGGAGAGCCCTTTGCCCGTGGATGAGTAAGCATCCTTCCATTTCCCTAGGAAATGGTTGAACACAAATCTCGCGCACCCGATCGTTTTACGAATAAGCGTGGCTTGTTCATTAGTAGGATATAGACGATAGCGATAAGCTTTGTGCACAATGGCCACCTAGGACGCCTCCTTGCAAAAAAGAGTATGCGCTCATTATACCAGAACATACATTCTATTTCTAGAGAAAACGATTCATCTTCTCCCTAAAACGACTTCATTTTTGAGGAAGAGGTCTTCTCGCTAGTAGTCTCTCAAAGCTAATAGTAGAGAATGGCTAGATATGGTATGATAATGCCAAAAAGAGGAATATAACGATGCGTCCTATAAAATACCCA
>NZ_JAKGAP010000098.1 GCF_021532375.1 Paenibacillus alkaliterrae
TTTGGCATTGATGAAGAACTTCGCCAGCATGTAGCCCAGAATCAGTTCCAGCACGATGGATACGAAAGTCAGCCGCATCGTCTGGCTGATCGAAGTTAGAAACGTCGCATCCTGCAGCAACAATTTATAGTTGAGCAGTCCGACGAATTTCTGCATCGCAGGCCGCGATAAATTCAAATTCGTTAAGCTTACATAGGCGGCATAGATTAGCGGATATACCGTCCAGAACAACAGAAACAAGATCGTGGGTAAAACCAACAGCCATCCGACAATCGATTTCTTTTTAATCTTTTGCTTCTCGGATATCAGCTGCGCAGGAGTGGTTTGCAAAGGCTTTGTACTCATTTCCTCACCTCTGTCTACATATTCTAGTTATGGATTTCAGGAAAAGCTAGTCCCATATAGGCTTTAATCTCTTGGGCCGTATCCATTTGTAGCACTTTTTCCGTCATTCTCTGCCATTCCTGAACGTTTGATCGGCGAATCAGAGAACGTGCTGGTAAAATGGACGAAGCGCTCATGCTTAACTCATCCAATCCCATACCGACCAGAATCGGAATCGCCGTCAAATCACCAGCCATTTCACCGCACATACCGACCCATTTGCCTTCCTTGTGGGCAGCTTGAACCACCATGTGAATCAATCGAAGGACAGCTGGTTCAAATGGTTCGTACAAATAGGAAACACTTTCGTTCATGCGGTCGACAGCCAAGGTATATTGGATCAAGTCATTGGTGCCTATACTGAAGAAATTCACTTCTTTGGCCAGCTGATCCGCGATAATGGCTGACGATGGAATTTCAATCATCATGCCGACTTCCAGCTCGCGATTGAATGGAATGTTAGCTTCATCGAGTTCCTGTTTAGCCTCTTCCAACACCTGTTTGGCCGTGCGCAGCTCATGCAGGGTGGATATCATCGGAAACATCAATTTGATATTACCGTGAACGCTTGCACGCAAAATCGCCCGTAATTGAACCTTGAAGATGTCGGTGCGATCCAGACAGATGCGAATCGCGCGGTAACCGAGAAACGGATTCATTTCTTTGGGAAGTCCGAGATACGGCAGTTCTTTGTCACCGCCGATGTCCAAAGTCCGGATGACAATCGGACTTTCCATGCCGAATGCTTCGGCAACTTCCCGATAAGCCCGGAATTGTTCCTCTTCCGAAGGAAGATCCTCTCTATCCATATATAAGAATTCGGTCCGGTACAACCCGATTCCCTCCGCTCCGATCTGGCGGGCATGATGAGCGTCATGGGGATTGCCGATGTTCGCTGCCAGTTCGATTCGGCGGCCGTCCGCCGTAACTGAAGGTGCGTCTATTAAGGTCCGCAGTTCCAGCTGCTGGACATTGAATTGTTTCTGTTTGTCCTGGTAATGAGAGATCGACTCGGCTGACGGATTGATCCATACCGTTCCTTCGTTGCCGTCTATAATTACGAAGTCACCTGGCCGAACGGATTCCAATATCCCGTTTAATCCGACAACCGCCGGGATTTCCATCGATCTCGCCATGATAGCGGTATGCGAGGTTTTGCCTCCCACATTCGTCACGAAACCGGAAACCTTGTCACGGCTGAGCTGCGCCGTATCGGAAGGCGTTAACTCATGCGCCACGAGGATGAGTTTCTCTCCCGATTCGTCCCACGCTACATCGGGAATGCCGGACAAAATCTTCAGGAGGCGGCTGCCCACATCACGGAAATCAGCGGCTCGTTCGCGCATATACTCGTTGTCAATATTTTCAAACATCTCGACGAATTTTCCCGTTGCCTGCCGCACGGCCGCTTCGGCATTCAAGGCCTCCGCCTTTATGTTGGCGGCCATCGACTTGACGTAATCCGACCCCTGGAGAAGGGCAATATGAAATGAGAAAATTTCGAGTTGTTCTTCCCCAAGTTTATCGCGGCTTGATTCTTGAATCGCTTCTAATTGTTCAACCGCCGAGTCAACGGTCTCTTCCAGTCGCTGCAACTCCGGTTCAATTTCTTCCTCCGCAAGAATCCGTTCGGGAATCCCCACTTTATCGTCCTGTAACAGGAATGCCCGGCCCATGGCATAACCGGAAGAAGCGGCAATTCCCTTCCATTCCGTCATACCGTTTTACCTCCCTTATTCTACGGTTTTGATAATCTCCGAAATCGCTGCTAATGCTTCTGTTTCCTGCTCTCCCTTGGTGATGACGGTGATGGTTTCACCTTGTTTCAGGCCAAGTCCTAGGATGGAAATGAGATTTTTGGCATCGATCTCTTCTTCTCCCTTGATGATCTTAATCTCACAAGGATAGGTGTTCGCTTTCTTCACCAAATTCGTTGCGGGACGGGCATGCATGCCGGAAGGATTTTGGATTGTAAATGTTTGTTCCATCGAATCATTCTCCTTCCTCTCGTTTTACTCCAGTTGTCGTTTGAACTGCTTCATCGGAAAATAATTTTTCAAATAATAATCCTTGTAGTGTTCGGTCATTTCGGCATTCGGCGTATATACCTCGTCCTGATGATACAAAGGAATCGAAGCGATGCCGTCAAATAACTTTTGCTTCACGGCCGCCAGGACGGCTGCGCCCTTGGCGACGGATTCTTCGATCTGAAAAGCATGAACCTCGCAATTTAGAATATCCGCCTTCAACTGCAGCCACAGCGGGTTTCGAGTTGCAGGACCGATGACTTTCATCACAGTATATGGCTGTCCGATACGGTCTTCGAAGGTCTGGAACAGGTCTTTCAATTCGAAGCATAAGCCCGACAAAATGGCGTAGAGAATATCCGATTTCGTCGTCTCTTCCGTCAAGCCGTAAAACATAGCTTTGGCATGAAGACGCCGGTTCGGCGGTCCGCTTCCGCGTAAATGAGGGACAAAAGCAGATAGACGGTTGAACAACGCTTGCGGACATTCTTTGTATTCGCCTTCCAACCCGGCCATCAGCCCGGTCCATTCGTCCTCGTCCTTCGTAAACAACCGGCGAAACCATTCCACGGCATAGCCGGCGGTAGGCATGGAGCCGTATAAAGTGTACAATCTCGGATTCACAAAAATACCGTTGGACAAGTATTGTTCCAGGAACCGGCTGTCCATCCTGGGCTCCTTCATCGTAATCAAGAGTCCCTCCGTTGTGCCGGTGGAGTTCAAGATTTCGTTCTGCTGCTGTAAATCGGTGCAGTAGGAACCGACGATATGATCATGTCCGGCAATTGCCACAAGTGTATTCGTTCCTAAACCTAGTTCATTTGCCAACCCCGGAAGGAGGAAGCCCACCGCAACCCCCGACTCCACAACCTCTGGGAAAATGGCAGCATCAAAATTCAAGATTCGTAGAATGTCTTCCGACCAGCGTTTATTTACAATGTCGTAAGCCAGCGTACGGGACGCCAACGAAAACTCCGTTCTCATCTCACCCGTCAAGCGATAAACGATGTAACCAGACAGGCAAAGCCAGCGATGTGCCGCTTTCGTTTCTTCCGGATAATGCTCCGAGATCCATAACAATTTGGTCAGACTGTGGTTACTGTGGGAAGGAATGCCCGTGATGCCGTAAAGCTTCTCGGTGCCTACCGCCTCACGAACGATTTCGGCTTGCTGCTCCGTTATCTTGTCGTACCAAGTGATAGCTGGACCGATTGCTTGGCCTTGGCTGTCGATCAGGACGATCGATTGGCCTACGCTGGCAACTGAGATGCTGTGAACGCCGCCGGAATCGGGATGAACCGATCGGGTGACTTCCCGAATGCCGAATTGAATGCCGCTCCATATTTGTTCGACATCAAATCGGGTAAAGCCAGCGTCCAAAACAACAGGTGTTGCGAAACGGTAGTGATTAGCTAGACGAAATGTCGGCAATTCGAATAAACACACCTTGCAATTCGTGGTACCGATATCAATCCCGATCATCAACATGGTCTACCTCCGCAAATCTTTTACCAGCCAGAACAAGAGCAGTCCAATGACGGGTATTAAGGATAATGCGATCAGATCGCCTTGGAACAAGTAATAAATCCAATACCGGAACGGATTGCCTCCGTCCAAAGCGCTTGTTAACAAGAGATCGTCTGATGGCACATGAACATCTACCTGCGTATTCCTCAGCATGTTTGTCAGGACGGGCGCCATTTGGGCGGCAATATACAAATCCGCAATCAGAATCGGGATTCCGATGAGCAGTGACCGGAACATGTTGCCTTTGGAAGCGAGCACGACCATCGCAATCAGCGTGGTCAGATTGGCCAAGTCACCAAGCGGGAATACTCGATTGCCCGGCATAATGAAAGCCACAATGATGAAGAGCGGCAACAAGATCAGAGCGGTGGTGATAACCGTTGGGTTACCTGCAGCCACGGACACATCCAAACCAATATAGATATCCTTTCGATCCGGATACCGTTTTTTGTACTTTTCACGGACCGCTTCAGTAATCGGCGTTAACCCTTCCATGAGAAACTTTACTACCCTGGGCATCAAGAACATCAAGGCACTGCAAGTCAATCCTACCGTCAAGATGCCCTTAACGTCGCTACCGGTAACTATTCCGAGCAGCAACCCCATCAATAACCCCACGATGTAAGGCTCTCCAAAAAAACCAAGCCGCTTCTGAATCGATTGCGGCGTCAGATCCCAGTTGCGAAGCCCCGGAATCCAATCAATAATTTTGTTTCCTAGCCATCCGACCGGGAAGAAAATGACGGATGAAAGCGTGGTGATAGAAACGCCGGGAACGTTAAAGTGTTTGTGGACCATTGGAGCGGTCCAATCCGCCAGTTTCAGGAGAACGATCGAAGCAAAAGACGCTGCAAGCAACCCAAGCACAACACTATTTGTGCCGTGATAGACCAGAATGCCGGCGAAGGCAAAATGCCAGTAATTCCATACATCCACATTAAACGTTTTGGTCAGATTGAACTTGATCATCACCAAATTGATCAGTACGGTCATACCGATGACTATCGGCGCGAACGGTGATGCCCATGTGACGAAGGTTAGAGGAGACCAGCCCAAATCAATCACGTCATGCCGGCCGGTCCCACTTCCAACGAACGGGTCTAACATGGAAATCAAGAGGCCGATGATGGCAAATATTCCGATAAGGGACACGCCGACCGTCAAGGAGGAACGAAAGGCTTTACCCGGTTTTACGGAAAACAGCAGTGCAAGGATAAATACCAAGATGGGCATCACAATGATTGGCCCTAATCCGTTATAAAAACTAGTTACGTTAAGCGACCACCCTTGCAATTTGGAGTCACTCCTCTTTGATTACTTTCATAATTTCGTGGAACACTTCATCTTCATCGATGCCGGTGATGATCCCCATCCCGTAAATCACAGGAGTCTTCAAATCATAAGGCACCGTTGTTGTAGCGACGATCAAGTCAGCCGTATTATCGAGCGAGGGTAGGGACGCTACATTAGACTGTTCATAATCGATCGGCACGCCATTCTCTTCGCAATACTGCATCACCCTTTGGGAAACGAATGTAGAAGTCGCTACGCCCGTGGCGCAGGCAAAGATCACTTTTTTACGCATTGCTATCACCTGATCCTATAGTTTAGTTTGTTTCCCTTTGATCAATTGGTCAAAGAATGAAAACAATTGCTCCTGCGACAAAGTCAGCAGGTTGTGCAGTGTGCTCTCGACCTTGAACAACCCCATAACTTTTTTCATGATATCGATATGTTTGGAAGACTCCGTAAGCGCCAGCAAAAATACGATTCTGACCTCGACGGTAACGCTTGGATCGAGCATATCTGCAAAAATAACGGGTTTCTCCAGTACGCCCACTGCGAAGCTGTTGCTATTCACATGCTCAGGCTGTGTGTGAGGAATTGCTACCCCTACTGATTTCGTTCGCAAACCCGTCGGGGATTGCTGTTCCCGTTCCAGTATACCGCTAAGGTAAGTATCCTTCACGAGGCCCTTGGAAACTAGTAAATTGGATAAGGTTTCGATGACTTCTTCCTTGCTTGTGCAATTGAGTCCCACCACAAACAAATCTTCTGAAAGATATACCTCTCCTTGCACTTCCATCACCTTAGTACCACCTCTATCTAATATTAATCTCTGATCCGTTCAAAGCGTACAGTTTTTGTATGACGACTTCCGTCACCTGTCCTTTCGCTTCCTTTAATACACTGACCAGGTTGTATTCGTCATTATTTTTCACATAGCGTTTGCCGATCGTTTCGATATATTTTCTTCTTAAATCGCTGGCCAGATTAACCTTTCTGACCCCGTAATCTTTTAACTTGCCCAGTACATCATCCGGAATGCCGGAGCCTCCGTGTATGACCAGAGGAATATCGATTTCCGCGTGGATCTCTCTCAGAAGATTGAAGTCGATCTGGGGTTTTTGATCCAATCCATGCACGTTGCCGACGGATACCGCGAGTAAATGGCAGCCTGTTCTTTGCACAAACTCTTTCACGAGCTTCGGATTGGTCCGTACATCATCGTCGTGAGAAACGTCATCTTCTTTGCCGCCGATGGCGCCGAGCTCTGCTTCCACGGACACTCCGTAATCGTGGCAATAATCGACGGCTTCCTTGGTAAGTGAAATATTTTCCTCAAAAGACAACTGAGAGCCATCAACCATAACGGATGGAAATCCGAATCGCACAGCCTCTTTGATGTCGTCCATCGACATTCCGTGGTCCAAATGCAAGGTAACCGGTACGTCCACTGAAGCAGCAGCCAACTTCACAATCTCACTGATATAAGCAAATCCTGAAAGCTTCAGATTGGTCGGGGCCACCTGGACGATGACTGGATATCCGGTTTGCTTAACCCCTTCCATAATGCCTAGCGTCAATTCCAAATTTGTCGTGTTAAACGCCGGAGCTACCAAATTCCGCTTTTCTACTTCAACCAGCAATTCTTTCATCGATACCAAAGACATAATTATGTTCCCCTCCAACTAGTAACTTTTGCCTGATTACATTATATCTCGGGGGAGACACGAATTGTTCATCAACATACCTAGGTTTGGCTTATTCCATTTGGCGACATAATTGAATAATGGCATGAACTTATCGTAACAGATGAGTTGTTTTCTTTAGGAAACCTCTCTCCAAAATGAATTTGATCTGCGCTTTGACCTTGTCTTCCTCGTAAGTGGATAAGGCCGTCACGAAAGGTTCTTCCACAATGGCGGCACTGATTTCGCTCATGATTTCAATGGATTCTTGGGGGGTAACGGCCGGAATCAACAGAACAAGGACGGTACGCACGTCAACCGGATGGTTGGAAGTCCCCCAATTGACGCCAGCACCCAAACGCACAAGAATCACGTACATTTGATCGATAGCATCGCTGCGGCAATGAAGGATGGCCAGATGATCGTCACTCAACACCCATCCACCTTGCTGCTCTCGATGCTCCAGTGCTTCCGACACTTTGCCGTATTTCTCTATCCCGAATTGCTGGTGTAAATATTGTCCGACATATTCAAAAACCGTTTCTTTCGAACGGATATGTGCAGGCTCAGAGTAATAGGTGTTGTCAATCAGATGCATCATCGCATCCCGATAATTGTTGATTTTGTTCACCTTGTTCTCGATCAAGGCGTTGGACTCGATTTCCTCTGGATGATGCGTTTCCAAACTATTGATGTGATTCTCGATCAGTTTCATGTCATTGGGCGACAGGAAGAAATCCACCACGATGATCGGCAGCTCTTTGTATATAAAAGGCACGGTCGATATGATCAAATCAAAAGGCTTACCACCCTTCATCCATGCTTCCAAAGATAATAAAGATACCGTATCGATGACTTGAATATGCGGAAGCTTCTTCTCGATCTGAGCCGCTAACAATCGGGAGGTCCCCAATCCGCCTGTGCATACGATCAAAGCACGACATCTCTTGTGTCTCAATTCAATAGTCGTTTCAACGGATGCCCCAAAGTGCATCGCCAGGTAGCCGATTTCCTCTTCCGGAATGGTGCATCGCAAGGTTTTTTCCAAGAAGGAAACGGCCTCGCGTGTGGCTTCAAATACGGTAGCAAATGTTTCTTTAATCTGGCTTAACGAGGGATTTCGGATCTGTAACTGGTGCCTAATCCGATGAATGGCTGCTTTAAGATGCAAACATAAATTGCCATGAAGAGACGATTCGCTTTCCAGACTTACTTTCAGTTCTTTCTCCACGATTCGAATCATTTGATACGCATATTCTTCGACCGGAAACGCTGAAGGGTTCAAATGCGCTTTTCTGGCTTCCGAGCCGAGTAAATGCATCGTAATATAACAAACTTCACTTTCCGGTATCTTCATATGTAGGAATAAGCCAAGTTCCATCAGCGTTTGATTCGCCCAGTTGTACTCTTCCGTTTCTTTTAAACTTTCGAGCAGCGAGTGATCGAACTTGACATGTTCCCCTTGCTTCAGACGATGTAGCGCCAAGGCAATATGGATTACAAGTTCGATATAAGCGCTGTCGGACAGTTCGAAGTTATCTTCACTGATCATGCGCTGCAAGCTTTGTTCGATTTTGAAGATGGCCTGTGGCTCGATAAACCTGGCAAGATGGTCATGTATGGCCGTCACTGCGGCAGAAGAATGGGTATAGGAGGATAAACTGTTCATTAATTGCTCTTGGGAAAAGTCCTGATACAACAATTCGATCATGGCTTGGCGAATATGTTTTTCATCGCCTTCCAGACTCACGCCAAAACCCGGCCTGCGCACCAATCGCAGCCGATGTTGTTCAAACCAGGATTCAATCTTCAGTAAGTCATTGCTGATCGTTGCCTCTGCCACGTTAAACTTATGGCTGAAATAATAAAGTTTAGTCGGTTCCTTAAGCGTAAGAAAGAGATGCTTCATGCGATATTGCCGTTCTTCTGGTAAATAGATTTTGATGGATTTGTTAGAGGGTATCTGTTGTAACAGATGTTGTTTCCCGGTGTGATCACCGACAATGGCGATCCCCACGCCGCTTTTTTTATGAAGCGACAGGTCGTAAGCTTCCAGCGTTTTATCCAGTCCGGGCAATTCTCGTTGGATCGTACGAATGCTGGTCCGTAAATGATCAGAAATTTCTTTTAACGTGATATAAGAAGACGTTTGAAGGAGAAGGGATAAAATATCCTGCTGCCTTGAATTTATTTTAACCTTCCCCTTCTGATACATAACCAATGTCCCCCTCACCACTTACAGTTTAATTTGCACTTTTAACAGTTCTGGATCCTTAGGTGCCGCCAAGAATGCCACAGTCTCTTCTAGAGAAATCGTCTTGGAAACGAGCGGCTTCAAATCGAGCCTTCCCGCCTTGATCCATTGAAAAGCTTGCAAGAACGTGTGATTGATCGCCATGGAGCCGATAATCGTCCAATCGTTGTTATAGATTTTAAAGGGATCCAACTGCAAAACCGAATCTTTGGGAGTCACGCCGAACATGAGAAACTTCGCTTTTTTACCCATGTAGTTAAATGCATTTTGAATGACGGAAGGAATGCCCGTGGCATCCACCACGATATCAAACCCTCGGGGGTATTGTTCAAGGCTCAAATCTTGGCTTAAGATGCCTTTGGTTGCTCCATATTTCTCAGCCAGATCCAGTTTTTGCTGGTTCACATCCACAACGACCAATTCCGATGCTCCTACATGCGCCAAGGATTGAACCAACTGCAATCCGATCGCACCTGCACCGAAAACCAGAATCCGGTCACCTGCCCGCGCTTCCAATCGGTTCATGCCATAAGCCACGCAAGCCATCGGTTCAATGAAAGCAGCCTCTTCATAAGACATCGAATCGGGCAGCTTCACGGCATTTTTGGCCGGAACGGCTACGTACTCCGCCATCGATCCCGGAACGGTATTACCGAGCGCATTCCACTTCTCGCAATGGTTTCCTTTTAAGTTCAGGCAATTTTCGCATTCCCCGCAGAAGATCGAAGGATCTGCACTGACCCGGTCTCCCACTTGGAATCCCGTCACGCCTTCCCCGATCTCATGAATCACACCGGAAAACTCATGTCCCAGTATGATGGGGTACGGAGCAATGAATACCCCTTCGAAAATATGAAAATCCGTTCCACAAATGCCTACGTTTACGACTTTGATCGTTACTTCCTTCGGACCGGGTTTCGGATAAGGAACCTCTTTTACGGCCGCATGATGCGGCGATTCAACGACTAATGCTCTCATGATCACACTCTCCACTCAGGGTTATTTTCGAAACATCGATTAGTCCAGCATGACCAATCCGTGCATTTGACCGGATAAGCCGATGCCTTTGATTTCACTCGGCAAAACACCTGATCGGCGGATCGAGTCACGGATGGTTATGACGGTAGCCTTCCACCAGGTATGCGGATTCTGTTCGGCATGGCCCTCCAGTGGAATTTCGATCGGATATGGCTCGCTCGAGAGAGATTTAACTGTTCCGTTCTCATCCATGATCATTGTCTTCACACTGGAAGTACCCAAATCTATTCCCATCAAATAAGACATTCTCTCCGCCACCTAACTAGGAACATCCGCCGGATCGGGATAAATCATAACCTTAATGGCGATGTCTTTTTGTCTTCTCACCACTTCTAAAGCTTCATTGATTTGATTCAACGCGAAGTTGTGGGTTATGATGTCACGCGTGTCCAGTCCGCTGCCCGCATATGACTTAATCGAGTCAGAGTAAGTATTGGCGTAGCGCATGACTCCATAAATATTGAGCTCAGAATCGATGATCCGGTTGATGTCGAGAGTTACTTGATTTTCCGGTGGTAGTCCGATGAATACGACACGGCCACCTTGTCTTGCGTATAGAACTGCGTTAGAGATCGAATTTCGGTTGCCCGAGGATTCGATAACGACATTGATTCCTTCTCCCTTTGTCCATATTTTTAATTGTTCATCAACGTTAACTTCCATTGGGTTGAAGACAGCTGTAGCCCCCATCTTTAAAGCGGATTCCAGGCGAAAGGGCACAACGTCACATGCGTAAATTTCCTTAACGCCGAACAGCTTGGCTGCTTGAATCGCCAGAAGTCCGATTGGACCCATCCCAAGAATTAAAACTCTATCGCTCGGTTTCACCTGAGCGCGATTCATGGCGTGATAACCTACCGATAATGGCTCCAGCATGGCCCCTTCTTCATAACTCATGTTGTCCGGAAGCTTAAACAGAACATCGCTTCTCATCACCAAATAATCGGCCCATGCGCCGTCGTCAGGCGGCGTTGCCAGGAAGAAGACGTCCGGGCACAAGTTATATCTGCCAGTTTTGCAATATTCACATCGCCCGCAAGTCACGCCTGGCTCAATCGCGACACGGTCTCCAACGAAGACATTCTTCACATTTTCTCCTATCTCCACTATCTCGCCAGCCACTTCATGCCCTAATATAATCGGTTTATCGACGATATAACGCCCAATTTTTCCATGTTCGAAATAGTGAATGTCGGAACCGCATATGCCGATGCATTTCACTTTAATCAAAGCCTCATTCGGACCCGGAGAAGGCCGTTTCACTTTCTTCAGCTCAATGGAAAGCGGTTTATTCATGACTGCTGCATTCATAATGTTATTGATCAACTCTTCATCATCCTTTTCTATTCGATAAAAGAGCAGAAATCTCAAAGGACCCCACTCTTTTATCATGTATAATTTTCTCTTACTTCATAGTGTAGCCGCCTTGTTTCAACAGCATTTCCACTTCTTCATTAGCCTTGTTCATAGCTTCTTCCATCGTCATTTGTCCACTAAGTCCTTGCGAGCTGTAGTTACCCACGATGTCGATGATTTGGAAGCTTTCAGGAATCCGCGGACGGTTGTCTTCAAATGCTTGCAGAGCAGAAGCTTTTACCGTGTCGAACCATGGGAACATCGCAATCAATTCCGCGTCATCCAACTGGGATAAGCGAGCCGGCGTTGCGCTGGCTTTGACGAATTCTTTATGAATGTCTTTTTTGTTGATCCATTTGATGAAATCCCATGCTGCGTCTTGCTTCTTACTGTATTGGTTGATCGACATAAGCCATCCACCGAGCGGAGGAACCGATGTTACGCCTTCTTTGGAAGGCATAAGAACAGTAGCAAATTGGTCTGCGATTTTAGATTTATCTTTGTCAGCCATTGCCATCGTACGAACGTTCCACTCGACGATCATGGCGACTTTTCCTTGCGCGAAGTTTTGGAGACGCTCGTCCCACGCCACGTTCAATGCACCCGGTGGCTGGTATTGCAGCATATCCTTAAAGAAGTTAGCAGTTTCGATTCCTGCTGGAGAGTTGATCAGCGGCGTTACGTCAGCGTATGCATCCGTGGTACCTGGGTAGGCGCTCTCGAAGTATTTACCGCCGAAGTTAGCGGACCATTCGAACCAAGATTGTCCGGCAGCCGCGCCTTTCGCGTTGTTCAGTGATATTCCGTAGAAGTCTGGATATTTCGGATTGTTGGTGAAGTGCTTCGCAGCTGCCTTCAATTCATCGATTGTTTTCGGCGGGGCAATTCCTTCTGCCTCAAACAAGTCTTTACGATAGTGGAGCAATGTGTAGTAAGGAGCGAAAGGTACCCCTATTTTCTTACCTTTCCATTCAACTACTTTAGCGAAAGAAGGAATGTAGTCTGCCCAGTCGAGTTCCGGTGAGTTGGCCACGCGATCCGTAATATCAGCCGTGATGCCACCTTCCGCAAATTCACCGACCCATGGGGAATCCAATACGATGATATCGGTTGCATCGGATTTCTGTGTACCTAGGAGTACTTCTTTTTGGTGAGTTTGGTCATAGCCATAACTTTCGACTTCGACTTTGATCCCTGTCTCTTCTTCATAAAGGCTAGCAAAATCCTTAGCCGTTTCTACCCATGGATCATTAATCATGATCATACGCAGAGAATCTACTTTGCCTACGCTAGGGCTATTGCCCTCGTCTGTGCTTTCACTTGCACTTTGACCAGTATTTGCGTTTGAACTTGCACTTCCTGCGCTTTCGTTATTACCGCCGCTGCATGCGGTAATCGTAAAAACGATGATAAGAGCTAGAACGTTAAGCATTGTGCATTTTAAGCTTCTATTCATTTTCTGCACCCCTCAATATTTTTTTTATTTCGACCGTTAGTGTAGGACACGACGGGAGAAATCAGATTATTGAAAGCGTAAACATTATAAACCATACTTTGTCTGCATGCCGCGGATAAACGTTATAGCTTCACGAACAAGCGTATCTCCATCCGGTGCCAATTTTCTCCATACCCAGGTGTTCATGCTGTCAGAGATGTCGACGAAAGACTCCAGGGCGGCGTAACCTTGATAATTCATCTCACCGAGAGCCCGGAAGATATCATCCCAATTGACGACACCGGTTCCTGGGATGCCTCTATCGTTCTCACATAAGTGATAATGGATCAAGTCGTCCCCCACCAGCTTAGTAGCTTCGTAGAAGCTCTTTTCTTCGATGTTCATATGATAAGTGTCCAAATGAATCTTGATATTCGGTTCTCCGACCATCTCTTTCAGCTTCATTGCTTGTTCGGCTGTGTTGACCAGATAGGTTTCATAGCGGTTAACAGGTTCAATACCTACCAGGATACCATACTCCTGAGCGTATTTTGCTACTTCGCGAAGACAATCGGCTGCTTGCTTCCATTCCTTCTCCGTCGGTCGAGCCGTTGCGTTCTTGACGTGCTGGGAGTAGATGACGCCAGTGAAATTGGTGGCTCCAATTTCGCTGGTTGCACGAATGCAAGCTTTCAAATATTCAATGCCGTTCTGACGGATTGCCGGGTCATCGCTGGTGAAATCCGTATCAGCGGAAAGGACAGTAGATGTGCAGGCTTCCAATCCGACTTGCATCAATCTGTTTTTGATAGCGCTAGAGTCGAACGTATCTAGATCTAACAGCGGAATTTCGATAAAATCCATTTCCAGCTTTTTCGCCCGGTCAATAAGATGCAGCGTTTCGTTCGTCCACTTCGAGCACCAGGCGAAAGCATGTATACCTAGTTTCATGTAAATCCCTCCATTTTCCATACAATATTTTATATTTTTTAAGTATTTTCATTATTGAAAATACTTTAAAACCGAATTCAATATCTTCCTTTTCCTACTTTTCATTATAAAGGGACGTTTCTGGCATTCCTATCATTATATCAACAACTTTGGTATGTTTAGCTTCATGACAAAGTTAATTAACTGTTTTTACTTTTGATCGATTTTTATCGTTCTTGTTCATTTGATCCCGCCCACAGTTGCAAATTATCGCTCCATATGAATCCCCCAGGTCGGTCTTGCAGATTCAGCCTCTCCCAACCAGATCGTATGCGCTGCTGGACTTGTTCCCATGGAACAATTGCACCGGTCGCATCATTAGACTCTACGCTGCATGCACCTACCGCTACGGCGCTATTTAACACTTGATCCGGAGGCAATTGCTTCAGTATCCCGGCAAGAAAACCCGCGATGGTGCAGTCTCCGGAACCAGTCGTTCCGACCACTTTCGTCTTATAACAAGGCGCCCATAACTCTCGTTTGATCCATTCGTTGCCTAATAGTTTTCGCGAAGAGGTTTTTAAATATAACCCCTTATGGCCCACCTTGATAACAGCAACCGTAGAACCGAGCGCCAAGATTTGATCGGCAACTCGTGAAATAATATCGGACGTGATCAACCCGATGATCTCCTCATTCTCAGATTCTTTTAATAATTTTTGATAAGTTTCCGGTTCAAACATGAAGAGAATCTCTTCGATACTTGGAAGAAATATATCGACATGGGGAAGCGTCCGAGTCATCAGCTTTCTCCAATCCACTTTGGTTACGTCCGACGTTGAACCAGGCATGGACATGTCCAAGGAAGTGATCAAGCCCTTTGATTTCGCGGTTTTCATCAATGTCACAAGCTCTTCACCATCATTATCGATCATTCGCTTCATGAGCGGCGGGTATCCGAAGTGGAACAATCTCGCTCCCGATAAACTGTCCGGCTCGATATCTTCGGCGTGAAATGTATCGTTTATACCAGGAAAATTCAGCAGCACTCGATCATAACCCGGGATATTCAGAGCTAGCGTGTACGAACTTTGGGATTCTGGATCAACTCGAATGTATTGGGTTAAGCTTGGTCCCTCGCGCCGGATCAGGTTTAAAATACTTTGACCAAATTCGTCGTTTCCGACCTTCCCCATCATTCTCGTCTTCATCCCTAACTTGTGTAAAGCCAACCCCGTATTTAGCACGCATCCTCCTGTGGCCAAATGGGCCGGACCCACTTGCTGTAGTCGTCCCGGTACAAAGAAGTCCTTGAACGACACGCCTTCTTGAATCGCAGGCAAAATGTCCAACGCGATATGTCCGGCCAAAACCACTTCCTCCGACATTCCCCTCACACTCCATTTTAGTTTGTAATAAATTGACGCCAATAATTAACCGATTTCTTATGATCTTCTATAATTCTCGAATCTGTGTCCCAATGTTCCCGATGATAAAGTTCGAAAATGAATTCAATATCATCCATTCCATGCTCTTCGAATGCAGCTACAATTTCTTCTCCCTTGATGATGCCGGCCTTATTGTACTCTTCGGTAAACGGCCAGTGCCTACTGTGATTTAATTCCGTTTGTTGAATATGAATGATCGGTGATATGGCTCCCAATTCCCGAATCCATACATAAGGATCGCGTTCATCTGGGTGCGGTGCATGACCGATATCAAGACACAACTTGAAAGGGATGCCCGCATTCTCATTCAATCTGTCCATTATTTCTCTCGTTGCCGCGACGGAGTAGGCAAATTCACGGGGAACCGACATCGGTTCGAATATCATATACTTCATGCCTCGCTCTTTGCAGTACCAGCTTAGTTCCTGCCAATTTTTGATCCCTTCCGAGACCACTTGTTCCCGGCGAGCCTGATTGTCGAACACATCGAACGTCAGAATACCAAGATGTCCACCTGTCGATTTAGCACCCAGATCGGCAGAATAATCGGCGAATCTTTTGAACCACTCCAACCATTCCTGACGCTGTGCGTGATCGGGATGAAATAAATGATTGACGCGTGTTTGTGAGCTTAGGAATGTACTAGTAATTTCGATTCCGTATTTCTGCTTATTGACATTAATGCGCTCGACTTCTTTCTTGATGATATTATCCGGCAGGAAAGCTTGGAGCATATCGGCTACGAATTGTACGTATTTTAATCCCAGTTCTTCACCGACGATGCGTGTCCAGACGTGTGGTTCAGGATATTTGTTTGTAGCGAACCCCAAGTTGATACCCAATTTCATGTTTGCAGCCAAGGATAAAACCTCCTCTAAACCTTCGATTTTTCATTTCATCAAAAGTCAGTTTCTAATTCCGAATCGTACCATCGAATTTGCCGCCTTAAGCATCGATCGATATGTTCTCTTCATGGATATGATATATTTTTGTTACTTTTCATCGTCTCGACATCCATATAGATAAGCAGTTGCTTGTTATAGTGAAGCAGCGTGCCATCAATATCAAAAATATCATCTTTCACCTCATGTCCTACCATTCCTCTGCGGTGCTTTTGAGCATTGAAGCCAATCATCAGACGGATTACCAGATGGTATAACCTCCATCAATGGTGTGAACACCACCAGTCACATAAGAAGAAGCGTCCGATGCCAAGTATACAGCAAGCCCTCCTAGCTCTTCGGGATTGCCTGGCCTTCTCATCGGCGTTAATTCCATCCATTGCTTTACCATGCCTTCGTTTCCTTCAAAATAAGGCTTGGTCATTACGCCTTCATTCTCCTGGATTTCATCAGCTGTTTGTTGCGCTTGATCCAGCTGCAAGTCTGCGATCACGATATTCGACCCGACCTGCGCCAAAGCGTAAGCCATGGCTTTGCCTAAACCACGCGCCCCACCGGTAATGACGGAAACT
>NZ_JAKGAP010000099.1 GCF_021532375.1 Paenibacillus alkaliterrae
ACTGGGTATTTTATAGGACGCATCGTTATATTCCTCTTTTTGGCATTATCATACCATATCTAGCCATTCTCTACTATTAGCTTTGAGAGACTACTACTTAGTAGGAGGACGAAGATCTATGGATTCCTGGGCTCCCCGACTATGAATCGTATCTATTGCCTCCAGCGAAGTTCTGCAATGACCGGATAATGATCCGATGCGTCGGAAGGATGTACCCTGGCTGAGGCTTGTTCTGTCGGCATGTTTACAAAGATATGATCGATCTCTCCACCATTATCCATGGTAGGCTGCTTGTTCAGTAACGTAATTTTTTGCCATCGGGAGTTCAATCGTTTCATGAAAGGATCGTCCATCTTCATATTAAAGTCCCCAGCCAAGATCGCCGGCTGTTCCAGCTTATCTAAAGCATCCCAAAGAACGGGGAGCTGTTTTATCCGTTCCTTCGTATGTACACCCAAATGGGTATTTACTACGGTAATCGTGTTTTCATTTATTTGCAGTTTTGCGGTTAAGATGCTCCTTCGCTCTTTAGACCCGCCTATATACTGAATTTTTTTTGAAATGATCGGATAGCGGCTCAATATGGCGTTTCCGTATTGGACGATAAACAGGTTCACGCTGGGAGAGAAGCAGGCATGCATCCCGAGCAGTTGAGCCAGCCTCTTCAACTGATCTTGAAAGCCGCTTCGGGGCAAAAAACGGTCCACCCCTTGCAAGGCAACAAGATCCGGATGCGCTTTTGCAATCTCTCCCGCAATACGGCTCAAACTGGTTTTTCCATCCATGCCTTTTCCGTGTCGTATACTGTAGGTCATCACTCTCATATAGTTGCTGGCGTTCATTGAATTCACCGCTTTCCGCTTTATGTAATGACCGGTCTGATTATTAATTTGTACGGAAATATGGATTATTATGCAAATGAGTGCGTTATCGTCCCACAATCAATAATCGAGTTAAAAAAAATAAAGCCCTTGAACTTCTTGTTGGTACCCCAAGGGCTTTGAATTTTGAAGACTCTGCTCAGACGTTTTTTCTAATGGTTTCCATTTGATCTACGTCTCCGCGTGATGCCAAAAGCAGTAGCGCCAACTCCTAAAGCTAATAAAGAAATGATGGTTTTTCGATTATTCATTCTTCCCAGTATGGACGTCATCCGTTGCATAAATTCTCACCACCTCTTGTTAAATTGGCTCATTACAGAGGAACAATCTTTATTCTGCGTAGAGACCTTATCCTTTCATTCAGACAATGTATTACCAGCAATGAGTTCAGGATTAAATCGGCATTATTACGGGCAATTTAAAAGTCACTGGCGCTGGTGTTTCCGCCGCCATCATCTTTTCCTTTTTGGCAGTTTTATTCGTTATGCCCAAAGGATAAATTTGGATGTATGGATATCGTACCGAAAGAGAGAATATAAACAAAAAAGGAGTGAGACTATCTATGTACAAGAACAAGAGTATCGTAAAAATCTTAATCGTAATGATGACAAGCTTGATGTTATTTGCAACAGGATGTACGCTAAATGGTAATAATCAGGTGAGACAGCAGAATATTCGGGACAATGATCGTGGTCCGGAAATCTTTCATGATCGCAACAATGCGGATAACCGGGCTAATCGTCCATTTGGAGATGTCGATAATGGCGGGATTCGCAATGGCAACAACGATGGATTAAGAACGGCTGAGGATCGGGTCGAAGTAGCCGATCGAGCTGCCGAAAACATTACGAAATTAAAGGGCGTCCGTCAGGCCAATGTGCTTGTTACGCGACGTAATGCTTACGTTGCAGCAGCTCTTGATGGCGACCAAAATAAGCTGACGCGCGATATTGAAGATCAGATCGCTAAGCAAGTGAGAGCTGCGGATTCCGATATCCAGAATGTCTATGTATCCACGAATCCGCAGTTTGTGGACCGCATCAATGGATATGTCGATGACGTTCAACAAGGAAGGCCTGTTGTCGGATTTATGGAAGAGTTTAATGAGATAGTGGCAAGAATATTTCCGAATGCGAGATAGATCCTGACTCGATGCATGAAATCCCATATGAAAAATAGACCATCAAATTGATGGTCTATTTTTGTTTTCCACTTCATGATTCTTACACAGAAAAACAGCCATGTTCGTATGAACATGGCTGTTTCCTCATTCTTAGAAACCTTTGTATTGCGGCTCTTCATTTTCTAACTGCTGTACTCGGCCTTCGACTTGCTGCAGAATTTGTTGGGTTTGCTCGGCCGCGTTTGTAAAAAGAGTTTTTGCCTCTTGATTTTGGGTGCTCAAAGCGAATTGTTCTAAGCTGGCCTGAGCGCTTTTTAATGAAGCGACACATGTTTTAACTTGGGAAGCTACTGTCATTTTGATTCAACTCCTTTAATCAATCAAGGCCAATGCGAACGAATTTACTGCTATTCCTATCCAGGCAACGAATATAATGTATCCCGTTTTTTCGGAATCATACACCAAATGAGAACAAAAAAAGATTTACATTTCAATGAATAAAAAGACGGAAAACTGACGATCTTGCTTATGTATGATTTACCACTAAGTGGGAATAAAAACTTCTTGCAAAGAATAAAGGGGACTATATGATGCCAGATTGGATACATGTTGCACTGCGGACATTGTTAGCGATTTTCATACTTTTTATGATGACCAAGCTAATGGGAAAGCGACAAGTTTCCCAGCTATCCTTTTTTGAATACATAACCGGGATCACGGTTGGAAGCATAGCTGCCTATATTTCATTAGATATTGAAGAAAATTGGTATTTAGGTATCGTTTCATTGTCTGTATGGGCAGCCGTTTCCTTAGGATTCGAGTTTTTACAACTCAAGAGTAAAAAAGCAAGGGAGATTATCGATAGTAAAGCAACGGTGTTGATTAAAGATGGAAAAATTCTGGAGGATAATCTCAAGAAGGAACGACTTTCCACCGACGAACTGATGGAACAGCTGCGAAAAAAAAATGTATTCCAAGCAGCGAACGTACAATTTGCGGTAATGGAACCGAGTGGAGACATCAACGTCCTGCTAACGAAAGAAAATCAACCACTAACACCCAAGCACTTAGGCATCAAAGTAGGCCCCGAACAGGAACCGCAGGTAGTCGTTATGGATGGAGAGATCATGGATGAACCATTGGCTAAAATGGGACTTAACCGGGAATGGCTGGATACGGAACTCGAAACGATAGGTGTCGCAATAGAAAACGTGTTTCTTGGCCAGGTAGATGCCTACGGCCAGCTTTATGTTGATTTATTTGACGATCAGATCAAAGTCCCTGAGCCTCAGAAAAAAGCTTCTTTGCTGGCGACTTTAAAAAAATGTGAAGCGGATCTCGAAATGTTCAGTCTATCCACGAAAGCGCCAAAAGCAAAGAAAATGTATGAAGAATGTGCAAAAGAGCTGGAACGGGTCATTGAGGAAGTCAAACCGCTGCTCATTCGTTAGATAAGATGAATCAGGAGGATTAACAATGGCCAATAACAAGATGAAAAAAGCAACGCCCGTTCAACAGGAATATCAAAAACTCGCTAAACAGCTTGAACCGAAACGGCCCCTATTCCAGAACTGCTGGCGTGCGTTTCTTGCCGGGGGATCGATTTGTGTGGTTGGACAAGCAATTCAGGATATGTTTGTTCATTGGGTCGGCTTTAATGAGAAAGAAGCATCCAATCCCACTGTGGCCGTGTTAATTCTCATTTCTGTTATTTTAACGAGCCTCGGTGTATACGACAAATTCGCGCAATGGGCGGGTGCCGGTTCGGCTGTTCCCGTTACCGGTTTTGCAAATTCGATGGCATCCGCCGCTATTGAACATCGCAGTGAAGGATTGGTTTTAGGCGTTGGCGGAAAAATGTTCAAACTTGCAGGGCCGGTTATTGTCTTTGGAACTGTCGCGGCATTTTTTGTTGGTATCGTCACGTTAGTGTTTAAGGGTACTGGAGGAGGACACTGATATGCTAAAAGGGCATCAAAGTTGGATCTTTGAAAATAAACCGGTTATTCGTGCATCGGCTACCGTGGTTGGCCCGTTTGAAGGCATGGGTCCCCTTGCCCGCGATTTTGACATCATACATGGTGACTCCATGCTGGAAGAAGAAAGCTGGGAAAAAGCCGAAAAAGTTTTGATCGAACAAGCCGCAAAACTGGCGATTGAAAAAGCAGGGATAACCAAGGAACAAGTTCAATTTCATATCGGCGGCGATTTGATGAATCAAATTATCAGCACCAGCTTTGCAGCCCGCACTCTGTCGATTCCCTATCTTGGCGTGTTCGGTGCTTGTTCAACCTCGATGGAAAGCCTTGCACTTGCGTCCGCTCTCGTTAATGGCGGAGCTGCGAAATTCATACTGGCTGGGACCTGCAGTCATAATGCAAGCGCAGAGAAGCAGTTCCGATATCCGACGGAATACGGTTCGCAAAAGCCGCCAACTGCCCAATATACTGTGACGGGTGCCGGTGCATCGATCGTTTCGCAGGAAGGAGAAGGACCTGTTGTCGCGTCAGCGACCATTGGCCGGGTTATCGATATGGGAATTACGGATCCGTTTAATATGGGGGCAGCTATGGCACCCGCTGCGGTTGACACCATTCAAGCACATTTTCGGGATTTACAAATCGAGCCCGGTTATTATGATCTGATCGTGACAGGCGATCTGGCCAAGGTAGGCTATGAGATTGCCTGCAAATTGTTTGAAAAACACAATTTTCCAATTCATCAAACGGAGTATGCCGACTGCGGCATGATGATTTACGACTACGATACTCAGATGGTACAGGCAGGTGCGAGCGGTTGCGGCTGTTCGGCCGTTGTCACCTACGGTCATTTACTGAAACGGATGCGTAAGGGAGAAATCAAACGCATGCTTGTTGTTGCGACAGGGGCGCTCTTATCGCCGCTTTCGTTTCAACAAAGTGAAAGTATTCCTAGTATCGCGCATGCTGTAGCGATTGAAGCAGGAGGGAATCTGACATGATCTATTTATGGGCCTTTCTTGTAGGGGGGGCAATTTGCGTCTTCGGCCAGCTTTGTTTCGATGTGTTTAAACTGACACCAGCGCATACCATGACGTTACTCGTCGTGCTGGGAGCAGTCGGCGACGGACTTGGCTTGTATGACCCGCTCGTTAAATTTGCCGGAGCCGGCGCTTCCGTTCCGATCACTAGTTTTGGGAACGCTCTGGTTCACGGCGCTTTGGAGGAATTACAGGAAACCGGATGGATCGGAGTCATTACCGGAATATTCAAGGTAACCAGCGCAGGTATTTCGGCAGCCATTATTTTCTCATTTTTGGCAGCCTTGCTGGTTAAGCCAAAAGGATAAGGCAGAAGAGAGCAATAGGCAAAAAAGGCCTCGATCCTTTATGTGAATAAAGAATCGAGGCCTTTTTCACCGCCCTCCAATTGGAGGGCGGTTTTTAGCATATAGATGATTAACGGGTCACAGCAAAATATAAATACATATAAAAGCGATTGCCGCGTGGTATGCGGTGTTGATCCAATCCTTCCGTTTCAAATCAAGCTGCACCATGACATAAACGGATCTTAAAGCAATGATTAATAAGGCAATCTGGTATAAGAAAACAGGCATGATCCATTCCTCCTTAATCTGTTTACTTTAGGCTATGATAGCCTTAAAATAAATAAGACTGGTATAAGGAGGAAAATAATGGCCGTCAGCCCGTTAATGAACGGTAGCAGTCGGTAGGTCCAGAGCCGTTCTCGGATACTTATAATCGTTTCGGTAGCAGTTGGTACCATGGTCATACGTTGATTGTGAAAGCTTATGTGAAATTTCAAAAATAGAGAGCTCCGGATTTACATGCAAGTTGGATTCGAAAAAGGAACAGCTGTGAAAGTTAAAGTCTAACGTTGTAATAATAATAACGCAATTCGTAAACGTGCACCCAATAAAGCTAAATCCGTCAAAAACAATCGTTTCGTTCTTAAAATGTTCGTTCGCTATTGTATTCATATCAACGCTCCTATTCTATGATGGACAACTTGATATATATTGTAGCAGATGATAAGCGTAAAATTTGTCAAAACTTGCATTGCAAAATAAAAAGTTAACGACATAAAATCGACTCGTCCGAGCAAATGAAAATCATTGTAGTAAGCTGATGCTGCCTTAGATATTCACCTATTGACGATTTACTGAGTATGTTAAGTCAGATGAGACTTAAATTTTATGGAGGTATTCGGATGGGGTATTATGTTGAAGTAGAACCGGGTGTAAATATATACGTGGAGGACGTTAACCCGAGCAGCGCGAAGACGATCCTGTTTATTCACGGCTGGCCGGCAAATCATAAACTGTTCGAATATCAATTCGATGTGCTTCCCGCGCTTGGCTACCGCTGCATTGGGATAGATCTTAGAGGCTTTGGAAAATCCGATAAGCCATGGCTCGGCTATTCCTATGATCGTTTGGCAGATGATGTCCGTGCCGTCGTAGATGCGCTCAAGCTGCAATCCTTCACTCTTGTCGGGCGTCGCTCAGCGGTTTAAGATGATACATAATAGACAAAGCAAGAGAATATGATTGAAAAAAAAGGTGGAGGTTGTTGCCTATGAACCAAGAAGCTGGCTTTTGGATCCGGTTAGGGGCAAATGTGTTAGATGCGATCATTCTTGCCGTCCCTTTGACCATCTTGTCTTTCATCATTTCTGGAGGGGACGGCAAAGAGTATTTTACGAATATTTTGTCCTTTTTGTATTCCTTGCTTGTACCTGTCCTTTGGAAGGGCTATACCATCGGAAAGCGCATTTGCAGAATTCGAATAAGAAGGGTCGCCGATCACTCGCCTCCCGGTATAGGCACGATGCTTTTACGTGTAGTAGTCTCAGGCATCGTATATGGTCTGACGTTAGGAATTGGTGTGATTGTAAGTGCATTCATGATCGCTTTAAGGGAGGATAAACGAGCGATTCACGATTTTATTGCCGGTACGGAAGTTGTACATGATTAAGCGGAATCTGAAGGAAGGCAAGCGGGGAATGCAATCGCTGTCAACGATTGCATTCCCCTTTTTTGATTGCTCAACTTAAGCGGTTGAATACGGTATACAGATTGCATTCTCGATGTACGGCTGAATGCTCAGCTTCATTACCGGAATTTGCAGCGCATCAGGATCAATATCCAGCTTCGATAGAGAAGATGATGGAAATGGGTTGGAAGGAACAAAATCTGTCATGAAACCTAACGCTAATCTTAATATCGATCCCCCCAGAATGGGCAGAGCAACGAGATTAGCTTTCTCTACGGGACTCACCGGATAGTCGTCCGGCAATAATGACGGCGAGCGGCCCGATTAACACCCAGATCATAAAGCTATCGAAATCTCTCCATGTGCTATCTTTTCAAACCTAATAAGGCTCTATTTGTGTTCCTGACTAGAATTATAGATTTGCGTAATGTATGTGTCAATATACCTTACACATATTTTGAGTATAAAAATATTTAAAATCTGTTGTAAGATATATTGACATATAAAACGGCATGCACTAATCTTACATTATATATGGAGTACGGCAGAGTGGCGTGCTGTCTCTTCCGGCAAGGATGCCTTTTCCCCGATGCGCGGGAAAGGGTTTTTAATGCTTATTAACACGTTTGCATTTTCGCTAAGGAGGGTTACCATGTCGGTCATAAACGCAATTCAGCCATTAACCGCTTCCGTATCCATTGCCATTATGAAGCTGATCAGAGAAATGAGGGAGCCTTCCTGCGAAACGGTCCCAATAGATGAAGCGACTAATCGGGTGCTTGCATGTGATATCGAAAGCCCGTTCTCATTACCGCCATTTCGCAGGGCAGCCATGGACGGTTATGCGATCTGCTCCGCCGCTTCCTTGAGTGCCAGTAAGGATCAGCCGGTACGTTTGACGGTCCGCGACGAAATTCGTTCCGGGCAATCCGACCCCGGCTGCGACCTTGAAGCCGGCATCATGGATGCGATACGCATCTTCACCGGAGCGCCGGTCCCTAAAGGCTGCGATACGATCGTTATGCAAGAGGCAGTCAACCCGCGAAGCGGACTGCGAGGCATTCCTTCCATTCAAATCGATAGGCCATATCCAAAGGGGCAGCACATTGCCGAGAAGGGCGAGGATGTTCCGCAGGGTCTGAAAATTTTATTCCGCGGTACAACCATCAAAGCAAAGGAAATCGCTGTACTCGCTTCCTTCGGCTTCACGGAAGTAACCGTCTATCGTAAACCCGCAGTCGCGATCCTTCCTGTAGGGGATGAATTAACTCTGCCTGGAGAGGAATTAAAATCCGGACGCATCTATGACGCGAACAGTTATATGATTAGTGCCCGGCTGCGCGAGCTTGGGGCAAGCGTTATACGCTGCTCGCCGGTACCGGACTGCAAGCCTTCTATTGAAACGGCGATGAAAGATGCGCTGGAACGGGCAGATCTGGTCATTACGACCGGGGGTGTATCGGTTGGCGATTATGATTACGTGAAGCTTGCCGCCGAAAGCATCGGAGGAGAGCCTTTGTTTACGAAGGTCGTTATGCGGCCGGGTACGCCGACCTCCGCTTATCAATTTCAATCTAAGCTGCTCATATGTTTATCCGGCAACCCGTCCGCATGCTTCGCCGGTTTGGAGCTGCTCGTCCGGCCGGTCGCCCTAAAGGCAACCGGAAGGAATGAATACCGATCTGAATGGATCGACGGACGATTAATCGATTCCATTACTAAACCATCGCCTTATCCGAGGTATGCCAGAGCTTTCGTATATCGCGCAGATAAAGAGTGGATGGTTGAGCCCTTGCGTCATGATAAATCGGGTAATGTGGCAGCTTTCGCCAGAGCGAATGCGCTTGTGCTCATTCCAGCCGGAGGCGCTGGCGCCTCCGCAGGCGAAGAGGTTCGTTTTGTATCCTTATCTATTTAGTAAATTGCAAGAGTGGATGTGAACATACATGGAGAGAAAAAGACTGGTCGTGATCGGAAATGGCATGGCGGGCGTCAAATGCGTAGAAGAAATATATAAGCTTGACTCTCAGCGCTTTCACATTACGATTTTCGGAAACGAGCCTCGACCGAATTATAACCGAATCCTTTTGTCAAAGGTGCTGCAGGGCGATTCCGCAATAGAGGATATTATTATTAATGATTGGTCTTGGTATGAAGAAAAGGGAATTCGCCTATTTACGGGAGAAACCGTCGTTCGCATTCAAACCGGTTCTAAGTATGTGGAGACGTTATCGGGCTTGCGGGCGGAATACGATTCTCTTATTATCGCAACGGGCTCTTCGGCATTCATTCCGTCGATTATTGGCGTTCAAAAGTCGGGCGTCATATCGTTCCGTAATATAGATGACTGCAATACGATGATGGATTATGCGAAAAAATACCGCAAAGCCGCCGTTATCGGAGGAGGCCTGTTAGGGCTTGAAGCAGCTAGAGGCTTGCTGAATCTAGGCATGGAAACGGATGTCATCCACAACGCGCCTTACCTGATGAATAGGCAGCTCGACCGTATGTCAGCAGAATTGCTGCGCAAGGAGCTTGAGCAGCAAGGGATGCGTTTTTGGTTAAACAAAGAGACGGAGAGCATTACGGGCAGAAGCAGAGCGAAGGGTATACGATTTTCGACAGGCGCCACCTTGGAAGCGGATTTAGTCGTCATATCGGTTGGCATAAGGCCAAACATTGAGCTTGCGCGCAGCAGCGGCATAGAGACTAACAGAGCGATTGTTGTCGATGATTACATGCGCACCAGCATCCCTGGCGTATACGCGGTCGGCGAATGCGCCGAGCATCGGGGGATCGCCTACGGCCTTGTTGCTCCATTATATGAGCAAGGGAAGGTGCTGGCCCGGGTGATCTGCAATCAGGAATCGAATCCATATACAGGCTCGGTCCCTTATGCTCAGCTCAAAGTATCGGGCGTGGAAGTATTTTCGGCAGGCGATATTCGTGAGGATGAAGCGGATACGGCGCTGCAAACGTATGACGGCATACGCGGCACCTACAAAAAAGTAACGATGAGAGGCGGAATCGTTCGCGGAGCCATTTTGTTCGGAGATACATCGGAAGGTACTTCATTACTCGGATTAGTGAAGAGGGAAGCGCCGGTATCAGCGCTGTCCAATGCTTCGGATAACAGCGGCGGCTCTGATCAAGACGATATCGTAGCGGCTATGCCTGATCGCGAGACGGTCTGCGCATGCAATGCCGTCTGCAAATCGGCAATCATGTGTGCCGTCATAGAAGACGGCTTGCAAACAACCGAACAGGTGCGGGACCGCACGAAGGCATCAAGCTCCTGCGGCGGATGCCGGCCAATGGTTGCGGCTGTCGTGAAATTCGCGCTCCGCCATGGCAAAGAAGGCATGGCTTCATCGGCACCGGCCGTATGCGGGTGTACGGATTTAAGCCATGAGCTGCTTAAGGCAGCGATTGCCGAAAGCGAATTTGCAAATTCGCAGGAAGCTATGCTTGCGCTTGGCTGGCGAGTCGCGTCGGGCTGTCCGGCCTGTAGGCCGGCCATCCATTATTATATAGCCCTTTTACAGCCTATTGCGGATACTAGCCGAACCTTAGCAAGCAGAAGCGAATCGTATGTCGGCCTTTCAGTTGGAATCGTAACCGATGATCAGCAGGAGGAAAGTGCCGGATATGATTCCCGCCTGCTCGGAACGTCTCTTTATAACGCGGGTGAGACCTTGCCTTTTCCAATGCCGATGAGAGCCGTCATTACGTCCGGCATTCACAATCCGGCTGGCGTGCTCGTACATGACATTGGCATAACAGGAGCGCCGGCAGGCTGGGAAATTTATGCGGCGGGACATGCGGAAAATCCGGTCAAGCAAGGACAGTTGATCGGAATAGCGGAAAGCGATTCGCTCGCTTTAGAATATGCCGTGGCTTGCATGCAGCTATACCGGGAAAGAGCCGATTTCGGTGAACCGATGTGGAAATGGATGGAGAGGGAAGGTATTATTGAAATTAGGGAAATACTGTTCGATACCGATTACCGCCTTGAGCTGGCGGACCGGGCAGGCGCTCCCCGTCTATCCTTAAAAAGCGAAGAAAGGCTCGGTGAAGGCATATGCAGCAAATGATAACAGATCCGGCAAGCCGGGAATCGGGCTTTCACGTGGATACGCAATGCCCCTTCTGCAGCGTCCAATGTAAAATCCGCCTGACAAAAAATATACCGTTGCCCGGCACGCAACGCAGCACCTATTCCGTGGAAGGTATCCCGAACGCCGCATCCGAAGGACGCTTGTGCGTGAAAGGGATGAATGCCCACCAGCATGTAACAAGTACGGACCGACTGCTGCAGCCGTTAGTGAAAAAGGATGGCAAGCTAACTCCCGCATCCTGGGAGGAGGCGTTAAATCGTATCCGCGATAATTTCCTTGATGTAAGCGAGCGATATGGCCCCGATGCTATCGGCTTGTACGGCGGAGGCTCGCTAACGAATGAAGCAGCCTATTTGCTCGGAAAATTTGCCCGCATCGCTTTGGGGACAAAATATATCGATTATAACGGCCGCTTCTGTATGTCGGCCGCGGCTTCCGCGGGCAACAAAACGTTTGGAATCGATCGCGGATTAACTTGCAGGCTGTCCGATATTCCGCTTGCTCGCTGCATTATTTTAGCCGGAACAAATATCGCGGAATGCCAGCCTACATTAATGCCTTATTTTACGAAGGCGAAGGAAAATGGAGCCTTCATCATCGTCATCGATCCGAGAGTGACCGCTACGGCCGCCATTGCCGACATTCATCTGCAAATTAAGCCGGGCACTGATGCGGCATTGGCAAACGGAATGCTTAAGGTGCTGCTGAGCGAGAGCCTGCTGGACGAGACGTTTATTTCGGATCGTACGAACGGTTTTGCCGGTTTGAAGCAGCATTTGGCTGCCGTTGACTTAGATGAAATAGCTGAAATGACGGGCTTGGATAAAGCAATCATTCATAAAGCGGCAGTGACGTACGGTCAGGCTGAGACGGGCATTTTGTTCACGGCAAGAGGTGTCGAGCAGCAGACGGACGGTCATGTTGCCGTTAGAAATTTTTTGAATATCGTGCTGGCTACGGGGAAAATCGGGAAGCCGGGCTGCGGATATGGAGCGATAACCGGTCAAGGCAACGGACAGGGTGGACGGGAGCATGGCCAGAAGAGCGATCAACTGCCGGGCTACCGCAGCATTGATGACGAACAGGATCGTGCCTATGTCGCAAAGGTGTGGGGAGTCGAGTCTCAGGAAATTCCGCGCAAAGGAGTATCCGCCTATGAAATGATGGAGCTTGTTCATCAGGGAGCCATTCGTTCTTTGTTCGTGATGGGCTCCAACCCGGTTGTTTCCAATCCGAATGCTGATTTGGTAGAAGAAGGGTTATCCAAAATTGATTTTCTTGTCGTAGCGGATATGTTTCTGTCGGAGACGGCCCGAATGGCCGATGTCGTACTGCCCGTTACCGCCTATTTAGAAAATGATGGAACATTAACGAATTTGGAAGGCCGCGTACTTCTAAGAGAAACAACGATAGCGGCCCCGGGAGAAACGCGGCATGATTGGAGCATTCTATGCGAATTGGCCGAAATGCTCGGAAAACAACGGTACTTTCCATTTGAATCCGCTGAGCAAATTTTTAATGAGCTAAGACTCGCAAGCCGCGGCGGCTTAGCGGATTATTACGGCATTACGTATGACAGGCTGCGTCGCGATGGCGGCGTATATTGGCCTTGTCCTTCTACGGAGGAAAACGATACAAACGGCATGCTGTTCGAGCAAGCCTTCGCTCATGCAGACGGCAAAGCCATTTTCCATCCTGTTCAAAGCAGACTGCCGCAAGAGATCCCGGATGAGCAATTTCCGCTAACAATGACCAATGGAAGAGTGCTCTCTCACTATTTAACTGGCGTGCAGACGCGCCGAAGCCCGTCTTTAGCCGCGCGCAGCGTAGAGAACTTCATTGAGCTTCATCCGCGAACGGCCAGAAAATATAAGATCGAGGATGGCGAGTGGGTCGAGGTTAGCTCCCGCAGAGGCAGCTTCAGCGTTCGCAGCCGCATTACGGATAAGATCCGGGAGGATACTCTGTTTGTTCCCATGCACTGGGGCGGCGTGCAAAATGTGAATAAGGCAACCAGCCCGGAGCTTGATCCAAACTGTAAAATGCCAGGCTTTAAAACGTCCGCGGTATCGATAAGGCCTCTTCGTTAGAGGCGGCCTTACAGGGAAAGGCCATTGCAAGAATAGCTCTACTGTGCCGCGATTTCGCGGCTATTTTTGTTAGTTCAGTTACTTTCATGGTTAAATTTAGATATAATAATAAAGGCTCTTGTTATAGATTGACTATGTATATAAGATAAATTGAGTATGTACATCATAATCTAAGGTGGAGTAGTAAATGGATAATGAAATTAGTTCTAAGCAAAAGGTCCCCCTATTTATCGTAACAGGTTCTAGTGGATCGGGGAAAACCTACGTTATCAATGAACTGCGAAGAATATTGCCAAATTTTGATATCTTTGATATCGATAATCTCCGCGAGGTAGGTATTTCAGATGAGCAACAAATACGAAACGTTTGGCTTCGGGTTGCGCGAAATACTGCTGAGAGTGGACGGATGACTATAATATGTGGAACAGCAATGACTTGGGATATTGAAAAATGTATTGACTTTCCTTATTTTAAACATGTATATTACCTGAATTTACATTGTGATGATGAAACTCGTGAGAAACGATTACGTGAAAGAAATTGGCCAGAAGAAATGATTCAAGACTACAAGAAATTTGCAAAATGGTTGTTTGAAAATGCGGATAAGGAATATACCCCATCGATGCCGATCGTTGATACTACGAATGCCGACGTAGCTGATGTAGCGGCTCAAATAAAAAAATGGGTTCTTCAATACATTTGAACTATCGGAGAACGCTAGGTGCACATCTAGATGTGATGCATAAAGCATTTAATATAACGTGGTGGCTGCCAATGTGATTTTTGATGAGTTTCACACTAGTAATCTATGATTTAGTCAGGTGGGTGAATGATATTGGATGCAAGGATAAGACTGGCGAGCCGAAGTGATGCAAATCAACTTTCAAGGCTTAATCAAGAGTTTAACGGAGGTGACCAAGGCCTTCTGCGGACATAATTGAGAGCCTAAATGACAGCGCTGAATTGATTGCTGTAGCAGAAATAGGTGGCAAAGTCGTTGGTTTTGGTTGCGCTCAGAGTTTTCGATCATTCTGTTATAACGGACTTCAAGGAGAGATTACCGAATTGTATGTTGCGGAAGCTGCTCGAAGAAAGGGCATTGCCACTTCATTAATATTTTATTTGGAAGAAAACTTAAAAAAACGCGGAGTGAAAAGTGTTAAAGTACTAACAGGAAGAAGAAACAATGCTGCGATTAAAACCTATGAACAATGCAACTATCATCAGGATGATGAGCTCTTGTTGAAGAAAAAGTTGTAGGACTCCACTAACGGGTACGTTAGTTCAGCGATCCAGGGAGCAGTTTGCCGCCGCGGCAGTTGCTCCTTCTGTCATTAAGCTGAAGGGCAGTTTTGTTATAAGAGTAAACGAGAGAAGAATTGAGGGTAAAACATGTATATTCCTTCACACTTTCACATTGATGAAATAAAAGTCGCTTACGACATTATCAAAGAACATAGCTTTGCAACACTGTTTTCACAACAAAATGGAGTACCCTTTGCTACTCATTTACCTTTAATTTTGGATAAGGAGAACAAATACTTATATGGGCATTTTGCACGACCGAATCCTCAGTGGAAGGATATTAGCAATCAAATTGTCTTAGCCATTTTTCATGGTCCACATTGCTATATCTCTCCTTCATGGTATGAAACAAATAAAGCAGTTCCAACATGGAATTATGTGACTGTTCATGTATACGGCGAAGTCAAACTTATTGATGATGAAAAAGAGTTAATGGATTCCTTGCATGAAATGGTATTGAAGTATGAAGCCCCTGATAGTTCATATAGATTGCAAGATGTAGACGCAGACTTTATCGCTGGGATGAATAAAGGGATTCAAGGATTCAAAATAAGAATCAACAAGATAGAGGGAAAAGCAAAGTTAAGCCAAAACCATCCAGTACAACGGCAAGAACTTGTCATTAATCAACTGGAACGGATTCAAAATGGAGACGAACAAAAGATTGCCTCTCTTATGAAAGCAAACCTAAAAAAATAACTTTAGGTTATTGAACTAACGGGTACGTACGACAAGTTCTGCTATAAGCGCCTAACAGCGTGAAATGCAGGAGATTAAAACATTAATCTTAACTTTACAACCGAGGATGGGAATGACGGAACCATGTTTCCTGAAACCATCCCGCCAATACTCCTGCGTGCGTCATGGCTGACAGGTCATGGGGTATGAAGTACAGGTGGAGTCGGCAGAACGGAGGCTAGAGCCATTCGAATAAGGTATGCCAACGGATATGCCGCGCGGCTGAGAAACTGGATATGGTGAGAATCGTTCCATAATAAAGGAACTGACGAACAACCGAATGTACGGGTCTAAAGTTAGAACATATGGAAACCTATGTACCATCCAACGATGGGGTGAGCGGCGTAAAGTAAAAATTGTTCCTCTGAAATACGCTATACCGGACTATGGCGGCATCAAACACACAGGCCTAGAGGGAGCACCTAAGTTCAGAACGGAAAGCTAGGTCGTAAGGGACTTGGAAAGCAAGGAACGCTGTAACAAGGGCTGTCACCCGAA